>NZ_CP119147.1:0-642916 GCF_029167645.1 Streptomyces sp. AM 2-1-1 | reverse complement strand
CGACCGCGTCGGCAAGGGCCTCCCGGTCCACTGGGACGCCGCTTGTCTCCTCATCGACACCCTGCTCGCCCGCGGCCGCACGGTCGAGGCGAGGGAGGTCGCGGACCAGTACGAGTTCGGCGCCCCGTACCCGTACCCCAGCGCCATGGTGCTTCCCGACGCCCCGTGCATCAGCGGCCGCCTGCTGCTGGCGGAAGGGCGGACCGCGGAGGCCATTGCCGAGCTCGAAGCGGCGGGACTGGCGTTGGAGGCCCGCGAGCGGCACAACGGCGTCTGGGCTCCCTGGGCGGGCGACCTGGCCCGCGCGCTCGTGGACGTGGACCCGGCCCGGGGCGCTCGGATCGCGGCCCAGGCCCGGAAGCACGCGGAACGCTTCGGGACGGACACCGCGATCGGGGAGGCCCTGCGGTGCCTCGCCGTCTTCGCCCCCGCCGACGAGGCCGAGAAGCTCCTCGCCGACGCCGTACGCCACCTGGAGGCGTCCTCCTCGGAGTACGAACACGCTCTCGCCCTGTACGACTACGGCCTCGCGATCCGCAGCCCGCGGGAGCTGGGCCGTGCCCACAAGCTGGCCGTCGCCTGCGGAGCGGCCGCACTGGCCGACCGTGCCCAGCAGGCACGCGCGTCATTGCGGGCCCCGGAGTGAGGTAATGTTTTCCCTGCGCGGCCGACCGGTCACACCGGGAGAAAACGCAGCGGGACGTGGCGCAGCTTGGTAGCGCACTTGACTGGGGGTCAAGGGGTCGCAGGTTCAAATCCTGTCGTCCCGACTCGAGAGAGTCGCAGATCAGGGCCGGTTTCGGAGAAATCCGAAACCGGCCCTTGATCATTTTGGGGACCAATTGGGGGCCAGCTGGAGGTCCGGCGTCCTGAACCAGGTCAGCGGGTCATGGCGAAGGGCTCGGCAGTGAGCGTGGTGCGCGCAGCACGTTGAAGTGGGCCGAGGGCGCCGCTCCGGCGGTCGTGATCTTGTGGACGTCCGGGTGAAGGTAGCGCTGGGTGGTGGTCAGTGAACCGTGGCCGGCGATCCTGCGAAGGACGTGTACTTGGACCCCAGTGTCGGCGAACCAGGTGACTGCGGTGTGACGGAGGTCGTGGCGGTGCAGATGTTCGTAGCCGAGCTTGGAGACCACGGTGTCCCAGTGTGTGGCGTTGCGCAGGACGGCGGTGGAGATGCGTCCGCCGCGCGGGCCCGTGAACAGGCGGGCGTCCGGATTGGGGCCGGCGGACAGGATGCGCTGGGCGACTAGGGTGCATATCGTCCTCGACGATGGGAACCTTGCGGGCCCGCTTGCCCTTGGTGCCCTTGTCGGTCAGCCCGCCGGGCACGGGTGTGGTCTGAGAACTCCTAACGAAATGGGTCTTTGGGGAACGCTAGGCTCGGTGGCCATGAGTCAGAGCGGTTCGCAAGCAGCGGCATTCTTCCGAGACGTCCGCACAAGCAGAGTGGTCTGGCTTGTCCGGAAGGATGAAGGAAGCCCGACTCACCTCTCCGCGGACGGCACGCGCAGTTTTCCCTTCTGGTCGACCTCGCCCCGGGCTCAGAGGGCGGCGAAGATCTGGGGGCATGGGCTCCAGGTCGATTCCATGCCCCTGGGCACCTGGTGCGATCTTGTACTGCCCGATGCCGCTAGGGATGGACTCGTGATCGGCACCAACTGGAGCGGGCCGCGCCTGGTCGGCTGGAGCTTCACCCCCGGGGAAGTCCTTAACCGGCTAGCGGCAGATAGCTAGCCCACGGCATCGGTCACCAGAGCGCGCAGGCGTCGCCAGCAGACGAGTGCGCATCCGAGGGTGAGGAAGGCTTCGTGGATGTCGTCGCGTATCTCCCAGCGGATCCGCAGGCGGCGGAACCAGTGCAGGTGGGCGAATGCGCGCTCCCCTACCCAGCGTTGAGTGCCCAGTCCCGAGCCGTGCTCGGTGCCGCGCCGGGCGATCACCGGCTTCACGCCGAGGCCCCAGACCAGACGGCGGTATTTGTCGTGGTCATAGCCGCGGTCACCCAGCACCACGTTCGGGCGGCGCCGGGGCCGGCCACGCTTGCCCCGTACGGGAGGCACAGCCTGGAGGAGTGGGATCAGCTGGGTGACATCGTTGCGGTTGCCACCGGTCAGGATGGCGGCGAGCGGGATGCCCGTGGCGTCGGTGATCAGGTGGTGCTTACTGCCCGTCCTGCCCCGGTCAACTGGGCTTCGTCCCGTCTTGGAGCCCCCTTTAACGCGCGGATATGGGAGCCGTCGACGGCCGCCCGGGAGAAGTCCAGGGCGTTCGCGCTGCGGAGCCTGGCGAGGAGGGACTCGTGCAGTCGAGGCCACACACCGGCCTCGGTCCACTCGGCCAGTCGGCGCCAACAGGTCATGCCCGAGCCGAAGCCGAGTTCCTGCGGAAGGTGTTCCCAGGCGATCCCGGTGTGCAGGACGAACAGGATGCCCTGGAACACGAGCCGGTCCGGATGCCGCTTGCGCCCGGGCCCGACGCTCAACCTTGGGCAACAGCGGCTCGATCACCGCCCACAACTCTTCATCGACTTCCCACGGCTTCGGCCGAGCCACCCCGCACCCCCGGATCGTCAGTCCCGGAGTGATCCAACCACCTCGGAAATCATTTCGTTAGGAGTTCTGACGCCCCACGGTCCGGATCCACTGGGTGGTGTCGATGTCTCCGACGCGGCAGCCGGAGATCTCGCCGATCCGTGCGGCGGAGCACGCGGCGAAGATGACCACGTCTCCCCAGCCGCGGTACTCGTCGTGGGAGGCGGCCACGAGTGCGTCGGCCGCTGTGACGAGTGTTTCCCAGTCGGGCAGGGCGAGCGCGCGTGGGTCGAGGAGTTCGTCCTCGGCCTGCTTGTAGAGCTTCTGCCAGCCGGTCACCCGGGCGGGGTTCGCCTTGATGATGCCGTCGCGGACTGCCTGCTCCGTGACGCGGACCAGGACGGCGATGGTGTTGTTGACCGTTGAGCGGCTGATCTCGTCGGCGATCCAGTTATGCACGGTGCGGTCGACAGCACCGTTGGTGATCATGCGGACCGCGAGGTGGCCCAGGGCGGGCACGACGCGCATCCGCCAGCCTGACAGGTAGGGGCCGAGTGTTTTCAACTCCAGGCCGCGCAGGGCGAGGTCCATGTTCGAGTTGCCGGCCACCACCCACTGGATCCAGGCCGGGCACTTCGCCCGCCTGAAGCTGGAGCCGGCGGTCTCCACCATCCGGCACCTGCGCGGACTGTGATCCAGCTTCTGCCACTTCTCCGACCTCAAGTTCGACCACGTCTTCACGCTCTACCCGGACGGCCGGCTCGGAAGCTGCGACGAACTGCCCTGGCCGCAGGCCCAGATCACCCGCCTCGACCAGGCCGCCGACCAGGTGGGCATCATCGCCGCGCAGCGCCGGCTTCCCCTGCTGAACCAGGGCAAGAAGCTGAAGGACCGGTGCACCACCTGCGACTACCGCACCTCGTGCGGCGGCTGCATCGGCACCCGCTGGCGCTACGACAAGGCCGGGGACCAGGACGCCTACTGCGACTACCGGATGCGGATGGTCGACGGCAGCGCCGCCTTCCTCGCGCGGCGTGCCCACCCGGCCGGCGCCTGGTGCACCAGCACCCGCTGGCGCCCCCGCACGCCGAACACCATGCGCAACCTCGACTCCTTTCTCGCCCGCTGGAACAGCCCGGACGCGTCCCGCCCGCCGGTGCGGCTGCACACCAGCGCGCACGGCAACATCAACAGGCACGGCCCCTACCCGACCTCCTCACCCACCGCGGCCCCGCTGATCGGGGCCAGGGTCACCAAGAGCCAGTGCACCCCTGCCCAACCCGTGCGCAGTGCACCAGCACCGCAGACAGAGCCCGCATGGTGGTCTTTCCCCCGCGAGGACTCCGCGATCTGCGCCTCCGTGTCCGAACAGAGCAGCAGACGCCGGAATAGAAGGCCCGCTACGCGATCCGCTCCGGAGCGGAGAACACGGTCTACGAGTTCGCCCACGGACACGGCATGCGACGCTGCCGCTACCGAGGACAGGGGAGAGCCCACATCCAACGCGCCTGAAGGCCATCGCCGTCAACATCGAGCGCCTCAGCGGGCTGCCCCCTGCTGAGAACGCACTTGCACCCCGCCGACCGACTGCCTTCCAGAACTACCTCGACCAGCGCGAGCTACCCCGACTGAAAACTTGGCGGGCCACTGGGCACCTGACCTCCACCACTCCAAGATCCCCGACAGAGTCAAGCTAAGAAAGCCTCGGAGATCAACGGAACCGCCTGCGCCGACCTGACGACAGCAGCGCGCAGCCGAAGAGGGCCAGAGCGGCCACCCAAGCGCTCAGACTCCCAGGCGGGTAGAGGGGAAGAGCCCACCATTGGCCTGTCGGCTGGCCCGAGGGACGGTAGTTGCGGCCGAGGCTGGCAGTGGCGAGCAGGAACAGCAGGCAGGCACCGCCTGCTGCCGCCTCGTTACTGAACTGTCGAACGAGCAGAGCGACAGCGAGGAGAAGCATCAGGTTTCGAGGTATGTCCATGCCCACGAAGAGGCCGAGTACATGACCGAGGAACGCTGTGAGGGAAACCGCGGCCAGATCCCAGCGTCTCAGGCGCACGACCGCCGTGCTCTCCGGAGCTTCCAACCGACGATCGAGGCAGTACAGGACAGCGACGATGACCAGGAGGGGAGCGAAGTACTCAACGCGCATGCTGACCATGCCACCCATGAAGCCAGGGACAGGGATCTCGGTGCCACCGAGGCTCCAGGAGACCAGGCCGAGCAACGCGGTGGCCACAAGCACGGTCCACCAGCGCCGTATGACGTTGAAGTAGAGCTTCATGTCAGCCCTGCCATGCAGTGAGTTTGGTCCTGAACCGTCGAGGTGAACCACTTAGCCTGCTGTTCAGCCGGCAGTTCGCGGATTCGTAGCAATTGTGCCCACTCTTGGGGAGAGGTAATTTCCTGTACTTGCTTCTCGTTCACTCCCACCCTCAGTAGGGCCCAGGTAGCTGCGATTGATGGTTGTCGACAATCATGCACTCCATGCAACGCTGCCGTACCAGTGACTGCTGACCGCGCGAGGTCGATGTTGAGTTGCTCAAGAGAGGTGTCTGGCGACCAGTAGAGAGGCCAAGTTCCCGGTCGCGTTGGGAGATCATCAGAGGCCATCCGCAAAATCCTGGGAAAGGGAACCCCGCTGCCACCTAGTGCCTTCAGGGCGGGCAAGCTTTGAAGGCGGATTTTGGCTGCATCGTTTTCATACTCTTCGGGCAGACAGACTGCAGGTGCCGTGCCGATGCAGACTGTGTGGCCGAGGCGAGCTTCTGTCGAAGGGCTGAATCCCCAGTCCGCTACAAGGCTGCGTCCACCGAGGAGCGTCCCGACGACGAGTGCTGCGCCGGCAGCTACGAGCCATGGCCTGCGTCGTGCCCCGGCCATGAGAACCAACGCCGCTGCGAACCCGGCCGTGACCACCCACGGAATGAAGTAGACAAGAGGATCGAGGGTATCGGTCAGAGTAGAGCCTTCGATCACGAAGCCACTCAGGTGACGCCACGAAGGGGAGCTCATTGAGGGGGGAACGGCCAGCCATGCCCAACTGCCAACGGCGACGGCCGGTGCTGCAACAGCCCGGGGACACAGCAGTCCCACTACCCAGCCAATGATCATCCAGCCGTAGGGGAGCACCAGCAAGTGCGCAACGGCGAGCAGACCGGCATCGGCGGGCCAGACGCCGACCGTGAACTTGGCCAGGGCAATTGCGGCGGCCACGAGGGAGAGATGCAGGGCCATGACAGGTCGGATTGCCCAAAGCCACTGTCGTACGACACTGCGCACACTGGTTTCCCGGATACCTCCGAATACCTTCTGACGGCCGGCTTCCCAGGCGGCAGCTCCGGCCACTGCCGGTGCGATCACGGTGATCCCCCAGGCGGCGAGTTCACCTGAGGCTGGGCCGTAGTCGTGAACGCCCCAAAAGTTGTCTCCGCCGACGTAACTACTCATATAGAGCGCGGCCGGTATGAGTAGCCAGGGGGTTGATGAGGCGCGGAGATTTCCGAGCGAGATCACTGTTCCACCGATCCCAGCAGTGCGGAGTATGCGCTCTCCAAGCGTCGACCAGGGGCGCTCCCGAGAGCAGCATGGCTTTCGAACTCGACTACGCTCCCTTGGAATCGGGGTACACCGCCTTCCAAGACCACAACCTCGTCGAATGCGTCGTCCAGATCTCCAATGTCGTGGGTGGACACGATAACGTGCACCGCCCCACGAAGCTCCACGAGAAGATCGTGGAAGCGGCGGCGCTGGGTGGGGTCCAGACCGGCTGTAGGCTCGTCGAGCAGGAGAAGTTCCGCGCCGTGAACGAGCGCCTGAGCAATCGCCAATCGCTGCTGCTGACCTCCGGACAAGGTATTCACCTTGTCCTTCATCTTCGCTGTCAACCCGACTCGCTCAATGACTTCTGGAGCGGCTCGCCAGGCGTCTCGCTCACGCATCCCTTTGAGCCATCCGACATATGCGACCTGTTCCCGGCATGTCATTCCCGGGAGAGTGGAGCTCCGCTGGGGAAGCCAGGACACCTTGCGACGGTAGGCGGGCAGACTTTTCCTGTCCGCTGATCGCAGATTCCCCAATCGGATCTCCCCGCTCTGGGGGGCGTTTGCGCTCGCCCCGAGTGCGAGCAGCGTACTTTTGCCCGCTCCGTTCGGGCCGAGGAGCACGGTGTTGCCCAGTGAGAACCGCAGTTCAAGTTCGTCGAGGACAGGGCGTGTTCTGCGGTTGTAGCGAAAGGTACAGGACTGGTAGTGCAACGGCATGAAAGTAACCCTCATCGACAGAGCAGGCCCCGGCCACCCGCGTGGGCGAGTGGCCGGGGAGGGTGCAATTACCAAGAGACAGTCAAACTTTTGACCGAGACGGTGGCGTACCCACCGTCGTTGACGATGAAGTAGTAACTGCCGGCCCCGTGGTCATCCCAAACGCCTGTGGAGGTCGAAGTGCTGCTCTCCAAGCACTTCGTGAACGCGGCATCGACGTAGTAGTTGTCGGGAAGGTTGTTGATGTCCTTCGCCAGTTTGACGTGCACGGCACTGCTGCCGCTGGTGCAGCCGGTGAACTTGATGGTCGTCGTTGTGGCAGCGGAGTCCTCGTTCCAGTGGCTGGACTCAAAACCCGCTTCCACCCCGGCCATATAGCTGGTGTAGCTGCCCGCCTGTGCAGGGCTGCTGCATATGCCGACAACTGTCACGACGCTGAACAACACCACTGCGATTCGACGGACCGATGCATACAGAGAAGTTGAACGCGCGTAGATAGATTTCGCAGTATGTCCCATTCTGATTGTGTGAGTCGAGACCGACCGTGCGGAATAGGGAGGGGTGCATCTCCTCCCGTGGGAGTTGGATGCTCGCCCGGCAGGCTTTCATGTCTCTGTCGCAGGTCAGGGTGACCTTATGGCTGATCACTTCAGGGGAACAACGATCACTTTCAGTCGTGGCCTGATCTTGTCTGATGAGGCTGCTACTTTCAGCCACGCGCACACGATCCGGATTGCGTTCTCCTGGACAGCGCGCTCGCGGAGTGCGACCGGGCCGGCGGCGGCGGGGCCGACTACTCCAACGCAAGCGGCACGGTGGACGTGCAGGTCCACACAGACCCCAGCGGGGAGAGCCTCTGGTTGTCGCCAACGTTGCCGGGCCTACTGAGATAGGGTGGCGGGTTTGCCGCTGAACGGCAGTGCAGGCGCGAGGAGTTACGGCTCCAGGCGGCTGAGCGGTTCGCTCGTGGCGAGGGCAGTACGGCGATCGCCAGGGATCTGCGGATCAGTGTCCGATCGGTGCAGCGGTGGCGTCACACGTGGTCCGAGGGCGGCCCGCGGTCCTTGCGGTCGTAGGAGCCCGCGTCGCTGCCGCGACTGAGTAGATCGTCGCCCGCGACCCGCAGATCAAGGGATTCGTGCCGCAGCCGAAGCGTTCCAGCCGCCGGAGTGCCTGGGCGAACTCCTCGTTCCCGACCAGTCCCGTGCATGCAGCGACGGTCAGCGCCGTGGATCACGCTTCGGATGTGGCGCCGGTCATCAGGGCGAGCAGGCTGTGGGGCGCGTGGTCGTCGATCATGGTGGTGTAAAAGCCGTCGTCCTTCGCTTCCGCGGCAGCGGCGCGGGCGAACATGGTCTCTTCGTGCGCGGCGAGCGCCGTCTCCGCAGCGTCGGGATGCGCGGCGAGGGCGCGGCCGAGTTCGGCGCCGTCCAGCATGGCCAGGTTGGCGCCTTCGCCGTTCGGTGCCCGCAGATGGGCGGCGTCGCCGAGCAGGGTCACCCCCGGCACGCGCTCCCAGCGGTGCCCGGCCGGCAGGGTGAATATGGGACGCAGGACCGGCGGGGTGTCGCTGTCGACGATCAATGCGGTGAGCGCGGGGGCCCACCCGTCGAATTCCCGCATCACCCGTGCGGTGAGGGCTTGGTCATCGGTGGTGTCGAGGTCGGTGAACCAGTCCCGGGGCTTCTTCAGCTGTACGTAGGTGTGCAGGGTTCCGCCGCCTTCCCGGTGGGCCAGCAGTCCCCTGCCTGGTGCGAGCGCGAACAGTGAGCCTGCTCCGACCGCCTCCACGGAGGCGGGGTGGCGGGTTTCGGCGTCGAAGAGGAACGTCTCCACGCTGCAGATGCCGAAGTACTCCGGTGTGGCCGGCGACAACAGCGGCCTCACGCGCGACCAGGCGCCGTCGGCGCCGACGAGCAGGTCCGCGACGATCGTGGTGCCGGCGGCGAAGGTCACCTGTCGGCGGCCGTCGCCGAGGGCCCGGACGGCAGTGACCTTGTGGCCCCAGCGGACGGTTTCGGCGGGCAGGGAGTCGAGCAGCATCTGCCGCAGCGCGCCGCGCGGGACTTCCGGGCGTTCGCCGGATCCGACGTCGGGCAGGTCGAGCAGCACGTTCCCCGCCCGGTCCAGGATCCGGTACGCCTCGCGGCCCGGAAGGACCAGCTTGCGGAACTCCTCCGTCAGTCCGGCCGCCTCCAGAGCGGCCTGCCCGCTGTGGGGGTGGAGGTCGAGCAGGCCGCCCTGACGGCGCGAGTCCGGTGCGGGCTCGGCCTCGTAGACCGTGGCGGGGATGCCGTGCACGTGCAGAACGCGGGCGAGCGTCAGGCCGCCCAGACCCGCTCCGATGATCGTGACCGGTGTCGTCATGGTGTCCTCCACAGGAATGGCCGAATGCCGCGACGCCCCCTTTGGATCGTCACTCCAATCAAGCTAGCACGCGTTGGATCGGCGCTCCATCCATGCGATGCTGGGGCGATGGAGAAGGAAAAAGCGAAGGGATCCGCGCGCTCGCCCCGGCGGACGGACAGCCTGTCGAGGGAGATCATCATCCGGACCGCGATCGAGATGCTGGACGGCGGCGGCGAGAAAGCACTGACGCTGCGCGCCCTCACCGTGCGCCTGAGCACCGGTTACGGCGCCATCTACCACCACGTCAAGGACAAGGGGGATCTGCTCGCGACGGCCGCTGACGAGGTGATCACCGGCGTGATGTCCGGCGCGGGCGCCGACGCGGATCCGCGTGGCGCACTGCGCGCCCTCGCCCTCGGACTGTTCGACGCGATCGACGCCCACCCCTGGGTGGGTGCGGAATTCTCCCGCCAGCCGTGGCGGCCCGCGCTGCTGGACTTCTACGAGGGTGTCGGCCGCCTGCTCGACGCCCTCGACGTTCCGCAGGAGGCGCGCTTCGACGCGGCCGGCGCGCTGGTGAACTACGTCCTCGGTGTCGCCGCGCAGAACGCCGCGAACGCACGGCTGCGCAGGGGCAGCGGCGCAGACCGGGAGACCTTCCTCGAGGACGCCGCCACGCAGTGGGCGCGGATCGACCCCGCCCGGTACCCGTTCGTGCACGCGGCGGCGACCCGGCTGGGCGAACACGACGACCGCGAGCAGTTCCTCGTCGGGGTGGACATCTTCCTCGCCGGTGTCTCCACCCTCCGCTAGAGGACCCCGGCACCCGTGCCCCCATCTTTGACGGGGCGGTGTCAGGCCGGGGTGCGTGACGGGCAGGGCTCCGGTGCCGTCGAGGAAGGTGTTCGACGTCTCGACTCTTGTGTACGGGAGGCCTGTTGGTTCCCTGCCCGGCAGCCCCCGACCTGCCCCACGCCCTGGTCGAGTGGGTCACGATGCCCACCGTCACCCGCGAGGGCGGCCGGCGGTGCGAACTCCCCCCGCACCGCCGTGCTCCGGCCGCACTCGTGTACCTGCGCCGCCACGACACCCCCACCCGGATCGCCGGGGCCCTCCCTGGTGAACCACGGTGACGCACCGGTCCGGCTGCCCCGGCCCCCGGGTGAGGCACTCGTCGGACAGCCGGCCGGCGAGGAGTTCGCTCCGACGCCCGGAGCGGTCACCGTGGTGCGGCGGACGGGCACCTGAACACCGGCGTGGGCGAAGGCGCCCAGCGTCACCACGAGGCCCAGCCCCGCTGAGCCCAGCCCCGCTGAGCCGGGCCCCGCTGAGCCGGGCCCCGCTGAGCCGGGCCCCGCTGAGCCGGGCCCCGCTGAGCCGGGCCCCGCTGAGCCGGGCCCCGCTGAGCCGGGCCCCGCTGAGCCGGGCCCCGCTGAGCCGGGCCCCGCTGAGCCGGGCCCCGGTGAGCCGGGCCCGGCCTCGTGGCGCGGGAGCGCCGCCCCGCGCGATCAGCACACGTCGAGCAGGCCCTGTTGCCGCACGACCTCCAAAGACAGGGTGCGGTACCCCACGGTCTCGAACAGCACCGTCAGACGCTCCTCCTCCTCGCTCATCACCGAACCCTCGCCCCAGTGCTGGTGCCGGACCCGGGTGCCGGGGTGGAAGGGGTGCTCGTCCTCCGACGGGGCCGGGGCGGAAGGAGCGGGTATCAGCCCTCCGGTGCCCGCCAGGACCGCCGGACCGAGCTCCGCGCCCGCCCGGGACAGCTCGGCCGCCTCGCACTGGTCGCAGGAGCCGCACCCCTCGGAGTCGCTTCGGACCTGCCCGAAGTAACCGAGGAGGAAGCGGCGGCGGCAGCCGGTGGTCTCCGCGTAGCCGCGCATCATGTCCACCCGGGAGCGCTCCAACTGCTGGTGGGCGTCGCCCAGCTCGACCGCCTGCTGGGCGGCGCGGGCCGCGTCGATGCCGGGGGCCGGCTCCACGTCCCCGTCGCCGGTGGTGCGAACCGCGTCGACCTGCTCCAGGAGGTTGACGACGGCCGTCAGCCGGCTTGCCGTCAGGTTCGTCTCGTCCCGCAACTCGCTGGGGCGTACGGGACCGTCGTGGTCCGCCAGCGTGCGCGCCACCTGGGTCACGGTGTCCGGGTCCGGGCGGCCCGCCGCGAAGAAACGCTGGAGCCCGAGGTCCTGCGGCCGGTACGCGAGGATCGCGCGGGACGGCTCACCGTCCCGGCCGGCCCTGCCTATCTCCTGGTAGTACGCGTCCAGCGAGCCGGGCACGGAGGCGTGGAGCACGAAGCGCACGTCCGGCTTGTCGATGCCCATGCCGAAGGCGGACGTCGCCACCACCACGTCCAGCGAGCCCGCCAGGAAGCGGTCGTGCACGTCGCCGCGCTCCTGCGCCGGAAGCCCCGCGTGGTAAGCCGCCACGTCCAGCCCCAGCTGGCCGAGCTCGTCCGCGTACTTCTCCGCCTCGCGCCGCGTGGCCGCGTACACCAGACCCGGCTTGGGCTCCGCCGCGGCACGCTCGACCACCGCCCGCCTCTTGACCGCGGCGTCCCGGAAGGGGATCACCTCCAGGTGGATGTTGGGCCGGTCGAAGCCGGTGACGACCTCGTGCACGTCCCGCATCCCCAGGTGCGCGATGATGTCGGCCCGCACCGGGGCCGCCGCGCTCGCCGTCAGGGCCAGCACCGGCGGACGCCCGATGCGGTCGAGCACCTGCCCGAGCCGCAGGTACTCGGGCCGGAAGTCGTGACCCCAGGACGAGACGCACTGGGCCTCGTCGACGACGAACAACGCCGGCTTCGCGGCCGCGAGCTGCTCGACCACCTCGTCCTTCGCCAACTGCTCGGGCGCGAGGAAGAGGAAGTCGACATCGCCCTCGCTGATCCTGTCCCACACCGCCGCGTTCTCGTTGCCGCTCTGCGTCGAGTTCACCGCGGCCGCGTCCGTACCCTCGCGCCGGAGCAGCCCCTGGACCTGGTCGCGCTGGAGCGCGATGAGCGGCGACACCACGACGGTCGGGCCCGACAGCAGCACACCGGGAACCTGGTAGACGGCCGACTTCCCGGCGCCCGTGGGCATCACCACCAGGGCGTCGCGCCGCTCCATCACCGCTTCCATCGCCATCACCTGCTCCGGCCGCAACCGCTCCCAGCCGAACACCTCCCGCGCGACGTCCTGAAGACGACGCGACGAAGCAGCCACCATGACACTCCTCGACAGCACGAACGGGGCAGCCCCCGCGGGAGCGGGACCCCTGTGGCGCTCCTCGTACCCCGGTAAGCGCGCGGTAGCGCCCCCGGCGGCGGCGCGCTGTCGCGGACACGTCCGCCACCGGCCCGCGGCCCCCGGTCACCCGGGCCGAACGCGCCTGGCGGGAAGAGCCCCGGCACGGAGGCGAGCCGCCCGGTCAGCCGCGGACCGGCACGAGCTGGAGGTAGTCGAGGTTCCAGTTCTGCGGTACGCCGGTGGGCAGGGAGACCTTGAGGACGTGGTGCCCGGCGGTGAGCCGCCGCCGTACCCCGCCGGGCTGGAGCACTTCCTTGGCGTGGCTGGTGGTGTTGCGCACGGCGACCCGCTCACTCTCCTCGCCGCCGTCGAAGGAGACGGTGTACGTACCGGCCGGGGAGTACGTCGAGGAGACCCGTGCGGAGAGGGCGTACGTCCCCGTACGCGGAACGTCCACGTCGTACGTCAGCCACTCCCCGCCGCGCATCCAGCTGACCCGGACATTGCCGTCGGCGTCGCCGACGTCGACGCCCTCGCCGGGACGCATGCCGAACCCACCCCTGTTCGCGGCGTCGTCGTCGTGGTAGCCCGTCCCCTCGCCGGCCCGGAAATCCTCCGCCTGCACCCGTACCGCGCCGCGCGGTACGGGGTCGCCCTCGCCGGAGCGGAGCCAGGACTCGACCTTCGCGACGTCGTCCGTCTGGAAGACGGTCGTACGGAAACCGCGCGCCAACGCCTCCCAGCCGCGCAGGGGATCGGTCAGCGACGCCTCGTCGGTCATGTGGTCCGACAGGCCGTTCCCCATGGTGTTGCTCCAGACCCGGCTGTGCCTGGCGAGCGCGTCGAGGAACGGCCTGCGGGCCACGGCGTCCTGGACGCTGTCGAAGGTGACCTCGTACGCCACCGGCCGGTCGTCGCCGAAGCGTTCGACGTCGCCGATGCCGGCGTCCGTGATCTTGTGCATGTAGAGGGCTCGTGGGTGGGCGGCGAGGAACTCCCCGACCTCGGCTACCGGCGCGTCGCTCTTGAAGAGCCCGTTGTGGACCGTGCCGGTGCGGGTGAGGACGTCCCAGACCGCCTCACGCTCCGCCCATCCCTTGTCCAGGTTCACCAGACCGCGGTCCCTGGCGACCTCCATCGCCTCCTCGAGCGTCGGCACCCGTTCCCCGGTGACCGCCGCCCGACCGCCCCCCAGCCCTTCACGGAGCCGGAGCCGGCCGAGCTGCGCCCACGTCAGGTCGGCGACGGCGCCCGTGCCGTCGGTGGTGCGGTCGACCGTGGGGTCGTGCATCAGCACCAGAACGCCGTCCCTGGTCGTCCGTACGTCGGTCTCGACGAGCTCCGCACCGTCCGCGAAGGCCGCCTCGAAGGCCCGCAACGAGTTCTCCGGGGCGCTCCGCCACTGCCCCCGGTGCGCAGCCGTGAGGATCTTGGCGTCGGGCCCGTGGTCGAGCAGGTCCCGGTACGCCCGCTCGGCGGCCGTACGGCCGGGCCGGCCCGGCCCTCCGATCCTGGGCGCCGGGGAGCCCCCTCCGCGGCCGTCGGCCCGCTCCGATCCGCCGGACCCGGGGCCCGCCGGAGAGCAGCCGGTTGTCAGCAGCGCACCGGACGCGGCCAGCACCAGGGAGACGAGCAGTGCGGCGGAACGATTCACCAGGGACCTCTTCATGATCCGCACCCTAAGGGCCGGTCCGCGGACAGGGCGGCAGAGGGGGCGGCAGGTAGGCAGGCACGCGGGGAGGCGCCGGGCGGAAGGGCGAAGTCCTCCCGACCGCGCGCCGGCTGACCGCGCACCGGCTGACCGCGCGCCGGCTGACCGCGCACCGGCTGACCGCGCGCCGGCTGACCGCGCGCCGGCTGACCGCGCGCCGCGGACCGCGGGGCGGCGGCCGCCGCCCCGGAACACCGCTGCGTCAGCCGCTCACCGCCGTGGTCGTGAAGCGGTCGCCGCAGACCAGCGGTTGGGCGGTCCGCAGTGTCAGCGCCTTCGTGGAGCCCGGCGGATACACCTTGAGGTAGTCGGGCCGGCCCCAGCACGGGGAGTCGGAGATTCCCTCGTTGACGGTGTGCAGGGTGACCGCCGCCGTCCCGCCGGGGCGGATCTCCTTGCTCGTACCGGCGCTCCCCTCATGCGTGGCCGGGACGCCGATCACACTGCCGTCGCGCTGGATCAGGGAGACACCGGGATAGCCCTTCAGCGTGCACGTCTTCGCCGACGTGTTGGTGAAGGTGAGCCGGTAGTAGACCTGACCGGCACCCGCGTCGGCGGGGGCCAGGTCCATGGTGAGTTTTTCGGCCGCACACCGCTGGGAAGCGCTCGCGCCCGCCGCGCCGGAGGTCTGCGACGGTGCGGCGGGGTCGGACGGCCCCGAGGGGGCCGCGGAGGTCACGGACGGGGAACCGCCGGTCGTGGGCCGGCCGGACGAGCTGGGCGCCCCGGGTGTGGCACTGCCCGAAACCGGACGGCTCGCGCCGGCCGGATCGGTCGAGGTCGAGGAGGTGTCGCCGCAGCCGGCCGCCGCCAGCGCGATCGACGCCGTCACGACCGGGAGGAGTCCGAACCGGCGGAGGCCACCGGAACGCCGTGCGCGCGGGCGGAGAGCCGGTCCTGTCGGAGCTGTGGCGTTACGGGCGGAAGAGTTCATGTCTTCCGCCTGCTCGATCCTGCGCCGCCCGAACCTTCTTGGCCGGAACCGGAACCGGAAAGGACCGGAGCCGGAACCAGAAAGGACCGGAGCCGGAAAGTACCGGAACCGGACCGAGCCGGACGGATGTGTCGCGGACCGGGCGGGGTGAGATGTTCCGGTGCGTGCCGGGCGGGGCACGCACCGCGTCCGGCTCCACCGAATCGCGCCCCGCGTCTGGTGCTGGGACCATGGAGCGGTCGGAAAGAGCTCCGCACCGTCCCGATCCAGCCGGAGGTGGCCATGTCCTCGAAGCGTCGGCGGAAGAAGAAGGCACGCCGCAAGCACCCCGCGAACCACGGCAGAAAGCCCCAGTGCTGAACCCTCCGTGAACCGCCCGATCCGACCCTGTTCGCCCGACCCGACCCGACCCGACCCGACCCGAGTCCGGTCCGCCGCTCTGCGCGACGGGCCGGACGCCTGGTGCGGGGCCCCGGAGTGGCGGGGCGTACGAGGGGCCCGCCGTCAGGCGGTCAGCCGCAGTGAAGTGGCCGAAACGCCGAGCCGCACCGACTGACCCCACGTCAACTCCAGCGCGTCGGACTCCATCCCGTCCCCGAACACCGCCATCCGGTCCGACTCCACGGTGAGCCGCAGCCCCTCGCCGCGCCCCAGCTCCCCGGCGACCAGCGAGGTCCCCGTCACCGGGGACGGCCACGCCTCCCGTACGAACCAGAGGAGCCGGGGGTCCGAGGGGGCGGGCAGACGCAGCGGGCCGCCGCGCTCCTGCCAGAGCGAGCGGAGCCAGCCGGTGGCGCCCGTACCGGTGCCGACCAGCACCCCGGAGGACGCTTGCGCCTCGCCGGTACCGTCGGCCGCTCCACCGTGGGTCCCCGGGACGCCGGCCCCTCCGCGCCCGGCGTCCCCCCGGCCCGCTTCCGGGGCGATGCGGTAGCGGATCGTCTGGTGTCCCGGGGGACCGAGGTAGATCTCGTTGAGCGCCAGGAGGCGCTGGCCGTCGTCCGCGACCGCCTCCACCATGGTCAGCTCGTCCACCCGGCCGCCGGGCGCGGTGGCGGACCGCAGCAGCGCTCCGGTGTCCCGCGCGCGGTGGCGTACCAGGACGCCCGGATTGCGCCCCGGGTCGGTGTCGATGCCCACGACGGGCTGGCCGGAGAGGTACTTCGCCGTGTTGGCGACCAATCCGTCCTGCCCGACGACGATCACCACGTCCTCGGGGGCGAAGAGGAAGCGGTCGAGGTCGGCGCGTTCCACCCGGGAGCGCCGCCAGGTCAGCGGTACGGCCGAGGCCACGTCGGCCAGGGCCCGGTGCGCGCGGTGGTGGCGCCGTGCCACCTCGTCGAGGGAGCGCCCCCGGCTGGAGAGGAAGAACGCGGCCTGCCCGTGGGTGCCGTGGCGGGCGAGCAGCTCCTCGTACTCCGTGGCGCGGTGCACGAGGACGGCGCGGGGCGCGAGGCTCACGCCGGGGTCCCGCCGCCGGGCCGGCCGAGGCGTGCGAGCAGCCCGGTCAGCACGTCGGGGGAGAGGGTGAGGCTGTCGATGTGCGGCAGGTTCTCGGCGAGCCGGGTCGCCGCGAGGGCGTGCAGCGTCGCCGCGTCGACCTCCGCGTGGACGCGCAGCCAGGCCGCCTGCGCGTCGGCCCGGGCCGCACCCGTCTCCCGTACGGCCTCCGCCTCGGCCTTGGCCAGCCGTACCGCGCGGGAGGCCTCCGCCCGGGCCCGGACGTCGTCGGCCGCGGCCTTCTCCTCCGCCTCGCGGCGGGTGTTGGTGCCGCGCTGGTCGACGAGCCGCTCCTCCCGGCGGGCCAGCTCGATCTGACTGGCCAGCTCGTTCTCGGCGATGGCGCGTTCCCGCTCGACCGCCACCGCCCGGCGCTCGTAGGTGGCGCGGTCCGCCTCCTGCTGGATCTGTTCGCGGGCGGGGGTGCGCAGCGCGCGCTCCACCTCCGCCTCGGGGCGGATCGCCACGACGCGCGTGGCCACCACGTCGATCCCCGTCGCGGGCAGCCGGGGCTCGGCGGTGAGCCCGGCCGAGACCCGGTCGCGTACCAGGGCCACCCCGTCCACGAGGGCGGTGGCGAGAGGGGTGCGGGCCAGCGCGTCCAGGGTGTGCTGCTGCGCGGTCTCGGTGAGGAGGGTGGCGATCTGTTCGAGGGGGGAACCGCGCCACACGCCGGTGTCGGGGTCCACGGAGAAGTCCAGCCGGGCGGCCGCCAGCGCGGGATCGCTGACCCGGTACGTGACGGTGGCCTGCACCGTCACGTCCTGGAAGTCGGCGGTGCGGGCGTGGAAGGCCATCGCCAGCTCGCGGTCGTCCACCGGAACCTCGGAGAGCGCTGCGCTCAGCGAGCGGTACCAGAAGCTGAGTCCGGGGCCGTCGTGGGCGAGGGTGCCCCGGTGGTGGTGGCGGACGTGGGCGGTCGGTGCGGAGCGCAGGTGGCGCCAGCCGAAGCGCCGGGTGATGTCGGCCATGGGAACGACCCCTTCCATTTCTCGTCAAGAGGACGATAACGGGAGCGGTGCAATATCGTCAAGGGGACGAGAAGGCGTTTCGGCCACGCGAAAGGCCGGCGACTTCGATGAAGTCGCCGGCCGTCGGCGCGCCGCCCCCGTCCCCACGGTGCGACGCGGATGAGCCGCCCCTCCGCTGGGGTGGACGGCCCACGATCGGTCAGGGCCCGGCCGGAGGCGACTCCAGTCCGAGCCCGGGCAGGATGACCTGCTCGGTGAAGCGCACGAGGTACGCCTCGTCGGCGTACAGGGTTTCGAGCAGGGGGCGCACACGCACCATGCCGAAGATCTGGGCGGCCACGTACCCGGCCGTCGGGCAGTCGGCGGCGATCTCGCCGCGTTCGGAACCCCTGCGCACCATGGCGTCGATCGCCGCGATCTCCGGCACCACCAGCGATTCGCGCATCGCGCAGAGCAGCTCCGGACTCTGCAGGGAGGCGTGGCTCAGCGCGTGCATCAGCGTGGTGTCCACGTTGGAACGGGCGCCGATGGCACGCGCCGCCGCGAGCAGGTCGCCCGCCAGGGAGCCGGTGTCGATGTGGGCGAGGGAGCCGCGCCGGGTGCTGTGCAGGGCCGCGACGACCAGTTCGGGCTTCGAGCCCCACTGGCGGTAGAGCGTCGACTTGCCGCAACGGGTCCTGGCCGCGACGCCCTCCATCGTCAGCGACTCGTAGCCGCTCTCGCGCAGCAGGTCCAGGACCGCGGTGTAGAGCTCCTGGGCCCGCTCCGGGGTGATCTTCGAGCGCGGTGACCGGGCGACGGCCGCCGGTTCCGGTGCTGCTTCCCGCTCCGGTTCCGGTGCGGAGGCCTGCGCCGGCTCCCGCGCGGAGTCCCGGGTCGATTCCCGCGCGGAGTCCCGGGTCGGCATGGGCTCTTCCTCCTGAGGGCTCGGCGGTACGGCGCTTCGATACGCCAGTGTACCGATACGTTTGCGTATCGGTACACTGGCGTATCGATAGGGCATGGCGGAACCATGTCCAGACACCATCGCTTCGTCAGTTAGGGGCACGGGTGATGCACACCCGCAGCACGCCTGCGGAACGGGAGCCGGACGCCTCGACCCGCCCGCCCCTCGTCCGCGAGTTCCTCCTCGTCGTGGGGCTCTTCCTCGTCTACAAGCTCGGTCGCCAGGCGGCCAACGGCCACGTGGACGAGGCCTTCCGCAACGCCGGCCACGTCTGGGACCTCGAACGGGCCGCCGGTCTTCCCGGGGAGGGGCACGTCCAGGGTCTCCTGATGCACGGCCAGGTCCTCATCCACCTGGCGAACACCTATTACGCGACGGTCCACTTCCCGGCCACCGTGCTCTTCCTGGTGTGGCTGTTCTGGCGCCACCCGCACCACTACCTCTGGTCGCGCCGCATACTCGCGGCGCTGACCGGCGCCGCCCTCGTGCTCCACCTCGTCTTCCCGCTGGCCCCGCCGCGGATGCTGGCCGCCGCGGGACTCGTCGACACCGGCCAGGTGTACGGCCCCTCCGTCTACGGCGCCACACCCACCACCGACACCATGGCCAACCAGTTCGCCGCGATGCCGTCCCTGCACTTCGGCTGGGCGCTCATGGTGGCGGTGGGACTCGTCGCCGCCGGACGCTCCCGGTGGCGGTGGCTGTGGCTGCTGCACCCGCTCCTCACCCTGCTGGTGATCGTCGGTACCGCCAACCACTACTGGCTCGACGCCCTCGTCGTCACGGCCCTCCTCGCGCTGGCCCTGGCCGCGATCCCGCTGAACCGGCCTTCGCACGCGGTACGGCTCCGAGGGCCGTGGCCCTCCGCGGCGGGCGGTTTCCCCGGTCCCGGGGTGCCCGCCCCGGCAGGGAGCTACCCGTTCGCCGGAGACCACGCCTACGCCGGTGGCATCCCCGCGCCCGCCCACCCCGGCGGCACGTCCGCCCCCACCTGCGCCGATGGGGGGTCCGCTCCCCGGCGGACCCTCGTCGCGCCCGGAGCCGGACGCGGAGTCGCACGGTGAACGCCACGCTGGTCGCCATCCTCTTCTGCCTCGTCTCCGCCGTCGCCTACGCGGCCGCCGCCGTGGCCCAGTCCCGGCTGGCCGGACGCACCGAGCCCGGTACCGGTGGGCTCAAGCTGCTCGGACGCGGTGCCTGGTGGGCCTCGGTGGGGCTCAACGCCACCGGAGCCCTGCTCCACGTCGCCGCCCTGAAGTACGGACCGCTCACGCTGGTGCAGCCGCTCGGCGCGCTCACCCTCGTGGCCGCCGTCCCGCTCGGAGCCCGTACCGCCGGCCGCAAGGTCAGCGCCACCGAGTGGCGGGGCACCGTCCTGACCCTCGTCGGACTGGCCGCCCTGCTGACGGCCGCGGGTGGCGCCGCACCGCACGAGACCCTCGGGCTCGGCGCAGCCCTCGGCGTCGGCGCGGTCACCCTGGCCGTGGTCTCCGGGCTCGGTCGCCCCGGCGCCCGCCCCGGACTCCGGCACGCCGCCGCCTCCGGCATCACCTCCGGTGTCGCCTCCGCGCTGACCCAGACACTGACCGTCGCCCTCACCGACCATTCGGGCGCCGTGTTCACCCCGCGCACCGTGATCGTGACCCTGCTGGTCGCCGCCTTCTCCATGGGCGGACTGCTCTTCTCGCAGACCGCGTACCGGCACGGTCTGGGCGCTCCGCTCGCCGTACTGACCCTGGCCAACCCGGTGGCCGCCGCCGTCATCGGAATGGTGCTCCTGGGGGAGCGCCTCCAGGGCGGCACCCTCAGCCTGGTGCCGGCCGCCGCGGGCATCGCGCTCTCGGTACGCGGGGTGATCCTGCTCAGCCGGGCGCAGGCCTCCGCCGACAACCCGGCCTCCGCCGACAACCCGGCTTCCGCCGACAACCCGGCCCCGTCCGACACCCGGGCGCCCTCCGAGACCCCGGCCCTCTCCGGAACCCGGCCCTCCACCGGGGCTCCGGCCCTGCCGGCCGTGCCGGTGCTCCCGCCCCCGCCGGTCGCCGACGGGCCGTCCCGGGCGCCGCTCCCTCCGGTGGCCGCCCCCGTCACGCTCGCCGGCCGGCATCCCGCCTCGGCGGTACCCGCCGCCGCCCCGGGCGTCCGCCGCAGGACCAGGACACGGACACGGCGCACCGTCATCGGGAGCCCCCGGACGGCGGAGCGGCCGACCGCCGACAGTCTCGGACCCGCCGCGACCACCGGAAGGTGAGCGCACGGCCGGAGCCCGTCGTCAGGGAGCCCCGCCGGCCCCGTCCACGGCCTCCGCGATCCCCTCGATCGCCTCCGTCAGCCAGGTGGTCCAGAAGCGCTCCAGGTCGATGCCGCCCCGCAGCACGAGGTGGCGGAGCCGGTCGTCCCGGCCCGTCCGCTCCGGCGGGAAGTCGCGCTCCTCGATCTCCAGGTACTCCGCGAGCTGCCGGCGGTGCACCTCCAGATGACGGCGGAGCTCCGCACCCAGGCCGGGCGCCCCCACGACGGCGGCCGCCCGCATCCGCAGCAGCAGCGCGTCGCGGACCGGCTTCGGGTCCTCGGCGAGCGCGACCCAGGCCGCCAGCTCCTCGCGACCCGCCGGCAGCACCTCGTACTCCTTCCTGCTGCCCCTGGCCGGCTGGTCCGGCAGCAGCGCCCGGATCCGTCCGGCCTCCTCCAGCCTGCCCAGCTCGCGGTAGATCTGCTGGTGCGTCGACGGCCAGAAGTAGCCGATCGACCGGTCGAACCGGCGGGTCAGTTCGAGCCCGGACGACGGCTTCTCCAGCAGAGCGGTGAGGATCGCGTGCGGCAGTGACATGGGGTGCATCCTACGAACGCGGCCACGTGGCCCGGTTCACAGCGTGGCGGCCAGCTCCGTCCCCTGACGGACCGCCCGCTTCGCGTCGAGCTCGGCCGCCACGTCGGCGCCACCGATCAGATGGACCGGCCGGCCCGCCGCGCGCAGCTCCTCGTAGAGCTCCCGGCGCGGCTCCTGGCCCGCGCAGAGCACGATCGTGTCGACCGGCAGCAGATGCTGCTCCCCGTCCACGGTCAGGTGCAGCCCCGCGTCGTCGATCCGGTCGTAGGTGGCGCCCGCGACCATGGTGACGCCCCGGTGGCGCAGCTCCGTGCGGTGGATCCACCCCGTGGTCCGGCCGAGCCCGGCGCCGACCTTGGACGCCTTGCGCTGGACTAGGTGGACCGTACGCGGCGGCTTCGGGCGCTCCGGCAGACGCAGCCCGCCGCGGTGCGCGTAGGAGGTGTCCACGCCCCAGCCCCGCAGGAACGCCTCCGGGTCCCGGCTCGTCCCCTCCCCGGCGTCGGTCAGGTACTCCGCGACGTCGAAACCGATGCCGCCCGCCCCGATGACCGCGACCCGGTCGCCGACCGGCGCCTTGTCGCGCAGGACGTCGAGGTAGCTGACCACGCTGGGGTGGGTGACACCCTCGATCGGAGGGATGCGCGGCTCGACACCGGTCGCGAGCACCACCTCGTCGTACCCGTCGAGCATGTCCGCCCCGGCGTGCGTGGAGAGCCGCACCTCCACCTCCAGCTCGCGCAGGCGGGTACGGAAGTAGCGCAGCGTCTCGTCGAACTCCTCCTTGCCGGGCACCTGGCGCGCCACGTTGAGCTGGCCGCCGATCTCGTCGGCCGCGTCGAAGAGGGTGACCGTGTGGCCGCGTTCGGCGGCCGTGACCGCGCAGGCGAGCCCGGCCGGACCGGCGCCGACGACGGCGACGCTTCTGCGGGTCCGGGTCGGGGAGAGGACCAGCTCGGTCTCGTGGCACGCCCGGGGGTTGACCAGGCAGGAGGTGATCTTGAGGCTGAACACGTGATCCAGGCAGGCCTGGTTGCAGCCGATGCAGGTGTTGATGGCGTCGGCGCGGCCGGCTGCGGCCTTCGCCACGAAGTCCGGGTCGGCGAGGAAGGGCCGGGCCATCGACACCATGTCCGCGCGGCCGGAGGCGAGTATCTCCTCGGCGACCTCCGGGGTGTTGACGCGATTGCTCGTCACCAGGGGCACGGAGACCGCGCCACGCACCTTCTCGGTCACCCAGGTGAAGGCACCGCGCGGCACCGAGGTCGCGATGGTGGGGATGCGGGCCTCGTGCCAGCCGATCCCGGTGTTGATGAGGGTGGCCCCGGCGGTCTCGACCGCGCGGGCCAGCCGCACGACCTCCTCCAGCGTCGAGCCGTCCGGCACCAGGTCGAGCATGGAGAGCCGGTAGATCAGGATGAAGTCGTCGCCCACGGCCTCGCGCACCCGGCGCACGATCTCCAGGGGGAAGCGGATCCGGTTCTCGTACGAGCCGCCCCACCGGTCGGTGCGGTGGTTGGTCGCCGCCACGATGAACTCGTTGACGAGGTAGCCCTCGGAGCCCATGATCTCGACCCCGTCGTAACCCGCCCGCCGGGCGAGGACGGCGGCGCGGACGAACTCCCCGATCGTCTCCTCGACCTCCTCGTCGGTCAGCGCGCGCGGGGTGAACCCGCTGATCGGCGCCTTGAGCGCACTCGGCGCCACCAGATCCGGGTGGTGCGCGTACCGGCCGAAGTGCAGGATCTGCATCGCGATCCGGCCTCCCGCCGCGTGCACCGCCGAGGTGACGAGCGCGTGCTCCTCCGCCTCCGCCTCCGTGGTCATCTTGGCGCCGCCGGGCGCGGAGCAACCGCGCTCGCTGGGCGCGATGCCGCCGGTGACCATGAGGCCCACGCCTCCGCGGGCGCGCTCGGCGTAGAAGGCCGCCATCCGCTCGAAGCCGTTCTCGGCCTCTTCGAGACCCGTGTGCATGGACCCCATGACCACCCGGTTGGGGAGCGTGGTGAATCCGAGGTCCAGCGGGCTCAGCAGCGTGGGGTAGGGGCTCATCAGGGTCTCCTCGCGGTGTCGTCCCGCCAGTTGTAGAGGACCGGGACCGCTTTGTGCAACAAGTTGCACAATGACGTACGTCGCATCCGCACGGGCCTGCCCGGCCGTTCGGGGCACCCCGTACGGCGCAACCGGCCGCGCCCTCGCGACACCTCCGGGCCACAGTGGATCCGTACCCCGTCCGCCTCGCCCCCGGGAGCCCTCATGACCTGCCTCAACCGGCGTGACCTCGGCCTGCTCGCCCTGCGCGCCGGCACCGGCGCCGTCCTCGTCGCCCACGGCAGCCAGAAACTCCTGGGCTGGTTCGGCGGCGGAGGGATCGCGGGCACCACCGCCGGGATGGAGGCCATGGGCTTCCATCCCCCCAAGCACAGTGCCGTCGCCGCCGGACTCGGCGAGATGGGCGGCGGAGTGCTGCTCGCGCTCGGGCTCGCCACGCCGGCCGCGGGCGCCGCCGCCGCCGGCGCGATGGCGGGCGCGGTCGCGGTGCACGCCCCGGCCGGCTTCTTCGCCCAGGGCGGCGGCTACGAGTACCCCGCGTTCCTCGGGTTCACCGCCGCCGCGATCGGCCTCACCGGCGCCGGTGACTACTCCCTCGACCACGCCACCCGCCACGTGCTCGACAAGCCCTGGGTGGTGGCCCTCGCCTTCCTCGGCAGTGCCGCCGCAGCCGCTGCCGTGGTCGGCAAGCGCGCGAAGGCGCAGGGCGCGGTACCGGACGAGCCCGAAGCGGTCTGAGGTTCCGCCGGGCGACCCGGGGCCCGCAACCCCCAGGTCCCGCGGCGTCCCCCGCACGAGGCGCTCCGCCGCCGCGCCGTCAGGGACCCTCCTGACACCTGGACGCGAGCCGGCGACAGCGCGCCGGACCCCTTGGTCACCGGGCAATGTGCCGCCACGCGGCCGCCCGTGGGCATTGATCCGCCGAACAGGGGCATCCGTCGGTCCATGGAGACCAGTGCGATAGCGGAACGCGGAAGAGGCCAGGCCCGGAGCGCGGCCAACGGCAAAGCGATGGAGACGGCGGCGCGCGCCGGATTCGTGGCGCGCGGTGTGATCTACCTGCTCATCGGAGTGCTCGCCCTGCGCGTGGCCTTCTCGGGCGACGGCGGGAAGCAGGCCGACCGGGGCGGCGCCCTGCAGGAAGTGGCCGAGCAGCCGCTCGGAGAAGTGCTCCTGTGGCTCCTCGGCATCGGACTCGTGGGCATGGCGCTCTGGCGGCTCTCCGAGGCGGTGTTCGGCCAGGCAGGTCCGGACGGGCACAAGCCCACGAAGCGGCTCATGGCCGCCGGCCGCTGCGTGTTCTACGCCTTCGTCGCGTACTCCGTGATCTCGTACGCCGTCGGGGACAAGGGCAGCGGCAGCGGGTCCAGCGACAAGAAGACCGACGACGTCACCGCCAAGGCGCTCGACTGGCCCGGCGGCCAGTGGATCGTGGGGCTCGCCGGAGCCGTCGTCGTGGGCGTCGGGCTGTGGCTGATCTACCGTGCGGTGACCCTGAAGTTCCGCAAGCACCTCGACATGACCGGCACCGGCGAGAAGGTCCGCCGCACCGTCGACGCGCTCGGCGTCTTCGGCGGCGTCACCCGGGGCGTGGTCTTCGGTACGGCGGGCGGTTTCGCCATCGCCGCGGCCGTCCAGCACGAACCCGGTCAGGCCAAGGGCATGGACGACACCCTGCGCTCCTTCACCAACACCCCCGCCGGCCCCTGGCTGCTCGCACTGATCGCCCTCGGCCTCGCCGCCTTCGGCGTCTTCTCCTGGGCCAACGCACGGTGGCGCAAGGTCTGACCACGCACGCGTACGACACCCTTCGGGCGAGGATCCTCCGCCCTCGGACACGGCCCCGCCGGGCAACCGAACCCCCGGCGGGGCCGTCCCATGTCCGCGACGCGGCAGGGGACGGCCCCGCCGGGGTGTGCTCAGCGCAGACCGCGCGCCCCCTTGAACCGGGCCAGCGCGTCCGGGAGGTGGATCACCGGCGCGGGGTAGTCCAGCGCGACGCGATCCGGTTCCGGAAGCCGCCACGGCTCGTGCACCGCCGCACCCTCGATGCCGGCCAGTTCCGGGACCCAGCGTCGCACGTACGCGCCGTCCGGGTCGTAACGGTGGCCCTGGAGCACCGGGTTGAGCACCCGGTTGGGACGGCTGTCCGTGCCGGTGCCGGCCACCCACTGCCAGTTGAGCTGGTTGTTGGCGATGTCGCCGTCCACCAGCAGGTCCAGGAAGTGCCGCGCGCCGATCCTCCAGTCCACGTACAGAGTCTTCGCCAGGAAGCTCGCGGTGAGCAGCCGGCCGCGGTTGTGCATCCACCCCTCGTGGCGCAGTTGGCGCATCGCGGCGTCCACGACGGGATAGCCGGTGCGCCCCTGGCGCCATGCCTCGATGTCCTCCCGGGCCTCCTCCCCGTCCCGCCAGTCGTCGTCCCGCGAGCGGTAGTCGGCGTGGGACGCGGACGGACGGGCCGCGAGGACCTGGTAGTGGAACTCGCGCCAGCACAACTGCCGCACGAACGCCTCCGCGCCCGTCCCACCGGCCTCGCGGGAGCGCTCGATCAGCTCCACCGGTGAGACGGTGCCGAAGTGCAGGTGCGGCGAGAGGCGGGAGGTGGCATCCCCCGCGAGGTCGTCGTGCTGGTCGTCGTACGAGCCGAGACCCGACCGGCGCCACGCGGCGAAAAGGGCGCGACCCGCGTTCTCCCCGCCCTCCGCCAGACCCGGCGAGACCCCGGACACCTCGGCGCGGACGGGCAGTTCACCGGAGTGCGCGGCGTCCGGCACCCGGACCGCACGCGGCGGGGGGAGGGGGTCGCGCAGCCGCTCCTGGGACCAGCGCCGGAAGTACGGGGTGAAGACGGCGAAGTGGTTCGCCGCCGACGCCGCGGGCCGCACCGTGCCCGGGGCGACAGCGGTCACCACTGCGTCGTGCACGTGCAGTCTCCGCCCCTGCGACTCCAACTCCGTGCGCAGCCGTTCCTCACGGGCGTGGGCGTACGCGCTGACGCCGGCCGACATGTGGACGTCGAAGGCGCCCGTTTCGGCGGCGACCCGGCAGACCTCCCCGGCCACGTCCCCGGTACGGATCACGAGCCGTCCGCCCCGCTCGCGCAACCCGGTGTCCAGGTCCCGCAGGCAGTCGGCGAGGAAGGCCCACCGGTTGGGCACCCGGAAACCGGCCTCCTCGATCCGCCGGTCGACGACGAACAGCGGCACGATCTCCTCGCTCGCGACCGCCGCCGCGCGCAGTGGCGGCTGGTCGTGCAGCCGCAGGTCGGCGGTGAACAGGACGACCGAGACGGTCATGGCGCTACTCCTCGAAGGGGACGGACACGACGACGGAGACCCGCAGGTGCCCCGGCGGGTGCTGTCGGTGCTGCCGGTGCGTCCGGCGCAGGGGGTGCTGCCGGAGGTCTCAGTGCTGCCGCTGGGGGCGCGGGGCCGCGGTCGTCCGGGCCGGGGCGGGGCCCGGGGGACGGGCGGCGGCCCGGGCGATGTTGCGGGCCATTCCGCCGAAGACGACGGCGTGGAAGGGCGAGACGCTCCACCAGTAGGCGTGGCCGAGCAGTCCGCGCGGGTGGAAGAGCGCGCGCTGGCGGTAGCGGGAGCGTCCGTCGCCCCGGTCCTCCGCGTACATCTCCAGCCAGGCGAGACCGGGCACCCGCATCTCGGCCCGCAACCGCAGCAGCCTGCCCGGCTCGATCTCCTCGACCCGCCAGAAGTCCAGCGAGTCGCCGACCCGGAGACGGGCGGCGTCGCGGCGGCCGCGCCGCAGCCCGACCCCGCCCATCGCCCGGTCCAGCCAGCCCCGGACGGCCCAGGCGAGCGGGAACGAGTACCAGCCGTTGTCGCCCCCGATCCCCTCGACGACCCGCCACAGCGCCGCCGGAGAGGCGTCCACGTCCCGCTCCCGTACGTCCTCGTAGAGGCTGCCGCCCGCCCAGTCGGGGTCCGTGGGCAGCGGGTCGCTGGGGGCGCCGGGCAGCGAGGCGGAGGACCACCGGGTGGTCACCTGCGCCTCCCGGACCCGCTGCAGGGCCAGGGCGAGCGCCTTGTCGAAGGGGAAGGGCTGCCCGGGCCCGTCCGGGACGTACCGCGCGATGTCGTGCTCGCCGCAGACCACCTCGTACCGCAGTGACTCCGCGAGCGGTCGCGCGAGGGCGCGGGGGACCGGGGTGACCAGCCCGATCCAGTGGCTGGACAGCCGCGGGGTCAGCATCGGGACGGGCAGGATCAGCCGCTTCGGCAGGCCCCCGATCTCGGCGTACCGCTCCATCATCATCCGGTAGGTGAGGACGTCGGGCCCGCCGATGTCGAAGGAGCGGTGCACGTCGGCGGGCATCCGCGCACTGCCGACGAGGTAACGCAGCACGTCACGGACGCCGATCGGCTGGATGCGGGTGGAGACCCAGCTCGGGGTGACCATGACCGGCAGCCGCTCGGTGAGGTAGCGGAGCATCTCGAAGGACGCGGAACCCGAGCCGATGATGACGGCGGCCCTCAGGACGGTCGTCGGCACTCCCGAGTCCAGCAGGATGCGGCCGACCTCCGCGCGGGAACGCAAGTGCGGGGAGAGCTCCTCCTCCGGCACGTCCCCGGGCGTCAGTCCGCCCAGGTAGACGATCCGCCGCACCCCGGCCGCGCGGGCCCGCTCGCCGAAGACGCGGGCCGCCCGGCGGTCGGTCTCCTCGAAGCCGGGACCGGTGCCCAGCGCGTGCACCAGGTAGTACGCGACGTCGATGCCGCGCATCGCCGTCTCCAGGGACTCCGGATCGGTGACATCGCCGCGCACCACCTCCGCGTCGGTGGCCCAGGGGTAGTCCCGCAGCTTCGCCGGGGTCCGCGCCAGCGCACGCACCCGGTGCCCGGCCGCCAGCAGCTCCGGCACCAGACGGCCACCGATGTAGCCGGTCGCCCCCGTCACCAGGCAGTGCAGGCCCTCTCCGTCGTCCCTGGTCTCCCTGGCCGTCTCCATGGCGCCTCGCCTCCGGGTCGATTCCCCACTGACTTCTTCCACCGTCCCCGCCCGTACCGCATTCCGCCCGGTGGGGCCCGGTGGATGCACCGTGACACGGTCGGGGACGGCCGAATGGGTCGCGGGGCCGCTCCGGAGCCCCCACCACCGGCCGGGGCAGCCACCGCCCGGCCGGTCGGCGTGATCCCCTCGGGAGCCGGACCCCCTCACCGGCTCCCGAGCGGTAGCGATCGGGGCCCTGCCGCATCCGCCGGACGGGGGACGGCGGAAGAGACGCGACGGGCACGGAAGACGGCGGGCCCGCGACGGCCCCCGTACCGCCGGCGCGCCGGCCCGGCGGTGCGGGGGCCGGCCCAGACCGGTACGGAGACCGATGCGACCAGAAGGACCTGCGATGCGCCTCACCCGGACAGCGGCTTCCGCCCCTGCCGACCACCGGCGGTCGGAGCGGCCCTTCGGGGACACCCAGCCGCCGGACGGGCCCGTCGAGGCCGCGGACCGGCCCCGGCACTCCCCGGACGGCCCCGACACCCATGACCCTTACGCCGCGGCCGCGCCCCCGCACGGCGGCCCCGGGGCCGCCGACCACGCCCGGGCCCAGGACGGCTCCCGGCGGGACACCGGCACGGGCGCCGTACGCGGCGGCCGCGACCGCGAGAGCCCGCACAGCCCGCAACCCCGGCATCCGGCCGGCTCCGGGCCCGGGCACCCCGGCGACGACGTTCCCCACGCCGGCCAGCACCACCACCCCGACGTCCGCGCGGTCGACGCCGACGTGGCGGGCGCCGTCCTCGCCACCGCCCGCGAGGTGCTCTCCGGACACCTCGCCGAGGCCGCCGCCGTCGACGCCGTCTTCAGCCGGGACGTGGCCCGGCGGGTCGCGGACTTCACCCTCGGCGGCGGGAAACGCGCCCGGCCCCGCTTCCTGTGGTGGGCGATGCGGGCGTGCGGCGGCGGCGCGGAGACCGCGGACGCGGCGCTGCGCCTCGGCGTGGCCCTGGAACTCATCCAGACCTGCGCCCTGGTCCACGACGACGTCATGGACGGCTCCCCGCTGCGCCGGGGCCGTCCCGCCGTCCACGTCGAGCTGGCGGCGCTCCCCGGCGGGGCGCCGGACACCGCGTTCGGGACCTCGGCCGCCGTCCTCGTCGGCGACCTCGCCCTCGCCTGGGCGGACGACACCGTCGCCGCCCTCCCGCTGGATGCCGCCACCCGGGGCCGGGTGGCGGCGATCTGGCGGGCGATGCGCACCGAGATGGTGGCCGGGCAATACCTCGACCTGCACGGACAGGCGGCGGCGAACCGCACGGCCGCGCACGCCCTGCGGACCGCCTGCCTCAAGAGCGCCCTGTACTCCGTGGAACGCCCCCTCGCGCTCGGCGCCGCGCTGGCGGGCGCCGACGACCGTACGGCGGCCGCCCTGAGCGCGGCCGGCCGCAGCGCGGGCACCGCCTTCCAGCTCCGCGACGACCTGCTCGGCGCCTTCGGCGACCCCGCGGTCACCGGGAAGCCCTCCGGCAGCGACCTCCGTGACGGGAAGCCCACCTACCTGGTGGCGGTCGCCCGCGAACGCGCCGAGGCGGCGGGCGACACCGCCGTGCTCGCGGTCCTGGACGGGGTGGGCGACCCGGACCTCACCGACGAAGGCCTCGCCCGGGTGCGGGAAGCGCTCACCCGGAGCGGGGCGCGCGCCGCCGTCGAGCAGCTGGCGGACCGGCTCGCCGCCGAGGCCGAGTCCCGTCTCGACCTGGTCCGGCTCGCCCCGGAGGGCGCCCGTCCGGTGCGCCTGCTGCTGCGGGAAGCCGCCGGTGCCCGCACCCCACCACCCGTGCCGCCCGCCTCCGGCGCCCCACGATCCACCCCCGGCGCCCGGCCGGACCACCCGGCCGGCGCCCCCGAAGGAGGTACCACCCGATGAGGACCGTCCCCGGACGCACCGACCACGTCGTGGTCGTCGGCGCCGGCCTCGCCGGCCTGTCCGCCACGCTCCACCTGCTCGGCGCCGGCCGACGGGTCACCGTCGTCGAACGCGACCTCACCCCGGGCGGCCGGGCCGGGCTGCTGGAGCGCGGCGGATACCGCATCGACACCGGCCCCACCGTGCTGACCATGCCCGATCTTGTCGAAGAGGCCTTCGCCGCCGTCGGCCACCGGCTCGCCGACCGGCTCGACCTGATCCCGCTCCACCCCGCCTACCGGGCCTGGTTCGCCGACGGCTCCACCCTCGACGTGCACACCGATCCGGGCGCGATGGAGTCGGCCGTGGAGGAGTTCGCGGGCGGTCACGAGGCGCTCGGCTACCGCCGTCTGCGGCAGTGGCTGGAGCGCCTCTACACCGTCCAGATGCGCCGGTTCATCGACGCCAACTTCGACTCGCCCTTCCAACTCCTCCACCCCGACCTGGCACGGCTCGCCGCGCTCGGCGGATTCGGCCGGCTCGACGCGCGGATCGGCCGCTACATCAGCGACGAACGGCTTCGCCGCGTCTTCTCCTTCCAGGCCCTGTACGCCGGCGTACCCCCGGCCAGGGCCCTCGCCGCGTACGCCGTCATCGCGTACATGGACACGGTCGCCGGGGTGTACTTCCCGCGCGGCGGGATGCACGCCCTCCCGAAGGCGCTGGCGGACTCCGCCGCGGAGGCCGGCGCCGTGCTGCGCTACGGCGAGTCCGTCACGCGGCTGGAACGGTCCGGCGACCGGGTCACCGCCGTCGTCACCGACCGGGGCCGCATCCCGTGCGACGCCGTCGTGCTCACCCCGGACCTCCCCGTCAGCTACCGGCTGCTCGGCCGCGCCCCCCGGCGTCCGGGCGGGCTGCGGCACTCGCCGTCCGCCGTCGTCCTGCACGCGGGCACCGACCGCACCTGGCCCGGACTCGCCCACCACACCCTCTCGTTCGGACGGGCATGGAAGGGCACCTTCCACGAACTCACCCGCACCGGCTCTCTGATGAGCGACCCCTCCCTGCTCATCACCCGCCCCACCGCCGGAGATCCCACGCTCGCCCCGCCCGGCAAGCACCTCCACTACGTGCTCGCCCCCTGCCCCAACACCGACATCGGCCCCTCCGCGCGCAGCTGGGACGAGCTGGCACCCCGCTACCGGGACAGCCTGCTCACCGAGCTCGAACGCCGGGGACTGGCCGGTCTCGGCGCCTCCATCGAGGAGGAGTGCCTGGTCACCCCGGTCGACTGGACCGCCCAGGGGCATGCCGCCGGCACCCCGTTCTCGGCCGCCCACACCTTCCCGCAGACCGGCCCCTTCCGGCCCCGCAACCTCGTCCGGGGCACCACCAACGCCGTCCTCGCCGGCTGCGGCACCACCCCCGGCGTCGGCGTACCGACTGTCCTCATCTCCGGGAAGCTCGCCGCCGCCCGGATCACCGGTCCGCGACGGCCCCGCACGGCCTCCGCGAACCGCCCCGTACCGAAAGGCCACCTCGCATGACCGCCCGTGAACTCGACGCGGCCGCCGTCCACGACCCCGCCCTGCGCGCCGCGTACGCCGCCTGCCGCGCGCTCAACGCACGCCACGGGAAGACGTACTTCCTCGCCACCCGGCTGCTCCCCGCCGACCGTCGCCCCGCCGTGCACGCCCTCTACGGCTTCGCCCGCAGGGCCGACGACATCGTGGACGACCTGGCCGGCGACCCCACCCCCGCGGAACGCGCGGCCGCGCTGCTCGCCTTCGAACAGCGGCTCGCCGAGGGCCTCGCCACCGGCACCACCGACGAGCCGGTGATCCGGGCGCTGGTCCACACCGCCTCCGTGTACGGCATCGACCACCGCCACTTCGCCGACTTCATGGCTTCCATGCGCAGCGACCTCACGGTGACCGAGTACGCCTCCTGGGAGGAACTCGGCGGCTACACCCACGGATCGGCCGCCGTGATCGGCCTCCAGATGCTCCCCGTCCTCGGCACGGTCTGCCCCCGCGAGGAAGCCGCCCCGTACGCCGCCGACCTGGGCGTCGCCTTCCAGCTCAGCAACTTCCTCCGGGACGTGGGGGAGGACCTCGACCGGGGACGCGTCTACCTCCCGGCCGACCTGCTCGCCGCCCACGGGGTCGACCGCGAACTCCTCCTGCACGGACGGACGACGGGCGTGCGTGACCGGCGCGTCACCGCCGCGCTGCGGGCCGCCGCCGCGTACAACCGGGAGGTCTACCGGCGTGCGCGGCCCGGCATCGCCCTGCTCGCCCCCGAGTCGCGCCCCTGCATCCGCACCGCGTTCGTGCTGTACGGCGGGATCCTCGACGCCGTCGAGGCGGACGGCTACGCCGTCCTCCACCGCCGCGCGGTCGTCTCCCGCGCCCGCCGCGCGACGGTCGCCCTCGACGGTCTGGTCCGCGCGCTCGCCGCCCGCTCCGGCCTCCGTGCCACCGCCCCGCACGCGGCCGCCGGGCAGCGTCCCCTTCCCGCGGCGGGCGCCACCCGGCCGGGGCGGCCCCTGCCCGCACCGGCGACGACCCGGACCGAACGGGAGGACGCGGCATGAGCGACCCGCGCCCCGTCCGCCGCGGCCGGCTCCCGCTGCGGCTGCGCCGCGACCCCGTGCCGTGGGACCGGCAGCGCCCCACCTGGCGCGCCGCCCGGCCCGCCCTCATCGCCGGCGCCCTCACGCACGCGCTCTCCCGCCCCTCGGGCAACTGGTACGTCATCGGCGCCTCCCGCCGCATCACCCCCGGCCGGTCCTTCGGCCGGACCGTCCAGGGCACCGAGGTCGTCGCCTGGCGCGACGCCGCCGGGCGCCTGCGGGCCGGCCCCGGCGCCTGCCCGCACCTCGGCGCACCGCTGAAGGACAGTCCGGTGCGCTGCGGCACCCTGGTCTGCCACTGGCACGGACTCGCCCTGAACGGCGAGCCGTTCGCCGGCTGGGAGCCCTACCCCGCCTTCGACGACGGGATCCTCGCCTGGGTACGGCTCGACGCGGTGGGCGGCGAAGACCCGCTGGAGCGGCCCGTCGTCCCCGAACGGCCGCTGCCCGCGGGCGCCGTGGACGCGGTGTACGAGGGGTTCGGCACCTGCGAACCGGAGGACGTCGTCGCCAACCGCCTCGACCCCTGGCACGGAGCCTGGTTCCACCCGTACTCCTTCGTCGACCTGACCGTGCTCGACGTCCCCGGCGGCGACGCCGGGGACGGGCGGGACGGGTTCGCCGTCGACGTCTCCTTCAAGGTGGCGGGCCGGGTCGTGGTGCCCGTCCGGGCCGTGTTCACGGCGCCCGAACCCCGTACCGTCGTCATGCACATCACCGAGGGCGAGGGCCGGGGCTCCGTCGTCGAGAGCCACGCCACCCCGCTCGGCACCGACGCCGCCGGCCGGCCCCGCACCGCCGTGGTGGAGGCGGTCGTCGCCGCGTCGGACCGGCGCGGCTTCGCCGTCGCCCGCGCGGCGGCCCCGCTGCTGCGCCCGTTGATGCGGGCCTCGGCAGGGCGGCTCTGGCGCGACGACCTGGCCTACGCCGAACGCCGCTACGAACTGCGCAGCAGCGGGCGGTTCCCGGGGTGAGGGAGGCGCCCGCGGGCGCCCGGCGGCCTCCTCGGCCCCGGTGACCGGGGCGCCGCCGCCGGGACCCCGGCGACCGGTCAGCCGCCGTGCGCCGGAGCGAGCCGGGCGAGTTGCCGCAGCAGCGCCGACCGCCCGGCGCGCGGCACCGTCCACAGCGTCTGGCCCCGCACGCCCCAGTCGGCCAACAGGGCGTTCGCGGCCATGAACCCGCTCGTGGCGGCCCGCTCCATCAGCGCGACCGGCAGTTCGGTGCGGACCAGGTCGCCGGCGACCACGACGGCCGGGTCGGGCGTGCGGACGGCGGGACGGTCGCGGTAGCCGCCCACGGGGAAGTGCGGGCAGTCCGCCCGCCACTCGTGCCGGGAGTCCACCACCCGCACGCCCGAGGTCTCCGGGTAGATCCGGTGCAACTGGCGTACCACCTCCTCCTGTACGGCCCCGCGGTCCGCGTCCGGGGCGACGGCGTACGCGTGCAGCTCCACCACCGATCCGCCGGTGCGGCGGGACCACCGCAGCGCCTCGCCCTCCCAGCGTTCCAGCACGCTCACGTTGTCCAGCGGACCGTAGCCGCTGGTCCCGAGGAAGCCCGGGCGGTCCGCCGCCACGGGACGCTCCAGCCAGAGCCGCGACACCAGGAACGGCGGTGCGGTGCGCAGCCGCGCCATCCTGCCGCGCCAACGGCCGTCACCGAGCCCCGGGGAGGCCGCCACCAGCCGCCGCAGCCCGCCGGAGTCGAGCGCCAGCACCACCGCGTCCCGGTGGTCCGTCCGGCCGTCCGCCGTGACGCCCAGACCGCCCGCCGGACCGGCCACCACGCTCTCGACCGTCGAGCCGGTCCGCACCCGCACCCCGTGCTTCTCCAGGTACCCGTGGAGCGGGTCCCAGAGGGCCTGCGGGAAGGGCTCCGCCGGCACGTCGAAGAGGAGCCCCTCGCTGGAGCCGAGGAAGTAGATGTGGAACATCAGGACCAGCTCCGCGGCGGAGAGGTCCCCCGGGTCCGAGAAGAAGCTCCGCGAGAACACTTCGAAGGCCAGGTGGTGCGCCGCCTCCGGGAAGCGCACCCGGGCCAGGAAGTCGCGGGCGCTGACCGAGTCGAGCCGCTCGTACACCTGCGGGACGCGCACGTCCAGCAACGGCAGCGCGGCGCGCGGGTTCATCCGCAGCAGATCGCGCGCCCCGAACGACGGGCTGAGGGCCACGAATCCCATCGCGCTGAGCGGCGGGGTGCGCGGGACGCGCGCGAAGCTGTCGTACATCCCGCCGCTGTGCCGCAGCGGATAGTCCGGCACGGCGGTGAGCGACTCCAGCCCGGGATCGACCCGGCGCAGCAGCCCGCGCAGGTTGTAGTACTGACGGAAGAAGGCGTGGAAGCCCCGGCTCATGGTGACCGGGGATCCGTCCGCGAGCTGCGTCGACCACCCCGCCAGCCGCCCGCCGAGCGACGCCTCCCGCTCGTGGAGGGTGACCCGGGCGCCCCGCTCCGCCAGCAGGGTGGCTGCCGCGAGCCCGGCGATACCGCCGCCGACCACCGCCACCCGCGGGGCGCCCCCCTCGAACCGGGCACGGCCGTCCGGCGCGCGCAGCACCTCGGCCCGCCGGTCGCGGCCGTGCCGCCGGCCGTCGGGCACCCTGCCTCCCGGCCGCCTCACGCCGAAGCCCCCGACCGGCGCGGCGCCCGGGCGACGAAGGTGTGGGTGATGCCCGTCTGCCAGCCGGGCATCGGCAGCACCCGCACCCCGTCGAAGCCCGCACGAGCGACGCGCTCGGCGAAGACGGGCGCCGTGTCGAACGCGAGGACGCTGTGCCACAGGTGCCGGTAGAGATCCCCGTCCCCCGTCGCACGGCCCAGCGGCATCACCACCGAGCGGCAGACGGAGGTCCACAGGGCCCGGTGCGCCCTGCCCCCGCCCAGCGCGTACTCGTGCACCGCCAGCCGTCCGCCGGGGGCGAGGAGTCCGCGGGTCGCTGCGAGCACGGCGTCCGGGGCGGTGACGTTGCGGAAGAGATAGGCGGCGAACACCGCGTCGAACGGCCCGCCCACCGCCTCCTCCCGGTCCGCCAGCGCCTCCACCGGGGAGTGCACGAAGCGGACCTGGGCGGGCCACTCCTTCGCGGCGGCCTGCGCCAGCATGCCCGCCGAGGCGTCCACGGCCACGATCTCCGCGTACGGGGCGACGGCCAGCAGGGCGGCGGTGGAGGCCCCGGTGCCGCACCCCAGGTCGAGCACCCGCAGCCCCGCCCCGCCGTGCGGCAGACCGAGGCGGCGCGCGGAGCGCCGCAGATGGGCGTGGTAGCCGGGGTTGGCCGCCACCAGACGGTCGTAGGCGAGGGAGGCGTGGTCGAAGGCGGAGGAGAGCTGGGCGTCCTGCAGCAGGGTCATGGAGTGGTCATTCCTCGTCGGGCGGGTGGGGGAGAGCGGATCGGGGGGCCGCCGGCGGGGACCGGCGCGCACGGAAGGGCAGTTCGGCGACGGTCCGCAGCATCGGGCCGACGGGCGTGCGGAGTCCGACGAGCACCTCCTCGCGCAGCGGGGCCGATCCGTCCAGGAAGCGGAGCAGCCGCGCGGGGGGCACCGAGCGGAAGAGACCGGTGAAGAAGGCGGCGCCGTCCACCCGGCCGGTGTCCAGGGCGCGCAGCATGACCGCGTCCATCGCGAGGGACCGGGCACGGTAGGGGGACCGCGTCCGGGGTTCCCCACCCGCGCGCAGTGCCGCCGCCAGGGAACGGCTCTGACGCTGTACGGCGCTGAAGGTGTAGCCGGTGGACGGCCGGGTGGCGCCGCCCGCCGTCCCGATCCGGAACACCGACCGCCCCGCACGTGGCGGGAAGCGCCCGTCGGTCATCGGGATGACACCGTGCTCCGTGGCGGAGACCCGGTAGGGGGAGGCGCCGAGCACGGCGTCGAGGTGGTGGTGCAACGCCCTTTCGTACGCCGCCGGTTCGAGCGGCGTGCGGGAGAACTCGGTGTACTCCACCAGGGCCGACCGGGCGTCCAGCGGGAGGACGTAGGCGAACGACAGGCCGTGGCGCGGCTGCGGGGTCCGGAAGTCCATGAGATCCGCGGTGTCCGGTTCGAACACCGGCCGCTCGGTGCGTACGAACCAGCCGGTGAAGTGCTGGAGGAGCGTGGTCCGGGCGGCCGGTGGCCGCCCGGGCGGGCGCGAGTCGAAGACGTACCGACCCGTCACGACGGTTCGCCGCCCTCCGGCGTCCCGGCCGACGACCTCACCGCCGCCCCCGGCCGCGTCACGCACGGCGAGCACCGTCAGTTCGGCGCGCCGGAACCCGGCGGACGCGTCGAGCCGCTGGTCCACCAGCCCGGTGAAGGCGTCCGAACGGAGCATCTTGTACCGCAGCGGTGCGGGGACCGTCACCGTGGCGGCGCCGTCGGCGGCGCGCACCCTCAGCCGCTGCCACGACGCGGTCAGCGCCGCGTCGAACTCACCACCGGGCGGCTCCCAGAAGCACCAGGTGCGCGGCTGCGGCCGGAGCGGGCCCGGAGGGGCGTCGATCAGGAGCACGGAGAGCGGTACGCGCGCGCCGGGCGCGCACAGCCGGTACGCCAGCGACAGGCCGGCCGCTCCGGCGCCCACGATGACCACGTCGGCGTACGGCAAGGGGCAGCTCTCTCCTGTGGCGGGGGCGGCTTCTCGGACGGGCGTCCACCACCTGTCCGAGAAGCGCGGCGGACGGGTGGACGACGCCGGGCACGGCGGCGGAGCCGCCCCGCGGCCGCGCCGGTGCTGGCGCCGATACTTCCGCAGCGGGGTGCTTCCCGGATGCAACCGGCGCACGGGTGTCGCGCGTCGTACGCGTCCGGTGCTCCCGCACGACCGGGGCGCCGGTCCGTCAGCCGCCGATCTCGGCGGTGATCGCCTCCCACACCCACTGCGGCGGCGGGAGCGGAAGGTCGGCCGGGGTCACCGCGCGTGCGGCGGACACCACGGCACGCAGCGAATCGAGTTCGGCGCTGCACTCCGGGCACCGGCGGAGGTGCCGCGCCGCCGCGCCGGCGGTCGCGGACCGGTGACCGAGGGCCAACTCCGTCAGCTCGTCCTCGTGGACATGGTGCGCCATGGGCACCTCCCTCGGGACCTGCTTCCGCCCGGGACCGCCGGACGGACGCACACGAGCGCCGGACACCACCCGGATGCCGGTCGCGCGCCCCGTGCCGGTCTTCTCCGAAGTCTTCGTGCGCCCGCCGACGGAGCAGGGGGAACGGGTCGTCAGAAAGTGGCCGCCGCGTCGGTGAGCGAGCGCCGCATCCGGACCAGGGCCCGGCGGGCGTGGCTCTTCACGGTCCCCAGCGGGAGCCCGGTCCGCTCGGCGATCTGCACCTGGGTGAGGTCGTCGAAGAAGGCCATGCAGAGGATGTGCCGCTGCACCGGCGGGAGTTTGCCGAGCTCCTGGACGACCAGCACCCGGTCGAGCACCGCATCGGGGCGGGCTCCCTCCTCGCCGCGGACCTGCTCCCGCGCGGCAGAGGCGGCGACCAGTTCGCCGCGCCGGGTGCGGGCGGCCAGGGCGTCGGCGATCTTGCGCCGGGTGATGCCGACCAGCCAGCCGGCCAGGGGGCCCCGCTCGGGGCGGTACCCCGCCCGCCCCCGCCACGCCGCCAGGAACACCTGCTGGGTGACGTCTTCGGCCTCGCGGGAGTCGCCGAGGGAGCGCGCGGCCAGCGTGTGCACCAGGGTGCCCCACCGGCGGAAGATCCGGGCGAAGACCTCCGCGTCACCCCTGAGGAGGCCGTCCGCCAGTTCCGCTGCGGCGCGGTCCTCGTCCTCGCTAGCCTCCTGCACGGGCAGGCGGACCGGAGTTCCGGTCGCACCAGGGCTCGCCGGTAGGTCGACAGCGGTCATCGGTGTCCCTCCTCGTCGGGAGCCGGGGGTAGCCCAAGTTCCGGGTGGCGGGGGCCCGATGGGCCGCGCCGCCACCCGGACCGGAAACGCCCCCGCCCGCCGGAGCCGGAGTGTTCCGGTGGTGCCACACAACCCGGAGCTCCGGCGATGCGGCAACATGCATCGTTTCTGCGTCGTATCGTGTGGGCATGGACGCATCGAAAGGGCGCGTGGACGCACCCGGTGGAGGGCGCGTGGACGCACCGGCCGGAGGGAGCGCGGTCGCACCGGGCGCCTCCCGCCCGGCCGGGTACGACGGAGGGTTGACCACGGGGGCCGTCGCGCGGCTGCTCGGCGTGGCACCCACCACGCTCCGCTCCTGGGAACGCCGTTACGGCATCGGTCCCGCCGAGCGGGAAGGCGGCAGACACCGGCGCTGGACCCCCACCGATGTCGAACTCCTCATGCGCATGTGCGACTTCACCAGCACCGGACTCCCGCCGGCCGAGGCGGCCCGGGCCGCGCTCGTCGCCCGGGGACCGGCTTCCGCCGCAGCCCACCTTGCCGGGGAGGCGGACCCCGCCCCCGCCCGGCCGTCCACCGCGCCGGGCGCCCTCCCGGTCGGCCGCGGCCGCACCGAGGCGCGCGGCCTCGCGCGGGCGGCCGTCCGCCTGGACGCACGCGCCGTCGAGAACCTGCTCGCCCGCGCACTGGACCGGCACGGGCTCGTGACCGCCTGGGACGAGGTCATCATGCCGACCCTGCACGCCGTCGGCCGGCGGTGGGAGAGCTCCGGCGAACGGTACGTGGAGGTGGAGCACCTGCTGTCCTGGCACGTCTCCACGGCACTCCGGCGCGTCGCCGTGGGACCGGCCCCGGCGCGCGGCACCGCTGTGTCCCTGCTCGCCTGCGCGCCCGAGGAGAACCACACCCTGCCGCTGGAGGCCCTCACCGCCGGTCTCGTCCAACGCGGTCTGCCGGTCAGGATGTTCGGCGCGGCGCTGCCGGTCGAAGCCCTGGAGGAGGCCGCCCGGCGCACCGGACCGGCCGGCATCGTCCTCTGGTCGCAGGGCCGTTCCACGGCGAGCCGACCGCTGGCCCAGCGGATCAACTCCATCGAGTGGGGGGTGCGCGGGGCCCGTACGGCCCCGGCGGTCCTGCTCGCCGGCCCCGGCTGGGCGGGTCACCAGCCGGAGGGCGTTCTACGCCCCACCAGCCTCTCCGAGGCGCTCGCGCTGCTCTCCGCGCTGGCCGCCCGCTGAACCGCGGGCGGCCCGGCGCCGCGCCGGAAGCCCGTACCCGGCGTTCGAGGACCGGCACTGCATGATGGACGCGGCCGTGCACGGCGAAGGTTCGGCACGGCCGCGCCGAACGACGAGGGGATTCACCATGCCGCTCCAGGGCGAGTACGAGCCCAGCCCCACCCAGTGGGTGCGCGACCAGGTCGAGTTGTACGAGAGCTCCGGCGGGAAGGAGGGCACCACCCTGCGCGACATGCCGGTCGTCGTGCTCACCACCCGGGGTGCCCGCAGCGGGAAGATCCGCAAGTCCGCGCTGATGCGCGTCGAGCACGACGGTGTGTACGCGGTGGTCGCCTCCCTCGGCGGAGCACCCACGCACCCGGTCTGGTACCACAACGTCGTCGCCGACCCCCGGGTCGAGCTCCAGGACGGACCGGTACGGCAGGACATGATCGCCCGTGAGGTGACGGGGGACGAGAAGGCGATGTGGTGGCGGCGCGCGGTCGAGGCCTTCCCCGACTACGCGGAGTACCAGGAGAAGACGGACCGCGTCATCCCGGTCTTCGTCCTGGAGCCCGCCCCCGCGCCCCACTGATCACCTGGGCCGGAGCCCGTGGACGCCGGCCCGGGAGTCGCGGCCCGTGACGGCGTGAGGCGCCGCCCCGCCGGAGCGGGACGGCGCCTCACGGCTGCGTCAGGGTGCTCAGACGGCCTGCGGCGCGGCGGCGGTGGCGGCCTTCGCCAGCTCGTCGAGGACCGCGACCAGCTGCTGCGCGACCTCTTCGTCGTCCGCCGGGTGCGTCTCGGCGAAACGGACGACCGAACCGGGAACCGAGAGCTTGACCTCTTCCAGCACCGCACCACCGGCGATGCCGACGGCCTTGCGGGCCTCGTCCTGCGCCCACACGCCACCGAACTGGCCGTAGGCGGTACCGACGACGGCGACCGGCTTGCCCGCGAAGGAGCCGGCGCCGTACGGGCGGGAGTACCAGTCGATCGCGTTCTTCAGGACGGCCGGGATCGTGCCGTTGTACTCGGGGGAGAAGAGGAGGAAGGCGTCGGCGGCGGTGGCGTCCTCGCGGAGCTTCGCGGCGACGGCCGGCACGGCGCCCTCGATGTCGAGGTCCTCGTTGTAGAACGGCAGGTCGGCGATCTCCTCCTGGATCACGACCTCCACGCCCTCGGGCGCGAGCTTCACGGCGGCCTCGGCGAGCTGGCGGTTGTGCGAGCCGGAGCGGAGGCTGCCGACGAGGGCGATGATGCGAGTGGTCACGAGGACTCCTGTGAAAAAGCGCCGGGCGGCGGCGGGGGATTAAGCGGACCGTGGTCCGGTCATGGGTATAGCACGACAAGCGGACTGCGGTCCACTTTCCCCGGAGGGCGCTACCCTGGGGGGATGACCGCGCAGATCGGAGCCGAAGAGGCTTCCTCCGTCCGCCCCGTCACGCTGCTCCCCCTGGCCGGTCACGGTGCCGCTCCGGAGCCCAGGGAACGCGCCGACGCCGCCCGCAACCGGATCCGCCTGCTGGAAGCCGCGTCCCGGCTGGTCCGCGAGGTGGGGGCCGAACACGTCACCATGGAAGCCGTCGCCGCCGCGGCCCAGGTGGGCAAGGGAACCGTGTTCCGCCGCTTCGGTGACCGGGTGGGGCTGATGACCGCCCTCCTCGACCACGCGGAGAAGGAGTTCCAGACCGCCGTCATCTGCGGACCGCCGCCACTGGGCCCGGGCGCCCCTCCCCGGGAGCGGCTGGAGGAATTCGGTGTCCGGACCATCCGCCACACCATGAAGTACGTCGATCTGTACCTGCAGGCGGACAACTGCCCGAGCCGTCGCTACCAGGCGCCCGCACGGACGGTGCGCGCCGCCCACGTCACCGATCTGCTGCGGCGTTCCGGCGTGGGGGGCGACGCGGAACTCCTCACCCAGGCGCTCCTCGCCTACCTGGATCCCTCCTTCCTCAACTTCCACCGCAACGGCCGATGTTTCCCGGCCGAGCGGATCGAGGACGGATGGAGGGACCTGGTGGCCCGGGTCACGCACCGGTGCTGAGCCGCCGGACGCGCCCGGTGCGTGCCGGCGCCGGGCTCAGAAGAGGGTGATGAGCACGCTGATGCGCTTGCCGCACGTCAGCCGGGTGATGGTGACCCGTTTCGACAGCCGGCGCACCAGCGGCCATCCGTAGCCTCCGACCCGTACGGTGTCGGGGAGGGTCACCTCGGTCTGCGGCTCCGCGGAACTGGCGTCCGCGACGTCCAGGAGCAGGCCCTCACCGCTGAGCCGGGCGCTGAAGCCGGTGAGGCCGCCCCCGTGCCGGATCGCGTTCGTGACGAGTTCCGAGGTCACCAGCATCGCGTCGGAGATGACCACGTCGTCCGGGTCCATGCCCAGGAGCGTGCAGAACTGCTCGTCCAGCAGCTCGCGCACGATGGCGCGCGCTGCTGCGGCGTCGCGTGGGACGAGCTCCGTGTCACCGGGGCCGCAGTCGTCGCGGTCCACCGGAAGTTCCCAGCTCACGTACTCCTCCGCCCCCTGGACCGCGGAGCCGCCGGGGCGAGGGTCCGTGTGTGTCGTGCCGGCGTCAGCATGCGGCCGCCTCTTCCACGGTCGCGGCCATGACGAAGGCGTCCACCGTGCCGGTGACCTCGAACAGGCGACGCACGGCGGCGCGGAAAGGGCCCGCGAGGACCAGTTTCACGCCGGCGTCCTCGTAGCGGGCGCGCGCGTCGAGCAGGGTGTGCAGCACTGCGGAGTCCGCGAAATCCGTCTCCGACAGGTCCACCACCGTACGTTCCGTCCCCTCGTCCAACGCCGCCCCGAGAGCCTCGGTCAACTCGGGCGCTCCGTTTTTCTCGTCCGCCTCGCCGCGCACTCGAACGAGTGCGAAGCCTTCCTTCTGGACGCGGAAAGCCGTCCCTGTGGTCGGTCTCTTCCGCCCGGTCATTTCACTGATGGTGCTTCACCCCCGCAGAAGTACGCCCATGGCGGGCCGGGAACGTCACGCCGGACCGGGGCGGTCGTCCGCCGTCGGCCCGGCCGCTCGTACCCCGGGTCACGGCGTCAGGATTCCCGCGTAGTAGGAGCCGAGGCGCGTCAGATAGGCCGGGTCATTGGTGTCGTGATCGCGGGCGAAGCGGGGAGCCCCCTTCACCTGCTCCTTCGTGCAGAGCAGGGTGATCACCCGGCGTTCGGCGTCGATCCGCGCGACCATACCCATGGGAATGGCGGTACTGCGACCGAATTTCCACGTACCGGTGTCGACGACCAGATGGTCGAATTCCGGGACGAGGGAGCGCCGGTCCACCGTTCCCAAGGGGTCGTCGGCCGCCTCGACCGAGAATTCGGTCGGGTCCGTCTCGGCCAGCACATCCAGCGCCACGGGGCCGCACCAGACATTTCTCACGTTCTCGCCTTTCCCTACGGCCCGCGCTGCACGCGGGTCACACCGACCGCGTTCCCCGCGTGCCGAAACTCACACGGGAAAAGAACCCCGCGCGTGAGGAGAAGCCCGTCACACCCCTCAGGAGGGGTGTGACGGCCGTGACGGGTTGCCAGGAGGGCCTCGGGTGGAGGAGTGTTGTCGAGGGGCAATGATTCTGTCGTCGAGTAGATGAGGTGAGGGGTCCGCGCAGTGGGCCCTCTTCGTTTGGTGACTTCCGCACACCGGGCGCCCGCCGCCCGTGCGAACGTTCCGGCCGAACCGGCCTGGAACACCGCTCCCTGTCCCGCCCTGGTGGTGGGGTCGAGGGGAGCCGTCGAGCGGGCCAACGACGCCGCGAGCGCGCTCCTGCCCGGAGCCCGCCCCGGAACCCCGCTCACGGACGCGGTTCCGTCCTGGCTGGCGGACGCGCACCACGTCCGGCGGCCGGGCGAGGGCCCGGTCACGGCGGCCGGCACCATCGGCGACCGCAGTTTCGAAGCGCACCCGGCCCGCCAGGAGGACGGCGGGGTGGTGTGGTGGCTGGTGGACGACACCGACCGGCGGCGCGCCGCCGAGGCGCTGCGCAGGGAACGCGAACGCACCGCCTTCCTCACCGAGGCGTCCAACCGGCTGCTCTCCTCGCTCAACCTGGACAAGTGCGCCGAGGTGACCGCCCAGCTGGCCGCCGCGCACCTCGCGGACGCGGCCCTGGTGGTCGCCCCATCGACCAGTGGCACGCTGATCGCCCGGTGTTCCGAGGGCGGTTCGCCGACGCTCACCCGCGAACGCGTGGATCCCGAGACGGTACCCGGCCTCGCCGAGGCGCTCCAGGGCTTCCCGCCCGTGCCGTCGCGGTGGATGGACCCGGCCCTCGCGCCCTCCTGGGTGGTGCCGCAGGACCTCGGCGACGTGGGCTCCATCGTGGTCACCCCGCTGCCCGGCCACGGGGTACCGGCCGGCGCGCTCATCCTGCTGCGCCGGGGGGAACACCAGGCGTTCAGCCGGAACGAGGAGACCTTCGCCCGGCTCTTCGCCGCGCGGGCGGGCGCCGCGATGTCCGCCGCCCGGATGTACGCGGAACAGGCATCGATCACCGAGACGCTGATGCGCGAACTCCTGCCCCCCGTCCTGCACCAGGTGTCCGGTGTGGAATTCGCCGGCGGATACCGCGCCTCGCACGACACCGAGCGGGTGGGCGGCGACTTCTACGACGTGCACCCCGCCGCCGTCGAGGGCGAACCCACCCTCGCCGTGCTCGGCGACGTCTGCGGCAAGGGCCTCAACGCCGCCGTGCTGACCGGGAAGATCCGCAACACCCTGCACGCGCTGCTGCCGATGGCCGACGACCACCAGCGGATGATCGACCTGCTCAACGGGGCACTGCTCAACTCCCACCACGCCCGCTTCGCCACCCTCGTACTCGCCTCAGCGGTACGGGACTCCGCCTCCGTACGGCTGCGGCTGACCAGCGCCGGGCACGCCGCGCCGCTGATCGTCCGCGCGAACGGCCGGGTCGAGGAGGCCGCCACCCGGGGCACCCTGGTGGGTGCCCTCCCCGAGGCCCGGGCCGAGACGGTCGAGGCCACCCTCGCGCCGGGGGAGAGCTGCGTGCTGTTCACCGACGGGATCACCGAGGCCCGGGGCGGTCCCCTCGGGGACGCCCTCTTCGGCGAGGAGCGGCTGAGAACCGCGCTGACCCGGTGCGGGGGGATGCCCGCCGAGGCCATCGTCGAGCACATCCAGATGCTCGCCTCGCAGTGGGTCGGCCCGGGACGCCACGACGACATGGCCGTCGTGGTGATCGCCGCCCCGCGCACCCACCACCTCAGCGCCGTCGACGGCCATACCCGGGGCAGGTTCACCGCATGAGCACATCCACCCTCCCTGCGGCGCACCACCCGCTCTCCCGACTGCGCACCGACCTGTGGGACGCGGTCCTCGAAGGGGACGAGTACACGGCCACCGCCCTGGTGCGGGACGCCCTCGACGACGGCGTGGACGCCGAGAGCGTCCTGCTGGACGTCATCGCGCCCGTCCAGGGCCGGGTCGGCGAGGAGTGGGCCGCCGACCGCATCACCGTCGCCCAGGAACACGCGGCCACCGCGATCAACGACCGGGTCGTGGGTGTCCTCTCGCACGGCCCCGGTGTGCCGCCGACCGGTGCGGCCGGCCGGGTGACCGTGGCCTGCGTCGACGGCGAGTGGCACGCCCTCCCCGCCCGCATCCTCGCCGAGGTCCTGACCCTGCGCGGCTGGCGGGTCGACTACCTCGGCGCCCAGGTCCCCGCCGCCCACCTCATCGCCCACCTGCACCGCACGGGCGCCGACGCCGTGGCGCTCTCCGCCTCCCTCGCCACCCGGCTGCCCGCCGCTCACGCCACGATCACCGCCTGCCAGGCGACCGGCACCCCCGTGCTCGTCGGCGGCGCCGCCTTCGGCACGGACGGAAGGTACGCACGCCTGCTCGGCGCGGACGCCTGGGCCCCCGACGCGCGCGCCGCGGCTCGCCTGCTGGCCGCGAACTCCGGGACCCGGTCCCGGCGCGTCCTCCAGCCCATCGACGACCTGCCGCATCTCGCCGACCAGGAGTACACCCTGGTGGTGCGCAGCAAGGCGCGCTTGGTGAAGGCGGTACTCGCCGGGCTCGACGAGCGCTTTCCCGGGGCGCGCGCCTACACCGAGGCACAGCGTGAGCGGACCGCCGAGGACATCGCCCACATCGTCGACTTCCTGGCAGCCTCCCTCTACACCGACGACGCGGGACTCTTCACCCGGTTCCTCACCTGGACCACCGGCATCCTGACGGCCCGCGGAGTGCCCGCGCACTCGCTCGTACCGGCGTTGGACATCCTGGGCGAGGAGCTCAGGGACTTCCCCCGCGCCGCGCTCCACCTCCGCCTCGCGGCCGCCCCGCCCGGCGATGCCCCTTGTCCGCCCGCACCCTGGGACACCCACGCATGACGACGACACCCTCCGACGACTTCCGGCTCAGCACGCGGTTCGACGCCCAGGGCGCGGTCCGGGTGGAGATGTGCGGCGACCTCGATCACCGATGCGCCGACGCCTTCCTCGACACCGTCGTCGAGCAGCTGGCGGCGGCACCCGGCACGCGCGAAGTGCGGCTCGACTGCACCTCGCTGGGAACCGTCGACTCCTCCGGGCTCGCCGCGCTGATCATGATCCGCAGACACGCCGAGGCGGCCGGGGTCCGGCTGGGACTCGACGGGCGCCGGGCCGCACTCGACCGACTGCTCAGCGTGACGGGTACGCTGGAGTACCTCACCACGACCCCCATGGATGCTGAGCGGGCCCCGGGACGCGCGGCGCGGACCACTTCGGACCCCGCGCACGAGATCTCCTCGACCATCGATGGCGTACGAAGCCGCTCGGGCCGTCCCACCGGCCCGGACGGTTCAGCTTGACGTACGTCGTGCGTCAAGCCCACCCCCGGGTCACCGGATACAGAGGGGAACCGTCATGACGCCCGACGTCGAGGTCACGTCCGCGGTCCCCGTCGAGATCGCCACCTCGGCGGGCGACATCGTCGAACTGCTCGACGTGCTGTGGGAGCGCACCCGTGACAGAGGATGGGCCTCGCCCGCCTCCCTGGCGCAGCTCCGTCTGATGTACGCCGTCGACCGCGAGGACGGCATCAGGATGCGGGCGCTCGGCGTCGCCCTGAACGTCTCGGCCCCCTCGCTCAGCCGGCTCTGCGACCGCCTGCAGACGGTGGGCTTCGTCGTGCGCAAACCCAGTCCGGACAGCAAGCGTGAGGTGACGCTGAGCCTGACCGAGGAGGGGCACGCCCACCTCGCCGAGGTGCGCAGGAAGCGCGGCGAGGTGCTCACCGGGGCCATCGACAGCATGCCCGCCGGCCAGCGCGCCGGGCTGGCCCAGGGGCTCACCGGACTGCGGGCCGCCCTGGTCGCGCCGCCGGTGCTCACCGGACCCGTCGTCCGGGGCCCGGCGGTCTGACCGGGCTGCCGTCCGGTCCTCCGGGGGACGACACGCCGCCTTCCACGGTCCGGCCCGGGAGCGGCCGGGGCCGGACGCTTCCCCAGCGGTACCCACCACGCAGCCCCCGGCACCGCCCGGTGCCGGTGGCCGGCCCGCCGGAGGGATTCCGACGGACCGGCCACCACGCCGACGGGGCCCGCTGGGGTCAGGTCACGGCGCCCAGGGCGCGTCCACCGACCACGTGGTGTCCTCGGTGAAGGCGGCCGCGTTGTCCCACGCGTTCCCCCCTCCGGGAGTGGCCAGCCACACCTCGGAGTTGATGTGACGCATGAAGCTGCCGGGCAGGTTGACGCTCGACAGGCGCACCCCGCCGGTCCCCGCGACCGCGCACCAGGTGGCATCGGCCCTGAAGAGGGCCGAGCCGTCGCTCGCGTCCCGCCGGACCCGGAAGTTCTGGTGCCGGAGGTACTGACCCGGGTAGTTGCGGGACTCGAACGAGTAGCAGGTGGTGTTGGCCAGTCCGGCGACCACCTTCCACGTGGCGTCGCTCTTCAGCAGCGCCGTGCTGGTGGCGTCGACGACCGCCGTGTACGCGAGCCCCTCCGAGTGGCGCAGGTACTTCGTGGTGTGGCCCGGTGTGGTGACCCGCAGCGACTTGTAGCCGCCGGTGGGCAGCGTCACCGCCGTCGTCCCCGCCTTCGACGCCGCGATGAGGGCCTGGTTGGCGGCCTTCACCCGTGCGGTGTCCACCTTGACCACCTGCCGGTCGTAGGTGAGGAGGCCGTTGGCCTCGTTCTCCACGTCGGTGATCTCGGTGTAGACCGAGGCCGAGAGACCGGCGGGCAGCGAGCTGACCCGGATGCTGTCGATCAGCCCCACGAAGCGGTTGTTCAGGGCCGACACGCTCGCCTGGTCCTCGTAGCTGAAGCCGCCGCCCGGATACCACTCGTGGCCCGGGACCTTGTACCCGAGCCCGCCGAACTCGCCGAGCACGGCGGCCCGGGTCGAGCTGGGCGCGGTGTTGCCGGGGCCGACGTAGTTGTGGTTGTCGACCACGTCGCCGTTGCCGCCGTCCACGGCCCCGCAGCAGTTGACCCCGCTCATGTTGTCGACCAGCCGGGACGGGTCGTACGCCTTGACGTCGTCGGCGATCCGGGCCTGGTCGTACTGGCCCCAGCCCTCGTTCTCGTTCACCCACAGCACCAGTGACGGCGAGCTGCGGTGCTGGTCGATGATCGCGTGGTATTCGGCCTCCCACTGGGTCCGCGCCGCGCTGTCCGGGGTCTTGCCGGTGTCCATCGCGGGCATGTCCTGCCAGACCAGGAGCCCCAGCCTGTCCGCCCAGTAGAACCAGCGCTGCGGCTCCACCTTGATGTGCTTGCGGACCATGTTGAACCCGAGGTCCTTGTGGGCCTGGAGGTCCGACCTGAGCGCCGCGTCGGTCGGCGCGGTGTAGATGCCGTCCGGCCAGTAGCCCTGGTCCAGCGTGCCGGTCTGGAAGACAAACTTCCCGTTGAGGACCGGCCGCAGCACGTTGTCCACCTTGGCGATGGCGATGGACCGCATCCCGGTGTAACCGCTCACCGTGTCGGTGACCGCCGTGCCGTCGAGCAACTCCGTCCGCACGTCGTACAGGAAGGGGTCCTCGGGCGTCCACAGGTGTGCGTTGGGCACCGGTACGGACACCTGCGCGCCGACGGTACCGGTCGCCGTGCCCACCGTCGTGCCCCCCGTGGAGACGGTGACCCGGGCGCTGCGGCCCGCGGCGCCCGCCGCCTGGACCTTCACCCGCAGGGTGCTGTCGGCCAGGTTCGGCGTCATGTCCAGCCGGGTGACGTGCGCGGCGGCGACCGGCTCCAGCCAGACGGTCTGCCAGATGCCCGACGCGGCGGTGTAGAAGATGCCGCCGCCCGCATGCGGGGCGACGTCGTTGATCCGCTGCTTCCCGACCGCCTGGCCGCCGGTCTGCGTCGGGTCGTAGACGGAGACCACCACCGTGTTCGTCCCGCCGTTCAGCTGCGGGGTGATGTCGTACGAGAAGGCGTCGTACCCGCCCTTGTGCGCGCCCACCTGGGTGCCGTTGACCCAGACCGCGGTCTGCCAGTCGGAGGCGCCGAAGTTGAGCTGGACCCGCCGGCCGCTCCAGTTCGACGGCACGGTGAACGTCCGCTGGTACCAGAGCTTGTCGTTCTCGGTGATCTTGCGCTTGATGCCGGAGAGGGCGGACTCCGCCACGAACGGCACCCGGATCTGCTCGGTGAAGGACGCGGGCCGGTCGGCGTCCTTGCCGGTCACCGCGAAGTCCCAGATGCCGTTCAGGTTGGACCAGTCCGGGCGGGTCAGCTGCGGCCGCGGGTACTCGGGCAACGGCTGGTCCACGGAGACCTGGTTGGTCCACGGCGTCGTCATGGGCGCCGTCTTCGGCGACCAGGCGGTGACCGCGGCGGCGGCCGGAGCCGTACCGGCCCCGACGAGCGCGCCGGCCAGCAGGGCCAGCAGACCGGTGCCCGCGGTCAGTCTTCGCCACCAGGTCCGGCGGCGCGGTACGGGTGCGGACTTCATCCTGAGACCTCCTTCACAGGGGGCTCCGCGCCCGGGGCCGGCGCGCGGAGTGGTGCGGGGGAGCCACGGGCGGTGTCCGGGGACACCGCCCGGCACGGCGGCTCGTCAGAGCAGCCGCCAGAGGTGGTCGTCGGTGCCGTTGTCGGCGAACTGGACGACGTGGGCGCTGTCGGCGAGGGACATCAGATCCACCCCGAGCACCTTGTCCGAGTGCCGGTTGCGGATGCGGTACCAGCCCTCGCCGTTCGGCACGAGCTGCCAGAGGTGGTCGTCGGTGTCGCTGTCGTCGTACTGGACGACGTGGGCGCTGTCGGCCGTCGACATCCGATCGACGCCGAGCACCTTGCCCGAGTGCTGGTTGCGTATGCGGTACCAGCCGTCGCCGTTGGCGACCAGCCGCCAGAGGTGGTCGTCGGTGCCGGTGTCGCCGAACTGCACCACATGGGCACTGTTCGCGGTCGACATCCCGTCCACCCCGAGCACCTTTCCCGAGTTCCTGTTGGCGATCCGGTACCAGCGGTCCGCCAGCCAGGGCGTCCCGTCCGGCCCGGTCGTCGGGAAGGAGGTGATCCGCAGCCGGGCCGCCCCCATCGGGACGAGGGTGACCTCCTCGACCGGCTCGGTGCTGCGCGCCGGGCTCCGCTGGAGCGGCGCCACCACGTGCTCGTCGTCCGCGCTCCACTCGGGGATGCGGCGGGCGCGGGCGGTCAGGGTGAGCGGGGTGCCCGCCAGGGTGAAGGGGTTGGCGGCGGTCTCCGCGCGGACTCCGCGGGGCCGGGGGGCCGCGGTGAGCCTGGGCAGGACGCCGTCCAGCACGAGGCCGTAGTTCCACGGAGTGGTGGCGTGGACCGCGTACTCAGGGAACTGGTCGGTGCCGCCGATGCGTTCGTACTCCTCGCCGATGCGGAGCGAATAGGTGAGCGGACCGCGGTCGACGCTCACCGACCCTTGGTTGTCCGCCCAGGTGCGCACGGTGGTGCGCTGCGGGAGGCGCAGGGTGACCCGGTCGCCGTTCTTCCAGGTGCGGTCGACCCGCGTGAAGGCGGGCCCGGCCGGGGCCGTGACGCGCTGCCCGTTGACCCGGATCTCCGGCTCGGCGCACCAGGCCGGGACACGCAGCACCAGGGGGAACTTCAGCGGCTTGGGGCTCTTGAGCGTGAGGGTGACCGTGTCGGTGAAGGGGTAGTCGGTCTCCTCGGTGATCGTGACCTGCGTACCGTCCGCGACCGCCGCCGTCACCTCGCACGCCGCGTACATCGCCGCCGCCAGACCGCCGTCGGGCGTGGCCAGCCACAGTTCTTCCAGGAAGTACGGCCAGCCCATGCCGTAGTTGTGCGGGCAGCAGCGGTACTGGTCCACTCCCGGGAGGTACGCCTGCATCGCGAAGGGGTTCTGGAACTGGCGGTCGCGCTTGGGCTCGTTGTCCAGATCGACACTGTTGGCGCTGGTGACGTAGTGGATCGCCTTCCCCGAGGGATCGAGTGAGGCGGGCAGCGAGTTGAACGCGAGGTCCTCGCAGCGGTCGGCCCAGAGCGGGTCACCGGTGATCCGGGTGAGCAACTGGTGGCTCGCCATGAACTCCACGATGCCGCAGGTCTCGAAGCCCTGCCGGGGATCGCCGTGCCCGGCACGGGCGTTCTCGTCGCCGGCGATCCCGCCGCCGGGGAACTGCCCGTACTGCTCCATCGCCTTGGCGTACGTCCCGTAGGTGTCCCGGGTGTCCTGCGCCGAGCCGCTGCGCAACGCGTACTGCGCGGGCTCGCGGAAGCCCTGCGCGATGTTGACGTTGTGCGGATTGACGAGGTTGTCACCCCAGTCGGCGCCGTTGCGGTGGATCGTGTCGGCGAGGTCGAGCAGGAAGGTGTCGCCGGTCCGGTTGAACAGCCAGAAGACACTGTCCAGCCCGTCGCCCCAACGCAGGGATATCCAACTGGTGTTGAAGGCCCCCGGTCCCTGAGCGTTCATGTAGCGGAAGAACCGGCTGAGGAATGGGATCACCCGGGTGTCACCGCTGTACTCCTGCCAGGAACGCAGCGCCTGGATCAGCGGGAGGAAGGGCCAGAAGTCCGGCCCGCCGTTGAGCGAGGTGCGCAGCGCGACGGGGCCGAAGAAGCCGTCCGCCTGCTGGGTCGTGAGGACCGCGTCCATCCAGCGCCGGACGGCGGCGAGCGCCTTCGCGTCGCCGGTGACGATCGCCAGATCGGTGTATCCCCGCAACCAGTACGGGACTTCCTCCCAGCCGCCCCGCTCGGTGTGGACCCAGCCGGAGGTGTCGAAGTCGAGGAAGTGCGAGAACTCCTCGTACCGCCCGCAGAGGCCGTCCAGTTGGAGCTGGAGCTGACCGGCGAGCCAGCCCCTGGCCTTGATCCGGCCGGGTGGCAGCCTCAGGAACGCGGTCGGGTGCAGCGGGGCGGCGTTCGGGGCGTAGTGGCCGCCGCGCGCCGCCGGCGCGGCGTGACCGGCCGCGGTCGCGGCGGTGGCCCAGCGGGCCGTCGCGGTGGTGGAGGCGGCGGTGACCACGGCGCTGGTCAGGAAGTTCCGGCGGTTCAGGGGCACGTGGAAGCTCCACTTCTGCTCTGCGACAGCCTCGCTCCGCGTCTGGTGCCGGGCAGTGCCCGGCGGATCGCGGCCGGGGCCGGGGCGCCCGGCGACCTGGATCCGCCGGACACCGCCCAGGGCTCCGGCGCATGGCGAAGGTGGCCGTCGCGTTCCGGTGCGGCGGTGCGACGCCTTCTATGCAACGTTGGAAAACTGATGTCGGCGGTATGACAGCACGCCGTCAAGCCGGTGTCCAGAGATCGCGCACCGGTTGGTGCGGGGGCGGCTTCGCCGTCCCGGGAAAACCGATGGATGCGGCGACGGGCACGGTGATGGGATGGGGCGATGGGATGCGAGGAGCCGGCGGCGGTGGACCGGGGCCGGTACCCGGATGCGGTGACGCCCTGGGAGGACGAGGAATGGCGGGAAACCGCCCTCGCCTGGGCGGAGCGCGAGGCGGCGGCCCACGGACTGCGTGCGGCCGGCCGGCGCACGGTGCGGCTGCGCCCGTGGTCCGTCCTGGTGCGGATCCCCGTCGGGGAACGGGGCGCCGTGTGGTTCAAGGCCGCACCACCCGGCGGCGCCTTCGAAGCGGGACTGGCCGAAGCCCTGGCGGACTGGATTCCCGGGCGCGTGCTGCGGCCGGTCGCCGTCCTGCCCGAGCGGGGATGGTCGCTGACCCCTGACGGAGGCCCGCTCTTCCGGGACGCTCTGGACCGCGGTGTCGCGGGCGTCCCCGACTGGGAGGAGATGCTGCGCCAGTACGCCCGGATGCAGCGCGCGTTGATTCCGTTCGCCGGGAGGATGGACGCACTCGGCGTCCCGGACGGGCGCGTCGCCGCCCTGCCGGAGACCTTCGACCGGTTGGTCGACGAGAACGCGGCGCTGGAAGGGGCCGATCGCAGGGAACTGCGGAGGCTCCGCCCCCGGCTGGCGCGGTGGTGCGCGGAGCTGGCGGACACCGGGATCCCCGATTCCCTCGACCATTCCGATCTGCACGACGGTCAGTCGTTCGTCCCGGAGCCGGGCCGTTTCCTCTTCTTCGACTGGGGCGACGCGGTGATCTCCCACCCCTTCTGCAGCTTCCTGGTTGCCGCGCGAGCGGCCCGTGCACGGTACGGAACCGGGGTGCTTCCCCGCCTCCGCGACGCCTACCTGGAGCCGTGGACGGGAACGGGCCCCACCGACGCCGAACTGCGGCGCGCCCTCACCCTGGCGTGGCGGCTCGGAACGATCGGCCGGGCCTGCTCCTGGGGCCGCCTCTTCCCCGGAGCCTGCGGCGGTGCGGGTCCCCCCGGAGAGGAGGAAGGTGCCCGCTGGCTGAGAGAACTCCTCACGGAGCCGCCCGTCTGAGGAGGCTCACCAGGCCGCGTCCTCGAAAGCCCGCGCGGGCACGGTCTCGTCCCCGGCGGCAGCGGGGGCGCGGACCGCGCGCAGGGCCACCAGGAGGACAGCCGCGGCGACGAGCCCCACGGACATGATCCAGACGGCGCCGACGTGCAGGGAGTGGACGAACGCGTCGTCGGCGGCGTACCCGAGTGCGGGCAGGTGGGACGTGGTGGCGACGTGCCGGGCCTGTTCGGCGGATACCCGCGCCTGGTCCCGCACCGGGTGGGGGACACCGTGCAGCGAGGGTTCGATCGCGCGCCGGTACACGATCGACATGATCGTGCCGCCGACGGCGATCCCGATCACGCTGCCGGTCTGGCGCACGGTGTTGGTGACGGCCGATCCGGCACCGGCGCGTTCCAGCGGCAGGGCGCTGATCAGCGCCGCGGTCACCGGACCGAGCACCATGCCGATGGACAGACCCTGGACCAGCAGCAGGACCTCGATCCCGGCGAGGGGAGTGCTCGGCCCGAAGAGTCCGTACGCGCCCATGGTCAGCGCCGCCACGGTGAGGGCCGACACGGCGACGCGCCCGAGCGACCAGCGGCGCACCAGCCGTGCGCCCGCGGGCGCCCCCAGGAGAGCCCCGAGCGCGGTCGGGAGCCCGGCCAGGCCCGCCTCGACGGGCGAATAGCCGCGGGCACCCTGCAGGTAGAACGCGTGGAAGAAGGTGATCGCGGAAATGGCGAAGAGAAGGAGTCCGAGGGCGAGGTTGCCGCCTCCGAACGCGCGCTGCGCGAGCAGCCTGGGGTCGAAGCCCGGCTCCTCGCTGCGCAGTTCGACCCGGACGAACACGGCCAGCAGGATCACTCCGACGACGATCGGCGCCCAGACGTCCGTACGGCCCCAGGACGTCACCTGTCCCGAGCGGATCAGTCCGTAGGCGAGCGCCGCGAGACCGCTGATCGACAGCAGCATTCCGGCCGGGTCCAGCGGTCGTACGACAGGGCTGCGGAAGTCCGGGACCAGCAGGACGACACCGATCAGCGCGAGGGCGACCACCGGCACGTTGACCAGGAAGACCGAACCCCACCAGAAGTGGCCGAGCAGCACGCCGGCGAGTACCGGGCCCACGGCCATGCCGACGCCGGCGGAGGTGGAGGAGACGGCGACGGCGGTCGACCGTGCCGGACCGGTGAAGGTCCACATGAGGATGGCCAGGTCGGCGGGCATGATCAGCGCGCTGCCGACGCCCATCGCGGCCCGGGCGGCGATCAGTTGCCCCGCGTCTCCCGCGAACGCCGCCCACACCGAGGACGCGGCGAAGACGACCAGGCCGGCGGCGAGCACGGTCCGGTGGCCGAAGCGGTCGCCCAGCGCTCCCGCGGTGAACATCAAGGTGGCGAAGGCCAGCGTGTACGAGCCGGTGGCCCACTGCAGCTCGGCCGGGCCGGCGTTCAGCCCGCGGACCGGGTCCGCGAGGGTCTCCAGGGCGGTGCTCAGGACGGTGTTGTCCAGCCAGATCAGCAGGGAACACACCATGAGAACGGCAAGGACCAATTGCTGCCTGGACTTCGACAAGGTGAAGGGGGTCATGAATTCCTTCGGGTGCGGTCCGGAAAAGCTGACGAGCGGACCGTAAGCAATGCGCGCGCGGGTGTCAATTCTCTGGCGGACGACCGAACTCAGTGCTGATCCGGAGTATCCGGGGGCATGGAGGCGGAGTTGTGTCAATTCTTCGCGAGGGGTCCCGGGCCGGGGATCCAGTGCACTTCCGAGGGCATACCGCTCAAGGTTCTGTCCATGGGCTGCCGGATGTTGACCTTGCGGTGATTCCGTGCCCCACCGGGCGTTCCGCTTTCTCCCTCCCGTGCCCCGTGCCGGACGGGGGCGGGGTGCGGCGCTGCTCGTCTGCTCCCGGAATTCATCGCTGCGGGTTTCCCCGGATGGTCGGGAGCGGCGGATCCCGGCTCTTTCGCCGTGGCGCTCCGGTGAGCCGCTCACCCATCTCCGCCCGCTCTTTCCGCACATCTGCCTAAGGGGCACGTCCGGAATGAGTCAGGGCTGCCGGTACGGAAATCTCCGGGAATTCCCCGCGGCGAAAGGGGATGGTCCCACGCGGTCTGTGGTCGAGTGAAAGCGACCGTCGTCAAGCGGTATTCGGCATTTCTCGCGTACGCATGGAACGGGGTTGTCCGGCCCGTCGCGCGACAGCTCTTCGGCTCACGTCGGCCGCGATGCCCGGCGTCGGCCGCGATGCCCGGCGTCGGCCGTGGTGCCCGGCGTCGGCCGTGGTGCCCGGCGTCGGCCGCGATGCCCGGCGTCGGCCGTGGGCCCCGATCGCGACCGCGTGCCCAGGTCGTGCTGCCGAAGCCCCGCCCTGGCGGCACCGGAACGCCGGCGGCCGGCACCCCGTACACGGGATGCCGGCCGCCGGCGTGGGATCACCGCACGGGTCCGGAGGCCGCCGCCCCCGGACCCGTACGGCTCAGGAGAGCAGCTCGATCTCGGCGAGGGTCGCCGCCCCGTCGAGCACCAGCCGGTACTGCTGGTAGTCGCCAGGCCGGGCGACCGAGAACACCCGGGTCTGCTGCGTGTGGGCGAAGGTCTGGCCGGACCGCTTGTCGAGGTCCTTCCAGGACTTGCCGTCCGAGGAGCCCTGGAGCACCCAGCCCTTCGGGGCCGCGCCGGACTTCGCCGACGTCAGGGTGTACTGCGCGGCCTTCGTCGCCTCGGCCACCGGCAGTTCGACCGCGGCGGTCTCGGCCGAGGTGGCGGAGGTGTCGTCGAACAGGGCGCCGTCACCCTTCAGCACGTCCTGCTTCGGCGCGGGCACCTTGTCGTCCTTGGTGAGGGAGACCGGCGCGGCGTTCTTGCCGGTGCCCCACGAGGAGGCCTTGGAACCCATGTCGAATTCGAGCACGCCACCCTTGGCGAGGAGGTCGTTCGGCAAAGTCGTGGAGGTCCACTTCTTGCCGTTGACCTTCAGGCCCTGGACGTAGATGTTCTTCGTGCTGTTCTTCGGCGCCTTCACCGTGAGGGTGCGGCCGTTCTCCAGGTGCACGGTGGCCTTGGTGAAGAGCGGCGAACCGACCGCGTACTCACCGCTGCCCATGACCAGCGGGTAGAAGCCGAGGGAGGAGAAGAGGAACCAGGCCGACTGCTCGCCGTTGTCCTCGTCGCCGTGGTAACCCTGGCCGATCTCGCTGCCCCCGTACAGGCGGCCCAGGACCTCGCGGACCTTCTCCTGCGTCTTGGACGGCTGGCCGGCGGCGTCGTACATGTAGGTCACGTGGTGCGCGACCTGGTTGCTGTGGCCGTACTGGCCCATGCGCACGTCGCGCGCCTCGGTCATCTCGTGGATGACACCGCCGTACGAGCCGGTGAACTCCTGACCGGCGGTCTCCGGGGTGGAGAAGTACGTGTCGAGCTTCTTGGCGAGGCCGTCCCGGCCGCCGTACAGGTTGGCGAGGCCCCGGGTGTCCTGCACCGCGGTGAAGGCGTAGCCCCAGCCGTCGGTCTCCGTGTAGTCGTAACCCCAGACGCGCGGGTCGTAACTCGCGGACGGGACGCGCCAGCTGCCGTCGGCGTTCTTGCCCTGGAAGAAGCCCGCCTCACCGTCGAAGAGCTTCACGAAGTTCTGCGCGCGGTTGAGGAAGTAGTCGGACTCCTCCTTGTAGCGCTTGTTCTTCGTCTTCGCGTAGAGCGCCTTGCCCATCTGACCGATGCCGTAGTCGTTGAGGTAGCCCTCCAGCGACCAGGAGAGTCCCTCGTGGGTCGAGGTGTCGGCGTAGCCGGTGAAGACCGAGGTCTCCATCCCCTTGCGGCCGACGCCCGAGGACGGCGGGACGACGGTGGCGTTCTTGAGGGCCGCCTCGTACGCCGCTTCGGCGTCGAAGTCGACGCCCTTGACGTACGCGTCCGCGAACGCCACGTCCGAGCTGGTGCCGGTCATCAGGTCCGAATAACCCGGGGACGACCAGCGGGAGATCCAGCCGCCGTCCTTGTACTGCTGCACGAACCCGTCGACCATCTCGCCGGCCTTCTTCGGCGTCAGGAAGGAGTACGCGGGCCACGTGGTGCGGTAGGTGTCCCAGAAACCGTTGTTGACGTAGACCTTGCCCTTGACGAGCTTCGCGCCGGTGTCGGTCGCGGTGTCCGTACCGGTCTTGGCGACGAACGGGCTGGCGTAGGTGCTCACGCCCTTGACCTGCTCGAAGCCGGAGTTCGGGTACAGGTACAGCCGGTACATGCTGGAGTACAGCGTGGTCAGCTGGTCCTCGGTGGCACCCTCGACCTCCACCTTGCCCAGGATGTCGTCCCAGGCGCGCTGGGCCTTCTTCCGCACCTTCTCGAAGGAGGTGGACGCCGGGATCTCCTGGGCGAGGTTGCTCTTCGCTTGGTCGACGCCGATCAGCGAGGTGGCGAGACGGAGCCCGACCTGCTTGTCCTTGCCCGCGTCGAACCGGAAGTAGCCGGTGACCTTGTCACCACCGCCACCGGTGAGCTTGCCGCTCGCGGTGACCTCGGAGTCGAAGACGCCGTACACGAACAGCCGGGTGGCGCCCGTGGACCCGCCGCTCTTCACGTCGGAGTAGCCGGTGAAGGAGCTGGTGGCCGGGTCCAGCGTCAGCCCGCCCAGGTTGTTGACATTGTCGAACACGATGCTCGCGTCCGCGCCGGGGTAGGTGAACCGCATGCGCGCCGCGTGGTCGGTCGGCGTCATCTCGGCCCTGAGGCCGTTCTCGAACTTCACGCCGTAGTACTGCGGGGTCGCCGTCTCGTTCTCGTGACGGAACGCCAGCGCACGGGCGGACCGCGACGCGTCCGGGGTGCCGGAGGCGACGGACGGCATCAGCTGGAACGTCTGCCGGTCGCCCATCCACGGGCTCGGCTCGTGGCTGGCGCTGAACGCCTGAAGGGTGGGCAGGTTGTCCGCGTTGTTGCCGCGCGCGTAGTCGTACAGCCAGTCCGTGGAACCGGCGTTGGTGACCGGGGTCCAGAAGTTGAAGCCCTCCGGCACGGCGGTCGCCGGAATGTTGTTGCCGCGCGAGAAACCGCCGCTGGAGTTGGTGCCGCGCGTCGTCAGCGCGTAGTCGGACAGGTGCGCCCTGGGCTTCGCGGGCGCCTTCGGGGCGATCGATATGTCGTCGAGCCAGCCCTGGAACTGCGAGGGACCGGTGGGGGAGTCGTACGCCACCAGGACCCGGTCGACCGTCTTGCCCGCGGCGACCGTGCCGATGTCCGAGGCGACCTTGTTCCACTGGTTGACGTACAGCCGCTTGGCGTCGGCCTGGCCCTGCGGGGTCAGCGCTCCGCCGTCGGTGTCGGTCGCGCCGAGCTTGCTCAGGTAGGTGCCGTCGGTGAAGGCGAGGTCCACCGAGACGTGCGTGGCCGGGTAGGCCAGGTCCGTCTTGGTCATCTGCGGGTAGACCAGGTACGACAGCTGTGTCGTACGGGTCACCGGCGTGTTGACGTCGAAGACCTTGTTGTACGAGTACGCGCGGCCCTTGTCCTGGTGGGTACCCGCGTAACGCAGCGCCTTGGTGCCGGTGAAACCCGCACCGGACTTCGCCGTCGGCGACCCTGACGGACCCTTGTCGACGACGGTGCGCATCTCGTCGGGCACCGGGGCGGAGGTGTCGCCGTCCGAGAACTGGACGTCGGCGAGCTGGATCGCGTCCGGGGCGCCGTGGTTCTTGGTGAACTCCAGGCGGAAGTGCGGGTACGCGGCCGGCTCGGCGATGTCGAAGGAGCGGGTCTGGAAGCGCTCGCCGAACGTCTGCCCGGTACGCGTGTCCAGCGTCGTCCACGTCTCGCCGTCGGCCGACCCCTTGAGGACCCAGTCCTCGGGGTCACGCTCGTCGTGGTCGTTGGCTGACGTCAGCGCGTACGTCGTCACCTTCGTGGACTCGCTGAGGTCGAACTCCACCCAGCCGGTGGACTTGAAGCCCAGCCACTTGGTGGCGGAGGAGACGTCGACCAGGTTCTCCTTGACTTCGCCGCCGCCGGTGTTCTCGTCGCTGGCGCGAAGGTCCGTCACCCGGTCGGTGACGTTGCCCGGGATGCCGCCGGCGAACCCGCCGTCGACGCCCTGGGAGAGGTCCTTGCCGTCCGGGCCGGTCTCCACGGTGCTGCGCCAGTCGGGCTGCTTCTGGTCGGCCTCGAAGGACGAGCTGAACGTCTGGTCGGCCGACGGCCGCCCGGAGCCGCTCTGCGGTACGGCGGCGAGTGAAGGGCCCGCTCCGACCAGTACGAGGGTCGCGGCGAGGGCGGCGACGCTGTGTCTCCGACGCGTACCCGCGTGGAAACGAAGATCAAGTGGTGGCTGCATACCGAGCCGTTCCTCCCCGGACGATGTTTGGACAACGTTGTCAAACTGGGATGCGGAGACCAGTAGGGAGGCTCGTGGGGTTGTGTGTCAAGGGTGTTGCGGAAGGGACGCGTGGCGAATCGGTGACATTCGGGGCAACTCGGCGTGCTGTCCGCAGGGGGACCGCCCGGCTCTCTCCGGCGGCCCCGTGCCGGCGTGATCCGACTGCGGATCCGCGCCGTCTGACGCGTGGTCAGCCCGTGTCGGCCACGCCGGAGGTACGGGAGGCGGCGTGCCGGTGCGGAGGGCTGCCGCCCGGCGCCGGTCGAGCGGTGGATGCGCCGCCGGGGTTGCTGCCGCGAAGAGCGAGGTGTTCCGGGACGGGTGGTCGCGCACGCGCGAGCGGGAGGGCGTGGCCGCACCTCTCACTCCCTCGCAACAGCATCACGGCCCGTGCGGCGCGAGCGTGCCGAGGGAAGTCGGCGCGTGTGAGGACCTGGACGGCCGTTCCCTTCCGGCGACGTACGGTCGGATTCGTCCGTGCGGGCGCGAAGAAGGGGATCCGGCAATGCCGGATCCCCTTCTTCGCGCCCGCACAGGTCTGCTGGTCGTCGCCCTCTCCCGGCTGCCGCGACGTCGGGGCGGGCGAGGCCCCCGTGCCGTTCGGTCCCCGTGGCGGTCAGCCCCGGCGGGTCTGCCGGGTCTTGCGCCAGCCGAAGGGGCCGGGCAGGTTCATGGAGGTGGTGCGGCGTCCGGTGCTGCTCCTGGTGCGCTTCGGGCCGTTCTTGGCGCCAGTGGTGACGGACCAGGAGTGACGGTTGATGTTGAGACGCACGCCGGGCAGGATCTGAAAGCTCTTCCGAAAAGTGAGCGGCATCGGTGCCTCCTTCTGTCAGGAGTCCGGATGACCCGATCGGCCGCATGTATGCCTGCTATTTACCTGACGTGCCGTCAGTCGCAGCGGCTGCGACGAGGATTGGCGTGTGCCTTCAGGATCCGGCCAGGTCAGGTGAGCAGCGGGCCGAGGTGGGGCGCGCGCCGGGCCGCGGAGAGCAGCGCGTGGATCTGGGGGCCGGCACCTTCGAGGTCGGTGACCGGGGTGGCGAAAGGAAGCCGCTCGTCCTGGTGGGTTCCCGGGTACTCCAGTCGCAGCGTCACGCCGTACCGGTCCATCGCCAGCGGGACGGCGCGGAGCAGGCCGCGTACCGGCCGGGGGCGCACCAGCCGTACCAGGAGGGGGAGTAGCTCCTGATGGCTGTCGACGAGGTGCATCAGCATGGCCGCCTCGCTGGTGGCGATCGGGTCCGGGGATGCCTCGTCGAGTTCCTCGAGCGTCACGAAACGGCGCTCTCCGCCGCTCTCCAGAACGGCCTGCCCGAACTCCATGCAGGTGGACCCGGGGACGTCGTGGTAGGGGGCCGCCATGAGGCCGGTGAGCGTGACCCGGGCCCGCAGCCGGTCGCGTACGGGGGTGGGGGCGATGTCCGTCAGTTCCAGACGTACGGGGACGCGGGGGTGCGTGGCGGAGGATGTGCCGTCATGGGGCGCGTGCAGGTGGACCGCGCCCATGGCGCCGCCGTCGAGCCGGTGGACCTCGTGGTGCCTGCCGTCGCTCACCACGGTCATCGACTGGGCCGCTCGCAGGATGGAGCGCACGCGCTCGGCGGGCGTCGGCCGGGTGGGGTGGCTGCTGGGGGTGCGCATCCGGTGCTCCAGAGCGGTGTCGGTTCGGGCGGGCGTGAAGGACGGGCGTGAAGGAGGGCGTGAAGGAGGGCGTGGATCCGCGCGGGGGCGGGGCGACGAGCGGGATGCGGAGAGTGAGAGGGGAAACTCATTGGTTAGGCATGCCTAACCTAACCTGTCGTCGTTCGAAGGGAAACCCGGGGCGGGTCGTGCGCGTGTCCTACCGTCGGCGCCACCGTTGCCCGGCTCGTGTCGGGGGCGCCGACCCACCCGTTCCGGATTCGGGGATTAGAGGTGCACGGCCTGGGCAGACGGGTCATGCGCGAGGACGAACAGTCCGCGCCGCACGCTCCGTAAGGCCGGAGTGGGTAAGGAAGAGCGCGGTCCCGGTGGTCCGGGGGCGTGCTCCTCGCACGTTCTCCCGCCCTGCCACGGCTCGGCGGGGGAGGTTCCGCCCTGCACCGATCACGTCGGGGAGGGTGCGAACCCTGTGGCGATCGTCGCAAGCCGGGTGACGCCGGAACAGGCGAAACGATGGCTTACGCTGCGAAGACCGCCCCGTACCGACGGGGCGCAACCGGAGGGATCGCCGTGGTGGCGGAACAAGACATATCGGCGAGAGTCGTGGCGCTGCTCACCGAGCAGCGCGACACGCTGGAGGCCGCCTGGGTGGAGTCGGTCTCGCGCACGCTGCGCGGGCGCGTCTCCCTGGCGGAACTCGACCGTGAGCTCCGCGAGCTCTACTCGGCACTGGTCGAAGGGCTGCGCAAGGGCGGCCTGGACGCGAACGCCGAGGAGTACGCCGAGGTGCGCGCGCTCCTGGGCGAGCTGTCGCGCAACCGCGCCCGCCAGGGCTTCACCCCCACGGAGACGGCGACCAGCGTCTTCGCCTGCAAGGAACTCCTCGCCCCGACCGCGGACACGTCGGCCGCCGACATCCACGCGTACCTCGGATTCAGCAAGCTCCTCGACGCCCTCGGCCTGTACACGATCGAGGTCTTCGCCAAGGCACGTGAGGAGATCATCAGCGCCCAGTCCGAGCAGCTGATGGAGCTCTCCACCCCGGTCGTGAAGCTGTGGGACGGCGTGGTCGCCGTACCCCTGGTGGGCACGCTCGACTCGGCCCGCACCCAGGTCGTCATGGAGAAGCTGCTGCAGACCCTCGTCGACACAGGCTCCGACCAGGCCATCATCGACATCACCGGCGTGCCGGCGGTGGACACCGAGGTGGCCCAGCACCTGCTCAAGACCGTGGTGGCGGCCCGGCTGATGGGCGCCGAGTGCACCATCTCCGGCATCCGTCCGCAGATCGCCCAGACCATCGTGGCGCTCGGCATCCAGTTCGGTGACATCGTCACGAAGGCGACCCTCGCGGACGCCCTCAAGCACGCGCTGCGCCGCGTCGACTCCGGCCTGGCAGCGACGGGCGGCCGGGCGTGAGCGAGCGCGTACCGGTCCTGAAGATCGGCGACGTCCTTCTGGTCTCCATCCAGGTGGACCTGGAAGACCAGACCGTCCTCGACCTGCAGGACGACCTGGCCGCCCGGATCGTCGCCACGGGCGCGCGCGGAGTCGTCATCGACATCACCGCGGTCGAGATCGTCGACTCCTTCGTGGGCCGGATGCTGGCCACCACGGCGGCCATCTCCCGGATGCTCGACGCCGAGACGGTCGTGGTGGGCATGCGGCCCGCCGTCGCCATCACGCTGGTCGAGCTGGGCCTGTCGCTCGGTGGCGTACGCACCGCCCTCTCCCTGGAGAAGGGGCTGGACATCCTGGCCCGGCCGGACGACCACCGTCCGGCACGGCCGTGAGCGGGCTGCCGCCCGTCCCCGAAGGCGATCACGAGACGGTCGACATCGCGTCCAACGACGACGTGGTCCGCGCCCGGCAGCTGGTCCGCACCCTCGCGCAGCGGTGCAAGCTCTCCCTGGTCGACCAGACGAAGCTGGTCACCGCGGCGAGCGAGCTCGCCCGCAACACCCTGGTCTACGGCGGCGGCGGTGTCATGCGCACCGGGCTGGTCCGCCGGGACGGCCGCCTCGGCGTCACCGCCGTCTTCGAGGACACCGGGCCGGGCATCCCCGACCTGGACCTGGCGCTGACCGACGGATGGACCTCCGGAGGCGGGCTCGGGCTCGGCCTCAGCGGAGCGCGCCGCCTGGTGGACGACTTCACGCTGGACACCGAAGTCGGCCGCGGCACCCAGATCGCGGTGACCAAATGGGCCCGCTGACCCCGTACGTGCTGGACGCGCAGGACGTCGCCTGGTTCCGCGACACCGAGTCCCTCCCCGCCGCCGCGCGGGGAGCCGCGTCCGCACTGGCGCGGCGCCTCGGCTTCGACGAACAGCGCTGCGCCGAAGTCGCGCTGGCGGTGAGCGAGGCCGGGACCAACCTGGCCCGGCACGCCGTCGACGGCACCCTGCTGCTGCGGGCGGTACGCACCCAGACCGACGCGGGCGTCGAATGCGTCACCATCGACGCGGGCCCGGGCATGGCCGACGTGAGCCACTCGCTCACGGACGGCGTGTCCTCGGCCGGCACCCTCGGCATCGGACTGGGCGCGATCACCCGGCTCGCCGACGCCGTCGACATCCATTCCGTGGAGGGACGGGGGACCGTACTCGCCGCCCGCTTCTGGACCAAGGAGGCGGCCGGACGCGCCGCCACCGCCGGCGAACCGCTGGTGGCGGGGCTCACCCGGCCGATCACCGGCGAAGAGATGTGCGGTGACGTCTGGGCCGCCCGGCCCGTGGTTCCCCGCACCCCGGAGCCGCACACCGCTCGCCGGTCCGCCGGACGGGCCGAGCCCGACCCCCTGGGCTGGTCAGCGCTGACCGGCTTCGGCAGGCAGCGCGCCGACCTTCCGGCTCCGCGCACGCCGGAACGCCCTCAGGAGACGGAGAGTGACGCGGACGCGTCCGCGCTGCTGGTCATGTTCTGCGACGGTCTCGGCCACGGACCGCTGGCCGGCCGGGCGGCCGATGCCGCCGTCACGGCGTTCCGGGACGGCAGGGCCCAGACCCCCGAAGGAGTGATGGCGGAGATCCACTCGGCGCTGCGCGGCGGACGGGGCGGCGCCGTGGCCGTCGTACGCATCGAACCCGGCGCGCGCACCGTGACCTTCTGCGGGGTGGGGAACGTCAGCACCTTCGTCGTCGATCCCGCCACCAACAGCCGCCGTTCCCTGCCGTCCGCCCCCGGCATCGTCGGCCACCAGCTGCCCACCCTGCGGACGGTCCGGCAGGAACTCCCTCGGGGCAGCGCCGTGGTCATGCACTCCGACGGGCTCACCGAGCGCTGGCAACCCGCAGCCCTGCCCGGACTGCTGGCGCACTCCCCCCTCGTCGCCGCCGCACAGCTGCTGCGCGAGGCAGGCGTGCGCCGCGACGACGCCGGGGTCGTGGTGGCGAAGGGAGCATGGTGACGCTCCCCACGGCCGAGGGGACCGTGCTCCTGGCGACCGTCGCCCTCGCCACCGAGCAGGACATCTTCATGCTCAGGCGCAGCGGGAAGGCGGCCGCCGAGGCCCTCGGGGTCGAACGGCAGGACCAGATCCGCCTGGCCACCGCCCTCAGCGAACTGGGGCGGGACGTCCTCGGCTCCTCAGGCCTCCGGGTCACCTTCGGCACGGTGCCCGGAGCATCACCGGTCCTGCGCGTCGTCGTGCTCTGGCGCGACGGACCCGGACCCGGACGCGAGGCCGTCGAGGCGGCCTCCCGGCTCGTACCGACCCGGCACGACCCGGCCGGCCGGGCCGTGACGATCGAGCAGCAGCTCTCGGTGGGCGCCGCCACCACGGAGAGCCTCCGGCGGGCCCAGGACCTCCTCGCCGCGCACCGGGGATCGACCGAACTGGACGACGCCCGCGCGCAGACCAGCGACCTGATCGCCGCGCTGGAAGAGTCCCGCGCCCAGCGTGAGGAGCTGCGCCGCCTCAACGACGAACTGGAGGAGACCAACCGGGGAGTGGTGGCGCTCTACTCCGAACTGTCCGCGGAGCTGGAGGAGACCAACCGCGGAGTGGTCGCCCTCTACGCCGAACTGGAGGAGAAGTCGAGCCAGCTGCGCGAGGCGAGCGAGGCGAAGACCCGGTTCTGGGCGAACGTCAGCCACGAACTGCGCACCCCGGTGAACTCCGTGGTGGGCCTGGCACGCCTCCTCCTGGACATCGACGGAGAGCGCCTCGACGAGGAGCAGCGCCGTAGGGTCTCGATGATCTCCGCGTCCGGGGCCACTCTGCTCGCCCTCGTCGACGAACTGCTCGACGTCGCCAAGGCCGAGTCCGGACGCCTGGAGCCGCACTGGGACGCCGTCGATCTGCGGGCGACCCTCGGCCAGCTGCGCGGCACCCTGCGGGGGTACGAGACACGGAGCGGAGTCACGCTCACGGTGGCCGAACCCGACCCGGCCACCACCCTCGTCAGCGACGAGGTGATGGTCACCCGCATCCTGCGCAACCTGCTCTCCAACGCCCTGAAGTTCACCGAGGAGGGGACCGTCCGGCTCGACGTGGCGGCCGGGCAGGGCGACGGCGGCACGGAGGTGGTCTTCACGGTGTCGGACACCGGCATCGGCATCCCGGCGGAGGAGCAGCACCAGATCTTCGAGGAGTTCTACCAGGTACGCGGCGCGCACCAGCGCGGGCGTTCCGGGACCGGCCTCGGCCTCCCCTACGCGCGGCGTCTCACCGAACTGCTCGGCGGCACCCTCGTCCTGACCAGCACCCCGGGCCGGGGCACCGAGGTCGTCGTCCGCCTGCCCGCCACCCACCCGGGGGAGGGCCCCCCCGACACCGACGGACAGCACCCGCCGGCGCAACTCTCGCTCCTCGTCTCCATCGACGACGACGAGGTGTTCCGCTCCACCATCAGGCCCCTCGTCGCCCAGCTGGCCGAGCGCGTCGTCGAGGTGGGCGAGGGCGGCCGCGCGGTCGACGCGATCCGCCGGAACCGCCCCGACGCGGTCCTGCTCGATCTGCACATGCCCGACATGGACGGCTACGATGTGCTGACGGAACTCGCCGGGGACCCCTCGCTCGCGGGGATCCCGGTGGTCGTCATCACCTCGGCGGCCGACGCCACCCTCGACCACCAGCGGTTGAGTCACGCGCGAGCGGTGCTCGACAAGTCCTCACTCACCCTCCCCCGGCTGGCAGCAGCCTTCAGGGACGTCCCCGAACAGGCTCCCGCCCCGGAGGAATCCCTCCGTACGGCGGGAGAAGGCGGCACGAGATGAGTCCCCAGTCCCATGCCGACAGCGCCGTGGCCACGGTCATGGTCCTCGACGACAACGACACCAACCGCTACATCGTGGGCAGCTGGCTGCGCCGTGCCGGACACACGGTCGTCGAGGCCGCCGACGGCACCGAAGGGCTCGCGCTGCTCGCGAAATCCCCCGACGCACTGCTCCCGGAACTCGCCATCGTCGACGTGAAGCTGCCCGACATGAGTGGCTTCGAGGTCTGCGAGCAGATCAAGGCGGACCCGCGCACCGCTCATCTGCCCGTCATCCACGTCTCCGCCACCGCGATCGAGGTGAGCGACCGCACCCAGGGACTCCACCGGGGCGCCGACGCGTACCTCACCGAGCCGATCGCCCCCGACGAACTCCTCGCGACGGTCACCGCCGCACTCCGGTACGCCCGCGCGCGCCGCCGGGCCGAGCGGCTCGCGACCCGCGTCGCCGCGCTGAACAGCAGCACCCTCGCCGTCTACGCGGCCCGCGACGGAGAGGCGTTCACCGACGCGGCGGCGGTCGGCGCCGCGACGCTGATGTACTCGCCCACCGTGGCCGTCGCCCTCAGCCCCGACGGCCGGACCGTCTACCTCGCGACCGCCCGGGCGCGGGAGCAGGAGCGGGCCGCCGGCGCCCGCCGTGCCGAGGAAGCGCCGGTCACCCTCGCCCACGGTGACCCCCGGCTCCTGGACCACCTGTCCGACAACGCGCTCGGCGACGGCACCGGGACGGAGATCACCGTCCTCGACGGCGCCGACTGGAAGGCCCTGACCTGCCGGGACGGGGACAGCCGCGCCGACGTCTTCCCCGACCGGGTCGCGCTGGTCCTCGCCCGCACCAAGCGGGGTCGCCCACCGGTCGCGCTCGCGGTCGACGCCGCCACACTCGTCGGCGCGGACGACCGTGAACTACTCTCCCAGCTGGCCCAGGCCTGTGCGCTGGCCCTGGAGGCGCTGCGCAGCCACAGCGAGGAGCACGCGCTCGTGCTGGCCCTGCAGCGCACGTTCCTGCCGGACCGGCTGCCCGCCGTTCCCGGCGTCGACATGGCCGTACGCTACGAACCCGCCGCCGACCACGCGGAGATCGGCGGCGACTTCTACGAGGCCATCGAGACCCCGGCCGGGCTTCTCCTGGCCATCGGCGACGTCGCGGGGCACTCCCTGAAGGCCGCCATGATCATGGGAGAGGTACGCCACGCCCTGCGCGCGTACGCCATCGAGGGGCACGACCCGCAGACCCTGCTCACCCGGCTGGACGCCCTGCTGGTCCGGCTGCGGCCCTCCATCACCGTGACCGTCTGCCTGGTGCTGGTGGAACCGGGCGGAAGACGGATGCACGTGGCCAACGCCGGCCACATCCCGCCCCTGTTGAGAAACCCCGACGGCTCCACCCGCTACCTCACGGAGCACGGCCCGCTGCTGGGACTCAGCCTCCCGCACGCGCCCGCCGTACCGCACGCGGTCGAGCCCGGCTCCACGCTCCTGCTGCTCACCGACGGTCTGATCGAGGTCCCGGGCGAGGACCTGGACGAGAGCATGGCCGCCCTGGACCGGACCCTCGCCACTGCCTCGCCGGAGCTGGAAGAGCTCTGCGACACCCTGCTGGAGACCTTCGGCAAGGGGAAGACCGACGACATCGCGCTTCTGGCGGCCCGGATCCGCTGAACGGCCCGCCCGCTGCCGAGGCCGCCTCGGACTTGCGCGGAACGGCACCCCGATTCCCGGCGGAGCCCCGGAGCGAAGGGCCGAACGGCCCTGTTCCCCGGGCCCCCGGGCGTATTCACTGCGAGACGTCGCATGCCGCGGACCGGCCCCGCGGCACCGGGGTACGGTCCGCGGCATGCGACGCGTCCGCCGGACCGGGCGGGGCGACGACACGGGGGAGAGGCACGCGGTGATAGCGGTCGTAGGGCACAAGGACCTCAGCGGCAGCACCCTCCACCTGGTGGAGAGCGAACTGAGGGCGCGGCTGGAACGACTCACGGAGAGCACGACGGCCTGCGTACGCGCCGGAGCGGGACTGCCGCTGGCGTTCGGCCGGGCCGCCCGGGACACCGGGCGCAAGCTGACCGTACTGCTGCCGGCGCAGGGCTCGGTACCGGCCGTGCTCCCCGAGCCGGACCGCCGGGCAGCGGCCGAACTGCTGGCCCTCGCCGCCCAGGTGCGGCTGCTGGCCTTCGACCCCGGAAACCGGGACGCCTGTGTCGGGGCCGACGAGAACCTCGTCAGCGAGAGCCGTACCGTCCTCGCGGTCTGGGACGGTTCCCTCTCCAACGGCAGCGACGCCACCGCGCACCTGGTCGCCTTCGCGCGTACCCGGGGCATTCCCGTGGAAGTCGTCTGGCCGGACGGCGCGTCACGGGGGAACGCCTGACCGGGGCCCACCGCGACGACCGCACCCCCCGCCTCACACCGGCGACCGGGCCCCGCCCGAACCGTCCGGGAGGCCCGGACCGTCCGACCCGCCGGAGACTCCGGCGGGGCCACTGTGGCCCCGGGCCCCGAGAGCCGAACGGCCCAGGCCACAGGGCCTTTCGGCCCCTCCCGCACAGCGCCGTGAGATGCCCGCGCACCCCCTCGCCAGACCGTTTCGGGGCGGGCACATACTGGTTCGCGTCCACCCGGACACCACCCGCCCCCGACCGATCGAGCATGGTGTGAACGACGATCCCGAGCAGTCCCGCCCGAGCGGCTCCGTGCCGGAGCCCACCCGACCGGTGCGCGTGTTCATCCTCGACGACCACGAGGTGGTGCGGCGCGGCGTACGGGACCTGCTGGAGGCCGACGGCGGGATCGAGGTCGTCGGCGAGGCCAGTGACGCCAGGGAGGCGCTGGCCCGGGTGCCCGCCACCAGGCCGCAGGTCGCGGTGTTGGACGTACGCCTCGGCGACGACCGCGGCGGGGACCACGCAGGCATCGAGGTCTGCCGCGAACTGCGGGCCCGGATGCCGGAGCTCGCCTGTCTGATGCTCACCTCGTTCGACGACGACGAGGCGCTGTTCGACGCCATCATGGCGGGCGCGGCCGGCTACGTACTGAAGCAGATCAACGGGGCCGGTCTGGTCTCGGCGGTCCACACCGTCGCGTCCGGCACCTCCATGCTCGACCCCCGGACGACTGCCCGGGTGATGGCGCGGTTGCGGGGAAGCTCGCAGCCGCCCGCCGTGGAGACCGCACCGTCCGAACTCGACAGGCTCACCCCGAGGGAGCGGCAGATCCTCGATCTCATCGGTGAAGGACTCACCAACCGGGAGATAGCCGAAGAGCTCTTCCTCGCCGAGAAGACCGTGAAGAACCGCATCTCCGCGATCCTCGCGAAACTCGGTGTCGGCCGCCGCATCCAGGCCGCCATGCTCGCCGGCCGCATCAGGGAACGCGGCGGGCGGTAGGCGAATCGCCGCCACGGCGTCCCGCGATGCTCGCCGGACCCCGTGCGCCCGGGTTCCCGGCCGGTAGCCGTCCGGCCTCAGTCGAGCGGGGCGCTCCAGGTGATCCGGGTCCCGCCGCCGGCCGGGCGCCCGACCGTCAGCGTGCCTCCGCACAGCTCCGCCCGAGTCCGCATGTTGGCCAGCCCAGCGCCCCCCGGTCTCCCGGCGGCGGCGCGGTCGTCCAGCCCGGTGCCGTCGTCGGTGACGGTCAGCGTCACCGCCTCGTCCGCGGTCAGCACGATGTCGATGCGGCTCGCCCGGGCGTGCCGGGACGCGTTGGACACGGCCTCGGCGGCGACCGCCGCCACGTGTTCCGCCACGTCGTCCGGGACCACGGTGTCCACCGGTCCGTCGATGCGGACCGAGGGCCGGAAGCCGAGCGCGCGGGCCGCCGTGAGAGCCGTCTCCGAGACGCGGTGCCGCAGTCCGTTACGGCCCGAGCCGTCCGCCGTCCGCAGATCGAAGATGGTGGACCGGACGATCCGGATCGTGGTGTCGAGATCGTCCACCGCACGCCGCACCCGCTCGGCCGCTTCCGGGCGGTCGGCGATGGCCCGGGTGGTGCTCTGCAGGGTCATCCCCGTCGCGAACAGGCGCTGGATCGCCAGATCATGCAGATCACGGGCGATGCGGTCCCGGTCGTGCATGACCGCGAGCTCCTCGGACTCCGCGCGCCCTCGCGCCAGCTCCAGCGCGATCGCCGCCTGATCGGCGAAGCCGGACACCAGTTCCACCTCGGAGTCGTCGAACGGCGGCCGGCCCGCGGGACGCCCCAGCCGCAGCGCGCCCATGGTCCCGTCGTCCACCCGCAGCGGGACCGCCACCACCGGTCCCAGCCCGTCGTCGGCGCCGTCACCGAACGGATGGGCCCGGGGATCCGTACGTACGTCCGTGCAGTGAACTGGTGTTCCCGTACGCGCGGCGAGCCCGGTCAGCGAGCCGAAGGCCGGGACGGAGAGCCCTCGCGCCCGGTCGGCGTCCCGCCCGTGCGCGACGGCCACCGACAGGCGTCCTCCGTCCACCGGCGCAGCCGGCTGCCCGGGCCGCGCGGGTATGCCCGACAGCGGGGCCGGCAGCAGGATCGCCGCCCGGTCCGCGCCCGCCACCTCCATCGCCCGCTCCGCGACCAGATGCAGCACCTCGTCGGCGTCGGTGCCCGAGAGCAGGGCGCGGGTGATCTCACCCAGGGCCTCCAGGCGCCGTTCGCGCCGGCGGCTCTCCTCGTACAGCCGGGCGTTGTCGATGGCGACCCCGGCGGCGATGGAGAGGGTGGTCAGCACCGCCTCGTCGTCGGCGTCGAAGTTTCTCCCGTGCCGTTTCTCGGTGAGGTAGAGGTTGCCGAACACCTCGTCACGCACGCGCACGGGGACGCCGAGGAAGCTGTGCATCGGCGGGTGGTGCGGAGGGAACCCGAAGCTGTTGGGGTGGCTGCCGAGGTCGTCGAGGCGGAGCGGCCGCGGGTGCTGGATGAGTTCGCCGAGCAGACCGCGCCCGCACGGCGTCCGACCGATCCGGTCGGTGAGCTCCGGCTCCATGCCGACGGTCAGGAACTCCTGCAGCGTGTCACCGTCCCCGACGATACCGAGAGCTCCGTACGCGGCGTCCGTCAGCGACACCGCCGCCTCCACGATGCCGCGCAGCACCTCGGGGAGTTCGAGGCCCCGGCCGAGGCCCATCACCGCATCGAGCAGCCCGCGCATCCGGTCCGGACGGCTGGGCTGCGGCCACCTTCCCGCGAGACCCCCGGCGGCGCCGGGGGCGGGCGAGGCGGGAACGGGGGAGGAGGAACCCGGAGGGTGCGGCACCGGGCACACGGGATCGGTCATCGGGTGCTGCTCTCCTCCTCGGGTACCGCCGGCCGGCGGTACGCCGCGCCACCGCCACGACAGGTCCACAGCCCGCCAGTCTACGTGGGGCCCGTGCGGACCTTCGGGGCAGAGCGGCGACAGCGGGCAGGGCTCGTGACCCGGCCCCTTACGGGCCGAGGATTCGCGACGGCCAGGGCCGACCGGCCCCCACCGGGGGACGTCCGGCCCGCTGGAGCGTGCCCCGTCGGCCCCGGCCCGGGGACCCCATCGGCCCCTGGGGGCCGACGCCGATCACCGGGAGCATGGTCCTGGCCGGAAAGGCCTGCCCGTCCCCCGCGTGCTCGCGGACCTTTCCGGCCCGGCCCCGGGGCGGGCGGGCTGCACGGAGAACCACGAGTAGGAGGACACGGTCCGGTGGACGCAAGGGAATCGCAGGGTGGCATGACCGCACCCGCACGGAGTGGTCGCCCGCCCGCCGGACCGGGGCCGCTCCCCGGCGCGAGTGGTGTGCCCGATCCGCACCGGCCTGACACCCCGTGCGGTCCGCGCTCCGGGCCCGGAGCCCCGCCGCCGACGCGCCCGGCCGGGAACCGCTCCTCCCGCGGACGGCTCGTCGTGTCCTGGCTGACCACGACCGATCACAAGCGGATCGGCACCCTCTACCTCGTCACCGCGTTCGCCTTCTTCCTGGTCGGCGGCGCGATGGCACTGCTGATGCGCGCCGAACTGGCCCGTCCCGGTACGCAGATCATGTCGAACGAGCAGTTCAACCAGGCGTTCACCATGCACGGCTCGATCATGCTGCTGCTCTTCGCCATGCCGTTGTTCACCGGGTTCGCCAACTGGCTGATGCCGTTGCAGATCGGCGCGCCGGACGTGGCCTTTCCCCGCCTGAACATGCTCGCCTACTGGCTCTTCCTCTTCGGCTCGCTCATCGCCGCCGGCGGCTTCCTCACTCCGCAGGGAGCCGCGGACTTCGGTTGGTTCGCCTACGCCCCGCTCTCCGACGCCGTGCACTCGCCGGGCATCGGAGCCGACATGTGGATCATGGGGGTGGCGCTGTCCGGCTTCGGGTCCATCCTCGGCGCGGTCAACTTCATCACCACCATCATCTGCATGCGGGCACCCGGGCTGACGATGTTCCGCATGTCGATCTTCACCTGGAACGTGCTGCTGACCGCGCTCCTCATCCTCCTGGTCTTCCCGGTGCTCGCCGCCGCCCTGCTCGCGCTCGAAATGGACCGGAAGTTCGGCTCCCACGTCTTCGACGCCGCCAACGGCGGCGCCCTGCTGTGGCAACACCTCTTCTGGTTCTTCGGCCATCCGGAGGTCTACGTCCTCGCGCTGCCGTTCTTCGGCATCATCTCGGAGGTCGTGCCGGTCTTCTCCCGCAAGCCTCTCTTCGGATACGTCGGCCTGATCGCCGCCACGGTGGCCATCGCCGGGCTGTCCGTCACCGTCTGGGCCCACCACATGTACGTCACCGGCGGAGTGCTGCTGCCGTTCTTCGCCTTCATGACGTTCCTGATCGCGGTGCCGACCGGGGTCAAGTTCTTCAACTGGATCGGCACGATGTGGAAGGGGTCCCTGTCGTTCGAGACACCGATGCTCTGGGCGACGGGCTTCCTGGTCACCTTTCTCTTCGGCGGCCTGACCGGCGTCATCCTGGCGTCACCGCCGCTCGACTTCCACGTCTCCGACTCCTATTTCGTGGTCGCGCACTTCCACTACACGCTCTTCGGAACCGTGGTGTACGCGATGTTCGCCGGATTCCACTTCTGGTGGCCCAAGTTCACCGGCAGAATGCTCGACGAACGCCTCGGAAAGATCACTTTCTGGGTGCTGACGGTCGGCTTCCACCTCACGTTCCTCGTACAGCACTGGCTGGGTGCCCAGGGAATGCCCCGCCGTTACGCGGACTATCTGAGCGCCGACGGATTCACCGCGCTCAACACCGTCTCCACGATCGGGTCATTCCTGCTCGGGCTCTCCTTCCTCCCGTTCCTCTTCAACGTCTGGAAGACCTCCCAGTACGGCGAGCGGGTGACCGTCGACGACCCCTGGGGGTTCGGCCGTTCGCTGGAGTGGGCCACCTCCTGCCCGCCTCCCCGGCACAACTTCGTCTCGCTGCCCCGCATCCGCAGCGAGAGCCCGGCGTTCGACCTGCACCATCCGGAGATCGCCGCGCTCGACCACCCGGGAGCGCGCTGATCCGGGCGCCACCCCCCTGCGCTTCCGGGCCGGAGCGCCTACTGGACGGGCCACGCACCCTCGTCGACGCCACGACCGGGGTGACGCTGGAGGCACAGCACCCCGACGGTCCCACGGCCTGGACCGCCGCGCTCCGCGCCGGGCCCGCCTGCCTCAACGACCCGAAGGATCTGCCCCTCCCGTGGGCACCCGGTCCCCCCGACGAGCAGCCGGTACGAGCGGCTCCTGCGGATCGCAGGCGGCGGATCCTTTCGGCAGCTCGGTCCCAGTCGCCGAAGGGGCCGCGGCCGTCCCCGGCCCGGCGGCCTCACCCGCCCGCAACGGTGTCCAGCCGGGCGGCGGCCGCGTCCCAGGCGGCCGCGTCGCCGCGCGGACCGTAGTGGCGCAGGTGCTGGGTGGCGGCGACGAGACGGCGCATCGCCGCCAGGTCTCCGACGAGGCCGGCTGCCCTCGCCTGGACGAGGATGTTGCCGAGTGCGGTGGCCTCGGTGGGACCGGCGACGACGGGCAGTCCGGTGGCGTCGGCGGTGAGTTGGCAGAGCAGGTCGTTGCGCGATCCCCCTCCGACGAGGTGGACGCGGGAGATGTCCCGGCCGGCGAGTCCGGCCGCCTGTCGCAGGGTCCGCCGGTGCGCCAGGGCGAGGCTCTCCAGAATGCAGCGGACCACGGCGCCCCGATCCCCGGGGACCGGCTGGCCGGTGCGGCGGCAGTACTCCCGGATGCGGCCGGGCATGTCGCCGGGAGCCATGAACTCCGGTGCGTCCGGGTCGATCAGCGCGGAGAACGGGGTGGCGCGGGCGGCGTCGGCGAGCAGGCTCGGGATGTGGGTCGGCAGCCCGTGCTGTTCCCAGGTGCGCCGGCACTCCTCGAACAGCCACATGCCCATGATGTTCCGCAGATAGCGGATGGTGCCGTCGACACCGCGCTCGTTGGTGAAGTTGGCGGCCCGGGACTCCTCGGTCAGGACCGGGGCGTCGAGTTCGAGGCCGGCCAGCGACCAGGTGCCGCAGGAGATGTAGGCGAAGTCCGGCTCGGTGGCCGGGACGGCCACGATGGCGGACGCGGTGTCGTGCGAGGCGACGGTGGTCACCGGGGTGCGGGGGTCGAGACCGGTGTACGCGGCGACGTGCGGCAACAGCGTGCCGGCCGGGTCGCCCGGGGCCCGCAGCGGGGGCAGCAGAGCGGGGTCGATTCCGAGCGGTTCGAGAACGTCCCTGGACCAGCCGCCGGTGCGGGCGTCGAAGAGACCCGTGGTGGAGGCGTTGGTCTCCTCGGTCCCGACAGAGCCGGTCAGCCAGTGGACGAGCAGGTCGGGCATGAGCAACAGCGTGCGCGCGGAGCCCAGTTGCGCGCTCCCGGCAGCCGAGGCGAGCTGGAAGACGGTGTTGAACGGCAGGTGCTGCAGGCCGGTGATCCGGTACAGCGCCTCGGGGGAGACCGCGGCCCACACCCGTTCGGCGACGCCGTCGGTCCGGGTGTCCCGGTAGTGGTGGGGCGCGCCGAGCAGCGCCCCGTCCGCGTCGAGGAGCCCGTAGTCCACGGCCCAGGTGTCCACGCCGACGGAGCTCACGCCGCCGGCCCGGGCCGCCTCGCGCAAGCCGTCGAGTACCCCCTGGAAGAGGGCGAGTACGTCCCAGCGCAGCCCGTCGGGCAGCCGTACGGGGATGTTGGGGAAGCGGTGCACCTCGGTGAGATCGAGGTTGTCCGGGCCGACCCGGCCGAGGATCACGCGGCCGCTGGTGGCGCCGAGGTCGACCGCGGCGAACACCGAGCGGAAGGCCGAGGAGGGCGGAGTGGTGGTCACGGGATTACCTCCGCGGCGAACGGCCGGTCGGGAACGGGTCAGGGGAAGGAGGCCGGCGGGGGTCAGGGGTGCCCGGGCGTGGGCCGCCGGGCACCCCTGACCACGGATCAGCGCAGGAAAGCCGCTGCCACGCCCGCGTCGACCGGGATGTGCAGACCGGTGGTGTGGGTGAGATCGCCGCCGGTGAGCGCGAAGACCGCGCTCGCGACGTGCTCGGGGAGCACCTCGCGCTTGAGGATGGTCCGCTGGGCGTAGAACTCGCCCAGCTTCTCCTCCTCGATGCCGTACGTGGCGGCGCGCTGGGCGCCCCAGCCGGCGGCGAAGATGCCGGAGCCCCGGACCACCCCGTCGGGGTTGACGCCGTTGACGCGGACGCCGTGTTCGCCGAGTTCGGCCGCGAGCAGCCGGACCTGGTGGGCCTGGTCGGCCTTGGTGGCGGAGTAGGCGATGTTGTTCGGTCCGGCGAAGACGGCGTTCTTGGAGGCGATGTAGACGATGTCGCCGCCGAGCCCCTGCGCGATCATGACGCGGGCGGCCTCGCGCGACACGAGGAACGAGCCGCGGGCCATGATGTCGTGCTGGAGGTCCCAGTCCTCCGCCGTGGTGTCCAGGAGCGGCTTGGAGATGGAGATGCCGGCGTTGTTGACGACCAGGTCCACCCCGCCGAAGGCGAGGGCCGCGGTCGTGAACGCCTCGGTGATCTCCTCCTCGGAGGTGACGTCCACGGTGACGGCGACCGCCTTGTCGGGGCCGCCCAGTTCCTCGGCGACGGCAGCGGCGGTCTCCGCGTTCAGGTCGGCGACGACGACGCAGGCGCCCTCGGCGACGAGACGGTGCGCGATGGCCTTGCCGATGCCGCTTCCCGCGCCCGTGACGAGCGCGATCCGGGTGGCGAGCGGCTTCGGCTTCGGCATCCGCCGGAGCTTGGCCTCCTCCAGCGCCCAGTACTCGATGCGGAACTTCTCCGACTCCTCGATGGGGGCGTAGGCGGACACGGCCTCGGCGCCACGCATCACGTTGATGGCGTTGAGGTAGAACTCCCCGGCCACCCGGGCGGTCTGCTTGTCCTTCCCGAAGGAGAACATGCCCACGCCCGGCACCAGCACGATCGCCGGGTCCGCCCCGCGCAGGGCGGGGGAGTCGGGGGTGGCGTGCCGGTCGTAGTAGGCGCGGTACTCCGCCCGGTACTCCTGGTGCAACTCCTTCAGCCGCGCGACCGCCTCGTCCAACGGCGCGCCGGCCGGCAGGTCCAGGACCAGTGGGCGCACCTTGGTGCGGAGGAAGTGGTCGGGGCAGGACGTGCCGAGGGCGGCGAGCCGCGGGTGCTCGGCCCGGGACACGAAGTCCAGCACGGGCTCGGTGTCGTCGAAGTGGCCGACCTGCGGGCGGTCCTGGGACGCCAGACCGCGAATCACCGGCGCCAGGGCCGCGGCGCGCTCCCGGCGTTCGGCCTCGGCCAGCGGCTCGTACCCCGCGAGCACCGGGCCGAAGGGCTCGGCCTTGCCCTTCCTCGCGAGGTACTCCTCGGCCGTGCGGATGATGAAGAGCGAGTTGCCCTCGCACTCCTCGGAGGTGTCCCCCCAGGCGGTGATGCCGTGGCCGCCGAGGACGCAGCCCACGGCCCGCGGGTTGGCTTCCCTGACCGCGGCGATGTCCAGGCCGAGCTGGAAGCCGGGACGGCGCCAGGGCACCCAGACGACCTTGTCGCCGAAGCAGTCGGCGGTCAGCTTCTCGCCGTCCGCCGCGCAGGCGAGCGCGATGCCCGAGTCCGGGTGCAGATGGTCCACGTGGGCGGCCCCGACCAGGCCGTGCATCGCGGTGTCGATCGAGGGGGCCGCGCCGCCCCTGCCGTGCAGGCAGTAGTCGAAGGCCGCCACCATCTCGTCCTCCCGCTCCACCCCCGGGTAGACGTCCCGCAGGGCGAGCAAACGGTCGAGGCGGAGCGCGGCCAGACCGGACGCGGTGAGGGTACCGAGGTCGCCGCCGGACCCCTTGACCCAGAGGAGTTCGACGTCGCCGCCGGTCGCCGGGTCGGTCCCGGTGCCCTTCGCGGAGGTGTTGCCGCCCGCGTAGTTGGTGTTGCGGGGGTCGGAGCCGAGCCGGCGGGAGCGCGCGATCAGCGCGGCGGCCGTGGTGTGCGTGGCGGAGGCCATGGCAGGAGTCCTTCGGGATCTGGCGGTGCGGGACGGCGTGGGGAGGGTGGTGAGCCGGGACGGCCTACCGTGCGGGGTGTCGCCCGCCCGGCGGGAACGGCCGGAGGGAACGGGCCGGAGACGGCCCGGCGAGGCGTGTGCTCAGGCGCCCCAGCCGGCCTGGTCGCCGCCGACGCGGCCGGCCGCGATCGCCTCCTGCCAGCCGGACTTCCGGTAGGCGGCGACCGGGTCGGGCGCGAGGCCCTGCTCCTCGCGGAGCTCCCGCAGCAGGGGACGGACGTCGGTGTCGTAGGCGTCCATCAGTACCTCGTTGGAACCGAGTACGTCTCCGTCACGCTGCGCGGCGGTCAGCGCGTCCATGTCCACCAGCAGGGCCTTGGCCGTGGCCTCCTGGACGTTCGTCACCGAGCGGATGACCGCCGGGATCTTCGCCTCGATGTTGTGGCACTGGTCGAGCATGAAGTTGACGTTGGTCTCGGGGTCCAGTCCGCCGTTCTTGACCACCTCGTGCATGATCCGGAAGAGCTGGAAGGGGTCCGCCGAGCCGACCATCAGGTCGTCGTCCGCGTAGAAGCGGGAGTTGAAGTCGAAGGCGCCGAGCTTCCCCGCGCGCAGCAGCGTCGCGACGATGAACTCGATGTTGGTGCCCGGCGCGTGGTGCCCGGTGTCCACGACGACCTGGGCCTTCGGTCCCAGCTCGAGGCAGTGCGCGTACGCGGTGCCCCAGTCGGGCACGTCCGTCGTGTAGAAGGCGGGCTCGAAGAACTTGTACTCCAGCAGCAGCCGCTGGTCGTCGCCGAGGCGTTCGTACACCGCGGCCAGCGCCTCGGCCAGCCGGTCCTGGCGGGCGGCGATGTCGTCCTGGCCGGGGTAGTTGGTGCCGTCCGCGAACCAGAGCTTCAGGTCCCGCGAGCCGGTCGCGTCCATGATGTCGACGCACTCCAGCAGATGGGCCAGGGCCTTGGCACGGATCTTCGCGTCCGGGTGACAGACGCTGCCGAGCTTGTAGTCGTCGTCCTGGAACGTGTTGGAGTTGATCGCTCCCAGTTCCAGGTCGCGGTCCTTCGCGTACGCGGCCAGTGCGGCGAAGTCGTCCACCCGGTCCCAGGGGATGTGCAGCGACACCACGGGCGCGATTCCGGTGAACTCGTGGACCTTCGCCGCGTCGTCGAGCTTCTCGTACGGGGTCCGGGGCACCCCGGCCTGCGCGAACACCTTGAAGCGCGTACCTGAGTTGCCGTAGCCCCAGGACGGAGTCTCGATCCGCTGGCCGGCGAGTACGGCCTTCACTGCGGCGATGTCAGGCATGTCCACCTCGGGATGTGCGGGCGGCCCTGGCAGCAGCCGCCGGAAGATTCAATGAATCGATTCATTGCGTGGGAGAAGTTAGTCGTCCCCGATGAGGCCGTCAAGGGTTCCGGCGAGGTGGCCGGCGTGTTACCGGATCGTGTCTTCGCTGCGGTCCCCGCCACCCCTCCAGCCCCACATGCGCAGTTCAGGGCCAAGGCGGGGTGGTGCGGCCGAGTGCGCCGAAGGTTTCGGGGAGTTCGGTGCGGAACACCCCTTGACGGGTTCGACGAGGCGGGGCTAGCTTCCCGGCAACTCCACTGAAACATTTCATGTCGGGCTCTTCGCTCGACACAAGCACGGGAGAAATCCATGACGCACCCCGAACCGGAGACGACTCCGGTGCTCGCACTGGAGGGGGTGAGCAAGTCCTTCGGTGCCGTCCGGGCCCTGCGTGGCGTGTCGCTGCGGCTGTACGCCGGCGAAGCGCACGCCCTGGCCGGCGAGAACGGCGCCGGGAAGTCGACCCTGATCAAGGCCCTGGCCGGCGTGCACCGTCCCGACGCGGGCACGGTCCTCCTGGACGGCCGGGCCGTCGAGTTCCACGGCCCCGCGGACGCCCGTGACGCGGGGGTCGCGGTGATCTACCAGGAGCCGACTCTCTTCCCGGACCTGTCCGTCGCGGAGAACATCTTCGTGGGCCGTCAGCCCCGCCGCTCGCTGGGCCGGGTGGACCACCGTGCGGTCAAGCGGGCGGCGGCCGAACTCTTCGAGCGCCTCGGTGTCGACCTCGACCCCGACCAGCCGGCCCGCGGCCTCTCCCTCGCGGATCAGCAACTGGTCGAGATAGCCAAGGCGTTGTCTTTCGACGCCCGCGTCCTGATCATGGACGAGCCCACCGCCGCACTCACCGGCAGCGAGGTGGCCCGGCTGTTCGGCGTCGTGGGGGCACTCCGCGCGCAGGGCGCGGCCGTGCTCTTCATCTCGCACCGCCTGGAGGAGATCTTCGCGCTCTGCCAGCGCGTCACCACCCTTCGCGACGGCGCCTGGATCTCCAGCGAGCCGATCGACGGCCTGAGCGAGGACGATCTGGTGCGCCGCATGGTCGGCCGCGATCTGGACGAGCTCTACCCGAAGCAGGTCACGGAGATCGGCGAAGTCGCCCTCGGTGTGCGCCGGCTGACCCGTGAGGGTGTCTTCACGGACGTCTCCTTCGACGTCCGCCGCGGCGAGATAGTCGGCCTGGCCGGGCTGGTCGGTGCCGGTAGGAGCGAAGTGGCCCGCGCCGTGTTCGGCGTCGACCGGTTCGACGGCGGCGAGGTCGAGGTGCTCGGCAAGAAGCTGAAGCCCGGGGCCCCGAGCGTCGCGATGGCCGCCGGCCTCGCCCTGGTGCCCGAGGACCGCCGTGCCCAGGGTCTGGTGATGGAGATGTCCGTCGAACGCAACATCGGCCTCACCGGCTTCGCCGAGACCACCCGCGCCGGAGTGATGAACCGCGGCGCCGAGCGCGACCGGGCAGTCGACTGGGCAGTCAAGCTCCAGGTCAAGTACGCCCGCCTCGCGGACGTCGTCGGGACCCTCTCCGGTGGCAACCAGCAGAAGGTCGTCCTGGCCAAGTGGCTGGCGACGCGCCCGCAGGTGCTGATCGTGGACGAACCCACCCGTGGCATCGACGTCGGCACCAAGGCCGAGGTGCACCGGCTGCTCTCCTCCCTGGCGGCCGAGGGGGTGGCGGTGCTGATGATCTCCTCCGACCTCCCGGAGATCCTCGGCATGGCCGACCGGGTGCTGGTGATGCACGAAGGGCGGCTGACCGCCGAGATCCCCCGGTCCGAGGCGACCGAGGAGACCGTGATGGCGGCGGCGACCGGCCGTGCCGCCCGAGGAAGGAACGCGGCATGACCATGGCTGCAGAGCCGGTGCGGCACGAGCCCGCACCCGAGTCCGTCGCCTCTCGGCGACTTGTCGACAAAGTGTTCAAGGCGCGGGAACTGGCCGTCGCCCTCGTCCTCGTCGTGATGCTGGGTGTCACGCAGTTGTCCAACACCGAGTTCCTCTCCGAGCAGGGCATCAAGGACCTGATGCTCAACGCGACCATCCTGGTGCTCGTCGCCGTCGGCCAGGCGGTCGTGGTCATCACCCGCAACGTGGACCTCTCCGTCGGTTCGGTCCTCGGCATCTCCGCCTTCGGCGCCGGAGTCCACCTCCAGGACGGCGGAAGCCCCCTGGTCGCCGTCCTGATCGCGATCGCCCTCGGCATCCTCTTCGGCGTCCTCAACGGGGCCCTGGTCAGTCTCGGCAAGGTGCCCGCACTCGTCGTCACCCTGGGCACCCTCTACATCGTCCGCGGGATCGACTCCATCTGGGTCGGCTCCCGCCAGATCACCGCCGACGCGCTCCCCGACGGGTTCGTCGACTTCGGCCACGACGGGATCCGGGTGCTGCCGTACCTCGCCCTGCTCGCCCTCGTCGTGCTGGCCGCCGTCGCCTACTACCTGCGCAGCTACCACAGCGGCCGCGACCTCTACGCACTCGGCTCCAGCCCCGAGGCCGCCCGGCTCGCCGGCATCCCCGTCCGCGCCCGGATCATGACCGCCTACGTACTCTGCGGCGCGCTCGCCGGTCTCGCCGGCGCCCTCTACCTCGCCCGGTTCGGCAACGTCGACTCCGCCACCGGCAACGGATACGAACTCACCGTCGTCAGCGCCGTCGTCGTCGGCGGCGTCGCCTTCACCGGAGGCTCCGGCACGGTCTACGGAGCCGCCCTCGGCGCCCTCCTGCTCACCTCGATCAACAGCGTGCTCCCGGCCATAGGCGTCAGCTCCGTCTGGGTCACCGCGATCAACGGCTTCCTGCTGCTGCTCGCGATCGCCGCGGACCGGATCCTGGCCCTGCGGGTGGCCGCGGGGCTGCGCAAGAAGGCCGCACGGATGAGGAGCGCCCGCCATGCCTGACACCACCGACAACGCCACCGCCCCGCCCTCGGCGTCCGGCCGGCCTCCTGCCCTCGCCCGCCTCGGCGGAGCGGTCCGCTGGGACACCGCGGTCGGCGCCCTGCTGATCACCCTGCTGGTCTGCTCCTTCTCGTTCGTCGACAACTTCGGCAACGCACTGAACCTGTCCTTCCTCATCGGCAACACCCTGCCGATCGCGCTGGTCGCGCTGCCCATGACGCTGCTGGTGGTGTCCGGAGAGGTCGACCTCTCCGTCGGCTCCACCGCAGGCCTGTCGGGTGCGGTGATGGGGGCACTCTGGAACAACGGCATGGCGATCGAGACGATCATCCCCATCTGTCTGCTGCTCGGCCTGGTCTGCGGCCTGGTCAACGGAGTGCTCGTCACCCGGCTCGGACTGCCCTCGCTCGCTGTCACCATCGGCACCATGGCCGCCTACCGGGGCATCGCGCAGATCATCCTCGGCTCCGACTCGGTCACCGACTTCCCCGCCCAGTACCTCGACTTCGGCGCGGGCCGGATCGGCGACACCTTCATCCCGTACGCCGCCGTCCCCTTCGTCGTCCTCCTCGTCGTGGCCGTACTCGTCCTGCACGCCACCCCGGTCGGCCGCTCGCTGTTCGCCACCGGAGCGAGCGAGGACGCCGCCCGGTTCTCCGGTGTCCGGGTCAAGCGGCTCAAGCTCTCGATGTTCGTCACCACCGGCGTGGTCTCAGCGCTCACCGGCGTCTTCTGGGCCCTGCACTACGCCAGCGCCCGCTACGACAACGCCACCGGACTCGAACTCTCGGTCATCGCCGCCGTACTGCTCGGCGGCATCGACTTCGACGGCGGCAAGGGCACCCTGGGCGGCGCCGTCGCCGGTGTGCTGCTGCTCGGCACCCTGCAGAACGTCATGAGCCTGGTCAACGTGTCCGCCCAGTCCCAGATCGTCGTCACCGGCGTCCTGCTGGTGGTCTCCGTACTCGCCCCCAGGGTCGGCCGCCGGGTCGTCCAGGCGCGGGCCCGCAGGAGAACGGCCGCCGCGCCGGCCGTCGTCCCCTCGCCCGGCGCCTCCTGACCCGCCGGCACCCGCCTCACCACCGAGCGCCTCCACACGCCCGCACCACCGCGGGCGCGCTCGACCCTGCGCACCCCGTATCGCACCCGCTCGTACCTAGTGCTTCGTCACCGCTCGGGCATCCGCCCGGCAGCCCCCTGCCGCTCGCGGCAGCGAAAGGAAAACGCCATGTACGGCACACCCGCCAGAAGCGTCCGGCTGACCGCCGCCCTCGCCACCGCCGCCGTCCTCGCCCTCGGCGCCACCGCCTGCTCGGGCACCACCAAGGACTCCGCGAACAAGGAGGCCGGCCCGGCCGCCGCCACCGGCAAGGCAGACCCGAACAGCGCCACCAAGAAGGGCCTCACGGTCGCCTTCCTGCCCAAGCAGGTCAACAACCCCTACTTCACCACCTCCGACAACGGCGGCAAGAAGGCCCTGGACGAGCTCGGCTCCACGTACAAGGAGGTCGGCACCAGCAGCGGCACCGACACCTCCGGGCAGGTGAGCTACGTCAACACCCTCACCCAGCAGCAGGTCGACGCCATCGCCGTGTCCGCCCAGGACCCGGGCGCCCTCTGCACCTCCCTCAAGCAGGCCATGAAGAACGGCGTCAGTGTCGTCACGTACGACTCCGACACGCAGACCGACTGCCGCCAGGTCTTCGTCTCGCAGGCCAGTGCCGAGGACCTCGGCCGCACCCAGATCCAGCTGCTGGCGAAGCAGATCGGCGGCAGGGGCGAGATCGCCATTCTCTCGGCGGCCCAGACGGCCACGAACCAGAACACCTGGATCGACTTCATGAAGGACGAATTGACGAAGCCGGAGTACAAGGACATCAAGCTCGTCAAGACCGCCTACGGCGACGACGACGCCCAGAAGTCCTTCCAGCAGACCCAGGGCCTCCTCCAGGAACACCCGAACCTGAAGGGCATCGTCTCGCCCACCACCGTCGGCATCAAGGCCGCCGCCCAGTACCTGTCCGGCTCCAAGTACAAGGGCAAGGTCAAGCTGACCGGCCTCGGCACGCCCAACGACATGCGCGCGTACGTGAAGAACGGCACCGTCGAGGGCTTCGAGCTGTGGGACCCGGCCAAGCTCGGTGCGCTCGCCGCCCACACGGCCGTGGCCCTGGAGTCGGGCCGGATCACCGGCGCGGAGGGCGAGACCTACCAGGCCGGCGACCTCGGGTCGTTCACGATCGGCAAGGACGGGGTCGTCTCGCTCGGCAAGCCGACCGTCTTCACCCAGGACAACATCGACCAGTTCCAGTTCTGATCCCCGCAGTCACCGTCCCACCGTGGGGCCGCGACCGCCGGAGCGGCCCCACCCCCGACCCGAGAGAGGCAACCCCGTGCAGCGCGTCTGCTTCCTGCTGAAGGTCCGGACCGAGCGGATCGAGGAGTACCGCGCACGGCACCAGCCCGTCTGGGCCGGAATGCGGTCCGCGCTCACCGCCTCGGGCCGGCAGAACTATTCGCTGTTCCTGCGCGAGGACGGGCTCCTGGTCGGCTACCTGGAGACACCCGACTTCGAGAAGGCCCGCGCCGCCATGGACGCCACCGGGGTGAACGCCCGCTGGCAGCACGATATGGCGGAGTTCTTCGAAGCGCTCGACGGGCAGGCGCCGGACGCGGCCGTGCGGCCGCTCACCGAGATCTTCCACCTCGCCTGACGGGCCCACGCCCTACGTGAATGCCGCCATGTGGCACTTTTCCCCTCGGTTGTCATGATGGTAGTGGTGCCCCGGACCAGTGGGACGGGTGCCCGAGCCGATACGGAGTGCCCGGCGGCCCTCCGCCGTCGCACACACCGGGCGCGGGGCTCACCGCACAGCCGGACCGGCCGCGTTGCCCCGCCACGACGGCGTCTCCGCCCCCGGCGGGAGTCTGGCGAGAACCGGGCGAAGAACGGGCGCGAGGACCGCACCGGCCACAGCGGGAGCTGCCGACCGAGGATCCGCCGGACACCCTGCCCCCCGCACATGACGACCGAGGAGGAATGTTGAGTGACTTCGACGGTGCGAACAGTCCGGACGACCGAGGGAAGGCGTCGGCCGTGAAGCAGGCGGCGCAGGAGGGAGCCGGTGAGGGTGTAGGGCTGGTGGGCGAGAAGGCCGCCGATGTCGCGGGTACCGCCAAGGACCGCGCGGGTGACGTGGCGGGCGAAGCGTCTGCGCGCGCCCGTGACGTGGCGGACGAACTGCGTGGGCAACTGCGCGATCAAGCCCAGTCCCAAACGGACCGCCTGGCGCACGCCGTGCGTCAACTGGCCGACGAACTGGGAGACATGGGAAGCAGCGGCAAGGACGGTTCACCTGCCACGAACGCCGTGCGGCAGGTGGCCGGTCACGGCCGGGACATGGCGGCCCGCTTGGAGAGCCGTGGTCCTCAGGGGCTCTTGAGCGACCTCCAGGACTTCGCCCGCCGCCGCCCCGGCATGTTCCTCGCGGGCGCCGCGCTGGCGGGCTTCGCGACCGCCCGACTCGGCAAGGGCGTCACGTCGGCGAACGGCGACGGGCGGGCCGGCGGAACGGCTTTGCGCTCCCACGACAGCGCTGACGGGAACCGCGAGGGACCTCCCGGCACGAGCCGGGCAGCTTCACCGTACGACGCACCGGGATCGCCGGACGACTACGGTGAGCCGCGGCTCACGCCGTCCTACGGTGGATCGGTGGCGCCGCCCGGGCCTCTCCCGGTCGACGACCCGTATCCCGACCCGCGTCGGCCGTAAGGGGGTTGACCGTGGCCATCTCCTCTTCCCCCCACACCGACGCCCCGCACGACGTCGGCCCGACCGGCGCCACCCGGGCACCGTCGGCGGAACCGTCCATCGGCGAACTCGTCGGCGAGATCAGCGAGGACCTCACCCGACTCGTCCGCAGCGAGATCGAACTCGCCAAGGCGGAGGTCAAGCAGGAAGCGACCCGAGCGGGCAAGGCGGCGGGCATGCTCGCCGGATCCGGATACGCCGGACATCTGGTGCTGCTGATGGGCAGCCTCGCGGCGGTCTTCGGCCTCGCCCACCTCGTCGACCTCGCCTGGGCCGCTCTCATCGTGACCGCGATATGGGCTCTGGTGGGCGCCGTACTCCTGGTGACCGGACGCAAACGGATGCGCGCGGTACAGGTCAAGCCGGAGCGGACCACGGAAGCGCTCAAGGAGGATGCCCAATGGGTACGGAACCGGACGAACTGAAAACCGAAGTGGACGACACACGGGCACGGCTGGCACGCAACGTCGACCGTCTCGCGGACCGGGCGACACCGAAGAGGATCGCGCGGCGCAAGGCCGATGCCGCACAGCACCGGTTGACCGGCGTCAAGGAACGGGTGATGGGCGTGGCCGGAACATCGGGCGGAGCAACCGGTCAGAACGCGCGCGGCCTCGCGGCGAGCGCGGGAGACACCGCCTCGGACGCCGGTGACGCCGTCCGGCGCACCGCCGACCAGGTCGGGCAGACCGTGCGCGGTGCCCCGGACCAGGTGACCCGGCAGACGCAGGGCAGCCCGCTGGCCGCCGGGATCGTCGCCTTCGGCGCGGGCATGCTCGCCGCAGCGCTCCTCCCCGCCTCGGAGGCGGAGGAGCGGCTCGGCTCCCGGCTCCGCGAGCACTCCGACGAGCTGCTCCAGCCCGCCAAGGAGACCGCGCGGGAGGCGGCCCAGGAGATCGGCGAGGGCATGCGGCAACCCGCCCAGGAAGCGGTGGAGTCGGTGAGGAGCACCGCACGCGACGCCACCGACGCCACCCGGCAGCAGGCCCAGGATTCCGGACAGGAGGCCGCGTCCGGCCTGCGCGAGGTGAGCCGGAACACCGCGCAGGATGCTCGGGGTCGTACGGAGGGCTGACAGGGCTTGCCGCCCGTGCTCCGGGACGGGCCGCCCAGGACCGCCGCCCCCGGGCGGCGGTCGCGACGGAAGCCGCACGCACCCGCTTCCCATCTGTGGGGTGGACGATCATGACTCGAGACAGCAAACCCCCCGACTCGCCGACCAAGGTCAGCAAGGGCTCGTGGGGGCACATCCTGAAGCGTACGGTCAAGGAGTTCAAGCGGGACGAACTGACCGACCGTGCGGCAGGACTGACCTATTACGGCATCCTGGCCCTGTTCCCGGCCCTCCTGGTGCTGGTCGCGATGCTGGGTATCGCCGGGGAATCCGCCACCCGGACGGTCCTGGACAACATCCAGAAGCTCGCACCCGGCGCCGCCCGGGACGTGATCACCAACGCGGTGACCCAGCTGCAGTCCAGCGGTGGGACCAGCACGGTACTGGCGATCGTCGGCCTGCTGGGAGCACTGTGGGCGGCCTCCGGTTACATCGCGGCTTTCATCCGCGCCTCCAACGTCGTGTACGACGTACCCGAGGGCCGCCCGGTCTGGAAGATCCTTCCGGTACGCGTGGGCCTGACCCTGCTGTTGATGGTCCTCGCCTGCGCCAGCGCTCTGATCGTGGTGCTCTCGGGAGGCCTGGCCCGGCAACTCGGTACAGCGCTGGGGGTGGGCGACACGGCGATGACCGTCTGGTCCATCGCCAAGTGGCCCCTGCTCGTGGTGCTGGTGGCGATCATGCTGGCGGTCCTGTACTGGGCCGCCCCCAACGCCAAGGACCGCGGCTTCAAATTCATCTCGCTGGGCAGCCTGCTGGCGCTGGTGATCTGGCTGGTGGCCTCCGCGGGCTTCGCGTTCTACGTCGCCAACTTCGGCTCGTACAACAAGACGTACGGTGCGCTCGCCGGCGTCATCATCTTCCTGGTCTGGCTGTGGATCACCAATCTGGCGATTCTCCTCGGCCTCGAATTCGACGCGGAGATGGCCCGCGAACGGGCCGTCGTCAGCGGCCACCCGCCACGGAGCGAACCGTACGTCGAGCCGCGGGACACCCGGAAGTGGACCGACGAGGACCACCGGGCCGCGGAGCGGAGCGGCCGCAACCTCACCGATGAGCGCGGCGACGGGGAAGAACGGCGCGAGGACGGCCCGGACATCGTGGACCGCCGGGAAGAGAGACCCTGACCTACGGCTGAACCCATCGGCGGCGCTCCGGGTCCGCCGGACCCGGAGCGCCGCCGGACCCGGAGCGCCGGAGAGGGCCCCCCGGTCGACGAGGCCGCCGCTCCGCTCAGCCCGCACGCCGCGCGCGTACCGCGGCGACCGCGCCCAGGGCCGCGCCCACGGCCAGCACGATCAGCCCGCGCAGCCAGACGTCGCCCTCCACCTGCGTGGCGAGCCCGACGCAGGAGGCGGCGCCGAGGAACGGTACGACGGTCGGCGCCCGGAAGTGGTCGTGGCCGACCGTGTCCTTGCGCAGGACCAGGAGCGCGGTGTTCACGATGAAGAAGACCACGAGAAGGAGGAGCACCAGCGTCGAGGCGAGCGTGGACACGTCACCGGTCAGCGCGAGGAGCAGGGCGAGTGCGGTAGTCGTGGCGATGGCGGCCCACGGCGTACGCCGGCCGGGCAGCACCGCCGTCAGGAAACGGGGCAGGAGACCGTCCCGCGCCATGCCGAACGCCAGCCGCGAGGACATGATGCCGGTGAGCAGTGCGCCGTTCGCGACCGCCACCAGGGCGATGGCGCTGAAGACCTCCGTGGGCACTCCGCCGGCGGCGCGCACGACTTCCAGGAGCGGCCCGCTGGACCCGGCGAGCCGCTCCGTCGGAACGGCCGCCGCGGCGACCGCTCCGACCAGGGCGTACACGGCACCGGCCGTGATCAGCGCGCCGAAGAGAGCCCGCGGATACGAGCGGCGGGGATTGAGGGTCTCCTCGGCCACGTTGACCGACGTCTCGAACCCGACGAAGGAGTAGTAGGCCAGGACCGCGCCGCTGAGCAGGGCGGCCACCGGCCCCTCGGTCGGGGTCCCCAGATCGGTCAGCCTGCCGAGGTCCCCGTCGCCGCGCAGAACCAGCCAGGCGCCCAGCCCGATCACCAGGATCAGTCCACCCACCTCGATGAGCGTGGCCACCACGTTGGCCCGCGTCGATTCGCTGATGCCCCGCGCGTTCAGCAGCGCCAACGCCGCCAGGAAGACGACCGTCACCAGCACCACGGGAAGGGTGACGAACTCCGAGAGGTAGTCGCCACCGAACCCCCGGGCGAGCGCGGCCACCGAGACCACGCCGGCGGCGAGCATGCAGAAACCGGCGAAGAACCCGGCGAACGGCCCGTACGCCAAGGTCGCGTAGTGCGACGCGCCACCCGCGCGCGGGTACTTCGTGACCAACTCCGCGTACGAGCAGGCGGTCAGCAGGGCCAGGCCCAGGGCGACGAGCAGCGGCGCCCAGACCGCGCCCCCTGACTTGGCGGCGACCTCGCCGACCAGGACGTAGACGCCGGCGCCGAGCACGTCGCCCAGGATGAAGAAGTAGAGCAGCGGGGTGGTGAGCGCCTTCTTCAGGGGTGTGGGGGAATCTGCCGCGGGAGGACCCGGGCGCGCGGTGGGGGAGTGGCTCATGAGGAGCCGTATACCCGGCGAGCGGCACCGAAACGGAGCGGTCCCCCGGATGCCGCGCCGGTCGCCCGGAGCCGCGTGACCCGCCTCGCGACCCGCAAGGAAACAGGGAAGGGGTACGTGACTCCGCCGCCCGTAAAGGGGCACACAGCACAGGAGACAGAGGCCCCGCACCGAGGAGACCGTATGGCCACCGACGAGACACCCGCCCCCGCCGACCTCCTGCCCGGACTGCGCACCTCCGTGACGTCGCTGCTCGCCTCGGCGGCGGCCTTCGGGGACGAGGACGTACGAGCCCCGTCGCTGCTTCCCGGATGGAGCCGCGCCCATGTGCTCACCCACGTGGCGCGCAGCGCCGACTCCCGGTCCCGACTGCTCGCCGCGGCCCGCACGGGCGCCGACGTGCCCCAGTACACCGACGAAGCCCATCGGGAGCGGGAGATCGAGGAGGGCGCCGGCCGGTCCGCCGCCGCGCTCGCGGAGGACCTCGCCACCGCCCTGCGCCGGTTCCTCCGGGCCGCCGCCGAACACCCCGAGGACGGCTGGGACGTACCGGTCCGCTGGCTGGGCGGCGGCATGCGGCCCGTACGCGGTGCGGTCGCCAGCATGCTGCGCGAGGTCGAGGTACACCACACCGATCTGCGGACCGGTCACCGGCCGGCGGACTGGCCACCAGCCTTCGTGGACCGGGAACTTCCCTCGACCGTCGAGGAGTTGGCCGGGCGCGTCGACGCCCCCTCCATGGTGCTGCTCGTCGGGGGAGCGACGTACGTGATCGGCGACGGCCGCGGGCCGCGCGTGACGGGCTCGGGAGCGGAGCTTCTCGGCTGGCTGACCGGCCGTACCGGTGGGGAAGGAGCGGCGGTCGATCCGCCCGGTCCGCTGCCGGCCCTGCCCACCTGGCGGAGCTGACGGGTCCGGCGTCCGCCGGCGAGCGGGGTGGGGGGACCGACGGAAGGCGCTCAGCCGCGTGGACCGCCGATCCCCGCCCACCGCGCGCAGGACAGGACCACGACGAGGGGCCAGAACGACTGGACGAAGGTGATGACGCGTTCCGCGGCCCCGGCCGTGTCGAGGACATGGAGAGCCAGCAGGAACCACGCCCCGCCCAGCCATATCAGCGTGGCTGCCCCGACGGAAGGGCCGGGCCGCAGACCCCACGGCACGGTCCTTCCGGTGACCGGCACCAACCGCCCCGGCGAGTGCCGCGCCGCTGCGACACCCCGGCGCACCGCCAGGACCGGCCACAGGGCCAGAAGCGAGAACCCCACCGTCACCACCACACCGTGCGCCAGGGAACCGCCGCTGGCCGGTGCCGGGAAGAGCGCCAGCAGCATCGCCGAAAGGCCGCCGCCCGCCAGTGCCGCCCGGCCGAACGGCGCGGCCGGCCGCAGCCCGCAGGCGGTCACCACGTGGCAGACCCCCAGGGCCACGAGCGCCGAGGTCATCACCCAGTAACCGCGGGTCCCGTCGGCGGCGAGGATGCTGATGGTGGTCGAGGCCGGGTCGTAGCCGGGCCCTTCGAGTTCCGCCGAGACCGACCAGCCTCCGACGAGCAGGATCGGAGCGCAGACCGAGGAGAAGAGAACCCACCAGGGCACGTATCGCATCGGTGAACGGTAGAACGCCTCGTATGTCCGGTTCCGTGTGTACACGCGGGCAGACCCCGTGAAAGCGGGAAGCGGGAAGCCGGAAGCGAGAAGCGGGACGGGCGCCGACGCCGTCCCGCACCGTCACCGCCGGAGTGGGGGTGGGCGGCGGCACCGACCTCGTCCGCCACCCACGGGATCAGCACATCTCGGCCTCCGCGACAGCACCGGTGACGGAACCCGCGACGGGATCCGCCACGCGATCGGCGACGGGGTCCGCGGGGGTGGTCTCGTCGAGGAAGCCTCCCGACTGGTGCTGCCACAGCTTGGCGTAGGCGCCGTCGGCCGTGAGCAACTCCTGGTGCGTGCCCTGCTCGACGATCCGGCCGCGGTCGAGGACGACGAGCCGGTCCATGGTGGCGACCGTGCTCAGGCGGTGCGCCACCACCAGGGCCGTACGTCCGTCCATGAGCCGCCACAGGGCGTCCTGCACGAGGATCTCGCTCTCGGAGTCCAGAGCGCTGGTCGCCTCGTCGAGCAGCAGGATCGGCGCGTCGCGGAGGATGGCCCGCGCGAGGGCGACCCGCTGGCGCTGCCCCCCGGAGAGCTTCACTCCCCGCTCGCCCACCATGGTGTCGAAGCCGTCCGGAAGCGCGTCGGCGAACTCCGTGACGTGGGCCGCTTCGGCCGCCCGGCGGATCTCGGCCTCGCTTGCGTCCGGCCGGGCGAAGGCGATGTTCTCCCGCAGGGTGCGGTGGAACATCGCCGGATCCTGTGGGACGTACGCGATCCGGCTCCGCAGGTCGGCCCGGCGTAGCCGGCTGATGTCCTGGCCGCCGACGAGGATGCGGCCCGCCTCGATGTCCGTCATCCGCAACAGGAGCCGGGTGAGCGTGGTCTTGCCGCCGCCCGACCGGCCGACGAGACCGATCTTCGTCCCCCCGGCGACCTCCAGATCTAGAGCGTCGAAGAGCGGTTTGCCGCCGCCGTGGGCGAAGGTCACCTTCTCGAAGCGGACGTCCGCCTCCGCGCGCAGCAGCGGTTCGGGGCAGGGAGGGTCGAGCACGGTGGGGGGCACCAGCAGCAACTCGGTGAATTGGGCCGCCTCCGTCATCGAGCTCTCCAGGCGGCGGTAGATCTGGTTGAACTCGAACATGATCCGCGTGGCGTTGGAGTAGTAGGTGAAGGCGACGATGATCGCCTCCACCCCGAGACTGCCACCCGCGAGGGTGACGGCGAGCACGAGACCCACCACGTTGGTCAGCACCGAGAGCGGCGCGACCAGGGTGTCGATGCGCAGATTGCCGTAGTCCCACGAACGGACCATGAGCCGGCACGACTCCCTGACCCGGGAGCGGTGTTCGGCGGCCTCGCGGTCCTCGGCGGCGAAGGACTGGACCGTGTCCATGTTCATCAGGCTGTCGGCGACGTGGCCCGACACCCGGGCGATCGCCTGCTCCCGCGCGGCGACGATCGTCTGACGGCGCCGGATCAGCGGTGTCACGATCAGTGCCGTGAGCACGATGAGCGTCAGGAGTCCGACGACGAGCAGCGGGTCGTAACTCCACAGCACCACGGAGGCGAAGGTCAGCGGCACGAGACTGCCCATGACGGAGAAGGTCAGCGTGTCGACGAACTCCTCGAACCGCGACGCGAAACTCAGCATTCGCTTGGTCAGCGATCCGGCGAAGTTGTCGTGGAAGAACGCGGAGTCCTTGACGAAGAGTTCATCCATACCGGTGACGTAGAGGTGCTCGATGCCCCGCCCCTCGAGGCGGTTCAGACAGTGCAGTCCCACGCGCCACAGCGTCTCCGAGAACAGCAGTACCCCGGCGAAGCCGAGGACGTAGGGGAGTATCGCCCCGAGGTCGACGGTGCCCGCGTCGTTCCCGGCCACGTGGCCCACGAGCTTCGCGACGATCAGCGGGGAGACGTAGTAGAGGCCGATGTTGCCCAGGGCCGGCAGCAGCAGCGCCGGTGCGGCCAGCAGGCGGAGCCGGGAGAGTTCCCGGGTGTAGTAGCGGAGTGCGAGGAGGACCGAACCCTTGCTCGGCAGCCCGTCCTTGGCTTCGATTGATCCCATCAAGACCCGTTTCGTCCAGGTGGTGGGTGAGCGAACGGAGTCTCCCGCGACGAGTGCCCGGGGGTCCAAGGGTTTTTTGTCCAGATCTGTCGCCATGGCCGCGCATCGTGGCGTAGACCTGAAGGTCCGAAGCCCCTGTCGGAAGCCGGGGACGGCGACCGCCCGCCGGTGCGGGGACAGCGCCGCACCCGGTGCGGGACCTCGGGCGGGGCCGTGTCCGAGGGTCTGGCGATCACGGAAGTGGCGAGAGCCCCGGCCGTCGGGCCGAGCCTCTCCCCGTACTCCCGAATGTGGCCGAAACACCGTCGGCCGGACCGTCTCGTGATCCGTCCATCGCGCGTGATCGATACAACTGTCGGGGTGGGGACGCGAGGCGGAGAGATCCGTGGGGATCAGGAGGGGGACCTGACCGTCCCGGGGCGAGCTGTCGGCCTCGGGTCTACCAGGGTGAGCGGGGGCACCTGGGCGTAGGCCATGTGGACGATGCGCCGGGCCGACAACGTTGTCAACGATGGGAGGATGCTCCTCCTGCCCGTCCGGGGTGTAAAGGTCTCCGGAGGTGGGAGGGGCTCAGGAGGCCGAGGTGGTGACGTCGGGAGGTCGACGGAGAGCGCCGTCCGACGGACCATCAGCGAGTCAGCGAGTCAGCGAGTCAGCGAGTCAGCGAGTCAGCGAGTCAGCGAGTCAGCGAGTCAGCGAGTCAGCGAGTCCGCGAGTCCGCGAGTCCGCGAGTCCGCGAGTCCGCGAGTCCGCGAGTCCGCGAGTCCGCGAATGCGGCGAAGAAGAGCGCGGCGAGGACGACGGCCACTGGCAGCTCCGCCGGGCGGGGCGGATCGTCGCCCCCGCCGCCCCGCGGAAGTGGCCGTGAGGGAGACGAGGCCGTGCGCGGCCGGCTCGGTGGGTGACCGAGCCGGCCGCGCCGTCCCGTCAGCGCTGCAGTGTCAGCAGACCCGGGCGGTAGGGCAGGAGGCCGTAGTCCCCGCCGGAGCTGGGGCTGCGGCCCTGGTAGAGCAACTGCAGGTTGCAGGGGTCGACGGTCATGGTCTGATCGGCGCTGGTGCGGATCAGTTCGCCATGGCTGATGTCGTTGGTCCAGGTGGCGCCACTGTTGGCCTTGCCGGCGAACGGATTGCTCTCGGTCGCGGCCTGGGGGGTCCACGAACCGTTCAGGCTGGTGGCCGTGAACGAGCGGAAGTAGCGGCCCTGCGCACCGATCGCCTCGACGATCATGAGGTACCGGTCCTGTCCCTGCAGCTTGTAGACCTGCGGGGCTTCGAAGAGGTTGTTCGTCGTGTCGCTCATGACCACGGTGGAGGACGTCCCGAAGCTGCCGGGGAAGTTCCCTATCGGCATACTGGCCCGGTAGATCTTGCCGTTGTCGCCGGCGAAGAACAGGTACATGTTCGTCCCGTCACCGATGAGCGTCTGATCGATGGGTCCGGTTCCGGAGTCGCCGATGCTCCCGGAGAAGAGCACCTGCGGGGCGGACCAGCCGTTGGGGTTGGTGGGGTCGCTCGACGTCCGGTAGGAGAAGGCGCTCCCGCCCCACTGGTAGGTGAGCACCCAGATGTTCTTCGGCGCGAAGTAGAAGAGCGTGGGCGCGACGGTCGCCGACGACATCGTGTTCTGGCCGGCCGAGGCCATCTCCGACCAGTTGGTGAACAGGCTGAAGTTCATCGAACCCCAACTCGACCCGGTGTCGTGCGTCGTCGCATAGACGAGCTGCTTGCCGTTGTAGGGGACGACCGTGAAGTCCTTGAGCGACGCCCATCCCTGCTTGGGCTGTGCCAGTGCGCCCGTCGACGCCCAGCGGTAGGCCGACGGGAGGCTGCACGTGCCGGAGGTGCCGCCGCCGGCCTTGACCAGCTTCCACTGCTGATTGGTGCCGCCCCAGTCGTCGTACTGGACGACGTTCGCGTTGTCGGCCGTGGAGGCGCCCTGCACTTCGAGCGCCTTGTTGCTGTGCCGTGAGATGAGCCTCACGTAGCCGTCCGAGCTGTCGGCCAGCTTCCACTGCTGGTTGGTGGCGTTCAGGTCGGCCCACTGGACGATCGAGCCGCCGTTGGCGGTGGACCAGTTGTGGACGTCCAGCACCTTGCCCGAGTGGACGGACTTGACGCGGTAGTAGCCGCCTCCGGAATCGACGAACTGCCACTGCTGCTGGTTCTGATCGTTCCGGGTCCACTGGGTGATGCGGGCGCCGTCCTCGGTCGCCAGGTTGTAGACGTCCAGGGCCTTGCCGCTATTGCGGTTGACCAGTACGTACGAGGCGCTGGGATCGACGGTCGCCGCGGCGGCGGGCTGGGCTCCGAGGAAGCCGGCCACGAGCAACAACGGTGCGAGGAGCGCGAGCAGGCGCCCCGGACGGAGTGGGGACGGATGGCGGAACCACATCAAAGGACCTCCTGGGCGAAGGCGGGCGGGGGTGACCCGTCGGGCGGGGTGGGTGTGGGGTCGTAAGGTCGAAGCATCGTCGAAACATTTCGAGCAGGCTTCGTTCTCATGACGCCACAAGCTAGGAATGTGAGCGCGCGCAGTCAAGGTGTCTGGCAGATCTGGTTGCGATTGACCTCGCCCCGGTGGGCCGGGCATGAGGCTGCGAAGCGCGGACGTAGCCCTTCAGCGGGTTTGAGTCGACTTGCGGTGGCTGCGCCGAGGCGCCCGACCCGCTCTCACCTGCACTTCGAAAAGTTTCGAAATGTGAGCGCAAACAATTTCTGTGCGAGGTATTGACGGTCCACGGTCAATGCCTCAATCATCCCTGTCTGAGACACCGGACGTGATTCGGGACGCCCCGCCCCGGGGCGACTCCGGGGGACCTCTGCCGTCCGGCAGACCCACGCACAGCCGCACGACAGATCCGCGCACGCGCCGGCCTGCCGTCCGTCGACCGCATGAGGACGGACGACGCAGCCGCCGCGATCCGGTTCTTTCCGCGACTTCTAGTTTGGAGGCACAGTCATGGGCTCCTACGCCCTTCCGAGATTTGCTCTCGGCCGTCCACTCCGCGCTCTGCTGCCGGCGCTGCTCGTCGGCGTCCTGGGTACGTCCGCCGCACTGGTCGCACCGTCGAACGCACACGCCGCCGAGACCACGCTCGGTGCCGCGGCGGCGCAGAGCGGCCGCTACTTCGGTACCGCCGTCGCCTCGGGCAAGCTCGGCGACTCGGCGTACACCTCGATCGCGTCCCGTGAGTTCAACATGGTGACGGCCGAGAACGAGATGAAGATCGATGCCACCGAGCCGCAGCGGGGGCAGTTCAACTTCACCAGCGCCGACCGCGTCTACAACTGGGCGGTTCAGAACGGCAAGCAGGTGCGCGGTCACACGCTGGCCTGGTACTCCCAGCAGCCCGGCTGGATGCAGAGCCTGAGCGGCAGCTCGCTCCGCCAGGCGATGAACGACCACATCAACGGCGTGATGGCCCACTACAAGGGCAAGATCGCCCAGTGGGACGTCGTGAACGAGGCCTTCGCCGACGGGAACTCGGGCGGCCGCCGCGACTCCAATCTGCAGCGCACCGGCAACGACTGGATCGAGGTCGCCTTCCGCACCGCGCGGGCCGCCGACCCGGCTGCCAAGCTCTGCTACAACGACTACAACATCGAGAACTGGAACTGGGCCAAGACCCAGGGCGTGTACAACATGGTCCGGGACTTCAAGTCGCGCGGCGTGCCGATCGACTGTGTGGGCTTCCAGTCGCACTTCAACAGCGGCAGCCCTTACGACAGCAACTTCCGCACCACGCTGCAGAACTTCGCCGCGCTCGGCGTCGACGTGGCCATCACCGAACTCGACATCCAGGGCGCCTCGGCCACGACCTACGCGAACGTGGTCAACGACTGCCTGGCCGTCTCGCGCTGCCTCGGCATCACCGTCTGGGGCGTCCGTGACTCCGACTCCTGGCGCTCCGGAGACGCGCCGCTGCTGTTCAACAACGACGGCAGCAAGAAGTCGGCCTACAGCTCTGTCCTCAACGCTCTCAACAGCGGTTCGTCCGGTGGCGGCGGCGACGGTGGTGGCGGCGGCCGGAGCGGACAGCTCAAGGGTGTCGGCTCGGGCCGTTGCGTGGACGTGCCCAACTCCGCCACCGCGGACGGTACCGCGGTCCAGCTGTACGACTGCCACAGCGCCACCAACCAGCAGTGGGAGCTGACCTCCGCCGGTGAGCTGCGGGTCTACGGCAACAAGTGCCTGGACGCCGCCGGCAACGGCGCCAAGGTCCAGATCTACGGCTGCTGGGGTGCCGACAACCAGAAGTGGCGCGTCAACTCCGACGGATCCATCGTCGGCGTCCAGTCGGGACTCTGCCTCGACGCCGTGGGCGCGGGCACCGCCAACGGCACCCAGCTCCAGCTCTACACCTGCTCGAACGGCAGCAACCAGCGCTGGACGCTGTCCTCCTGATACGGATGGCTGCTGGGTGACCGCCCGGAGGGTCGCCGCCGTCACGGCGGCGACCCGTGCGGCGTGGACTGACGCCCGTCCGCGGATTGGACGGTCACGTCCACCAGGGATTTCCCGTGGCCGTCATCCACCACCGCGTGCCCGAGCCCGTCCGAACTGCCCCGCTCGGACACGTGCAGGTCCTAAGGAACCAATGCCGCGATCGTCTCGGCCATCTGGATCCCGGTCATGACGTCCGCGCTGTCCGGGGCTCGGCCGAGGGCTCCGGCATCCCTGACGGAATGATCTGCCAGGTGATTGGATCGCTCCGGGACTGATGATCCGGGGGCGCGGGGTGGCTCGGCCGAATCCGTGGGAGGTCGATGACGAGTGGTGGGCGGCGATCGAGCCGCTGTTGCCCAAGGTTGAGCGCCGGGCCCGGCCCCCCGGGCACAAGCGGCGTTCGGACCGGGTCGTGTTCCAGGGCATCCGGTTCGTCCTGCACACCGGAATCACCTGGAAACACCTCCCGCAGGAACTCGGCTCCGGCTCCGGCATGACCTGCGGGCACCGGCTGGCCTAGTGGACCGAGGCCGAGGTGTGGTTGCGACTGCACGGGGCCCTCCTCGCCAGGCTCCGCAGCGCGAACGCCGTGGATTCTTCCCGGGAGGTTGTCGACGGTTCCCGCATCCGCGCATCAAAGAGTGCTCCAAGGCGGGAAGGAGCCCTGTTGACCGGGGCAGGACGGGCAGCAGGCACCATCTGATCACCGACGTCACCGGGATCCCGCTCGCCGCGACCCTGACCGGCGGCAACCTCCACGACGTCACTCAGCTGATCCCACTCCGCCAGGACGTGCCGTCCGCGCGGGGCAAGCGGGGCCGGCCCCGGCGCCGCCCGGATGTGGTGCTGGGTGAGCGCGGCTACGACCACGACGCATACCGCCGCCTGGTCTGGGAGCTCGGCGTGAAGCCGGCGGGCGCCCGGCGCGGAACCGAGCACGGCTCGGGACTGGGCACCCAACGCGGTGGTGGAGCGCTCATGCGCCCACCTGTACTGGTTCCGCCGACTACGGATCCGCTGGGAGATCCGCGATGACGTCCACGAAGCCTTCCTCACCCTCGGATGCGCACTCACTTGTCGGCGGCGCCTGCGCGGTCCGGTGACCGATGCCGTGAGGTAGCTGGCTGCCGCTAACCGGTCAAGGAGCGGCGCAGTCTCACCTCAGCCCTCTCCCAAGGGCCGGCCGACACCTACGCTCCGAGCACCCGACGCCGCACCTCCGGCTTCCATTCGACGTACTCGGCCTCCACTCCGCCCCGATGACGGGCGTAGAGGAAGCGGCCGGTCGCGCTGGTCGCTTCCTCCGCGGTGATCTCGGCGCCAGCCTCGTCCAGTGCCTCACGTGCATGGTCCAGGTCGGAGACGATCACTGTGGCCGTGGCGTGGGCATATCGAGCGCGTTCCTCCGCAGGTCCGGCGATGACCAGGAAGTCACCGACGGCGGCGAGTTCGACCCCATCGAAGGCGAAGTGCAAGTCCGGACGGGCTCCCGTCAAGCGCTCCAGCAGGGGAAGGGTCGTGCTCAGGTCGTCGGCCCAAAGGCGGGCGTACGTCTTAAGGATCATCGTTGCTCCTCCGTGCAGGCTGCCTCAGTCTCCAGCAGATACGGAGTAACCGTAGGAGAGTATGCTCCGAACTGGAAGAACGCACCTTTCCGTGAGAAGGGCACCCCGTGGTAACCAAGCACTCCACCCGTGATCCGGCCGACACGGATCTCACCCGTGCCGACTCGCTGGCCCGTGAGATTTTCTCGGGCGTGGCCAACAAATGGGCGTTGCTGCTCATCAACGTCCTGGCCGATCGCACCCTGCGGTTCACCGAGTTGCAGAAGCAGGTCGGAGGAATCAGCCACAAGATGCTGTCCCAGACCCTGCGGCACCTCGAACGGGATGGGCTGGTCGACAGGACCGTTCATCCGGTGGTTCCGCCGCGTGTCGAGTACCGTCTCACCGAAGCCGGCCAGGCACTGCGCACCACGGTCAACGGTATGTGCGCCTGGACACGCGCCTACCTTGACCACATTGAAGAGGCTCGGCGCCGGTTCGACTCGGCCCGTGCGGTGTGACGTGACTGACGACGGGGACGACCTCACCGGACATGGCGGGGTCCGCAGTGAAACAGGAGTCACGGCCGCGATTTCGGCCAAGAGGGCATCTGATGAGTAGTCAGTCACTTGCCAGACGGCGGTGCTGCATCGGCCGGGCGAAGGTCCGCTCGATCACCCACCGCTCCGGCAGCGGCTCGTTAGAGGCGACGGCCCCGGAGGATCGTTCAGCTTTTGAGCAGAACCGAGGCTCGAAACGCGAACTGCCGCCGAAGCCTCCCCTCCGCCCCCTCGCCCATCACATGATTGCCTCACCCGCACCACGCGATCCTGGGGGAATTATGAGGACCCGCACCGCCGTCGCCTCGATCGCCATGCTCACGGCCGCACTTACCGCATGCGGCACGTCCGAAACCGATAGGCAGGCCGACTGTAAGAAGGCCATCAGTGCCACACGCACATACACCGTCCCCGACCGGCCCGAGGCATGCCGGGTTCTCAGTGATGAGGACTACGAGATGCTGCAGACGGCCTGGGTGAGCAAGAACAGGGGCATCAACCCGGGGGGCGGCGTCGTCGACACGGGAAAGTGAACCAGAGGCCCCTCCCTCGCCCCAGCAAGGAACTTCCACCGGATGCCTGGGCATCGGGCTCATCGCCCCATACCTCGTCGGCCGCATGTACCCACGCCCCTGTCACCATCGCGCTCGTGCCGGCGCTCTGTGCACTCATCGGCCTCGGCCCCGGACGACGTCCCTTCTCCTGGACCTGGCCCCTGCACGAAGCGGCTTCCCTCATCGCGGCCACCGCCTCCTTGCCCTCGTCGCCGCGGGCGTCGCGGCGACGGCACTCCTGGCACCGCGCCGTAGCACAAGGCGAGCCGCCGTTACCCGACCTGAAACCCGCAGTGGACGACACAGCCACCACGAGCCCGCCCAGACGGAGGGTGTCGAGGGTCGGCGAGCGAGGCACGAACAGGAAAGCGGTGTTCGAGTGCGAGTAGGCCGTGTGTCGAAAACGCTGTTCGCGGTGCTCATCGGTGGCTGCGGGCGGCGCTGGATGTACGAGCCGGGGTCGTACGCGTCTACGCGTCACCCCTCCAGCCCCAGAGTTGAACACGTTCAACTAGTCTGGCAAGGTATCTCTCCCCGGCCCACTCCTATCGGTTGGACGATGCGGGCTGAGGGTGGGAGGTCCTGGTGGCGGGCGGAAGCAGGCTGCGTGCGTGTGGGGCGACCCTCGGTGGGTCGATGGTGGTTCTGGCTGCTCTGACTGCGTGCGCCGGCCCCTACCAGTACTACGAGGGAACGGGCCTTCACGACGCCACGGCGGCCGAGGTCTACGGGGGCTGGGAAAACGTCGAGGGGACCCGCGTGGTGCTTCGCAAAGACGGGACTGCTCTTCTCGAAGAGCTCGACGGACAGGACTTCGACTTCGATGACGGCTGGCGCCTCTCCGGTAAGGGCGCCTGGCAACTTACCGACAACGACGGCGGACAGGTCGTCCGACTCGCGCTGACCGCCCGGACCCGAGTGGAGAGCCGTTCCCCCTCGCCGACCGCTGACGCCTCGACTCCTGAACCACCGTCGACATACGCATGGTCCTTCTACGTGGACCGCGATAAGAACGACGAGTTGAAGCTGTTCTTCTTCTACGGCGATCCCGACATCGGGAACACCTACGTCATGACGCGCGAGGGAGAGTCATAGCCATTCGTTGTTCGCTGCGACCAGCACAGTCGCCTCGAAGCGGACCGCCAGTTTGTCGTAGCGCGTGGCGACAGCGCGGTTCCTGCTGGGGCGGTTGATCCCGCACTCAACCGCGTGACGCTCGCGGTAGTCGGCCGGACCGAAGCGCGGCGGCCGGCTGCCGCGGGAGCCGAACTTCTGGCAATTGCGGGCTTGGTCGGCCTTGTCCAGGATGGTGCAGCGGATCCCGCGGCGGCGCAGGTAGGCGCGGTTCTCGCGGGAGGCGTACGCCTTGTCGGCCCCGCACGCGGTCGGGGCGGACGCGTGGTCGGCCCGGCCCGATCCGGGGCGCGCAGACCTTCTCCAGCACGGATTCGAACTGCGGCGAGTCCCCGCACTGCCCTGCCGTCACCACGATCGACATGGGCTTCTGGCCCTGCTCCACGGCCAAGTGCAGCTTGGTTGTGAACCCGCCGCGCGAGCGTCCCAGCCCGTGATCACCAGGCTCGGCACACCAGCCGCCCGGCGGCTCCTTCTGCAGGTCGCCCTGCTTCCGGGCCCCGCCCGCATGCTGATGGGCGCGGCAGACCCTGGAGTCGACGCTCAGGTCCCACGTGATCGCGCCTTTCGCGTCGGTCAGGGCCTGGAGCCGGGTGAGGATCCGGTGCCAGGTGCCGTTCCGCTGTCATCGGCGGAACAGGTCGTAGATCCGGCCCCACGGCCCGTACGCGACGGGCACGTCCCCCCACGGAACGCCGGTCCGGATCCGAGCCCGTATGCCGTCGATCAACTGCCGACGAGGCCAGACCGGCGGCCGCCCCGCCCTGGCACCTTTCGGCACCAACGGCTTCAGCACCGCCCACTGCTCGTCCGTGAGATCTCCCCGCCCCATGAACCGTGATCATTCACAGCCCACAATCCACTTTCGATCCACGGCCCGGGTTGATCTTTGACCTCGGGTCGGACGGCTCGTCGTACTTGATCACTCGGACTGATAACTGCCCTGCGTGCGGGCGGCCTTCGGCTGAGCATGTGATCCGACCAAGGAACACACAACGCTCAGCACGAAGGCCGTGAGGATGAGTCTGTCGTATCACGTCGTCCGGCAGGATCCGATTGCAGGACTGTCGCGCTTCCGGGGTGAGTTCTGCTCCTGTCTGACCAGGCGTGCGGAGGGCTTGTTCGAACTCGTGGACGCGGTGTTGTGCGCGGACGGCGGACGGCCGGCTCGTTCTGGCCGTCGGGCGGCTGGTCGCGGCCGGCCAGTGGAATGACACCGACCCGGAGATCCGGATCGTGGTGGACGCTGGATACGACGTGCCCCGGCTGGCGTTCCTGCTGAAGGACCTGCCGGTGCGGGTACTGGGCCGGATGCGCTCGGACCGCGTGCTACGCCGTGCGGTTCCACCCCGCGAGCCCGGTGTCCTGGGCCGCCCACCCTGCCACGGCGGCGAGCTCGTCTTCGGTGACCCGGAAACTCGGAACACCCCCGGCATTCAGACGGTGACCACAACCCGCCTCTACGGGACCGTCACCGCCAGGGCCTGGGACCGGCTCCCCTGAGGCTGACCCACCGATCCGCCGGGTCGGGGGCGAGAAGGACTGGCCTCGACGGGGCATCTACCGCTGTCCGGCCCCTGGTAATCGTGTTGATCATCACTCCCGCAGAATTGATCAGTCGGGCTAGCTTTCGGAGGTGACTGACTCTCAGATTCCGGACACCGCCGTCATTTCCTCCCAGCTTGCCGAGGTGTTGTTCTCCGGCGGGCTGAAAACGACCCACGAGCGGTGGAGAAGCCTCTTCAGCAGCGACACGTTCCATTTCCAGGAAGGCCTCACCCACCGGGAACGAATAGAGCTGAGCTACCGGCGCCTGCGGCTGGTCAACGATGCGGTGCGCGATCCGCAAGGCCTCGCGGACGACCCGGTCGAGCTCACCGCGATACACGAGTGGGCAGGCGTGGTCGACCCGGGCATGGCGACCATCGTGGCGATCCACTACAACCTCTTCCTGGGCAGCCTGGCGGACCACGACCCGACCGGCCGTGACCTGAGCGAGTACGTGGACGCCGACCGCATCGGCACGTTCCTGTGTACGGAGGTTGCCCATGGCAATGACGCCGTGCATATGGAGACGACCGCGACATTCGACCGGGCGTCCAAGGGCTTCGTGCTCACCACCCCCACTCCCGCCGCGGCCAAGTTCATGCCCAACACGAGCGCGGCCGGGGGCGCCAAGAGCGCCGTCGTGGCCGCGCGCCTGATCATCGACGGATCCGACCACGGCGTCTTCCTGTTCCTGACCCCGCTGAGCGACTCCACCGGCCGTCCCCTGCCGGGTGTCGAGGTGCGTGCGCTGCCCCAGACGGCAAGCAGCCCCGTCGACCACTGCGCCACGACGTTCCGCGACGTCCGCCTTCCGTTCGATGCCCTCCTCCAGGGCGATCACGGCCGACTCACCACCGACGGGGTGTTCACCAGCTCCCTCGGAAGCCCCCGCCGGCGCTTCCTCCAGTCCATCGGCCGCGTCACCATGGGCAAGCTCTGCATGACCGCCCACAGCCTGGGAGTCATGCGCCACGCCGTCGACGTGTCCATGCGCTATGCCCACACCCGGATCACGTCGGGTATGACCAACGGTCAGCGGGTACCGCTGATCGCCCACCGGGGCCATCACGCCTCCCTGCTCGACGCCGTGGCGACGACCTACGCCGCCACGTTGCTCCAGCGCTCGGTCGTCCAGCAGTGGGGTCTCACGGCCGGTGATGACCGGGAGGCGTACGAGCGGCTGACGGCGATCAGCAAGGCCTGGATCACCTGGCGGGCCCGCGAGGTGATGACCGAGTGCCGGGAGCGCTGCGGCGCCCAGGGGCTGGCCCTGGTCAACGGCATAGCGATGCAGCTCGCGTCGATCGAAGGTGCGATCACGGCCGAGGGGGACAACCGCGTCATCATGGAGAAGGCCGGGGGCGAGATGCTGCTCGGCGGTGTCGAGCTGAAGCCGGAGAGCGAGACCGCGCCCGAGGACCGCGACCTCGCCGATCCCCAGTACCTCCAGGACCTCATGGCCGACGTCGAGCGCATTGCGCACTCCCGGGCGAAGGAACGTCTTCGCCGACGGGCCGCCTCCCCCCTGGCCCGCTGGAACGCGACGGTCACCCCGGCCGTGGCGCTCGCTGACGCGCACGTCCACCGCCTCGCCGGGGAAGCCCTGCTGACCGCCGCCGGGCAGGCTCCCCCCGGCCCGTCCGGCGACCTCCTGCGCGCACTGCACGGGCTGTTCGCCCTCCGCCACCTCGCCGCGCACAGTGGGGACCTCCTGGCCCGCGGGCGGTTGACGGCCGCGCAGGTCGAGGAACTCCCCGACGCCGTCGACCATGTCCTCGCGGAGCTGGAACCGCACGCGCTGAGCCTCACCGGCGGCTTCGCCGTCTCCGAGGCGCTGCTGGAACAGCACCCCATGCTCATGCTCGCTCCCTGACCAGGCCATCGGGAGCGGACCGTCTCCGGCCGCCGCGCGGGGGCGGCGGTCAGGGGGCGGGGATCACAGATAGAGGGCCCGGTGCATGGTGGAGGCGAACCAGTCACCGGAACTCAGCACGAACACGACCTGATCACGGTAGGTCGCATACTCGGCCTGCTGGTCCCCGTCCAGGGAGATATCCAGAAAAGGACCATGCGGTGCGGCCTGCTTGAGCGATGCCAGCAGTTTCGGAGGGGCGTGAATCCGTAAGACGTTCAGGGCCCGCCGGAAGTTCTCGACCAGGTTCGTGCCATGCTCCCTGATTTCCCCGAGCGCGCCGGCCAGGGCCCCGAACCTCGCTTTCTCAGCCTCTTCCAGGAGACGGTGGCACGCTTCCAGCCAGCAGATCTGCTCGCCGCTCACCTCTACGGCATGCAGGCTGACCAGTCGCTTCCCAGTGGGACTGTGGAGCCGGTACCCCTCCGGCTCCTGGCGCGGCGGGGCCTGCACGGAAGCGGACAAGGTCTGCCACCGCAAGGGAGCGGGAATCCTCTTCTGTATTTCTCCCCAGCTTTCGTACGCACGGAGGATCACCTCCGCTTCATCGGGCGACAGATCACGAAGGTAGAAGTAGTAGAGGCTGTGGAGAAGTGGTTCCTCGATGCCCAGGAATCGGGTGATGAAGACAGGCTCTTCCGGTACGAGAATCAACATGGGCGGCCTGCCTATCGGTTGTGGGGCTCGAAGACGACGGTCGGGAAACTCGCGCCGGCCCCACGCGAGGCCGGGACGTGCGCTCCCCCTCTCCCCTCACTGGGTGGCGGGCGCAGCGGCAGAGGGGCGCCGCCGATTCCCGCACCGGACCGCTCGATCTGCGCTCCAGCCGGGGGTCGTGCGTGCTCCGGGCGTGCAGGTGGCGCATCGCGGTGTCCTGCGGGGTCAGGAAGCAGGCAAGCTTGAGGTCGGTCAGCAGACGAGGGGCCCATCGGCTCTCCCAGCCGATCAAGACCTCTGGCGCGTCGGGGGCGAACAGGGACCAGCGCCAGAGGTTGACGGGCGGCTCACCGGAGGGAAACAGCGCTGCGAAGGCAAGGTGGGAGGCGATCACACGGCCGTCCGGCGTGATCGCAAGCGATCTCGCGCCGGCTCCCGACGACACGGCTCACGTGCGGGGAGGGCGGTGCGTAGAGCAGCGCCGGCTCGGTCCCGAAAGGTCCAGGTGGCCGATCAGAGTGTGGTGCGCGCTGAAGCGGAGCAGCTGCGCGATGGCCGTGTGGAACTCGGAGGAAGGGCGTACCCCCCGCTCACGACCTTCTGGAAGGTGCCCGCCCCGGCTCTGAGCGCCCAGTTGACGTCGGCCTGCCGCACCCGGTCGGACTCCTTGAGGCCCCGGCCGTCGGCCTGGGACCAGGACTCCGGACCGAGGTCCGCGCGAGTGCGCTGCTTGCGGTAGTGCTCCATCAGCCGCTGGTGCTCGCGCTCCGGGCATGACTTCCTCTGCACCTGGCATCCCCCTCGCGTGCGTAGTCCGCGCCGTCCGCACTGGCGGTGCGCACACCGCCGGGCCGTTGTCATCTCGTCGGCCGACCTGAACGATGGAGAAGATCAAACCATGCGCAGGGTTTGGTCCGGAACCCAGGTGATGCGCACGTGCGGGACACGCGCGCGGCGGGGCCATCGGCCCCGATGTCCCGCCCGACGCGATCGAGGCGTGGCTGACGGAAGCTCGCGCGGCCGGAATGCACACGGTCCTCGTTCCGACGTACGGAGCGACCGATGCCCAGCTGAGGCGGCTGGGTCGTGCGGGCAGCGGAATGATCTACGCGCCCGGCATGCAGATGCAACCGGATCCCAGACCTCTGGATGCGGATCCGGAGAATCGAGTGCAGCGCCTGGGCGACCCGACCGGTCTCCCCGTCGGAGTGGGCGCGGGGATCTCTGCCGTCGACCGCGCCATAGTGGTAAGCGCCCACGCGGACGCCGGGGGCGGATCCTCGCAAAGAATCAGGAACCGCCCAGAGCGGGCGAAGCCCTCTGCTGTTCTCCGACGGGGTGTCAGCCGGGTCGGCGAGTGGTCAGCATGAGTCCTGGAAAACCCGCGGAGTGCTGCCCGGGCATGCGAATCGTTGTAGTCTGTGCAGACAGCACTTGACCTGCAAAAACGCAGGCAGGGAGCCTACGTCCAGGAGTACGTCGATGATACGCACCATGTTCAAGTCCAAGATTCACCGCGCCACCGTGACTCAGGCCGACCTGCACTACGTGGGGTCGGTCACGATCGACGCCGAGCTGATGGAAGCCGCCGATCTTCTCCCCGGTGAGCTGGTTCACATCGTCGACATCACCAACGGTGCCCGCCTGGAGACCTACGTCATCGAGGGCGAGCGCGGCTCCGGTGTCATCGGGATCAACGGCGCCGCCGCGCACCTGGTGCACCCCGGTGATCTGGTGATCCTGATCAGCTACGCGCAGGTCAGTGACGAGGAGGCGCGCACCCTCGTCCCGAGCGTGGTGCACGTGGACGCGGACAACCGGATCGTCGAGCTGGGGAGTGACGCCTCCGCGCCGGTACCCGGGACCGCCACCGAGCGCAGCCCGCACGCGGTTCCGTCCGCCCGCTGACCCATCTCGTCGGGTGTGCCCGTAAGGGGACGGATCGGGCGCGTCAGGTGTGGGCCCGGCAGGCGAGGGAAGCCGCAGCGGGAGACGGTGGGGATGAGCCCCACTCGTACCGTTCGCACCATGGGAGGGTCGCGATGACCCAGCCGTACCCCGATCCCGTCCGTCCGTCGCCCGTGCCGAGCCCTGCGCCGGTGCCCGGCCCGCCGGCCCCGGTGCCGACTCCGCCGCCGGTGCCGCCGACGCCCGGACCCGTGCCGCCGGGCCCGACCCCCGACCCGATTCCGCAGCCGCCGGCACCGGGCCCCGACCCCGTACCGGAACCCGAGCCGTCCCCTCAGCCCGCAGGCTGACCACCGGCTGAGCGGCCCCCCCGGGGCCCCGGCCCGGCCACCCACCGGGCCGGCCCCGGGGCCCCGGCCGCCCCGGGGGGCGCAGGCGGAGTCAGGCGGGAGCGCCGTCGGCCCCGCCGAGTCCCACCAGCGCGTCGGCGTGACCGAGGCCGCTCTCCGCCGCGATCGACTCCAGCGTCTGGACGTCCCGGACCGGCGCGAAGCGCACGTCGCCCGCGTCCGTCGTGCGGAAGCCGTACACCGCCGGCCGCGGCAGGCTGTTGTACGCCCACGGGGCCGAGAAGTAGTACGCCCCCGTGTCGTAGAGCACCACGAAGTCGCCCTCACGCAGTTCCGGGAGTGCGCGGCCGTGCGCGACCACGTCACCGGCGAAGCAGCAGGGGCCGGCGATGTCCTGCACGAGTGCAGGCCCGTCCTTGGGCAGTCCGTCCGGTCCGAACGCCCCCACCCGCAGGGGCCAGGACTCCGGCATGAGGACCGTACGGGTCGCCGTCTGCGCGCCCGCGTGGGTCAGGGCGATGCGCCGCCCGCCCGCCTCCTTGGTGTACTCCACCAGAGCCCCGATGAACCCGTTCTTCGCGAGCAGTGACCGGCCGAACTCCGTCACCAGCGCGTACCGCCCCTCGAAGAGGCCCGGAACGGCGGTGCGCAGCGCCGCCACGTAGTCGCGGTGGGTGGGCCGTACCTCGTCGTCCGCGAAGTTGACGGGCAGCCCGCCACCGATGTCCAGGCTGGTGACCCTGCGCTCGCCGAGGCTCTCGTTGATCTCCTCGGCCAGCCGGTACGTCTCCGCGACACCGGCCGCGATCAACTCCAGCGGGCAGCCCTGGGAGCCGACGTGCGCGTGCAGCCGGGTCAGCCAGGGGCGTTCGGCGAAGGCGCGCACCACGGCCTCGCGGACTCCGGGGTCCCGCAGCGGGACGCCGAACTTCGACGTGGCCCTGGCGGTACTCATCGCGCCGATCGAACCGCCTCCGACCTGGGGGTTCACCCTCAGGCCCAGGACCGACGACGAGGCGGGCGAGCGCAGTGCGTCGATGCGGCGAAGCTCGTCGAAGTTGTCGGCGTTGACGGCGACGCCGAGTGCCAGCGCCAGCCGGATCTCCTCGCGGGTCTTGGCGGGGGAGTCCAGCACGATCGTCGAGGGCGCGAAACCGGCGTCCAGGGCCAGACGCAGCTCACCGGGGCTCGCCACCTCGCACCCCATGCCGTACGAGGCCAGCAGACGGAGCACCGGGACGAGCGCGGCCGCCTTGGCGGCGAAGGTGTGCAGGACCCGCGGGGCGCCGGAGAACGCCTCGCGCAGGGCGCCGACCGAGTCCCGCACCCCGTCGGTGTCGACGAACCCGACGACGGGCCGCGCCTCGCCGAGCAGGCCCTCGGCGACCGCACGCCGAACGACGTGGGCGAACTTCGGGGTGGACGGAGCGGCGGCGGGAGTCGTCTGGGTCATACGGAGAGACTCTCCGATCGGGGAGCCCGCGTCTTTGTCGGCGGGGCCAACTCCGGCGACGCATCCTGTTCCGGAGCACCAACACCACCGCAAACAGTCGCACAAGGCCCGGACGGAGGCGGACGGGCAGCCTCAGAAGCCGCCGGCGAGGCGGACCGCGACCGTCAGCAGCAGCCGGGTGTCCGGGTCGTCCACGTCCACCCCGTGCCGTTCCCGGGCCCGCCGCAGCCGGTAGCGCAGGGTGTTGGGATGCAGGACCAGGCGCCGCGCGGCCACGGTGATGTCGCCCGCCGCGTCCAGGTAGGCGGCGAGGGAGCGGACCAGCTCGCCCCCTGCCGCGAGGTCGGCGCGCACCAGTGCGTGCAGGGGACCGCTGCCCGCCTCCCACACCGGCCCGACCGCGTCGAGCATGCGGCGCACGTCCACCGCCGGTCCCAGCTCCGCGGCGCTCGCCCACCGCGCCGGGGACCGGTCGCCGTCGGGCTCGGCGCCCCGTCCACCGTCCGGCCCCGCTTCCCCGGGTGCGGCGCCCGCCCGTCCGGTGTCCCCCCGTGCCCCGTCTCCCCGTGCCCCGTCTCCCCGGGCCCCGTCTCCCCGGGCGAGCTTCTCCCGCAGCACCCGGACGACGAGCGACGCCTCCTCGTACGAGGCCGGGGCGCCTAGGGCGGACGGGACGACGGCCCCTGCACCCGCGAGCACCGGCACACCATCGGGCAGGGAGGCGGCGAGAGTGGCCAGCTCCCGGGCCAGCCCGAGCGCCTCCCGGTCCTTCCCGGAGGCCACGGGCAGCAGGACCAGCAGTCGCTCCCGCTCCCGGAGCACCCGCGCGGCGGGACGGTACGAGGCGGCGTGCAGGGCCAGCACGTCGAGGGTGCGGTCCCACGCGGGACCCACCGGGGCAGGGGCCGTCCCCGCGTCCACCGCCACCACCGCGCACGGCACGGACGGCGCCAGGCCCAGCGACCAGGCGTGGGTGGTCAGGTCTCCCGCACCGTGCAGGAGCCCGCGCAGCGCGTGGTCGTGGCGCCGCACCTCACCGCTTTCGCGCAGCCGGTGGCGTACGAGGTGGGGCGCGGCGGTGACGGCGGCGGACCGAAGCGCACGGGCCGCCCCCGGCAGCAGCGGACGGCCGTCGGCGGCCACCCAGATCGAACCGAGCACCTCGGCTCCGCTGCGCACCGCGACGATCAGCCGCTCGGGGCCGTCGGCGTCGGCCGGGCGGTGGATCACCTCGCGCGAGGTCCGGAGCGTGCGCAGTAGCCCGCTGCGGCGCAGTTCGGCCACCCGCCACTCGGGCACCCGCCCACCGAGGATGGTGGAGCGGCGGACCCCGTCCGCCTCGGGCCGGGTGGCGGAGTGGGCCAGCACCCGGAAGCTGGTGTCCTCGATGGTGATCGCACCTCCGGTGGCCCCGGCGATCGTCGCGGCGAGGGCGCTCAGACCGCCGGGAGCCCAGTCGTCGGCCGGCGGACCCTGCGGGTCGCGGCCCGCCGCCCCGAAGGCGAGGGCGGACCGCAGCAGCGTGGCCGTGTCCGTCCACTCCGCCCACGCCGCGCGCGCCAGCACGGCGATCCCGGCCTCCCGCGCCGCTTCCAGGACCTCCGGCGCGGGTCCGGCCTCGCCCGAGTCGCGCAGCACCACCGCGCACGCGCCCTGCCGGGCGGCCCGGCGCACCAGTGCCGCCGCCTCGGGCGCATCGGCGTCGCCGTCCACGGCGATCAGGAGAAATCCCCGGGCCGGCCGGTCGGGGCCGCTCTCGGCGAATCCGGTGCCCAGGACGGGGACGTCCTGCCCGGCGGGCGCGAGCAGCAGCCGCAGGGTGCCGCTGTCGTCGAACGCCAGCACCTCCCGCAGGGTGACCCCGGCCGTCGCGGAGGACGCTTCGGGGTCGGCGGCGGCCGATTCGCTGGTCATGGCACGAGGATACGAGCAGGCCGGCAGGGCGGAAGGCGCCCGTCGCCGGTCCTCACCGCCTCGACCGGCGCTACCGCCCGCCGCCTCCCAGGATCGGACGCGGGCTCACCGGTGCGGGGCCGAGGGTGGTCGAGCCGGGGGCCGCCCGGTGCCCGAGGCCGGTCCGGTAGGCGTCCAGGGCCGCCTCGGTGCGCCCCGCCCGCCGCAGCAGATCGCCGAGCAGCCGGCAGATGTCCGCCAGGTCCCCGGCCGCCCCGGCGCGCTCCAGCAGGGCCAGCGCCTTGACGTAGTGCTCCTCGGCGGTGTCCGTCTCCCCGTCCTCCTCGTGGATCAGCCCGAGGAGCCGGTGTGCTCCCGCCGCGTGCACCGCGCCCCGGTCCGGCTGGAGCTCGCCCAGCAGCCGGTGGAGCAGGTCCTCCGCCTGACGGGCCTTGCCCCGGCGGCGCAGCACGTCGGCGAGCTCCACCTCCACCTGGGCGGTGTAGAGGGCCGCCCGCTTCGAGGCCAGCATGTCCCGGGCGGCGAGCAGCTCGCTCTCGGCGCCGGAGAGGTCGCCGTTCTGGGCCCGTACGTAACCGCGCATCCAGTGGCAGTGCGCCATTTCCGTACGGATCTGGAGCTGCTGGTAGATCTCCGCGGCCCGGCCCAGCGAGGCGTCCGCCTCGTCGGTGCGGCCGGCCGCGATGAGGGACCGGGCCACGCTCCGGTGCATGCCCGCCACCAGTTCCGGATCGTCGACGCGGGGGGCGAGCGCGAGCGCCAGCTCACCCGCCTGCGCGGCGCGCGCGTGGGCCCCCATGTCCATGTAGGGCGCGATCGACGCCGTGTACAGCAGCAGCAGGGCGCCCGGATCGGGGAGACCGGACGCGTTCAGCTCGTCGATCGTGCTTTCCAGCAGGTAGCAGGCGTACCGGAGTTCGCCCGCCAGGAGGTGCGCGACGGCCCGGCCGCGCACGGCCCGCGCCCGCTGGGCCGGCGGCGCGCCCGTGAGCAGGAGCTCCGCCGCCTCGAACTGGCGCCGAGCCGTGGGGAGATCGCCGGTCTCCAGCGCGCATTCACCGAGTCCGAGTGCGGCGGAGGCGCTCTCCTGGTCGAGCCCGAGCCGGTCGGCCTCGGCGAGCAGTTCGGTGAAGTCGGCCACCGCGTCCTCGGCGGCGCCGGTCGCCAGGGTGCGCTGGGCTTCGACGAGCCGCAGCCGCAGCTCGGTGGCGAGGTGGGCGGGCCGGCCCGTGGCCACCTCCTCGTAACTCACGCCGAGACGCTCGGCGAGGTGACGGACGGCCGCCTCGGAAGGCCGGACGCGGCCGGCCTCGAGGGTGGATATGTAGGCGGGGGTGTACGACGGTTCCGCGAGCTCGCGCTGAGTGAGGCCGCGCTCCGCGCGCAGCCGGTGGACTCGTCGGCCGATCGTGGCGGGGTCGTCCACCGGTCCGCGTTCCGTCCGACGCCCGATCGGGCTCTTCTCCGCCACGTGGCCCCTCATCTCGCCTCGGCTGACACCCCGACCGCGACAGGTACGGGAGACGAGTATCGACCAGATCGTCCCGGGGCGTGACCGAGGGGGGTGTCCTCGTGGCAATTGCCCGGTGAAGAACCGATCTGTCGTCACCCCTCCCGGCGGAACGGCTCCGCTCCGGGCCGGCGGGTGGAGGAGCGGCTCGCGGCCTCCTGGCCGGTCACACCCGGGGTGGCGCCGTGAGGCGGAGGTGCTGCCCTCCACCCACGGCCCGCCCGGGCGGGAGACACGGCGGGCGGGCCCCTGCCGGGCAGGGCGCTGCCGCTCAACCCGCGTCGACCTCCGAGCGCTGCCGCTCAGCCCGCGCCGACCTCCGAGCGGTCGCCGCCCCACAGCGTGTGGAACGTGCCCTCGCGGTCGGTACGCCGGTAGGTGTGCGCCCCGAAGAAGTCCCGCTGCCCCTGGGTCAGCGCGGCAGGCAGCCGCTCGGCCCGCAGTCCGTCGTAGTACGCGAGGGCCGCGGCGAACCCCGGCGTCGGCACCCCCTGCCGGGCGGCCTCGGCGACCACGGCCCGCCAGTCGTCCTGGGCCCCGCCGATCTCCCGGGCGAAGTCCGCGTCGGACAGCAGGCTCAGCAGTTCGGGACGGCTGTCGAAGGCCCCCCGGATACGGTCCAGGAAGGCCGCCCGGATGATGCACCCCGCCCGCCAGATCCCGGCGACGGCGCCCAGGTCGATGTCCCAGTCGTACTCCTGGCTGCCCGTCCGGATCTGGTGGAAGCCCTGGGTGTACGAAACGATCTTCGAGGCGTACAGGGCCTGCTCCACCCGGTCCGCGAACGCCGCCGCCTCCCCCTCGGGCAGCGGCTCGGGCGTGGGCCCAGCGAGGTCGCGGGCGGCCTCGCGCAGGTCGGCGTGGCCGGAGAGGGACCGGGCGAAGACCGCCTCCGCGATGCCCGAGACGGGTACCCCCAGGTCGAGGGCGATCTGCACGGTCCAGCGGCCGGTGCCCTTCTGCTCCGCCCGGTCCTGCACCACGTCCACGAACGGCTTCCCGGTGGCCGCGTCGGTGTGCGCCAGCACCTCCGCCGTGATCTCGATCAGGTAGGAGTCCAGCCGGCCGGTGTTCCAGCTCCGGAACACCTCCGCGATCCGGGCGGGTGAGTACCCCGCGACCCCGCGCAGCAGGTGATAGGCCTCGGCGATGAGCTGCATGTCCGCGTACTCGATGCCGTTGTGGACCATCTTCACGAAGTGCCCGGCGCCGTCCGGACCGATGTGGGTGGTGCACGGGGTGCCGTCCGCGGCGCGCGCCGCGATCTTCTCCAGCAGCGGGCCCAGCGACGCGTAGGACTCCGGCGAACCGCCCGGCATGATGCTCGGCCCGTGGAGCGCGCCCTCCTCGCCGCCGGAGATGCCCGTGCCGACGAAGTGCAGCCCGCGCCCGCGCAGCTCCTTCTCGCGGCGGCGCGTGTCCTCGAAGTGGGCGTTGCCGCCGTCGATGATGACGTCGCCCTCCTCCAGCAGGGGCGCGAACTCCTGGATCACCGCGTCCGTGGGCTTGCCCGCCTTCACCATGACGACGAGCCGCCGGGGCCGCTCCAGGGCGTCGACGAACTCCTGCGGCGAACGCGCCGCGACGAAAGTGCCCTCGTCGCCGAACTCCTCCACCAGGGCGTCGGTCTTCGCGGTCGTGCGGTTGTGCACGGCGACGGTGAGACCGTGGCGCGCGAAGTTGCGGGCGAGGTTGCGGCCCATCACCGCGAGCCCCGTCACGCCGATCTGAGCGCTTCCGGTCGAGGTGGTCGAGGTGGTCGAGGCGGCGGTCGGGGTGGTGCCGGTCATGGGGCTGCTCCTGGCTCTCTCGGGAGTGGCTGGCTGTCTCGGGTTGTCGCACGGTTGCCCCACCGGGCAGGGGCGTTCCGGGCCTCCCCACCGGGGTGAGGCGCCCGCGCACCCGCTCCTCAGCCGGTGCGCGCCGTCGGGTCCGCCCCGACAGCGGTCCCGGAAGCGGTGTCGGTCCCGAAATCGGTGTCGGCGCCGGCATCGGTGTCGAGGGACTCGGGCCCCGAGGCGGACGACGTACCGGGGTCCCATTCGGGGAGCCAGGGCTCCTCGTCGGGTACGACGTGCATCGCCGCCTCCTCGGCGGAGGCCGCGGCGCCGTCGACACCGACGTCGTTCGCGGTGAGCGTGGCCGGCACGGTTCCGTCCGCCTGCTGGGTGAGCCTGCCGGCCCGGTCCGTACCCACCTCGTCGTCCCACGGCTCACCTTCGCCGCCGGGCAGGTCACCGGCTCCGTCACTGTCGCCCGCGGCCACCTCCGGCCGCTCGCGGGAGAGCCTGCTGTCGAGCGACTCCCCGTCGTGCTGCTCGGAGGCGGTGGTCCCCACGTCCTCCACGGCCCACGGACGGTCGGGCGGCGAATACCCCTCGTCCAGGGCGTCGGCGAGGTCGGAGTCCGTGAGGGTGTCCTCGGTGTCCGGCTGTTCGGCGGGGTCGGACGCCTCCTCCGGCTGGGGCTGGTAGACGTCGTCCCCCCGGTCGGTGTCGCTCATTGCGTGTCCTCTCGCCGATGGCGGAGCCGTACCGTCCCCTGCGGCCATTGCACTCCGGTCGTGCGCCCGCCGCAAAAGAAGGATCCCAGCGGGAACCGAGGAGGCTCCGCTCCCGGGGCCCGCCTGTCCGGATCAAGCGCGCGAAGCCTTCCGCGCGCTCCGGCAGGAGGTGCCGACAGGCGCTCCACGGCCACCACACCCTCCGGGCCGTTCCCGCCACCCGGGACTTTCCCGCCGGCGTGGTCCCCCGTTCCCCGTCGCGGTCCGCCGACGGCCCCACTCCAGGATCGGCGCCCCGGCGGCCCACCGCCACGGCAGGCGCAAGGGCGAGACCTTACGGCCGGCCCCGGTGGACGGCCCACTCGTCCGCCGTCACCGCCATCAGAGTCTCGTCGTTCCACACGCCCTCACGGAGCTGGGCCCTCGTGCGGACGCCCACCTCGCGGAAGCCCACCTTCCGGTACACCCGCAGCGCTCGGTGGTTGGTGCTGTACACCTCCAGGGAGACCCGCCGCAGGCCCAGGGACTCGAAGGCGTGCCCGACGACGAGTCGGGTCGCCTCGGTGCCCAGGCCGCGCCCGCGGCCGGCAGCGGCGATCAGCGTGCGGAAACCGCAACTCCGCTCGGCGGGCGACCACTCGTTGAGGACCACTTCGCCGACCAGTTCGCCCGTGACGCGGTCGGTCACCGCCAGGTCGAGACGGTCGTCCTGCGTGTGGCGCGAGGCGTACCACGCGCGCACCAGTTCAGGGGTGAGTTCCGAGGAGGGCTCGAACGTGAACCGACGTACCTCGGGGTCGTCCAGGATGGCGATCATCCGCAGGGCGTCGTCCGGGGAGAACGGGCGCAGCAGCGCTTTCTCCCCGACGAGTACCGGTTGGGCGGAGAAGCCGGACGATGCGGTGTGTGCGGTCATCGGAGCATCTTCGGCGTACGTCGAACGGGGAGGCAACCGGCTTTCGGAGTGCCGGGAGCGGAGTGCCGGAAGCGGGGTGGTGGGAGTGTGGGGTGGCGGGCGGCGCTGCGGACGGGGAGCGGTGGCCACCGGCTGCGGGGCAGTGCCCGCGGGTCCGATCCCGTAACTGCCCGGGACGCCTCAGAAGTCGTACCTCCGGTAGAACCCCAGGCCGCAGGCGGCCGGGATCCCGAGGGCGGCGACCGCCCACAGGGCGCTCGGCCGGGTGCGCGGGTCCATGAAGGCGGTCGCCAGCAGCATCAGCGCCGTGGGTACGGAGGATCATCCCCAGGAGGGCGCCCACCACAGCCCCGGTCAGCAGGCTCGTCCCCACGACCAGGGAGGCCCACGCGAAGGGCGGCGTTTCGTCGCGCGGGAGGAGGGCACGGACACCGGCGTCGCCGCGAGCAGGGAGATCCGGGAGACGCCGGTCGGCCGACCGATGACCAACGCGGGAAGCGTGCTCGCCGCCGCGACGAGGACGAGCACGTACTGCGCCCTGCGGCCATTCGCCACCGGCCGCGTCCATCGCTCCGAACCCGGTGTTGGCGCCCGGAGCGGTTCCGTCGGCAGGATGGGGGCCCGGCGCGGTGTCGGCCGGAGACACCAGGGGGGAGCAGCGATGGTTGTGTTCACGACGAGGTCCGGAGCGGTACGGGGAAAGCCGGCCGGGCGGGCCTCCTCCGTCACGGCGGTGCTCGGCATCCCATACGCGGAGCCGCCGTTCGGCCCCCTACGTTTCCGGGCGCCCCGGCCGGCGCGCGGATGGAGCGGCGTCCGCCCGTGCCTCGCTTTCGGCCCGGTCGCCCCGCAGTCGGCCGAGCTCCCGGGCGCGCCCGGCTGGGAGCCCGGGGACGAGGACGTCCTGACGGTCAACGTATGGACGCCGGGCGGGCCCGGGGACTCGCTCCCGGTCCTGGTCTGGATCCACGGAGGCGCCTTCGCCTTCGGCTCCTCCGCCCAGCCCGACTTCGACGGTGCTGCTCTCGCGGAACTCGGTCTGACGGTGGTGAGCTGCAACTACCGCCTGGGCTTCGAGGGGTTCGGCCACGTACCCGGCGGTCCCTGGGCCTCACGGGGAGCGGCCGGGGACCTCTCTGCGGACAACCGGGGTCTGCTCGACCAGATAGCCGCCCTGGAGTGGGTCCGCGACAACATCGCCGCCTTCGGGGGCGACCCGGACCGGGTCGCCGTGGCCGGACAGTCGGCGGGTGCCACCTCGGTCGCCTGCCTCATCGCCGCCGACGCCGCCCGCGGGCTCTTCCGGCGCGCCGTGCTGCACTCCGCCGTCAACTCGTGCGCCACGGACCAGTCCGCCGCCCGCACCACCGAGGAGGTCGCGGCGGCTGCCGGTGTCCCCGCCACCCCCGAAGCGCTCCTCGGGGCCTCCCCGCAGTCGCTCCTCGTCGCGTCCGACGCCGTGGCCGAGGCGTGCCGCCGGAACCCGGCGTCCGGCCGCCGCCACCACGACCCGGCGATCTTCGGTCCGGTCGTCGACGGCGCACTCCTGCGCGCGGATCCGCTGACCGCCGTGTCCACCGGTGCGGGAGCGAAGGCCGGAGTCGAACTCCTCGTCTGCCGCACCACGGAGGAGTACGCCCTCTTCGAAGCCGTCGGCGGCAGCCCCGAAATCGACACCGAGACCCGCCTCGACGCCTTCGCCCACGACTTCGGTCTCCCCGCAGCCCTGGTCCGCGGCTACCGGGACAGCACGGCGAACGGCTCCGTACGCGAGACGTACCTGGCGCTCCGAGGTGACCTGCTCTTCGCCGAGTACGGCGACCGGCTCGCCGAGGCTCACGCACGGGCGGGCGGTACGGCCTTCCTGGCGCGCTTCGACCGCAGGTCCGGCGGCTCGCCCGCCCGGCCGGTGCGGGCGTGGCACTGCGCCGACGTCCCGTTCGCCTTCGGCACCCTCGACGACCGGAGCGTCCACTTCCTCATCGGCGGACCGCCGGGCGACGCCGACCGCGAACTGTCCGCGCGCATGACGCGGTCGTGGGCGGACTTTCGCCGCGTGCGGCGATCCGGGATGGGAGAGGCTCCGGTCCGGGCGTGGCGCGGAAGCGGACGTCCACCACTGGCGTACCCGTGACGAGGCGGGTGGCCGCAGGGCGGCCTCCCCGGAGCGGGCGGAATCGGGGGCGGCCCTGCGCGCGCTCTGGCGTGAGTCGGGGCTGCCGCTCCTGACCCCGTGAAGCGGGGAGCCGACCGGGATGGCCGGCGGAGCAGCGGGGCAGATGCGCTCGACGGCGGATTGTCGGCACGGGGTGGGAGACTCCCCGGATGAGTCGATCGCACCCCAAGGACGACCTTCACTCGTCCCTCCAGGCCGCCCGTGACACCCTCCTGCGGAAGCTGGAAGGACTCTCCGAGTACGACGCGCGCCGCCCCCTGACGCGGACCGGGACCAACCTGCTGGGCCTGGTCAAGCACCTCTCCGGGGTCGAACTGGGCTACTTCGGCGACACCTTCGGCCGGCCCTCCGAGGAGCCCTTCCCGTGGCTCGACGACGACGCCGAGGAGAACGCCGACATGTGGGCGACCGAGGACGAGAGCCGCGAGGAGGTGGTGGCCCGCTACCGCCGGGTGTGGCAGCACTCGGACGCCACCATCGCCGCGCTGCCTCTCGACGCGCTCGGCACCGTGCCGTGGTGGTCCGAGGCCGAGCGCGAGGTGACGCTCCACAAGGTCCTGGTGCACGTGACCACCGAGACACACCGCCACGCGGGCCACGCCGACATCGTGCGTGAACTCGTGGACGGAGAGGTCGGCTACCGGTCCCGGGGAGGCAACCTTCCCCGTGGCGGGGCTACTTGGTGGGAGGCGTACGTGGACCGGCTTGAGGGGGCCGCGACGGCGTTCCGTACTGACGGAGGGTGAACGGGACGGGCGGGAGGGGGATGGCGCCGGGCCCTGCCGGCGTCTCGTCGGGGGCGCCGCCTCCCGGCCCTCTCCGAGGCCCCCGAGGCCGGACGCCGCGCACGCGACCGGCCGGATCCGGCCATCCGCCCTCCCTGCGCGCCCCGTTGGGATCCGGCCTCTTCCGTACTTGGCATGGACCTGACCTGTCGGCTGCATTAGAGTCGCCCGCACGGCCTGAGAGCGCTCTCAACCGCATCTCCCGGGAGCGCTCCCGGACACCTGCTGTTCCACCCCCACATCGGAACACAGAAGGGGCACTCCCTTGAGACACCTGACCACCCTGCGCGCCGGCCTGTCCGCACTGCTCGTCGTCGGGGCCTGGGCCACCATCGGCCCGGCCTCGGCCTCGGCGGCCGACGACGCTCCCCCCGCCACGACACGTGCGGCGACGGCCGCGCCGCAGCCCGCCTCGGACGGCCTGCTGGCCGCCATGGGGAAGGACTTCGGCCTGACCCCCGCCCAGGTGAGGACCCGGCTGGCCGCCGAGAAGACCGCCACCGCCAAGGAACCGGCAGCGCGCCGCGCTGCCGGAGCCTCCTACGGAGGGTCCTGGTTCGACGCCGGGACCGGCAGGCTGACCGTCGGCGTCACCGACGCGAGAGCCGCCGCCGCGGTCCGGGCAGCCGGAGCCGACGTCGAACTCGTCGCCCACACCCAACGCGCTCTGGACCGAGCCAAGTCGGGCATTGACGCGCTCGCCGCGCCCGACGGGGTCGCGAGCTGGCACGTCGACGCGGAGGCCGGGTCCGTCGTGGTGAACGTCGTCGCGGCCTCGGCGAAGGACGAGGAGGTCCGCTCGTTCCTGGCCGAAGCCCGCGCCACGGGGCCTGTGACCGTGCGGCAGGTGGCCGCCGCACCGCGGACGTTCGCCGCCGGGACGGTGGGCGGCGACCCCTACTACACCGGTAACGTCCGCTGCTCCATCGGCTTCTCGGTGTACGGCGGATTCGTCACCGCCGGGCACTGCGCCCGGGCCGGTGCCTCGGTCCGGGGCTGGGACGGATCGGCCATCGGGAACTTCCAGGGCTCGACCTTCCCCGGCGACGACTACGCCTGGGTGAACGTCGCCAACGGCTGGTGGACGGTACCCGTGGTGCTCGGCTGGGGCACCATCTCCGACCAGCTGGTACGCGGCTCCGCCGAGGCGCCGATCGGCGCCTCCATCTGCCGGTCCGGTTCGACCACCCACTGGCACTGCGGCACCGTCCTCGCGAAGAACGAGACGGTCAACTACAGCCAGGGCGCGGTCTACCAGATGACGAAGACGAACGTCTGCGCCGAAGGCGGCGACTCCGGCGGCTCGTTCATCAGCGGCGACCAGGCCCAGGGCGTCACCTCGGGCGGCTGGGGCAACTGCTCCACCGGGGGCGAGACCTGGCACCAGCCGATCAACGAGATCCTCAACCGCTACGGCCTGAGGCTCCACACCGCCTGACGCTCCCGCACCGTCGTCCCGCACTCCCTGCCCGCGCGCAGGGAGTGCGGGACGTTTCGCGTGCCGGGCACAGCCGGCACGACGGAGCCCCCGCATGACGGAGCCCCGGCATGACGGAGCCCCGGCCGCGACGAGAGCCGTCGCGGCCGGGGCCCGCTCCCGGAGGAGTGGCGTCAGGCGGGGTCCGCCACTCGCCCGGAGGACAGTTCGCGGACGATTTCCGCGTAACGGCGTCCGCTGGTCTTCACTGTACGGCGCTGCGTGTCGTAGTCCACGTGGACCAGTCCGAACCGCTTGTCGTAGCCGTAGGCCCACTCGAAGTTGTCGAGCAGCGACCACGCGAAGTACCCGGCGAGCGGCGCGCCCTTCGCCACCGCGCGGCCGCAGGCGGCCAGGTGCTCCTCCAGGTACCGCGTGCGTTCCGGGTCGTGGACCGACCCGTCCGCCGCGACGGTGTCCTGGTAGGCCGAACCGTTCTCGGTGACGTAGATCTTCTGCGCGCCGTACTCCTCGGTCAGGCGCAGCAGGAGCTGCTCCAGGCCCGCGGCGTGGACCTCCCAGTCCATGTACGTGACGGGGGCGCCGGGCACCGGGACCTGCCGGGCGTGCGGGGCGGGGCCGGTCGGGTCGTCGGCGACGATCTGGCGGAAGTAGTAGTTCAGGCCGAGCCAGTCGAGGGGGGCCGCGATGGTTTCCAGGTCGCCGGGGCGCACCGGGAGTTCGACCCCGTACAGGTCGAGCATGTCCTGCGGGTAGCCGCGGCCGTGGATCGGGTCCAGCCACCAGCGGTTGGTGTGTCCGTCGGCGCGGAGCGCGGCCGCGACGTCGGCGGGGCTGTCGCTCGCCGGCTCGATCGGGCTGAGGTTGTTGACGATGCCGACCCGGGCGCCGGGCGAGGCCGCCCGGATCGCCTGCACGGCGAGCCCGTGGCCGAGGTGGAGGTGGTACGAGGCGTGGACGGCGGCCGTGAGGTCGGTCAGACCGGGCGCCATCTTGCCTTCCAGGTGGCCGATCCACGCCGAACAGAGCGGCTCGTTGAGCGTGGCCCAGTCCTTGACCCGGTCGCCGAGGCGGTCGACGACGACGGAGGCGTACGCCGCGAAGTGCTCGGCGGTTTCGCGGACCGTCCAGCCGCCCCGGTCCTGCAACGCCTGCGGCAGGTCCCAGTGGTAGAGCGTGGCGAACGGGGTGATCCCGTTGCCCAGCAGCCCGTCCACCAGCCGGTCGTAGAAGTCCAGCCCTTTCTTGTTGACCGGGCCGTCGCCGCCGGGGACGATGCGCGGCCAGGCCAGCGAGAAGCGGTACGCGCCGGCGCCGACCTCCTTGATCAGGCCGATGTCCTCCGGCACCCGGTGGTAGTGGTCGCACGCCACGTCGCCGGTGTCGCCCCCCGCCACTTTCCCGGGGGTGTGGGAGAAGGTGTCCCAGATGGAGGGGGACCGGCCGTCCTCCGCCACGGCTCCCTCGATCTGGTACGCGGCGGTGGCTACGCCCCAGGTGAAATCGGCCGGGAGGGCGTTGAGGTCGTTCACGGACTGCCTTTCTGAGAGGGTCACTTGACGGCGCCCGCGGTGAGGCCGGCGACGAGGTAGCGCTGCAGCAGGAGGAACCCGGCGACGACCGGCACGCTGACGACGAGCGAGGCCGCCATCACCTGGTTCCAGTAGACGTCGTTCTGGGTGGCGTACCCCTGCAGGCCCACGGCGAGGGTCCTGGTCGCGTCGTTCGTCATCACCGAGGCGAAGAGCACCTCGCCCCAGGCGGTCATGAACGCGTACACGGCGACGGCGACGATCCCCGGCACGGCCGCCGGCACGACGACCCGGAAGAGCGCGCCGATCGGACCGCAGCCGTCCACCTTGGCGGCCTCGTCCAGGTCCTTCGGGATGGCGTCGAAGTACCCGATCAGCATCCAGATGGAGAAGGGGAGCGAGAACGTCAGGTACGTGAGGATGAGCCCGCCGCGAGAGCCGTAGAGCTGGATACCCGTGCTGTTGCCGATGTTCACGTAGATGAGGAACAGCGGCAGAAGGAAGAGGATGCCGGGGAACATCTGGGTCGAGAGCACCGTGACGGTGAAGACCCGCTTGCCCCGGAAGGCGTACCGGCTGACCGCGTACGCCGAGAACACCGCGATGATCACCGAGGCGACCGTGGCGGCGCCCGCCACGATCAGCGAGTTCCCGAAGTACTTCGCGAGCGGGACCGTCGTCCAGATGTCGATGTACGGCCGGATGGTGATGCTCGACGGCAGCCAGTGGAACTTGCCGGACACGTCCTGGAGCGGCTTGAGGGAGCTGCTGACCATGACGTACACGGGCAGCAGGACGAAACCGGTCAGGAAGGTCAGCACGATCCGCCGGGTCCACACGAAGGACGCCGGAGCCGCCATCGGTGAACGGCGCTTGTGAGTGAGGGCGCTAGACACCGGAACCCTTCCGTTTGCGTGTGGTCAGCAGCAGGTAGACGGCCGTCACCAGCAGCAGGAAGAGCAGGAGGAGGACGGACATCGCCGAACCGGTGCCGAAGTTCCAGGTGACGAACGACGACTGGTAGATGTGCAGCGAGATGAGGTCCGCGTTCTCGGGTGCCGCGCGGCCGAAGAGCACGAACGGCGTGTTGAAGTCGTTGAAGGTCCAGAGGAAGAGGACCAGCACGAGCACCTGGTTGACCGGGCGGAGCGACGGCAGTGTGATCTTGCGGATCTGCTGCCAGATGCCGGCGCCGTCGATGGACGCGGCCTCGTAGAGCTCGTTCGGGATGTTCTGGAGCCCGGCCATCAGGATGAGCAGCGCGAACGGCCAGCCCTTCCAGACCGAGACGATGAGCAGCGCGAAGAAGCTGTTGTCGCCGATCAGCCAGAACGACGGTTCGTCGGTCAGTCCGAGCTGGTCGTGCAGGACGTGGTTCACCAGGCCGTTGTCCCGCTGGAACATGAACGCCCAGGTGATGACGGCCGCGTAGACCGGCAGCGCGTACGGGACGAGGAAGATGGCCCGCAGCACGCCGCGGCCCCGGAAGTTCTCCTGGAGCATGATCGCGGCGGCCACGCCGAACAGCCAGGAGAGGCCGACGGCGAAGAAGGTGAAGACGCAGGTGACGAAGAAGGAGTGGAGCAGCGCCTTGCCGAGGGGAGCGTCGAAGTCGACGGCGACCTGGTAGTTGTCCAGCCCGATCCAGGGCGCGTTGCCCCAGTTGCTGATGAAGAACTGGGTGAGCTGGCGGAAGCTCATCACGATCCCGACGATCATCGGGATCAGGTGGACGAGCAGTTCGAGCAGGATCGCCGGAAGGAGCAGGAGATAGGGCAGTCCGCCGTTACGGATGCGGTCGGGGATGCGCGGCAGTCTCCTGCGCGCACCCCCGGTGCCCCGGCCCCCACCGCTGTCCGACTTACCGACCCGGGGGTCGGCGGTCACGGTGGAAGTCATGTTCGGTGCCTCACTGCCCCATGGTCTGCTGGGCCTTTTCGAGGGCCGCCTTGACGGTCTCGGTGGTCACCGGCTTGCCGGCGGCCGCGTCGGCCCACAGGTCCTTGACCGCGGTGCCCACGGCCGTCTCGAACTGCGACTCGTTCGGCACCTGGGGGAGCGGCGCCGCGCTGGTGGACAGGGTGTCGCGCAGGACCGCGAGGTCGGGCGCGCCGAACGCCTCGTCGGCCTGAGCCGCCTTGACCGGCGGGATCGCCCCGTAGGTCTTGTTGAGGAGCTTCTGCTCCGCGTCGCTCGTCATGAACTTCACGAACTGCTTGGCGCCGTCGATGTTCTTGGTGTTCTTGAACACCGCGATGTTGATGCCGGCGACCATGGAGTTGGTCTGCTTGTCCTGGCCCGGAGTCCCGGAGGGGACCGGCACGGGGGCGACGCCCCAGTCCTCCGGCTTCATGCCCTGGGCGGCGAAGGTGGAGGGGGCGGCCTGCCACAGCACCATGCCGGTGCGGCCCTTGGCGAAGTCGGTGAGCGACTGGTTCTGCGCGTACTCCGCGTTGCCCGGAGCGACGATCTTGTCCTTGGCCATGAAGTCGACGTACTGCTTCACGGCGGCGACCGCACCGTCGGAGGTGAAGGTCGCCTTGCCGGAGGAGTCGAAGAAGTCGGCGCCGTGCTGCTTGCCGAGGACGAACACCTGGTGGATGTTGTTGGAGAGGTTGCCGCCCTCCGCGCCCAGGCCCCACTTGCCGTCCTTGGACAGCTTCTTGCCGTCGGCGACCAGCTCGTCCCAGGTCTTCGGCGGCGTCGCGATGCCCGCGTCCGCGAACATCTTCTTGTTGTAGTAGAGCGCGTACGACAGGGAGTACAGCGGCACGGCGGCGGGGTCCTGACCCTCCGCACCGGCCGAGGCGACCGCCGAGTCGACGAACCGGTCCCGGCCGCCGATCGCGTCGAAGTTCTTCGCGTCCCACGGCAGCAGCGCACCGGACGCCTGGAGCGAGGCGGACCAGGTGTTGCCGATGTTCAGCACGTCCGGGCCCTGACCGGAGGTGGTGGCAGCGAGGATCCGGTTGAGGAGGTCGGACCAGGGGACGACCTCCAGCTTCACCTTGATGCCGGTCTGCTCCTCGAACTTCTTCAGCTCGGGAGTGAGGATCTTCTTGTCCGCCTCGATGTTCGGGCCCTGGTTGGACGCCCAGTAGGTGAGCGTCTTCGGCGATGCGTTGCTTCCGCCGCCCGAGTCGGACCCGCCGCCGCAGCCGGTGACTCCGGCGGCGATGGAGATCGCGAGGGTGACGGCTGCTGCGGCTCTGAGGTTGCGCATGTGGGAGGGCCCCTTTCCGGGGATGGCTGCGTTCGGGAACCGAACGGCCTCCATGACTTAATTTATGTCGTGATCTAAGAGCTGAAGGAAGGTCGCGTCAAGAGGTTGGGCCGGGGTATGTTGCGGGAAGGAAGGGAGCAACATGGCCGAGCGCAACAGACGGACCGTGCGTGACCTGCGGCGGGGCAACCGGGCGAGGGTTTTGCAACGGTTGTATTTCGACGGGCCGCTGAGCCGCCAGGAGCTCGCACCGGCCACGGGGCTGAGTTCGGGTTCCATCAGCAACGTCGTCGCCGAACTGGTCGCGGAGGGAGTCCTCGAGGAGGCGGGCGTCGTCGACTCCGACGGCGGCCGTCCCCGCACGCTGCTCCGCGTCGCTCCCGGGGGCGGTCTGCTGATCGGGATCGACATCGGCGAAACCCGGGTGCGCGTCGAGCTGTTCGACCTCGCCCTGACCGAACTCGCCCGCACCGAAAGGCCGTTGGCCCAGCACGGTTACGACGTCGAGCGCATCGTGGCCCATGTGCGGGCGGCCGTTGCGGACGTCCTCGCCGACGCCGGCGCCGACGCGCGCCGTCTGCTCGGCATCGGCATCGGGGTGCCCGGCATCATCGAACGGGAACACCCCCTCGGGGGCGGTGGACCGGACGGACCCGGCGCCGTCGTGCACGGGCAGACGATCGGCTGGAGCGCGGTCCCCTTCGAGCGGCTGCTCCGCGAGGCCGTCGACATCCCGCCCGAGGTGCCCTTCTTCATCGACAACGGAGCCAAGACGCTCGGACAGGCCGAGATGTGGTTCGGCGGCGGACGCGGCGCGGACGCGGCGGCCATCGCCCTCATCGGTTCCGGTGTCGGGGCCTGTGTGAACCGGGGCGGGGTCCTGGACGAGAGCCGTGTCAGTGTCCCGCTCGAATGGGGCCACACCACCGTCCAGCTCAGGGGACGCCGGTGCCGGTGCGGCTCCATCGGCTGCCTGGAGGCGTACGCCGGTGGCGAGGCGCTGCGCGAGCGCTGGTACGAGGCCGGCGGGCCCCTCCCCGAGGACACCGACGACGAGGCGGCCCTCGCAGCCCTCCTCGCCGCCGCCTACCCGCCCCCCGGCGGTGCGGAGCCCGATCCGGTCGCGGTCGCCCTCCTCGACGAGACCGCCGAATGCCTCGGCGCCGCCCTCGCCGACCTCGTCAACCTCTTCCTGCCCGAGCGCATCCTGCTCGGCGGATGGGCGGGACTCCTGATCGGCCCCCACCTGCTCCCCGCGATCCGCCGCTACGCCGACGCGTACGCCCTCCGCCACGCGGCAGCCCGCGTCACCATCGAGATGGGCCGCCTGGGCCCGGACGCCGTCACCGTCGGCGCGGCCACCCTGCCGCTCTCCGACTTCCTCGCCCGCGGCGGCAGCCGCCCCGCCCCGTCATCCGTCCCCGACGCGGTGGCCGGCCCCGCCCGCACCCCGGCGGACGTGGTGCGCGCCAGGGCGGTGGTCGCCGAGGGCGTGTGAACGGTACCGGGTCACCGGGCGGTCCGGGCCGGGGGCGTGTGCGGCGGGGGAGATCCGGAGTCATGCGGCGTGCGCCCGCACCCGGTTCGGTGAGCACCTCGGACGGCGGCACGGGCTGCCCGTCGGGCTCGCGTGGAACGTGCACCCGCCACGGGGCTCTCATCCGGAGTGTGGCCGGGACACGCGTACGGGGCATGGAGCCGGGTCCGCATCCTGATCCGGCCCGGTCCGAGCGGAGGACCTCGAGCCCGCCGGGTCGCCGGACATGGTCCTCAACCGTCCTCATGGCGGCATGCCGGCCCGATGAAGGACTGAGGGCAGTGGCCGGCCGGGGTCCGGAGAAGGTGCCGACCGACTCCCCACACACATCGAAGGACGACGCGAGCAGAATGGGGGAGACGTCCGCGACGAGGAGGAGCGCAGCCCCGTCGCCGTCGGCGGCCACGTGGTGGACGTCGACGGCGCGGGGGAGTGGAACAGGAGACGAGGGGGCGTTCCATGGCACGGGTCGCGGTGATCGGAGGGGGCGTCAGCGGGCTGGGGACGGCCCTCATGCTCGGGCGCCGCGGGCACACGGTCACCGTGTTCGAGCAGGACCCCCGGCTGGCCGGAGACGACCTGGACCAGGACTTCTTCCGCTGGAAGCGGCCCCGGGTCCCGCAGGCCGACCAGCCCCACGCGCTTCTCGCGCCCGTCCGCACGGTGCTGCGCGCCGAGGCCCCCGACGTCCACGCGGACGTGCTGGCCCGCGGAGCCCGGGAGTACCACGAGTTCGACTGGTTCGAGGCGCGTCCACCGCTCCGGGCCGGTGACGAGGACCTGGTGACCCTGCGCACCCGTCGCATCGTGCTGGAGGCCGCGCTGATCGCGGCCGCGCGGCGGGAGGCCACCGTCGAGATCCGGTCGGGATGCCGGGTGCACGCACTCACCGTCGAAGCGGGCAACCCTCCCCGGGTCACCGGGGTACGGGTGGACACGGAGCCGCACCGGGCTGACCTCGTCGTCGACGCGTCGGGCCGACGCTCGCCGGTTCCCGGCTGGTTGCGGGCAGCCGGTTGCCGCCCGCCCGTGGCGGAAAGTCACCGTACCGGGATCGCGTACCTGTGCCGCTGGTACCGCCTGCGGCCCGGCGGTCCGCGGGACCCCGGGCGGGTGAAGACCGGCTCGGCGGCGCCGTTCGCGCTCGCCGGGGTCTTCCCCTCCGACAACGACACCTTCGCGGTGAACCTCGTGCTCTCCACGGCCGATCCGGCCCGGGGCGCACTCACCGACCCGGCGGTGTTCGAGGCCGCCGGCCGGCTCTTCCCCGCCCTGTCCGCCTGGCTCGATCTGGATCCCGAACCTCAGTCGGGCGTCCTGGCCATGGCCGGTCTGGACAACCGGTGGACCGCACTCGCCGACGCCGACGGACCTGTCGTCCTCGGCCTGGTCGGCGCCGGGGACAGCCTCGTCCACACCAACCCCACCCTGGGCCAGGGCACGGCTCTCGGCCTGCGCGCCGCCCAGCACCTGGCCGCCCATGCCGACCGGATCGCCGCGGACCCCACCGGTTACCACGACTGGACGGCCCGGGCCCTCCGCCCCTGGTTCGACGCGCAGGTGGTGGCCGACCGCGCCAACGGGACTCGTCTGCAGCAGAGTTCACCACTCGCCGACCGGCGCGCCGCCGCCCGGGCCGTCGCCGCCTTCGACGATCCCGTGATCATGAGGGCCCGGGCCCAGGTGCGCCACCTCCAGCTCCAGCCGCGCGAGGCCTACGGCACCGATGAGGTGGAGGAGCACGTCACCGCCTGGCTGGAAGGCCGTCCCGACTTCTCGCCCCGCCACGACGGCCCCACCCGGGAGCGGTGGGAGGCCGCCCTCTCCGGCTGACCGGCGCTCCGCCGCATCAGCTTGGGGGGTGCCGGTCGACGTGCCGCCTCCGCATCGCGGTCCTGGTGAGAGCCTCGCGGGGGTGCTCCGGACCGAGCGGCCCGGTGTTCGGCGGCGACGCCCGACGGGCCGCGCACTTGTCAGCGGCCTTCGCCCGCGCCTAAGTTGACGGCTGACCTGTGTCCACTGTCAGCGGGGGAGCCTCATCATGGCCACGAACGGACGGCATCGCAGATACCAGCCGAGCCGGATCAACCGGGCGTCGCTCACGGTGACGGCGGGAGGCGCGGGGATAGCCCTGCCGCTGATCACGGCGGGCATGGCCCACGCCGCGTCGGCGGACACGTGGGAGAAGGTCGCCGCCTGCGAGTCGACGCACAACTGGCACATCAACAGCGGCAACGGCTACTACGGCGGGCTGCAGTTCAGCGGATCGACCTGGGCCGCCTACGGCGGCACCGCCTTCGCCCCGCGCGCCGACCTCGCGACGAAGGACCAGCAGATCGCGATCGCGGAGAAGGTCCTCGACGGGCAGGGACCCGGCGCCTGGCCGGTCTGCTCCGACCGTGCCGGGCTGACCCGGGACGACGACACGGACTCCGGCACGACGGTGCAGACGCAGGGAGCCCGCCCGGCCGCGTTACCGGCCACCGCCCAGCAGACGCCGAAGAAGTCTCCGGCCGCCACTCCCACCACGGTGCCGGGCAAGCGTGAGGCGTACACCGTGTCGAGCGGCGACTCGCTCTCCGGCATCGCCGCCGCCGAACGGCTCCAAGGCGGCTGGCAGCGGCTCTACACCGCCAACCGTGCGGTCATCGGCGGCGACCCGGACCTCATCTACCCCGGCCAGCGCCTCGACCTCACCCCCGCCCGAGCGGGCGGGGTCACGAAGCCGTCCGGCACTGCGGCCGCATCGCCGATGACGACCGCCCCCAAGGCCACGGCCCCGAAGACCGCAGTACCGGAACCATCCGCCCAGCCGGACACGGAGCCCGCGCCCGCCAAACACGCGCCCGCGAAGCCCGCGCCCGCGAAGCCCGCGCCCGCCAGGCACGCGCCCGCCAAGCCCGCGCCCGCCAAGCCGGCCGCCAAACCCGCCGCGGAGAAGGACACGCCGAAGACGGCGACCGCGCCCAGGCCCCCCGTGAAGGCCTCCTCCATGGTCGCCCCCGTACAGGCCTCCACCGGGACCCCGTACCACCAGTCCGGGTCGTGGTCGAGCGGCTACCACACCGGCGTCGACTTCCCGGTCGCCACCGGTACATCGGTGAAGGCGGTGGCCAAGGGCACCGTCGTCTCCGCCGGCTGGGCCGGTGCGTACGGCTACGAGGTCGTCGTCCGCCACACCGACGGCAGGTACAGCCAGTACGCCCACCTCTCCGCCCTGAACGTGCGCGCGGGCCAGCCGGTCACCGCCGGCCAGCGGATCGCCCGCTCCGGCTCGACCGGCAACAGCACCGGCCCGCACCTCCACTTCGAGATCCGGACCGGCCCCGGCTACGGCTCCGACGTGGACCCGCTCGCCTATCTGAGGGCCGGCGGAGTCACGGTCTGAGAGCTGCTCCCGGAGCCGTCCGGCCCCCCACGGAGGGGTGCGGGCGCTCGTCCCACGTCCGCTCCGCCGTACCCGGGCCGGACGGCGGCCCGGACCCGTCCGCGGGATCCGGCAGTACCGACGGGCCCCGCGTCCCCTTCCGCGGCCCGTCGGACCGGGGTCGCGGGGCGGCGGCCGCCGTCCCGTCGGTGGGCCTGCCGTCCTGACGCTCGGACGCCAGCCGCTGCGTCGTCAGCAGCACCAGCCCGGCCGCGGCCAGCGCACCGCTCCCCACCGCCAGCAGTGTGCCCAGCAGTCCGAAGCGGAAGTGCTCCCCGAAGAGGGTGAGACCGACCACCGCGGCGACCACCGGGTTCACCACCGTCACGGTGGCGAGGGGCGCGGTCAGCCCCGCACCGTGATACGCCGCCTGGGAGAGCAGCAGACCCGCGGCGGCGAACACCGCTATCACCAACAGCGACGGCAGACCTTCCCGCAGCGCGCCGGACGTCCACTCGACCGCCACCGTCTTGGTGAACACCGAGGCCATCCCGAACGACACCCCCGCGCCGGTCGCCAGCACCACACCGCGCATCATGGGCCGCTGGGCACCCAGACCCTGGCCCGCCAGGAACAGCGCGGCCACCGCACCGGAGGTCGCGGCCGCCAGAAGCAGCTGGTCCGCACGGCCCAGGGCGTGCGACTCGGCGCTCCCGGTGAGCGCCAGCAGACCGGCCAGCCCCACCGTCGCCATGACGGCGCCGCGCCACGCCGTGCGCCCGGTCCTGCGCCCGACGAAGAGCGCGGCCATCGGCAGCACGAAGACGATCGTCAGCGCCCCGAGCGGCTGGACGAGGCTGAGCGGGCCGTAGGCGAGCGCGACCACGTGCAGCAGCGCCCCGACCGCGTTGAGCCCCACCGCCGCCCACCAGGCGGCGTTGCGCAGGGGCGCGTACGAGCGCCCGTCCCCGCCGGAGGCCACCCGCTCCTGCACGATCGCCCCGGCCGCGTAGGCGACCGCGGAGACCAGGGACAGCAGTACCGAAAGCACGAGGGAACTCATGGGACCACAATGTCCTCCGCAGGCCGCCGAGTCGTCGTCCCGAGGGAGCGATCCGGCGTACTGCCTCCGTAGTACGGGCGGGGCCGCGACGTCCTTCCTTCGACGGTAGTCCTCCTTCGGACGGGCCGCCGGAGGGACTCCGGAAAGCCACCCGACGTACGCCGACGGTGACCGACACCACCGCCGACCCGTGAGGGGGTCTTCCGCGTACGCCCCGGGTGAGTGACCATCAAGGCATGAGGGTCGGACTGCTCACCCGCGAATATCCCCCCGGCGTGTACGGCGGCGCCGGTGTCCATGTGGAGTTCCTGGCGCGCGAACTTCGGCCACTGGTCGATCTCGCCGTGCACGCCTGGGGCGAGCCCGACGGCCGGGAGGAGGACGTGCACTGGCACCGGCCCGCGCTCCCGGCGGACGCCAACGACGCGTTGCGGGCGTTCTCGGTCGACCTGTCGATGGCCGCCGCCCTCGGCGACCGGGACCTGGTCCACTCGCACACCTGGTACACCAATCTCGCCGGCCATCTCGCCAAGCTCCAGCACGGCATCCCGCACGTGGTCACCTGCCACTCCCTGGAACCCCTGCGCCCGTGGAAGGCCGAACAACTGGGCGGCGGATACGCCCTCTCGGGATGGGCCGAGCGCACCGCCCTCGCTTCCGCGGACGCGGTCGTCGCGGTGTCGCACGGCATGCGCGCCGACATCCTGGCCTGCTACCCGGAACTCGACGCGGCCCGGGTGCGGGTCATCCACAACGGCATCGACACCCGCCTCTACGCCCCCGACCCCGGCACGGACGTCCTGCGCCGGTTCGGCATCGATCCTGACCGGCCCTACGTCCTGTTCGTCGGACGCATCACCCGCCAGAAGGGCGTCCCGCACCTGCTGCGCGCCGCACGGCTGCTGGATCCCGGCACCCAGCTGGTGCTCTGCGCCGGAGCGCCCGACACCCCCGAACTCGCCGAGGAGTTCCGTCTCGCCCACGAGGAGTTGAGCGCCGGCCGCAAGGGCGTGCACTGGATCCCGCAGATGCTCGACCGGCCCGACGTCGTCCAACTCCTGACCCACGCGGCCGTGTTCGTCTGCCCGTCGGTGTACGAGCCGCTCGGCATCGTCAATTTGGAAGCGATGGCGTGCGGCACCCCCGTGGTCGCCTCCGCGGTAGGCGGTATCCCCGAAGTGGTGGACGACGGGCATACGGGGGTACTCGTCCCCTACGACGAGAGGGAACCGGAGCGGTTCGAACTCCGGCTCGCCGAGGCGCTGAACCAGGTCGTCGGCGATCCGGCGACCGCCCGGAAGCAGGGTGCGGCCGGACGGCGGCGTGCCGTCGAGGAGTTCGGATGGGACCGGGTGGCCGGCCGCACGGCGGAGCTGTACCGGGAGCTGCGGACGACGAGTGGGTGACCGCCGGAGAGAACGGCCGGCGGGTAGGACCGAAAGAGATCCGGCCGGACAGAAGGCGACCGGCCGGGAGCGACCGGACAGATGTGACGGGACAAAGGGGCGGCGATGCGCGGTGGACCTTCGGTGCTCGGAATCGTACTCGCGGGAGGGGAGGGCAAGCGGCTGATGCCGCTCACCGCCGACCGGGCCAAACCGGCGGTGACGTTCGGCGGCACGTACCGGCTGGTCGACTTCGTGCTCTCCAGCCTGGTCAACGCGGACGTGCTGCGTATCTGCGTGCTGACCCAGTACAAGTCGCACTCGCTGGACCGGCACGTCTCCACGACCTGGCGGATGTCCAGCCTGCTGGGCAACTACGTCACCCCGGTGCCCGCACAGCAACGACTCGGCCCCCGTTGGTACCTGGGGAGCGCCGACGCCATCCTCCAGTCGCTCAACCTCGTGCACGACGAACAGCCCGACTACGTGGCCGTGTTCGGCGCCGACCACGTCTACCGGATGGACCCGCGCCAGATGCTCGCCAAGCACATCGACAACGGGGCGGGCGTCACCGTCGCGGGCATCAAGGTGCCGCGCGCCGACGCGTCCTCGTTCGGCATCATCACCCCGGGCAGCGACGGCACCCAGGTCGACCGGTTCCTGGAGAAGCCCACCGACCCACCGGGCCTGCCGGGTGAACCCGACCGCGTCTTCGCCTCCATGGGCAACTACCTCTTCACCACGAAGGTCCTGGTGGACGCGTTGCACCGGGACGCCGAGGACCCGCACTCGGTGCACGACATGGGCGGCTCGATCCTGCCGATGCTCACCGCGCGGGGTCAGGCCCAGGTCTACGACTTCGACGACAACCACGTGCCCGGCGAGACCTCCGTGCAGCACGGCTACTGGCGCGACGTGGGAACGCTGGACGCCTACTACGACGCCCACATGGACCTGCTCTCCGACCGTCCGGCCTTCAGCCTGGACAACCGCCGCTGGCCGATCTACACGCACACCGGCCCGCTGCCGCCAGCGAGGATCGTGGCCGGCGGGATTGCGAGCGAGTCGGTCATCGGACCCGGCTGTGTGATCCGCGGCCAGGTCTCCCGGTCGGTCCTCTCACCCGGCGTCGTCGTCGCCGAGGGGGCCGTCGTCCAGGGAGCGGTACTCCACGACAACGTCAGGGTGGGTCGCGGGGCCATCGTGCGGGGAGCGATCCTCGACAAGAACGTCGACGTGCCCCCCGGGGCGGCGATCGGCGTCAACCCCGAGCGGGACCGGGAGTGCTACACGGTCTCCGGCAACGGCGTCATCGCCCTGGGCAAGGGACAGCAGGTGCGCTGAGGCATCGCCCCGCGCGTCCGGGCCGTGATCGCCCGCTCCTGTCTCAGGAGTCGAGCCGGAACTCGGCCCGGATGCGCTTGCCCACCGGGACCGGCTCCACCGTGATCCGGTCGCAGAGCGCCACCACGATCTCCATGCCGTGGCCCCCGAGCCGGGAGGGATCGGGGGAGTACAGCACCGGCAACGCCGTGCTGCTGTCGTACACCGTGACACTGACGCGCTCGGCCGTGCCCTCCAGCTCCAGCAGGTACGGGCCGTGGCTGTACCGGTCCGCGTTGGTGACCAGCTCGCTCACCGTCAGCATGAGGTCGCTGCGGGTGTGGGCGCCCAGGGGGGCGCACCACTCTGCCGCGAGACGGCTCAGGAACCGGTCCGCCAGCGCTCTCGCCTGTGCGATGCACCCGGGCTCACCGTCGAACACCTCCGCGGCGTGGAGAACGTCGGTGCTGGGGACGCCCGGTCCGGGGGCGCCCGGCATCGAGGCGGCCTGTTCGTTCATGTGCTCCAGCCAGGGCCCAGCGAGGGAGGTGAGAGTCGTCGTCACGGGAGGCGTCTACCCGGGCCGGGGCATCCCACTCCTGGTGATTCGGGGAAATCGGGAAATACGGACCGGGCTCAGGTGCGCCCGGGGAGGCGGACCACGGTCACGAAGAACTCGTCGATCTGCCGGACCGCCGCGATGAACTGGTCCAGGTCGACCGGCTTGGTGACATAGGCGTTGGCGTGCAGTTTGTAACTGCGCAGGATGTCCTCCTCGGCGGAGGACGTGGTGAGCACCACCACCGGGATGGTGGCCAGCTCCGCGTCGCTCTTGATCTCCTCCAGAACCTGCCGGCCGTCGTACTTCGGCAGGTTCAGGTCGAGGAGGATCAGGTCGGGGCGGGGCGCACCGGCGTGCGGGCCGCGCCGGTAGAGGAAGTCCAGCGCCTCCTGCCCGTCGCGCACGACGTGGAGCGTGTTGCGGATCTTGTTGTCCTCGAACGCCTCGCGCGTCATGAGCTCGTCGCCGGGGTCGTCCTCCACCAGCAGGACCTCGATGGGCTCTACGGAACTGGTCACGTGGCATCTCCCGGCGAAACGGCGAGCAAGGCGGGAGCGAGGAGCTCCGCGGTGGTGTGCGTGGGGGCATCAGGACTGACGGGCAGGGTGAAGTGGATCAGCGTACCCTCGGCCGGCTCCGGATCGAGCCAGATCCGGCCACCATGGAACTCGATGATCTTGCGGCAGAGCGAGAGGCCGATGCCGGTGCCGTCGTAGGCGTCCCTGGCGTGCAGCCGCTGGAAGATGACGAACACCTTGTCCGCGAACTCGGGCGCGATGCCGATCCCGTTGTCCGCGACCGTGAAGTGCCAGGTCTCGTCCTCGCGGACGCACCCCACGGTGATCCGGCACCGGACGTCCTCGCGGCGGAACTTCACCGCGTTGCCGATCAGGTTCTGCCACACCATCGCCAGCGTCGTGGAGTCGCCGAGGATCTCCGGCAGCGTGTCCTCCCGGACGACCTCCGCGTCCGCGTCCTCGATCGCCAGCGCCAGATTGGCGAGCGCGCGGTCGAGCCCGCGCTCCATGTCCACCGGCTGCCAGCTCTCGTGCACCCGGCCGACCCGGGAAAAGGTGAGGAGGTCATTGATGAGGACCTGCATCCGCTTCGCGCCGTCCACCGCGAAGTCGATGTACTGCTTGCCGCGGGCGTCCAGCTCGTTCCCGTACCGCTTCTCCAGCAGCTGGCAGAAGGACGCCACCTTGCGCAGCGGCTCCTGTAGGTCGTGCGAGGCGACGTAGGCGAACTGCTCCAGCTCCGCGTTGGAACGCCGCAGCTCCTCCGTCTGCTCGGCGAGCAGCGTCTCCCGGCTCTTGGACTCGGCGAGCTCGTCCACCAGCCGGACCCGCATGGATTCGACCGCCGTGGCCACCGACCGCACGTCGGAGGGCCCCCGCACGTCGATCTTCCCCTCGTACGTCCCCGACCTGACCTCGTCGGAGGCGGCGCGCAGCCTGTTCAGCGGCGTGCCGACCACCCGGTGGAAGAGCAGGCTCAGCGCCACCACGGAGGCGAGGAAGCCCACGATCAACGCGAGCAGCACCCGGTCGCGGGTCGCCCGTGCGTCGTCCAGCTGGTCGCGGGCGTGGTCACGGGCCTTGTCCAGATGGCTCTGCTGGGCGCCGTAGAGGTCGCGGAGCGCGTCGAACTCGGCCTTGCTCCGGAGCAACGGCGCCGACGCCTCGCCGGTGGGACCGCTGGCCCGCACCGTGGCGATCAGCGGCTCGGCCTCCCCGGTGCGCCACTCCTCGGCCGCCGTCGCGATCCGGTCCAGGTCGGCGGCGTACGGCTGGTCGGAACCGACCAGCTCCCGCACGCGGGCCAATCGTTCCTTCTCGTCGCGCTGGCCCTGTTTGTACGGTTCGAGGAAGGACTCGTCCCCGGTGAGCACGTACCCCCGGACACCCGTCTCCTGGTTGAGCAGCGCGTTCTGCAGCTGGAAGGAGGCGGAGCGGGCCGGCTGGACCCGGTCGACCAGTTCCGTGGTCCGGGACGACATGTCGTTGAGGACGACCGCGCCGATCGCCAGACACGTGACGACCACGACGACGAAGCCGCCGAGGATCAGGTGGACCCAGCTCTGGACCGACAACCGTGAGGCGCCTCCCGGACGTGCGGGCTTCCCCTTCGGCTCAGCCATCGCTTCCCACCTTTCTCCAGCTCAGATGCAGTACGGCCACGTCGTCCGCGAGTCCGCCCCAGGGAGCGGCCCCGGCCGTCGCCCCCGCGACGAGCGCGTCGATGAACGGACGGGGCGTCAGCGCCGAACAGTCCTGCGCCATGGCGAGGAGCCCTTCTTCGCCGAGACGGCTGTCGGGACCCGTGCGGCCCTCGAAGAGGCCGTCCGTGAAGAGCACCAGACCAGTGTCCGGGCCCAGCTCCAGCTCGCTCTCCGACCAGTGCCGCATGCCGGGCAGGAGCCCGAGCGCCATGCCGGTCTCGGGCTCCACCCACGAGATGTCGCTGCCCCGGCGCAGCAGCAGACCGGGGTGACCGGCCCGCACGATGCCCACCCGGCTGCCGTCGGGCGGGAAGGTGAGCGTGGTCACCGTCGCGAAGAGGTGCGGATCGGACCGCTCCGCGACCAGGATCTCTTCCAGCAGATTGGTCTGCTCCAGCGGACTGGTGCCGCAGAGGACCGCGGTGCGCCAGGCCACGCGCAGGCAGACCCCCAGCGCGGCTTCGGCGGCGCCGTGTCCCGACACGTCGCCGATGACCGCGTGCACCGTACCGTCGGCGGTCTGCACCACGTCGTAGAAGTCACCGCTGAGCAGCGCGTGCACCCGCCCCGGTTCGTAGCGGGCCACCGCCTCGAAACGGTCGTCCCGCAGCAGCGGCACGGGCAGCAACCCGCGTTCGAGGCGGGCGTTCTCCTGGGCCATCTGCTGGTTGGCGCGCAAGGCCGCAGCGGCCCGCTCCACCTGCTTGCGCTGGAGGGCGTACCGGATGGCCCGGCCCAGCGCCTCCGGATCGAGCCGGCCCTTGGCCAGGTAGTCCTGGGCACCGTTGGCCACCGCTGACAGTCCGGTGCCCGCTTCGCTCAGCCCCGTCAGGACGACGATGGCCGCGTCCCGGGAGGCCGCCACGATCTGCGTCACCGCGTCGAGCCCGTGCACGTCAGGGAGGTGCAGGTCGAGCAACACGCAGACGGGGGTGCGGCAGGTCCGCAGGAACTGTCGTGCCTCCGCCAGAGTCTTGCACCAGGTGAGGGAGGGGTCGAGGTCGCTGTCGGACAGCATCTCCTCGACCAGGAGGGCGTCCCCGGCGTCGTCCTCCACCAGGAGGATCACCGCGTCCATGCCCCACACGGAACCGTCGGCGGCCGCGGCGGCCGACGCCTGCTGAGCGGGAACCATGGCGGTTGCCGCCTCACGGACCGGCAAGCCCCTCGTGGGCAGCTCGGTCACTCTTCACCCCCTCGTCACGAAGGCGTGGGTTCCCCCACGCCACGCCTGAAAGCATAAATGACCCACGCCCGGCGCCGGAGCGCCGGGCGTGGGTCACGGGGAAGCCGGCCGCACTGTCGTGACCGGGTGATTCTTCGACTACGCCTCGACGGACATCCCGGCGCGCAGCCGCGCCACGATGCGGCTCAGCAGACGGGACACGTGCATCTGGGAGACGCCCAGCTCGGCGCCGATCTGGGCCTGGGTCATCTCCTGTCCGAACCGCATCTGCACGATCCGGCGCTCACGGTCGTCGAGCTGCTCCAGCAGCGGCGCGAGCGTGTGCAGGTTCTCGACCGTCTCCATGGCGGGGTCACGCTCGCCCAGCATCTCGGCGTACGCCCGCTGGTCCTGACCATCGTCGCTGTCGGAGGACGGGGTGTCGAGCGAACCGGCCGAGTAGCCGTTGGCGGCGACGAGACCCTCGATGATCTCCTCCTCGGAGAGTTCGAGGTGGGCCGAGAGTTCCTTCACGGTGGGGTCGCGGTCCAGCTGCGAGGAGAGCTGCTCCTTCGCCTTGGCGAGTTCGACCCGGAGTTCCTGGAGACGGCGCGGCACGTGCACCGACCAGGTGGTGTCACGGAAGAACCGCTTGATCTCACCGACGATGTAGGGCACCGCGAAGGTGGCGAACTCCACCTCGCGCGAGAGGTCGAACCGGTCGATCGCCTTGATCAGGCCGATCGTGCCGACCTGGATGATGTCCTCGGTGTCGTCCCCGCCCCGGTTGCGGAAACGCGAAGCCGCGAACCGCACCAGTGAGAGATTCATCTCGATGAGGGTGTTGCGTGCGTACTGGTGCTCGCGTGTCCCTTCCTCCAGTGTCTGGAGGCGGTCGAAGAAGATCTTCGACAGGGCCCGTGCGTCCTGCGGGGCCACCTTCCCGGCGTCCTCGATCCAGGGCAGCTCGCCCTGCTCGGCCCCCGTACCGACACCGGCAGGTGCCCGCGTCCCCGCCCGGTCGTTCCACGACGCCGTCGCGGCGTCGGCTCCGGTGGTTCGCAATGACATCGCCGTCATGGTGTCGCCCTCCCTGTTGCCCTAGCTGTCGGTCCGCGTCTGCCCGGGTATCGCGGAGTCATGCCTGTCGATTCCAGAAAGTTTTGAGGAGATCCCTTCGCCGCCGTGTAGTGGGCCGGATCACCGGCCTCCGGGCGGCTCGTCTCTCGCCGGGTCCGGGGACCGTACACCCGGATGGAGGAGGAGCGCGCGCATGGCAGACTTGACCAGGTGTCTGGGCCCGCGAGGAACCGGTGGCCCGCGGGTTGAGGACGGCAGAGGAAGCAGCATGACGGTGACAGAGGAAAGCCAGGGACTCGCTCCCGGAATCGAGGACTTCGGTCCCGGTATCGCTCCGGAGCGGCTGGCCGTCTGCCTGAGCGTGCTGGACGAACTCGACTCCATCGACGTCGACCACCCCGACGCCATCCGGGTGCGGCGGGCCACCGCCGGGATCTACCGGACCGTGAAGCAGCGCCGCCGCCAGGAGCGCCGCGCCGCCAAGACGGCCAACGACAAGGCGGTCACCGAAGCGACCGCCACCGGCTCCGCCGACCGCATCGACGACGAGACCCAGGGGGTGCTGCCCTCCTCCTCCGCCTCCGCGGAGATCGCCGGCATCCTCCAGCGCCCCCGGTCCTGCTACATCTGCAAGACGCGGTACGTCGAGGTGGACGCCTTCTACCACCAGCTCTGCCAGGACTGCGCCCGGGAGAACCGGGCCCGGCGCGACGCCCGTACGGACCTCACGGGCCGCCGGGCACTGCTCACCGGCGGCCGGGCGAAGATCGGCATGTACATCGCGCTGCGGCTGCTGCGCGACGGTGCGCACACCACGATCACGACGCGCTTCCCGAACGACGCGATCCGCCGCTTCAAGGCGATGCCGGACAGCGACGAGTGGATCCACCGCCTGAAGATCGTCGGCATAGACCTCCGCGACCCGGCCCAGGTCGTCGCGCTGGCCGACTCGGTCGCCGCCGAGGGCCCGCTGGACATCCTGATCAACAACGCGGCGCAGACGGTCCGGCGTTCTCCCCAGGCGTACAGCGAACTCGTCGCCGCCGAGTCGGCCCCGCTGCCGGCGGGGGTGCTGCCCCCGGCCGAGGTGATCGGCACGTTCGGCAGCGGCAGCGTCGACCGGGTGGCCGCGCTGCCCGCCGCGCGCAAGGAGGGCCTGACCGCCGCCGACGTCACGGGCCTGGCACTGGTCACCGGCTCCGCCTCGCTGGAGCGCATCGCGGCCGGCACGGCCATCGACGCAGGCGGTCTGGTCCCGGACCTGCACCACACCAACAGCTGGATCCAGACGGTGGACGAGGTGGAGCCCATCGAGCTCCTGGAGGTGCAGCTCTGCAACTCCACCGCGCCGTTCATCCTGATCAGCCGCCTGCGCCCGGCGATGGCCGCCGCCGAGGGCCGGGCGTACGTGGTCAACGTCTCCGCCATGGAGGGCGTTTTCAGCCGTGGCTACAAGGGGGCGGGGCACCCGCACACCAACATGGCCAAGGCCGCGCTCAACATGTTGACGCGTACCAGTGCCCAGGAGATGTTCGAGAAGGACCGCATCCTGATGACCGCCGTCGACACCGGCTGGATCACGGACGAGCGCCCGCACCCCGACAAGATGCGCCTGGCCGAAGAGGGCTTCCACGCCCCCCTCGACCTGGTGGACGGAGCAGCCCGCGTCTACGACCCGATCGTGCGCGGTGAAGCGGGCGAAGAGCTCTACGGCTGTTTCCTGAAGGACTACGCCCCCGCGGGCTGGTGACGCCGGTCCGATCGCCGGAACCCGGTGAAGGCCGCACTCCCGACGTCGGGAGTGCGGCCTTCCCGCTGTCGCTCCCGCCCCCGGCGCCCCGAGGGAGTCCGGGACTTTCTGGCCGAAAGTGACCCAGGGCACACGTTCTGTCGAGCGCGATGGCGCTCATTTGGTTACGCTGGGGCGAACGGACGCCACCGAGGGATCCACGAAGCTTCCTCGATCGTCCTGGGACAGGTCTGCAACCAGACCGTCGTCCCGCCCCGTACCGGCGCCACCGCGACCGAATGTCCATGCCCTGCCCCCGTCCGCGGCGGTCCACGGTGGAGAAGCCACGGTGCCCCGACGGCGCTGGGGGTTACGCGACGCGAAGGAGTGCGCGGTGACACCTGAAGTGACGACCCACGAGAAACGACCGGCCGACCGAACCGGAGAGCGGGCCCGCAGGCCCGAGAAGCTCCGCAACATCGAGGTCTGGGCCAGATCGGCCCCGATCCGGCTGGCCGGCTACGAGGACGACCTCGCAGAGCCGCACATCCTGCCCGGCATCGACTGACACCGGCCGCCCCCGTGCGCGTGCCCCGGCCCCACCCGAGCGGTGGGCCCGGGGCACGCGCACGTCCGGGGCGCGCCGGACGCGCGGACTCCTACGCGGAGTCGTCCCGCGGCCGGAGCGGCAGCGGGCGGACCACCGGGCGCATGAACTCCCTCACGTAGGTGCGGTGCCACCACTGGCCGGTGCTCCGGAGTTCGGCGGTGTCGGTGAACCGGTACCGGTAGACCGACGCGCGCACCTGGGCGGGCGGAACGTCGGGGAAGGGGTTGTGGCCCAGCAGGCGCAGGGTGTCCCGGTCACCGCGCAGCAGCCGCTCCGTGAACGGGCCGAACCAGGCACGGGCATACGCGGGGGAGAGCGCGGCGAACCACATCATCCAGTCGAGCCGCAGGTGGTACGGGGCGAACTGGCGGGGCAGCCGCCCCGGATCACCCGGCTTCCCCCGGAACCCGTACTCCCGCCAGCGGGTGCCCGGGTGGATCACCACGTCCTCCGTCCCCTCCACGACGACCTCCAGCCGCACCCTGCTGATGCTGCCGAAGGCGCCGTAGGTGTTGACGAGATGGAGGGGGTCGTAGGACCGGTTCATCACCTGGCGGCGGGAGAGCAGGTTACGGGCCGGCCGGTAACTGAGCACCAGAAGAAGGACGGTGACGGCGACGACGGTGATCCGGTACCAGAGCGGGGCGTCGGGGAGGGGGCGGGAGGGACCCGCGAGCGGTGACCAGTCGACGGCCGACAGCGCGAGGGCGACCGTCAGCCAGTTCAGCCAGGCGAAGTTGCCGGACAGGATCAGCCACAGCTGGGTGAGGACCATGACGGCCGCCGCCCCGCTCGACACGGGCGCGGGGGCGAAGAGGAGGAAAGGCGCCAGGAGTTGGGTGACGTGGTTGGCGGCCACCTCCACCCGGTGCACGGTGGTGGGCAGATGGTGGAAGAACCAGCTGAGCGGGCCGGGCATCGGCTGCGTCTCATGGTGGAAGTCGAGACAGGTCAGCCGGCGCCAACAGGAGTCCCCGCGCATCTTGATGAGTCCCGCCCCGAACTCCACCCGGAAGAGCAACCAGCGCATGAGCCAGAGCACCAGGGCCGGCGGCGCGGTCTCCCGGTTGCCGAGGAAGACCGCCAGGAACCCGGTCTCCAGCAGCAGGGACTCCCAGCCGAAGCCGTACCAGACCTGGCCGACCTGCACGATGGAGAGGTAGAGCACCCAGGGCAGCGCCCAGAGCAGCAGGGCGCCCCACAGCGGCAGCATTCCGTCCGCGCCGGCCAGCAGCGCGACGGAGACCGCGCACCCCGACCACGCGACGGCGGCGAAGAAGCGGTCGGAGTAGTGGAGGCGGAAGAGCCCGGGCGCGGCGGTCCAGCGCGTGCGCCGCAGCAGTTCGGGCACCGGCAGCATGCCCCGCTCGCCGATCAGCGCACGGAACTGGAGAGCCGCCGTGAGGAAGGCGGTGAGATAGACGGCGGCGAGAGCCCGCTGGAAGACCAGCCTGCTCAGTCCGTAGCGTTCCGCGGTGAACCAGTCCACCGGCGTCAGTATCGGCCTCGGAGTCCCGCCCCCGCGTGAACGACGCGGCGCCGCCGCGGACCGCTCGGATCAGCCGGCGACGATACGGCGCACCGTACGGCCCAGCCGCTGCGCGTACATCCGCTGGAACACCGGGACGACGGGTCCCGCCAGACGGGTGTACCAGAGGCCCGGCCGGGAGAACGCGGTGACGGCGAACCAGACGGTGCCGTCGTCCGCGAGTTCGACGACGAAGGACTCCTCGCCCCGCTCGGGATGGCCGTCGAGTGATCCGTACGCGAAGCCGATGCGCTCGTCGGTGTACTCGGCCCACACCACTTCGCAGGGGCCGACGAAGCGCAGCGGACCCACGCGCAGGGTCACTCGGACCGTCACCCCCTCTTCGGCCCGGGCGGCGGACGCACCGAGGAGGGTTCCCGCCTCCCGGTGCATGCGCCAGGTCGTCACCGCCGCACCGGCCGCCTCGAACGCCGCCCGGCCCCGGCCGACCGGGGTGCGGTGGCGCAGGTGGCGGTAACCGCGGGGGAGCGGGTCGGAGCGAGTGCCGCCGACCTCCGAGTAGGTGAGACCGTGCACCGCTGCCGCCCTTCCCGCGCTCTCGCACTCCGGGCCGGGCATCCGTGTGACGGTGCCGGCACGACGTGATGATCCACTATCCATCCTATCGTCCTTCTTGAACGCGTTCAAGGATGCGCCGGGCGGCCGTATCCCGGCTTGCGGCCGCTCCGCGCGTGCGTCAGACATGAGGAGACCCACCACCCCGTACGTACTGGCAGGAGAGCATTGTGCGCTCGTCCCGACGACTCCCGTATGCCCTGTCCGCCGTCGTCTGCGCGGCGACCCTCTCCGCGGCCGGGTGCGCCGGCGCACCCGGTTCCGGGGCCGCCCGGCCCGCCGCGAAGACCGCCGGCCACGAGGTGCTGCTCCAGCCGGCCGCCGCCCGGGGACCGGCACCCTTCACCCGGTCCACGGCGGGATCGGTCCCGGGCGCGCCGGACGCCGGTACGGAAGTCCTCCCCGCGGGTGGCGCCCCCGCCACCGCTCCCGTCGCCCACGCCGTCCTGGGCGACGCAGCGGGCCTCTACGGAGGGGTCCGGTCCACGCCCAGCTGCGACGTGGACCAGCAGGCCGACCTGCTGGCCGAGGACGCCGGACGGGCCCGTGCCTTCGCTCGGGTGGCGGGCATCGAGGCGGTGCAGATCCCCGGCTATCTGCGCGCGCTGACTCCCGTGGTGCTCCGGGCCGACGCCCGGGTCACCGATCACGGCTTCGCCGCCCGGGGTTCCACCACCTTCCAGACCGTGCTCCAGGCCGGCACCGCCGTGATGGCCGACAGTCGCGGGCTGCCCCGGGTGCGGTGCGCGTCCGGCGACCCGCTCACCCCCGCGGTACCCCTGACCGGACGGATCGCCAACCGGGGTGAGCGCTGGGCGGACTACGACCCCGAGCGCGTGGTCGACATCACCCCCAGCACCCGCGTGCTGGACAGCCTGGTCATCGCCGACCTCGTCGCGCCCGGCTGGATCGAGCGGCCGCTCGGGGAGGGCGCCGAAGACCTCAGCCCTGCCGACCCGCCCGCGTCCGACCCGGGCGACGCCTTCCTCCCCTCCCCGTCCGGTGCCCCGGACGGTCCCGGGGGTCTCGCGGACGACGCGGATTCCGGCCCGTCCGCAGCGGGCCCCGACGGCGAGTCCACGGCCGGCGGCCCGGACGCGGGTGACGACTTCGCACCCGAGCGGCCGGATCCGGCGGACCTGCCCGACTTCACGGGCGACGCGTCCACCCGGGAGCTCCCCGACTTCACGGGGGAGGCGTATCCGGAGCTCCCCGACTTCACCGGGGACGCGTATCCGGAGCTCCCCGACTTCACCGGGGACGCGTATCCGGAGCTCCCCGACTTCACCGGCGAGGCGTACCCCGGGCTCCCCGACTTCACGGGGGACGGCGATGCCGGGGCGCCGGGGACGGCCGGCCACGCCCCGGACGCGGACGGCGCGCTGCCGGACTTCGCGCACGGGGCGTACCCGGGAGGCCGGGAGCGCACCGGCGGTCCGGCTCCCGCGCCGGGAGACGCGGCTGCCTGAGGCACGAGCCGGCCGTCGGGGAGCGCCCGTGTCCCGCTCCCCGACGGCCCTCCACCGACCGGTCCGCCGCGCAATCGCTCGAACAATCGGACAAATGATGGCAGAGTGGCGGACATGGATGATCGGGTAGCGGGTGCCCTGTCACTCCCGGAAGACTGGCCCGCCCACCCGGACCTCAGCCTCGCCCTGAACCGTATGGGCAGCTTCGACTGGGATCTGGACAGTGGCCTCATGCACTTGGACCGGCCGGCGCTGGACGTGTTCGATCTGCGGCCCGAGGAGTACAACGACCGGCCGGCCGATCTCGGCCAGCGGGTCCCCGAGGACGAGGGCGCCCGGCTCGACACCATGCTCGTGCAGGCGCTGGAAGCGGGGCAGGAGAGTTACGGCGCCTACTTCCGCTGCCGGCTCCGCGACGGCTCGCTGCGCTGGACCCACACCCAGGGGTTCATCCGGCGCGACGCCGACGGCCGCCCCCGCCGCATCCTCGGGATCGTCCGGGACGCCTCCCAGGAGCTGGCGGACTCCGTCGCGCGTCAGGAACTCGACGAGGAGCGGCGCCGGCGGACCAGCCTGGTGCAGGCGACCTCGGCGGCACTCGCCCACGCCCGCACGGTGCAGGACGTCATCGACGTGCTCAAGAACTCGCGCGGCCTCGCCCACCTCGGGGCGGCCAACATCGTCATGGGCCTGCTGGAAGCCGGGCGCATCCACCTGGTGGCCGAAGGGCCCGAGGGGTCGTTCGTGCCGGGCACCCGGTACACCAAGGTGGACGAGCGGTACCCGATGAGCGAGGTCCTGCGGACGCTGACTCCCCGGTTCATCGAGACGCCCGACGACTTCGCCCGCTCCTACCCCGAGCTGTGGGGGCAGATCAGTCACCTCGGCGTCACCTCTGCCGCGTATCTGCCGCTGATCGCCCAGGCCCACCCCATCGGCGCCCTCGGTCTCCTCTACGACGACCGGGCGGTCTTCGCCGGCGACGAACGCAATCTCCTGGTGTCCCTCTCCAGTTCGATCGCCCAGAGCCTCCAGCGCGCGATGCTCTACGAGCAGGAGCACGATCTCGCCGAAGGACTCCAGCAGGCGATGCTGCCGCGCCGCATCCCGGAGGTGCCCGGCGCCCAGGTCGCCGTCCGGTACCGCTCCGCCCGGCTGGGCCGTGACATCGGCGGTGACTGGTACGACGTCATCCCCCTGCCCGGTGGCCGGGTCGGCGCGGTCATCGGGGACGTACAGGGTCACGACACCCACGCCGCGGCCGTGATGGGACAGCTGCGGATCGTGCTGCGCGCCTACGCGGCCGAGGGGCACAGCCCCGCCACGGTGATGGCCCGCGCCTCCGTCTTCCTGCAGGAACTGGACACCGACCGGTTCGCCACCTGCATCTACGCCGAGGCGGACCTGACCACCGGTGTGATGCAGATGGTCCGGGCCGGGCACATGGAGCCGCTGGTCCGCGATCCCGACGGCAGCTGCCACAAGCTGTTCGTCGAGGGCGGCCTTCCGCTCGGGCTCTCGGCCGAGTTCGGGAGCCTCGACTACCCGGTGAGCACCGTCGAACTCGACCCCGGCCACACGCTGGTGTTCTACACGGACGGTCTGGTGGAGTTGCCCGACACCGATCTCGACGGCGGAATGCGGCTGCTGACCGAGATGGTCCGCAACGGCCCGCAGGACATCCGGCGGCTGGCCGATCAGCTCTGCGAGTCGGTCGACGGGTACGGCGGCGAGGACGACGTGGCGGTCCTGCTGCTGCGGCGCGACGCGGTGCCGTCCCCGCAGCCCGGCGGTCGGCTCCGGCAGCACGTCGCACAGAACGACCCCGAGGCACTGAGTTCCGCCCGGCACATGATCCGGGCGGCGGTCCGCGCCTGGGGCGCCGGGGAACGCGCGGACGAGATCGAGCTCACCGCCGACGAGCTGATCACCAACGCCCTGTTGCACACGGACGGCGGGGCGATCGTCACCATCCGGATCCTCGCGGGGGGCGAACGCAGGCTGCGCGTCGACGTGGAGGACCGCTCCAGCGCGCTGCCGCGCCGCCGTGACGCGGGAGACGCAGGCGTCTCGGGCCGGGGGCTGATGCTCGTCGACCGGCTCGCGGACGTCTGGGGCGTGGAGTCCCGTGGCGGTGGCAAGTGCGTGTGGAGCGAGTTCCTCATCCCCGAACGGTTCGAACGGCCGGGGCGGCACGAACCCCCCGCGCACCACGAGCTTCCGGACCGGCGCGACCGAGGCGGACGCGACCGAGGCGGACGCGGCGGAGCCGGGCGCGAACGGCCCGGAGGGGACGGGGCGCCCCGGGAACCCTGAGGGCTCTCGGTCGTCCCGATCGTTTTCACTCGCGCGCTTGCGCTCGCGTCGTGCAAGTACTTCGTCGCCTACCATGCGGTAGCTGAACGTAGCGCGTTCGTTCTTGAACGTAATCGATCACGTGGTGGGACTGTGGCCGTACGACGGTCTCGCTGCCCCCGATGACATGAGGACCCCCATGGGTGCCGAACTGCTCGCCCCGCTCGATCTGGCCTTCTGGCACCTGGAATCCGAGGCCCACCCCATGCACCTCGGCGCGCTCGCCGTCTTCTCCCCGGTGCCCGGGCGCCCGCTGCCGGACGTGCTGGAGCTGCTCCGGGAGCGCGCGGCGGCCGTGCCCCGGCTTCGGATGCGGGTACGGGACGTCCTGCTGCCCCTGGGGGGCGCGGCCTGGTCGGCGGACGAGGACTTCGACGTGCGCCGGCACGTGCGCCGAGCCGCTCTGCCGCCCGGTGGCTTCATGGCGGCGACGACCTCGCTCGCGGGTGACCTGATGGAACGTCCTCTCGCCCGGGGGCTGCCGCCCTGGGAGATGTACCTCCTGGAGGGCGCGGAAGCGGGCGGGGAATTCGCCGTACTGGTGAAACTGCACCACGCGCTGGCCGACGGCATGCGCGCCGTCGCGATCGGCGCGGGCATCTTCGACGAGATCGCGGCCGCCACCGCCCGCCCCAGGATGCCGGTGCGCGGTGCTCCCGTGCCGCCGCGCTCCTGGATGCCCGGCCCCCGGGAGGTCGCCGGCCTCGCCCTCGGCCGCCTGGAGGAAGTCGGCCGGGCGCTGGGCGTCGGAGCGTCCGTGATGCGCGCGAGCCGGCTCGCGCCCGGCGCTGTCGGCGCGCTGGCGGCCGGATCCAGCGGCACCCGGCGGCTCGTCACCGCCGACCTGGACGCGGCGGCCGTACAACGCGTCCGCAGGGCCGAAGGCGGTACGGCCAACGACGTGCTGCTCGCCGTCGTCGCCGGAGCGCTGCGGCGCTGGATCACCGGCCGGGGGGAGGAACTGCCCGGCGGCGATCCCCGGGCCCTGGTACCCGTCTCGCGCCGCCGCCCCGGCGGGGCCGCCCGGGACGGCAACCGGCTCTCCGCCTACCTGCTCGGTCTGCCGGTCTCCGAGCCGGACGCCCGCCGCCGACTGCGGGCCGTGCGCGCCGCGATGGAGCGCAACAAGGCGGCCGGCCCGCTCAAGGGCGCCGGAGCCGTCGCCGTCCTGGCCGACCGGCTTCCGCCGCTGGCCCACCGGTTCGGCGCTCCCCTCGCCGGTGGCGCGGCCCGGATGCTCTTCGACCTCCTGGTCACCCACGTGCCGCTGCCGCGCGCCGCCCTGTCGCTGGGCGGCTGCCCGCTGCGCTCCCTCTACCCGATGGCGCCGTTGGCCCGGGGTCAGTCGCTCGCGGTGGCGCTCTCCCCGTACGGCGGGAGCGTCCAGGTCGGTCTGGTCGCCGACGGCAAGGCGCTGCCCGATCTCGAACTGCTCGCGGCCGCGATGACCGAGGAGCTGGCCGCGCTCCAGGAACTCGTACCGCGCACGCCGGAGCTCACCCCGCTCACTGCGTAGTTCGCCCCGGCGCCGCTGTGGACCGCCTGAGGCTGAAGGAGCGCAGTGGTCGGAGTGATGGACCGCACATGACCCGCACAGTGCGCGGAACGAGCAGGCGGACCCGGTTGACTTGCCCCAGTGATCCGATGAATATTCGCTGCGTACGGTAAGCGATCATTCAGCGGAAGGCGGCAGGCATGCGGCGCAGCACACTGGGACGTACCGCCGTCGAGGTCACCGAGCTCTCGTTCGGGGCCGCGGCCATCGGCAACCTCTTCCGAGCCGTCGACCCCGAGCAGGCGGCCCTCGCCGTGGACGCCGCCTGGGAGGAGGGCGTCCGCCACTTCGACACCGCCCCGCACTACGGTCTCGGCCTCTCGGAGCGCCGACTCGGCGCCGCGCTGCGCTCCCGGCCCCGCGCCTCGTACACCCTCTCCACCAAGGTCGGGCGGATCCTCGACCCGCTGCCGGGCGGGAATCCCGAGCAGGGAGGGCTGGACGACGGGTTCGCCGTCCCGGTGACGCACCGCAGGCGGTGGGACTTCAGCGCCGACGGGGTGCGCCGGTCCTTGGAGGAGAGCCTGCGGCGCCTCGGCCTCGACCGCGTCGACGTCGTCTACCTGCACGATCCGGACGACCACGCCGAAGCCGCCTTCGGCGAGGCCTACCCGGAGCTGGAACGGCTGCGCGGCGAAGGTGTCGTCGGCGCGATCGGCGCCGGGATGAACCGGACCGCGATGCTCACCCGCTTCCTGCGGGACACCGATGTCGACGTGGTCCTCTGCGCCGGCCGCCACACCCTGCTCGACGGCAGCGCGCTGGACGCGCTGCTGCCCGAGGCCGAGGCCCGGGGCCGGAGCGTCGTCGTCGGCGGGGTCTTCAACTCCGGCCTCCTCGCCGACCCGCGCCCCGAGGCGCCGTACGACTACGCGACCGCCCCCGCCGCACTCGTGGAACGCGCCCTGCGCATGAAAGCCGTCACCGAGGCGTACGGGGTGCCGCTGCGCGCCGCCGCCCTGCACCACTCCCTCGCCCACCCGGCCGTCGCCACCGTCCTCGTCGGCACCCGCTCACCGGCCGAGGTGCGGGACACCGCCGCCCTGCTGCGCACCCCGCCCCCTCCCGCCCTCTGGGAGGAACTGCGCGCCGCGGGACTCCTCCCGGCCCCCGGCGCACCCGCCGGCTCCCGCACTCCCGAGGAGCGGTGACATGGCGGTGCCCGCGGCGATCGTCGACGCCCACCACCACGTCTGGGACCTCTCCGTACGCGACCAGGAGTGGATCACCGGCGAGGAGCTCGCCCCCCTCCGGCGCACCTTCACCCTCGCCGACCTGGAACCCGAGGCACGGGCCGCGGGCGTGCGCGCCACCGTCCTCGTGCAGACCGTCGCGGTCGCCGAGGAGACACCCGAACTCCTCGCCCTCGCCCACGGCAGCGATCTCGTCGCCGGGGTCGTGGGCTGGACCGACCTCACCGCCCCAGACGTGGCCGGTGCCCTCGCCGCCCTGCGGGCCCTGCCCGGCGGCGACCGGCTGACCGGCATCCGCCACCAGGTGCAGGGTGAGCGCGACCCGCGCTGGCTGCTCCGCCCCGACGTGCTGCGCGGCCTGGCGGCCGTCGCCGACGCCCGCCTCGCCTACGACCTGATCGTCCGGCCCCACCAACTGCCCGCCGCCAGGGCCGCCGCCGAGCTCGTGCCCGGGCTCACCTTCGTACTCGACCACGCGGGCAAGCCACCCGTCGCCGAAGGCGTCCTCACCCCGTGGGCGGACGACCTGCGTGCGCTGGCCGCCCTGCCCCACACGGTCTGCAAGCTCTCCGGCCTCGTCACCGAGGCGGACCCGCGCCGCTGGAGAGACCAGGACCTGCGCCCGTACACCGACGTCCTCCTCGACGCCTTCGGACCGGACCGGCTGATGTTCGGCTCGGACTGGCCGGTGTGCCGGCTCGCCGCCTCGTACCCGCAGGTCCTCCGGACCGCGAGCACCCTCACCGCGGACCTCTCCGAGGACGAGCGCGACGCCGTCTTCGCCGGAACGGCGACCCGCGTGTACCGGCTGGGCTGAAGGGCGCGCCCGGACGGCGCCCCGGGCCAGCGGTGGCCGACCGTCCGGGGCCTGCGGCAGGCTGGAGACATGCCCGAGCTGCCGGAAGTCGAAGCCCTGCGGGTCTTCCTCGGCGACCACCTGGTCGGCAGGGAGATCGCCCACGTCCTCCCGCTCTCCGTCAACGTGCTCAAGACGTACGACCCGCCGCCCGCCGCCCTGGACGGCGCGACGGTCACCTCGGTCGACCGCCACGGCAAGTTCCTCGACATCGGGGCGGGAGAGCTCCACCTCGTCACCCATCTGGCCCGGGCCGGCTGGCTCCAGTGGCGGGAGACCTTCCCCGCCAAGCCTCCGGGTCCTGGCAAGGGACCCCTCGCCTTCCGCGCCGTCCTCACCGGGGGGGACGGCTTCGACCTGACCGAGATGGGCAGCAAGAAGCGGCTCGCCGTGTACCTCGTCCGCGACCCGATGGACGTGCCCGGTATCGCCCGGCTCGGTCCCGACCCGCTGGCCCCCGACTTCGACCGGGAGGCGTTCGCCGCCCTGCTCGGCGGGGAGAGCCGCCAGATCAAGGGCGCGCTGCGCGACCAGTCGCTGATCGCCGGCATCGGCAACGCCTACAGCGACGAGATCCTGCACGTCGCGAAGATGTCCCCGTTCAAACGCACCTCCGCCCTCGGCGACGACGACATCGACCACCTGTACGCGGCGATGCGCACCACACTCGAAGACGCGGTCGCCCGTTCCAGCGGCGGCGCCGCGGGCAGGCTGAAGGCCGAGAAGCGCGGCGGCATGCGCGTCCACGGGCGGGCGGGGGAGGCGTGCCCGGTCTGTGGTGACACCATCCTGGAGGTGTCGTTCAGCGACTCCGCCCTCCAGTACTGCCCCACCTGCCAGACCGGCGGCAAGCCCCTCGCCGACCGCAGGACGTCACGCTTCCTGAAGTAGACGAACGGCCCCGGACCGGTCCGCCCGGCAGTCCCCACCGCCTACACTCCGGCCTCATGCTCCGCGTACTCGCCGTCGACGACGAAGAACCGGCCCTGGAGGAACTCCTCTACCTCCTGCGTGCCGACCCCCGCATCCACAGCGCCGAAGGCGCCACGGGCGCCACCGAGGCGCTGCGCCGCATCGGTGCCGCGGTCGACGCCGGACCGGACGACCCCGGCGCCGTCGACGTGGTCTTCCTGGACATCCACATGGCCGGCCTCACCGGTCTCGACGTTGCCCAGCTCCTCGCCGGGTTCGCCGCGCCGCCGCTCATCGTCTTCGTCACCGCCCACGAGGGCTTCGCCCTGCAGGCCTTCGACCTCAAGGCCGTCGACTACGTGCTCAAGCCCGTGCGCCGCGAACGCCTCGCCGAAGCGGTGCGCCGCGTCGCCGAACAGGTGGGGGAGCGCACCGCGCCCCCGCACGACACCGGCGGCGATCCGGTACAGGTCGAACTCGGCGGAGTGATCCGGTTCGTGCCCGTCGAGGACATCGCGTACGCGGAGGCCCAGGGCGACTACGCCCGCCTGCACACCGACACCGGGAGCCACCTGGTGCGTATCGCGCTGACCGCGCTGGAGGAGAGGTGGCGCTCCCGGGGATTCGTCCGCATCCACCGCCGCCACCTCGTCGCGCTCGCCCGCATCGACGAACTCCGCCTGGACGCCGGCGCCATGAGCGTCCGCATCGGCGGCGCGGAACTCGCCGTGAGCCGCCGCCACAGCCGGGCCCTGCGCGACCTGCTGATGCGCCAGGGCAGCCGCTGACCAGGGCCGTCGTACCCGGACCCCTTCCCACCGCCTTCCCGCGCGCCCTACACTCCGAGCTCATGTCCGCAGAGCCCACGCCCCGGCGCGAGGTCGTGACAGGGGTGCCCCGGAGGGTGCGTCCGCTGCCGCGCCACCGCACCCAGTCCGAGATCGACGAGCAGACCGCGCTCGGCGGGGCGTACGTGCGTTCGCTGATGCGCAGCCAGCTCCGGGCCGGACTCACCGCCTTCGCCGCCCTCGCCCTCGTCGCCGGCACCCTCCCGCTCGTCTTCACCACGCTGCGCAGCGGCGCCCTCGTCTGGGCCGTGCTCGGCTTCGCCGCCTATCCGCCGATCACCCTCCTCGCCTGGTGGTACGTGCGCCGGGCCGAGCGCAACGAACGGGACTTCGCCCGGCTCGTGGAAGGCCGGCCCACCCCGTGAGGAACCCCGCGGGACGCCCGGCCCACTCCTGCGCCCGCTCCGGCGAAGGGCGCGCGGCACGGTGAACGCGCCCGACCACACGGCGTCGTGGATCGCGGTCGCCACGGTCGTCCTGGCCACGGTCCTCGTCGGCGGATTCGGGCTGCGGATCTCCCGCACCACCTCCGACTTCTACGTCGCCTCCCGCTCGGTGCGCCCCCGGCTGAACGCGGCGGCGATCAGCGGCGAGTACCTCTCCGCGGCCTCCTTCCTCGGCATCGCCGGGCTGGTGCTCGTGCACGGCCCCGACATGCTCTGGTACCCGGTCGGCTACACGGCCGGCTACCTCGTGCTCCTCTTCTTCGTCGCGGCCCCGCTGCGCCGCTCGGGGGCGTACACCCTGCCGGACTTCGCCGAGGGCCGCCTCGAGTCGCGCCAGGTGCGCCGCCTGGTCAGCGTGTTCGTGGTCGGCGCGGGCTGGCTCTACCTCGTCCCCCAGCTCCAGGGCGCCGGGCTCACCCTGCAGATCCTCACCGGCGCGCCCGGGTGGCTCGGGGACGTGCTCGTCGCCTCGGTCGTGGTGGTCGCGGTCGCCGCGGGCGGGATGCGGTCGATCACCTTCGTCCAGGTCTTCCAGTACTGGCTGAAGCTGACCGCGCTGCTGGTCCCCGCGCTCTTCCTGGTGCTGGCCTGGCAGGGCGACGGCCGCCCCGCCGTCACCTTCGGCGGACAGCACTCCGTCTTCCGCGCCGACCACCCGCTCTACGCGACGTACGGGCTGATCGTCGCCACCTTCCTCGGCACCATGGGGCTCCCGCACGTCGTGGTCCGCTTCTACACCAGCCCCAACGGACGCGACGCGCGCCGCACCACCGTCGCCGTGCTCGCCCTGGTCGGCCTCTTCTACCTGCTGCCGCCCGTCTACGGGGCGCTCGGCCGCCTCTACACCCCCGAGCTCCGGGGCGGCGGGGACGCCGACGCCGCCGTCCTGCTGCTGCCCGCCCGGGTCATCGGCGGGCTCGGCGGCGACCTGCTGGGCGCACTGATCGCCGGGGGAGCGTTCGCCGCGTTCCTCTCGACCGCCTCCGGACTGACCGTCGCCGTGGCCGGGGTCATCACCCAGGACGTCCTGCCGCAGCGGGGCGTGCGGTACTTCCGGCCCGCCACCGTCCTCGCCATCGCCGTGCCCCTGGCCGGTTCGCTGCTCGTCAGCAGGGTGCCGGTGGCCGACGCGGTGGCGATGGCCTTCGCCGTCTCCGCCTCGTCGTTCTGCCCGCTGCTGGTGCTCGGCATCTGGTGGCGCCGGCTCACCCCACCCGGGGCGATCGCCGGACTGCTGCTCGGCGGCGGCTCGGCGCTCCTCGCCGTGGCGATCACCGTGAGCGGGGCCGTACGGCCGCCGGGATGGCCCCACGCGCTGCTGGCCTGGCCCGCCGTCTGGTCGGTACCGGTCGGCTTCCTCGCGATGATCCTCGTCTCGCTCGCCACTCCGGGGCGCGTACCGGCGGGCACCAACGCCGCGATGACCCGCTTCCACCTGCCGGAAGCCCTGGCCGCCGGGAGGGACCGATGACCGGGGCCCTGATCGCGGTGCTCGCCGTCCTCGTCGTCCTGCTGACCGGATCGGCCTTCCTGCTGGGGCGCCGTACCGCCCGGCCCGTGCGGCCCAGTGACGTCGGCACCCCTGTCGAACACGCCACCTTCGAGACCCTGCACACCGCCTCACTGGCCGCGCCCCCGCTGCGGGCCGGGCTGACCGAGGACAGCGCCCGGCGCTCCGCCCGAAGGCTGCGGTCGCTGCTGGGCACCGACGCCCTCTGCCTCACCGACCGGGAACGCGTGCTCGTCTGGGACGGCGCCGGACACCACCACGGCCCCGACGTGATGGAGCAGGTGAAGGGGGTGCTGGAGAACGGCCGCGACACCGCCTTCGTCACCGACTGCGGCGATCTCGACTGCCCGCTGCGCTGGGCGGTGGCCGTGCCGCTCACCGTCGACCACCGGGTCCTCGGCACCCTCGTCGCCCACGCCCCACGCGAGTCCGCGGTGCTGGCCCGCGCCGCCGGCGAGGTGGCCCGCTGGGTCTGCGTACAGCTGGAGCTCGCCGAACTCGACCGCTCCCGGACCCAGTTGATCGAGGCCGAGATCAAGGCGCTGCGCGCTCAGATCTCGCCGCACTTCATCTTCAACTCGCTCGCCGCCATCGCCTCCTTCGTCCGCACCGACCCCGGGCAGGCCCGCGAACTCCTGCTGGAGTTCGCCGACTTCATCCGGTACTCCTTCCGCAGCCACGGCGACTTCACCACGCTCGCCGACGAACTCCACTCCATCGACCAGTACTTGGCGCTCGTGCGGGCCCGCTTCGGCGAGCGGCTGGCGGTCACCCTCCAGGTGGCGCCGGAGGTGCTGCCCATCGCCCTGCCCTTCCTCTGCCTCCAGCCGCTCGTCGAGAACGCCGTCAAACACGGGCTCGAAGGGGCCGTCACCCGCAGCCGGATCACCATCTCCGCCCTGGACGCGGGCTCCGAGGCCGAAGTCGTCATCGAGGACGACGGCACCGGCATGGACCCCGAGCGGTTGCGGCAGATCCTGCGCGGCGAGGGCGGCGCCTCCACCGGCATCGGCCTGCTCAACGTGGACGAGCGCCTGCGCCAGGTGTACGGGGACGACTACGGGCTCGTCATCGAGACCGGCGTCGGAGCGGGCATGAAGGTCACCGTCCGGCTCCCCAAGTACCGCGCCGGCGTGCACGGGTCCTGACCGCTGCGGGGTGTTTCGCCCCGTCGGAGTCCGCACCGGGGTGAACCGGCGGCGGACGCTCCCCGTGGGCAGTAGGGAGTGGAGTCGTCGAGCGGAGACGAGGATGCGATGACCACCGGTCCGTCGGAACACCCTCACGTGGAACTCCTGCTCGGCGCGTACGTGCTCGACGCGCTGACCGGGCCGGAGGCCCGCGAGGTCTCCGCGCATCTGCTCGGCTGCGACGGATGCGCCGCCGCCTACACGGAGGTGGTGCAGGCCTCCGGCCTCCTCGTCTGGCTGACCGAGCGGGACCTGCTGGGGGAGTAGCCGGGCAGACCGCGCTGGAGCAGCCGCAGGGCGTAGTAGGAGCGGGACTTCACGGTGCCCGGCGGTATGCCGAGCACCTCGGCCGCCTCGGAGACGCTCAGTCCGTGGAAGTAGATCTCCACCAGTACCGCACGGTGCTCGGGGCTCAGGCCGCGTACCGCCGCGCGCACGTCGATCGAGCGGGCCGCCGAGTCCGCGGTGTCCAGCGGGGCGGACGCGCACTCGAGCACCGCGTCGCTCACCTCGGTGGGCCGTGCCTGCCGGCACCGGCGTGCGTCGATGGCGAGGCGCCGGGCGACGGTGAAGAGCCACGGCCGCATCGACTCGTACGGCGCGTCGAACGCCTCCGGGTGCTGCCACGCGCGTACCAGCGTCTCCTGGACCAGGTCCTCGGCCCGCTGGCGGTCCCCGAAGGTCAGCCCTTGCAGGAAGTGGAAGAGCGCGGGGCCGTGCTCCCGCAGGAGCTCCGCGATGGCCCGCTCGTCGGTGGTCGTCGTGGACATCGTGGAACGTCCCTTCCCGCGGCTCGCAGGCGGCCTCGTTGCCGCCTGGCGTATCCGAACGCATCGGCGGGCGCAGGAACAGGCCGCGGGCAGGGGCGTGCGACGAGCGGTCGCAGAAAGCGACGAGCGGTGCGGTGAACGGTCGGCGGGACCGGCGGCCGATCCGCTGACTTGGCCGATCCGCTGACTTGGCCGAGCGCGCGGGTGGCGCCGGGCGCCGGCGGTTCACTGCCGGGGCTCCGCAGGGTGCGGGTCCGGACTGCCTACGGCACCACCGTGACCGGCCAGCGTCCCGCCTTCACCAGCCGGATCGCCACCGAGCCGATGATCCGGTGCCCGGCCGACTCGGAGGCGCCGACGATCACGGCATCCGCCTTCAGCTCGTCCGCGGCGGTGACCAGCCCGTTGAACGGGTCGCCGGGGAAGGTGTGGAACTCCCAGCGCACGTCCCAGGTGTCCTTCATGCGCTCGGTGGAGGTCCGGATCTCGTTGATCAGCCCTTCGGCCACATCTCCGGTGGTGCCGGCCACCGGCGCACCGAGCGCCGCACCGGCGACCATCAAGGGCTGGACGTAGACCAGCGCGAGAGTGGCGTTCTGCCTCCGTGCGAGCCCGGCGGCGTAGGCCGCCGCCCGCATGGAGGAGTCGGAGCCGTCGATGCCCGCCACGATCACCTTGGGTCCGTCTGTGCCACGTTCGAACTGGTGGCGCTGTTGCTCAGTCACGGCTGGAAGGCTAGCGGCTTCGGCGCGCTGCGCCGAAAGCGGGCGCGGTGGTGGCGCTGAGCCGGTCGGCAGAGGGGCGGTCCTCCCCACGGGTGGAGTGTGCGGGGGGACCGTGTGGCGCGACTCCGGAACGGGACCACCGTGCGAGCAGTTGGTCATGAAATATGAAAAGAAGCAGCCGGGGCGCAGGGCGCTGCTGAGGATCACCGCCGGCATCGGCGCGGCGGCCACCGCCCACCTGATCGCCGCGGAACCGGCCGCCGCCCCCACCGCCCCGCCCGCCGGGCCGGTGGGGGCGGCCGGCCCGCCGGCCGCTGCGCCCCACCGGCCCTCCGCCTACCGGCTGCGCCCCATGGTCGGCCGGGCCGCCGAGACCGCGCCCCGGCGCCGGCCCGCACTGCCGCCCGTACGCACCCGGCCCTTCGAAGAGCTGCCGGACCTCGGACGCGCGATGGTGCTCACCTTCGACGACGGCCCCGACCCGCTCTACACACCGCACATCCTGGCCACCCTGCGGCGGCATCAGGTGCACGCCATGTTCTTCCTCTGCGGGGAGATGGCGCACGACAACCAGGATCTGGTGCGGGCGATCGCCGAGGACGGGCACGTCATCGGCAACCACTCCTGGACGCACCCCCTGATGACCGGCCTGACCCGCGCGGAGGTACGGGAGGAGATCGAGCGGACCAGCGAGGAGATCCGGCGGACGGCCGGGGACGCCCCGCTCTGGTTCCGGGCGCCGTACGGGGCGTGGAACCGCAACTCCTTCGAGGTCGGCGCGGAGCTGGGCATGGAGCCGATGGCCTGGACGGTGGACTCCCTGGACTGGGAGACCCCCGGCACCGACACGATCGTGAGGCGGGTGCTGGACGGTGCGGCCCCGGGCGTGGTCGTGCTCTCCCACGACGCCGGGGGCGACCGCTCGCAGACCGTCGAGGCGCTGCCCCTCTACCTGCCCCACCTGATCGACCGGGGTTACCGGCTCACGGTGCCGTACCGCACCTGAGAGGCGGTGGCTCCCGCACCCGGGGCGCGTACTGGCGGACTGCCCGAGCCGCGCGCGGCGGCGCACCGCGCGCGGCTAGCGGGTCTCCGTCAAGCGCGCGAAGACGACCACGTTGCCGTCGTACCCACCGGCCTTCGAGTAGCCACCGCCGCAGGTGATGACCCGGAGTTCCGCGTAGCCCGTGTCCCCGTACACGCGCGGGCCGGGGAAGTCGGCCTTGGAGAAGACCTCCACGCCGTAGATCTCGAAGACCGCGACCCGGCCGTCGTAGCGGGTCACCTCCACGTGCTCGCCCTTCGTGAGGGCGCCGAGGCCGTAGAAGACGGCGGGTCCCGACAGGTTGTCCACGTGGCCGACCAGCACCGCCGTTCCCCGCTGGCCGGGGGAGATTCCGTTCTGGTACCAGCCCGCGAGGTTCGGGTCCTGCGGGGGAGGCGCCGCGATCCAGCCGTCCTGGTCGAGGCCCACGTCCACGATCGGGGCGTCCACCTTGATGGCCGGGACGGAGACCCGCGCGGCGGGCGCGTACGGCAGCATCCGCACCGGCTCGTCCGCCAGGCGGTCGTCCCCGGCTTCCTCGGTGTCCCCGATGTCCCCGGTGTCACCGAGGTCCCGAGGGGCGTCCAGCCGTGCGGCGGCCACCGGCTGCGGCGGCCCGTCCGGCACGTCCACGCCGTTCCGCATCAACGCGATCCCGGTGAGCAGGACCAGGGCGACGGCACCCCACGGAGTGTGCCTGGTCCGCTGAACCTTCCAGTTGTCCCGGCCCATGGTTCTCCCTCTCGTCGTCGCCACGTTCGGCACGCTAGGGGGGAGGGAGCCCGACGGCGATCGGAGCGACGCGAACGGGTGGCCCGCGGGTTCCGCCGGCTCAGCGGCGCCGCCTGTCGGAGTAATGGGAGGACGGAAAAGTCCTGACGGTCCATGACCTGCGGCTCCGTCAGGTGCGGCACGGCCCGCCCGGCGTGTCGTCCCACCGGGCGGGCCGCGCCGACGTGCGACCTCGCGGGGGTTCTGGTGAGGGTTCGTCATGGGGCGCGTTCGACCCATCCCGGAGGAGAGGCTTCCGGGGCGCGCCCCGCTGGAGGTTCACACGATGCGTGTCACACGCGCCCTCGCGGTCACCGCGACGGCATTCGCGGCGGTCGGGCTCGCGCCCACGCTGGCAGCAGCCGGAGGCGGTCCGGCCCCGGCCGTACCGGTGAACGTCACCGTCAACCCGCGCGCGGTGCACCAGGGCGCCACGCTGCAGATCAGCGCCCAGGGCTGCAGCCGCGGAGGCCGGGTGTGGTCCAACGCGTTCCCGACGGTCGAGCTCTCGGCCGGTCGCACCGGATACGCCACCGCGCGCATCCGCTACGACACGACCCCCGGGCACTACAACCTGTCGGTGCGCTGCAACAGCACCACCGGCAGCAGCAACAACAACGGCGGTGGCAACGGCGGCAACGGCGGCAACGGCGGCAATAACAACGGCAACGGCAACAACAACGGCAACAACGGCAACAACGGCAACAACGGCAACAACAACAGCAACAACGACGGCAACGACTTCGGGAACGCCGGGAACGGCGGGAACGGGGGCAACGGCGGGAACGGCGGCAACAACAACGACCCCGTGGCGACGGCGCGGTTCACCGTGCTCGACGGACGGGGCGCGCAGGGCGGGCTCGGCGGTTCCATGGGCCCCGGCTCCGCGGAGACGCGGATCGGTGGCGGGCTGGTGGCGGCCGCGGCCGTCGGCGGCGCCGTCTTCGTCGTCCGCCGTCGTCGGACCGGCGATGCGGCCGTCTAGGGGGTCGTCCCCGGCGCCCGGCCCGATACGCCCGTCGCCCCGGGTCCTGGATCAGGACCCGGGGCGACTGCCGTGCGCGTTCTCGAGCGGCCGGTTCAGTGCCGGCCGGTACCGCGACGGCGTAGGAGGAAGACCGTGCCGCTCGCCGCCATCAGCACCAGAGCCGCGCCCGCGGCGAGCTCCCGGGCGTCGATCGACCCGACGCTCCCGCCGAGACCGCCCTGGACACCCGCGGGAGCCGGGGCGGACGGGGACGACGGCTTCGCCACGGACGTGGCCGTGCCGATAACCGTGAGGGTGGCGGGCGGGGTGACGGTCGCCGGGACGGGAACGGAAGCCGTGGAAGGGCTCGCGGCGCTGCCCGTGACGGTGAGGCCGACGTTCTTCGCGGTACCGGTGGAGCCGCATTTGAACGTCACCGCGTAGATGGCGCCCCGCTGGGCGTCCCGGTCCACCGTGGCGGTGGCCGTCGTGCTCCCGGCGGGGATGAGAGCGGTGTCGAAGACCCCCGAGGTGATGGTCGTCCCGCTGGTGCACCCGCCCCCGCCCAGTGTGACCTGGCCACCGGGGGCGACGACCGAGGGAGTGACCGTGGGGGTGAACGGGGACGTGCCTCCCCCGTCCTGCGCGGCGTGGGCCGCCGGAGACGCGAGGAGAAGTGCGGTGGCGCCGGACAGGGCGAGGGGTGCGACACGTATCGCGCGCATGTGAGCCTCCGGGGACCGAGGCGTACCCGCGGAACCGGTTTCCGCGACGCGGGATGCATGGGGAAGTACGTCTCGATGTCCGACACGCTAGGAGCGCGTCCCATGGCCCGCGATCGGAGTAAGGCGAATGGGGCAGCGCGTCCCCCGGTCGGCGTACCGCCCGGAGGACACGTGCTTCCCGTCCTCTTCGGGACCGCTTCCGGACTACGCGTTCGGGAAGAGGTCGAGGAAGGGTGCCGTGGTCGCCGAGATGCCCCGCCCGAAGGGGGAGTCGAAGTCCCAGATCAGGAAGAGGAGGAAGGCGATGAGCATGCTGAAGAGCCCGGCGAGGAGCAGTTCGCGGAAGCTTCTCCGGATCTGCAGCGTGAAGATCATCCCCACCGTGACCAGTGCCCCGATGATGAGGCCGAACCACACCACCCCCGGCATCGTGGCACCCGCATTCTGCCCGCGCGCACTGCGCGCGTCGTCGGCGGCCGCCACCTGGTCCACGAGCGGCTGGTACGCCTGACCCTCGTGGTCGTTCCGCGGCACGTACCGGGTGACGTCGGCGCGGATCGTGTCGATGAGTTCGGTTCCGCGCTCGGTGAGGGAGCCGTTCTCCGACATGGACCGCCATTCGTCGTGCACCACGTAGGAGACGTAGGCGTCGACGTCGGCGCGGATGCGCTCACGGACTTCCGCCGGATAGACGGAGGACCGCTCGCGCACCTCGTGCAGGGCCTGGGCCTCCAGGCGTACGGACTCCTGGGCGGCGCTGCGCCCCTCCCAGACGCCCGCGATGGCGAGGCCGAGGACGATGGCGTACACCACGCCGATCATCATCGTCATGTACTCGATGACGTCGGGCGTTTCGGACGGGTCGTCGTCCTCGCTCACGCGGCGGTTGTTGAGGACGGCGATGGTGAGTACGACGGCACAGACCGATGCCATCGCGATGGAGAGAGCGATCCATTCCGACAAGGTGTCCTCCGTCGGTTCAGCGGGACGAGCGAGGCCGGAGCACGGCGACGGCGAACACCGCGGGAGCTGTGATCATCAGGGTCAGCGTCACCAACGACGTTCCGCTGTCGTGGACTTGGCGATGGGGCCTGCGATAGGCCGGCAGGGCCACGACGGAGGGCACGGGGCGCGCGGACGGGGTGGGCGAGGGGGGCGGCGACGGGCTCGGTGCCGGTGCGGGCGGTGGCGCCGGTACGGGCGCGGGGGGCGGCGGCGTGGGCCGCGGGGAGGGGCGCGGTGCGGCGCGCGGCGCCGGGGGCGAGGGCTTCGGGGGCGGGGGCGGCTCCGGTGGGGGAGGCGCCGGCGTGGGAGCCGGCGGGGGCGGAGGAGGAGCGGGGGACGGTGGGGGCGGCGAGGGCTCGGGTGAGGGCGGGGGCGGGGGGGCCGGGGGCGGTGTGCAGCCCCCGTCACCCGCCGCAGAGACCGCCGTGGCCGTGCCGTCCTGCCCGACGACGGCCACCGCGCAGGCATCCGCGACCGCCGGCGCGGGCGCGACCCACAGCCAGAGGAGCGCGGTGGCCGCGGTGAGCCGTCCGATACGTGATCCGTGCACGACCGGGATCATGGTCTCCTTCGGCGGGGCGCGCACCACGCACTCGGGTGATTCGCCTGATGGTGGGACAATCGGCGATTTGGTTGTGCGGAACACGGAAGCGTGCTGTCGCGGTGCGGCGAGGGTGTGTGGCGCCGGGGCGCCCCCACCGGCCTCCGGCCCGGACCGCACGGACTGTTTTCGGTGAGGGTCGGCTGACGGACAGTGAGGGCCGTCTTCCGCTTCCGGGGCGCGGGTTCGCCGCCGCCGGGCCGCCGGGCCCGCCGGTCCCTTCCCTTTCGGCCCGGGAGGGCCATTCGGGATGGCTCGAATTACCGCCTCGTGGACGGGGTTCCCGGCGCCCCGGTTACCGGCGGGTCGGTTTGCCTCGCCCTTCGACAACTCGCCTTTCGTGTACGGGCGATGACGGTCCGGATGGGATAGGGGGAAGCCCGCCGGAACGCTCTGACCGATATGTGATATGGGCGACGGCGGGATGTCCGGGGCGACGCCGACGGTGCGTTGGCCAGTTCCCCGTCGTCGCGCAGGATCCGCGGAGGAGGACCGGTCGCTCCGCGTCCACCTGCGTATACGTACGGTGGTCACACCTGTCAGCAGGGTGTGACCAATAACGGACCGCGAATTTCCGTTTCCTCTCGCTCTCTTGGCGGCCGGTCAGTAGCCTCTGGTCAACACTGACCATGAACATGGCCGGATCGTCGTGGCGACTTGTTGGAGACATCGATGGAGCGTCCCGCCTGGGCACCGCAAGGCATAGACATATCGGTGCCGAGCGTGTCCCGCATGTACGACTTCTATCTGGGCGGCTCGCACAATTTCGAGGTGGACCGGGAAGCGGCCCGCAGGGCCATGGAGTTCATGCCGGGTCTCCCCAAGATCATGCAGGCCAATCGCGCGTTCATGCGGCGGGCGGTGCGCTACGCGGTGGCCGAGGGCGTCACCCAGTTCCTGGACATCGGTTCCGGTATCCCGACCTTCGGCAACGTGCACGAGGTCGCCCTCGCGGCCGATCCGGCCGCGCGCATCGCCTACGTCGACCACGACCCGGTCGCGGTGGCGCACAGCCGTGCGGTTCTCGACGGCGACAGCCGGACCGCCGTGGTCGCCGCCGATCTGCGCCGGCCGCAGGAGATCCTCAAGAACGCGGAGATCGGCGAACTGCTCGACCTGGAGCGGCCGGTGGCCCTCCTGCTGGTGGCGGTGCTCCACTTCGTGGAGGACTCCGACGACCCGTACGCCGCCGTCGCCGAGCTGACCGAGGCGCTCGCCCCGGGAAGCCTGCTCGTCATCACCCACGCCGCGTACGAGGGGATCCCGGTGACCCGCGAGGAAGCGGGCGGCGCGGTGGGCGTCTACCGCAGCATCCGCAACCCGCTCGTCATGCGCTCGCCCGAAGAGGTGGCCCGCTTCTTCGGGGGCTGTGACCTCGTCGACCCGGGGCTGGTCCCGATGCCCGACTGGCGGCCCGACCCCGGCGAGGCCGGGGAGCCGGAAGACCCGTTCGCCTTCTCGGGGTACGCCGGCGTGGGACGAAAGGCGTGAGCATCCCCGCCCAGCCGTCCGGAGCGCGGGACGAGGAACCGGACGGCCCGGAGGGCCGGCTCCGGCGCTTCGCCACGATCTGGAGCAGAGCCATCTTCCCCTCGACGGCCACCTCCCTGACCCGTCCCGAGTTCGAACAGCATCTGCTGCCGCTGGCACGCGAGCTGAGCGAGACCCTGCACGCCCACCCGTTCGACGCGGCCCCCGCCCAACGCGTGGGCACCGCGCTCGTCGACGCCCACTGCACCGACCCCGACGCCCTCAGCGCGACGCTCGGTGTCATCGAGTCGTACCTGGTGCTCTACTGCGGCGGAAACGGCCCCGCCGAGCTCTCGACCGAGGACGGGCGGGCCCGCAGCGCACGCATCCAGCACACCCTGGCCGGGGGGTACAGCCACGCGCTGCGCGAACGGACCCTGGGCGAGCAGGAGGCCATCGCGCGCTCCGCGCTGGCCGCCCGCTCGCACGCCGAGCAGGTGCTGCACGAGACGCAGACCCGCTTCCAGGCGGTTTTCGCGGAGGCGGCCATCGGCATCGCCATCGCCGACCTCGACGGCAACGTGCTGGAACTCAACGACACCCTCACCCGGATGTTCGGCGGTCTCGACAGCCATGTCCGCAGCCGCAAGCTGACGGAGTGGGCCCATCCGGAGGACACGCCCCACGTCTGGCGGTACTACCACGAACTCGTACGCGGCGAACGCGACCACTACCGCGTCGAGAAGCCCTACTACCGCAACGACGGCACCGTCCTGTGGACCAACCTCACCGTGTCGCTGCTGCGCGACTCCGAGGGAAGCCCCGAGTACCAGCTCGCGCTCATGGAGGACACCACCGAACGCCGGCTGCTGAACCTGCGACTGCGTTACGAGGCCACCCACGACGCGCTCACCGGGCTGCCCAACCGGACCCTCTTCTTCGAGCGGCTGGAGAAGGCGGTCGCGGCCAAGGGCGGCACCCGCTTCGGTCTCTGCTACCTCGATCTCGACGGCTTCAAGGCCATCAACGACAGCCTCGGTCACGCGGCGGGCGACCGTCTCCTGGTGGAGGTCGCCGACCGGCTGCAGAGCTGCGCGACGGCCCAGGGCGAGATGGTGGCCCGTCTCGGCGGCGACGAGTTCGTGGCGCTGACCACCGGCCCGAACACCGCCCGCGAGGTGGGCGACCTGGCCGGTCGCATCCTCGGTGTGCTGTCCACGCCGATCCGCATCGAAGGGCGGGAGCTGACGGTGCGCGGCTCCATCGGGATCGTCGAGGGCCCCTCCGGCATCCGCAGCGCCGCCGAGGTGCTGCGCAGCGCGGACATCACGATGTACCGCGCCAAGGCGGCCGGCGGCAACCGCTTCGAACTCGCCGACGAGGAGGCCGACGCCCGGGCCATCACCCGGCACGGGCTCACCACCGCGTTGCCGGCCGCCCTGGAGCGGGGCGAGTTCTTCATCGAGTACCAGCCGCTGGTGCACCTCGGCGACGGCAGCGTGCACGGCGCGGAGGCCCTGGTCCGCTGGTGCCATCCGCAGCACGGCGTCCTCGGCCCGGACCAGTTCATCCCGCTCGCGGAGCACACCGGCCTCATCGTGCCGCTCGGCCGCTGGGTGCTGGAGGAGTCCGTCCGCCAGGCCAACCACTGGCAGGAACGGCACACCGACGGCGGCCCGCTGAGGATCAACGTCAACCTCTCGCCCACCCAGCTCCACCACCCCCGGCTCGTCGCCGAGACGGTGGACGTGCTCGAACGCTCGGGTCTGGAGCCCGGAGCGCTCTGCCTGGAGCTCACCGAGTCGGCCCTGATCGGCGCGGACGACGGCCTGCTCAAACCGCTGCGCCAACTGGCGGAGATGGGCGTCGACATCGCCCTCGACGACTTCGGCACCGGCTACTCCAACCTCGCCAACCTGCGCCGCCTCCCGGTCAGCGTGCTCAAGCTCGACCGGTCCTTCACCAGGGGCATGCAACGGCACCCGGCCGACCCCGTCGACCTGAAGATCGTGGAGGGGATCGTCACCCTGGCCCACAGCCTGAACCTGGCGGTGACCGTGGAAGGGGTGGAGACGGCGGCCCAGGCCGAACAGTTGCGGGAACTGGGCTGCGACACCGGCCAGGGGTGGTACTACGCCCGGCCGGGCGCTCCGGACCGGATCCACTCGCTGGTCCTGGCCGACGCGGTGTGAGGGGCCGCCGGGCCGGGCGGCCCGGGCCTCAGCCCCGCCCCGTGTTCCGGGGCGGGGCTGTGAGGAGACTGCCCGGGTCCGCCTCCAGCAGCATCCGCTGGAGCTCCCTCGCCGCCCGGGGCGGTGCCACGTCGGTGCGGTGGGCCAGCGCGATGGTGCGCCGCAGCCCGGGCGGGGCCAGCGGCGTCATCCGCAGGCCCTGACCGGCCCGGCCCGCGACCATGCGCGGCACCACCGCGATGCCGAGTCCGGCCCGTACGAACCCGAGCACCGCGTCCATCTCGCCCCCCTCCACCGTGAAGGAGGGCTCGAAGCCCTCCGCCCGGCAGGCGGCCACCGTGAGCTCGCGCAGGTCGTAGCCGTGGCGGAACATCACCAGTGACTCGCCCTGGAGATCGGCGATCCGTACGAACCCGCCCCGTCCCGGCGCCGGGGCGTCCGCCGCCGAGACCACGACCAGGTCTTCGTGGAGCAGCTCCGTCGTCGTCAGCGCGGGTGAGGCGGGCGGCAGCGGGAGCACCAGCAGCGCGATGTCGAGTGCGCCGCGTGCCAGCTGGCGTACGAGGTCGTGCGAACCGCCTTCCTCCAGGCGCAGCTCGATGCCCGGATGCCGGTCGTGGTAGGCGCGCAGCACGTCGGGCAGCAGGCCGGTGCAGATGCTCGGGGTGGCGCCCAGGCGGATGCGGCCGCGCCGCAGCCGCACCAGCTCCTGCACCTCGCGCCGCGCGCGGTCGGCGTCGGCGAGGATGCGGCGGGCCAGGGGCAGGAGGGTCTCGCCCGCGTCGGTCAGCGCGATGTTGCCCCGCGCCCGGCTGAACAGCTCGGCGCCCAGCTCCTTCTCCAGCGCCCGGATCTGCTGGGAGAGCGAGGGCTGCGAGACGTGCACCGCTTCGGCGGCCCGGGTGAAGTGCCGGGCCTCGGCGACGGCGACGAAATACGCGAGCTGCTGGAAGTGCATAAGGGCAGGTTAAACCCCCTCCATAGGACATGCCTATGAAGATGAGCATGTTCATCTCTTGGACCGATGGGGATCCGTGGCCCTACCGTCGTGCTCATGGCACTGGCAACGCGGGCGGAACGACGGCCGTCCATGACGCGCACGCTCTGGAACTCGACCGTCGGCAAGAAAACGATCATGGCGGTGAGCGGCCTGATCATGCTGGGTTACCTGGCCGTGCACATGCTGGGCAACCTGAAGATCTTCTTCGGACCCGGCGAGTTCGACCACTACGCGCACTGGCTGCGCACCCTCGGCGAGCCGTTCCTCCACCACGAGTGGGCGCTCTGGATCGTCCGCCTGGTGCTGGTCGCCGCCGTCGTCCTGCACGCCGTCTGCGCCTACCAGCTCAGCCGGCGCGACATCCGCGCGCGCCCCGTCGGCTACGTCCACCCCAGGCGCCGGGCGAGCTACGCCACCCGGACCATGCGCTGGGGCGGCATCATCCTGGCGCTCTTCATCGTGTGGCACATCCTTGACCTCACCACCGGCACGGTGCACAGCGGCGGATTCCAGGCCGGGCACCCGTACCAGAACGTGGTGGACACCTTCTCCACCTGGTACGGAAACGTCGTCTACATCGTCGCGGTGCTGGCCATGGGCCTCCACGTCCAGCACGGGTTCTGGAGCGCCGCGCAGACTCTGGGCGTGGGCAGCGCCACGCGCGACCGGGTCCTCAAGACCCTGGCAGTCGTGTTCGCGGTGGTGCTCACCGCGGGATTCGTATCCGTACCCATCGCCGTCATGACCGGAGTCGTGAGCTGACATGAGCGACTACACGCAGTACCGGACCGGCGAGCCGCTCGCCGACACCAAGGCCCCCGAGGGGCCCGTCGCCGAGCGCTGGGACACCCGCCGCTTCGAGGCCAAGCTCGTCAACCCGGCCAACCGCCGCAAGCACACCGTGATCGTCGTCGGCACCGGTCTGGCCGGCGGATCGGCCGGTGCCACCCTCGCCGAACAGGGCTACCACGTCGTCCAGTTCTGCTTCCAGGACTCCCCGCGCCGTGCCCACTCGGTCGCCGCCCAGGGCGGCATCAACGCGGCGAAGAACTACCGCAACGACGGTGACTCCGTCCACCGGCTCTTCTACGACACCGTCAAGGGCGGCGACTTCCGCGCCCGCGAGTCCAACGTGCACCGGCTCGCACAGATCTCCGTCGAGATCATCGACCAGTGCGTCGCCCAGGGCGTGCCCTTCGCGCGCGAGTACGGCGGCCTCCTCGACAACCGGTCCTTCGGCGGGGTGCAGGTCTCCCGCACCTTCTACGCCCGCGGCCAGACCGGCCAGCAACTCCTGCTCGGCGCCTACCAGGCGCTGTCGAGGCAGATCGCCGCGGGCAACGTCGAACTCCACGCGCGCACCGAGATGCTCGACCTGATCGTGGTCGACGGACGCGCCCGCGGCATCGTCGCCCGCGACCTGGTCACCGGGCGGATCGACACCCACTTCGCCGACGCGGTCGTGCTGGCCAGCGGCGGCTACGGCAACGTCTTCTACCTCTCGACCAACGCGATGAACTCCAACGCCACCGCCATCTGGCGGGCCCACCGGCGCGGCGCCCACTTCGCGAACCCCTGCTTCACCCAGATCCACCCCACCTGCATCCCGCGCACCGGCGACCACCAGGGAAAGCTCACCCTGATGAGCGAGTCGCTCCGCAACGACGGCCGGATCTGGGTCCCGAAGGCCAAGGGCGACGCCCGCCCGGCCAACACGATCCCCGAGGACGAGCGCGACTACTACCTGGAGCGGATCTACCCCGCCTTCGGCAACCTCGTACCCCGCGACATCGCCTCCCGGGCCGCGAAGAACGTCTGTGACGAGGGCCGGGGCGTCGGCCCCGGCGGCCAGGGCGTCTACCTCGACTTCGCCGACGCCATCGCCCGGATGGGACGCGCCAAGGTCGAGGAGAAGTACGGCAACCTCTTCGACATGTACGCCCGGATCACCGCCGAGGACCCGTACGAGACCCCCATGCGGATCTACCCCGCCGTGCACTACACGATGGGCGGCCTCTGGGTCGACTACGACCTCCAGACCACGATCCCCGGCCTCTTCGCGATCGGCGAGGCCAACTTCTCCGACCACGGCGCCAACCGCCTCGGCGCCTCCGCGCTGATGCAGGGTCTGGCCGACGGCTACTTCGTCCTGCCGTCCACCATCAACGACTACCTCGCCCGCAACCCGCACACCGCCACCGTGGACGCGGACCACCCGGCGGTCGTGGAGACGGTGGCCGAGACCGAGGACCGGATCAACCTGCTGCTCGCCGTCGACGGCGACCGCACCCCCGACTCCTTCCACCGCGAGATCGGCGAACTCATGTGGGAGCACTGCGGGATGGCCCGCAACGAGGAAGGGCTGCGCGCCGCGCTCGCCCGAATCCCTTCGATCCGCGAGGAGTTCTGGCGCCGCGTCAAGGTCCCCGGCACCGGGGAGCAGTTCAACCAGTCGCTGGAGAAGGCCAACCGGATCGTCGACTACCTGGAGCTCGCCGAGCTGATGTGCCTCGACGCCCTCCACCGCGCCGAGTCCTGCGGCGGCCACTTCCGCGAGGAGTCGCAGACCCCGGACGGCGAGGCCGCCCGCCGGGACGAGGAGTTCTCCTACGCCGCCGCGTGGGAGTTCACCGCCTCCGGTGAGGCCCCCGTCCTGCACAAGGAGGACCTCGTGTTCGAGTACGTACACCCCACCCAGCGGAGCTACGCATGAAGCTCACCCTGCGCGTCTGGCGCCAGCGAGACGCCGAGGCGCCCGGCGCCATGGCCACCTACGAAGTCGACGGCATCTCGCAGGACATGTCGTTCCTCGAAATGCTCGACACCCTCAACGAGGAGCTCATCCTCGCGGGGGACGAGCCGGTCGCCTTCGACCACGACTGCCGCGAGGGCATCTGCGGCGCGTGCAGCCTCGTCATCAACGGCGACGCGCACGGCCCCGAGCGCACCACCACCTGCCAACTGCACATGCGGTCCTTCGACGACGGCGACACCATCGACATCGAGCCCTGGCGCGCCTCCGCCTTCCCGGTCATCAAGGACTTGGTGGTCGACCGCTCGTCCTTCGACCGCATCATCCAGGCCGGCGGTTACATCTCCGCCCCCACCGGTACGGCTCCCGACGCGCACGCCACCCCCGTGCCGAAGCCGGACGCCGACTTCGCCTTCGAACACGCCGAGTGCATCGGCTGCGGCGCCTGTGTCGCCGCCTGCCCCAACGGTTCGGCGATGCTCTTCACCTCGGCGAAGATCAACCACCTGAACGTGCTGCCGCAGGGCGCGCCCGAGCGGGAGACCCGGGTGCTCGACATGGTCGCGACCATGGACGACGAGGGCTTCGGCGGCTGCACCCTGACCGGCGAATGCGCCACCGCCTGCCCGAAGGGGATCCCCCTCCCCTCGATCACCGCGATGAACAAGGAGTGGCTGCGCGCCACCCGCAAGGTCCGGCGCTGATGCGGCGCTGAACCCCCGAACCGTCCCGTCGCCGCACCGTGGGCGACGGCGGGACCGACGGAGGGGGCGGTACGGCTCAAGGGGGCCGCGCCGCCCCTTCCGCGCTGCCCGCCGGCCCGCCGGCCCCCCGGCCCCTCAGCCCGCGCGCAGCGCCCGGGCGAGGAACGGGGCCGTGCGGCTGCCCGCGCTCCGGGCCACCTCGGCGGGGGTGCCGGCCGCGACGATCCGGCCGCCCTCCTCGCCACCGCCCGGCCCCATGTCGATCACATGGTCCGCGCCCGCCACCACCGCCATGTCGTGTTCGACGACGACCACGGTGCTGCCCGCGTCCACCAGCCCGTGCAACTGGCGCATCAGCACCTCCACGTCGGCCGGGTGCAGCCCGGTGGTCGGTTCGTCGAGCACGTACAGGGTGTGCCCCCGCCGGGTCCGCTGGAGCTCCGCCGCCAGCTTGATCCGCTGCGCCTCGCCGCCCGACAGCTCGGTGGCGGGCTGCCCCAGCCGCAGGTAGCCGAGCCCCACCTCGTTCAGCGTGCGCAGGCTCCGCTCGGCCGCCGGGACCCCCGCGAAGAAACCGGCCGCCGCCTCCACCGTCAGGTCCAGCACTCCGGCGACGGAGAGCCCGCGCAGGGTGACCTCCAGCGTCGGCGGGTTGTAGCGCGCCCCGTGGCAGTCGGGGCAGGGCGTGTACGTGCTGGGCAGGAAGAGCAGCTCCACCGAGACGAACCCCTCGCCCTGGCAGGTCTCGCACCGCCCGCCCGCCACGTTGAACGAGAACCGCCCTGCCCGGTAGCCGCGCTCCTTCGCCGTCTCCGTCTCCGCGAACAGCTTGCGCACGACGTCGAAGAGGCCGGTGTACGTGGCCAGATTGGAGCGCGGGGTACGCCCGATGGGCTTCTGGTCCACCTGCACGAGCCGGTCCACCGCCTCCAGCCCTCGCGCGGACACGCAGTCCCGCACGGCGGCCCCCTCCGGCAGGTCCGCCGGGGGCGAAGCCCGCCGGTCGGCGAGCACACCGGCCAGCACCTGCCCGACCAGCGTCGACTTGCCCGAGCCGGAGACCCCGGTGACGGCGGTGAAGACCCCGAGCGGAAACGTCACGTCGACGCCCCGCACGTTGTGGCGCCGGACCCCGGCCAGGCGCAGCCCGCCCACGGGTGTGCGCGGCGGGCGTGTGGAGGGTGGTGCCGTGCCGAAGAGAAAGCGCCGCGTCGCGGACTCCGCGACCTCTGCCAGCCCGGCGGGCGGACCGCTGTGCAGCACCCGGCCGCCGTGCTCCCCGGCGAGCGGCCCGACGTCCACCAGCCAGTCCGCCTGCCGCACCACGTCCAGTTCGTGCTCCACCACGAAGACCGTGTTGCCGGCCTCCTTCAGCCGGCCGAGCACGGCGAGCAGGGACGCGGTGTCGGCCGGATGCAGGCCCGCCGACGGCTCGTCCAACACGTAGACCACACCGAAGAGGCCGGACCGCAGTTGCGTGGCCAGCCGCAGGCGCTGGAGCTCCCCGGAGGAGAGCGTCGGTGCGGTCCGGTCGAGGCTGAGGTAGCCGAGACCCAGCTCGGTGACCGTACCGATGCGGGCCAGCAGATCCGTCGTCATCACCCGGGCCGTCGCGTCGCCGTCCGTGGTGCGCAACACCTCGGACAGGGCCGCCAGCGGCAACGCGGCCAGCTCCGCGATCGTCCTCCCGGCGAAGGTCACCGCCATGGCCTCCGGCCGCAGCCGCCCGCCGCCGCAGACCGGACAGGGAACACTCGTCAGGAAGCGTTCCGCCCGCGTCCGCAGGGTCCGGCTCCGGGAGTCCGCGAACGTGTGCAGCACATAGCGCCGCGCGCTCATGTACGTCCCCTGGTAGGGACGTTGGATGCGGCCCGCGTCGCGCACCGGATGGACCGTCACCACCGGCTGCTCGTCGGTGAAGAGGATCCACTCCCGGTCCGCCGCCGCGAGCCCGCTCCAGGGCCGGTCGACGTCGTACCCGAGCGCGTCGAGGACGTCCCGGAGGTTCTTGCCCTGCCACGCCCCCGGCCAGGCCGCGATCGCCCCCTCCCGGATCGACAGCGACGGGTCGGGCACCAGCAACTCCTCCGAGGTCCGGTGGATCCGGCCGAGCCCGTGGCACTCCGGGCACGCGCCCGCGGCGGTGTTCGGCGAGAAGGAGTCGGAGTCCAGACGTCCCGCACCCTCCGGATAGTCACCGGCCCGGGAGAACAGCATCCGCAGGGAGTTGGAGAGCGTGGTCACCGTCCCCACCGAGGAACGCTCACCCGCCGAGGAACGGCGCTGCTCCAGCGAGACGGCCGGCGGCAGCCCGGTGATCCCACCGACCGCCGGAGCCCCGACCTGGTGGATCAGCCGGCGGGCGTACGGGGCCACCGACTCGAAGTACCGCCGCTGCGCCTCCGCGTAGATCGTGCCGAACGCCAGCGACGACTTGCCCGACCCGGAGACCCCGGTGAAGACGGTCAGCGTGTCGCGCGGGATGTCCACGTCGACGTCCCTCAGGTTGTGCTCGCGGGCACCGCGCACCCGGACGTAGGGGTCGTGGGGGGTGGACATGGATGCGGACTCCGAACACGAAGGGACAAATGGTCGCATTCTAAGGGTTCGCCCTCCGGTCGACGCATTCCCCGCCCGCCTCGGGGCACGTGGGAAGCAGGCTGATGATCCCCGGCCGCCCGGATGGACGACCACCCGGGCGGTACGGACGAGAAGGAGAGGGCTGAGCGATGACGGACGACCAGAACGCCCGTGAGAATGGTTCCGCACCCACGCCGGAGGACCTCCGGGCGCACGCGCTGGCGGCGCGCGACGAACTCGGCCGGACGGTCGAGGGAGCGGCGGGGGCGGCCGACGCGGCCGCACGTGCCAAGGCCGGCGAACTGTCCTCGCAGGCGCGGGAGAAGACGGCGGACGTAAAGGCGCGCGGGCAGGAGAAGGCCGGCGAAGTGAAGGACTTGGCGGCCGAGAAGGCCGGCCAGGCGAAGGACCTGGCCGCCGGGAAGGCCGGTGAGGCGAAGGACCTGGCCGCCGGGAAGGCCGGTGAGGCGAAGGACTCGGCCGCCGAGAAGGCGGCCGCGGTGAAGGGCCGGACCGCGGAGAAGGCAGGCGAGATCCGGACGCAGGCTTCTCAGAAGGCCGCCGAAGTCCGCGCACAGGCACGGGAGAAGACCCCGGACGCCGTGCTGGACAAGGCGTCGCAGGCCCAGCAGCAGGTCGGTGCGGCCGTCCGGACCCTGGGCGAGAAGTGGCAGGAGCACGCTCCCGAGCCGGTGCGCCGGGGCGCCGACCGCGTCGCGAACGCCGCGCGGGGCAAGGAGAAGCTGCTCGTGGCCGGGGGAGTGGCCGCCGCTGCGGTGGTCGCCGTCGCACGTCACCGGCGGCGCGGATGAAGACCTCCGCCGCTGTGTACAAGCCGATGGGCCTCGCGGTCGGGATGGCCGGCGGTCTCGTGGCGGGAGCCGTCTTCCGCAAGGTGTGGAAGACGGTCAGCCGCCAGGCCGACGCCCCCAGCCCGACGGACCGGGACCGGGGGTGGCCGGAGATCCTCGCCGCCGCGGCCCTGCAGGGCGCGATCTTTTCCACCGTCCGGGCCGCCGTCGAACGCGGCGGAGCCGTCACCGTACGGCGCCTGACGGGTACCTGGCCCGACTGAGGGCCCGCACCGCACCGCACGGAAGAGCCCGCCCCCGGAAACCTCCGGGGGCGGGCTCTTCCGTGTGTTCTCCTCGCGCGGTCTCCCGCGGGCCGGCCAGTGCGTCAGACGCCCTGGCGCTCCGGCTCCGAGCCGGTCAGTTCGGGTTCCAGGCCCTCGCCGAGTTCGGTCCGCCGGCGGCCCACGTCGGCGCGCCACGCTTCGAAGGCCCAGCCGGTGAGCGCGACCACCGCCGACCCGAGCAGCCAGCCGCCGACCACGTCACTGAACCAGTGGACGCCGAGCGCGACCCGGGTGAACCCCACACCGAGCACCGACAGGACCGCCACCCCCCAGCACACCGCACGCCAAGCGCGCGGCACCATCGGCAGCAGGACCAGCAGCAGGACCGCGAAGGAGGTGGTGGCGGTCATCGCGTGCCCCGACGGGAACGAGAAGCCGGGAGCCCTCGCCACCGGATCCTCCAGCGACGGCCGGGTGCGCTCCACGACGGTCTTGACGAGCAGTCCGATCAGGCCTCCGGCCACGGTCGTGACCGCTGCCCAGGAGGCGAGCCGCCACGCCCGACGCCACAGCAGCCAGGCCGTCAGCAGCGCCACCAGCGTGCGCAGGGTGGTCGGGTCCCACACCCAGTCGGAGAGGAAGCGCAGGGTGCTGGTCCACGCGGGGTGGTCGAGGGCCGTCCGGTGCAGGCGCAGGGCCGCCGACGAGTCGAGCCGTCGCAGGGGCTGCCAGTGCCCTTCCACGAGGACGAGCAGCAGCGCGAAGGGCACCGCTGCCAGGGCGGCGACCGCGGTGGCGCCGAGCAGCCGGACACCGAATCTCCGGTCGGCCCGGCGACTGTCGCGGAGACGGCGGGCGGTGGTGCGTACGGGCATTCAGGCTCCCGGGTCTGCTTGGATCGGGCCGGGCAGTCGTGCCCGCACGGCTTCCAGCTGTGCGGCGAAGGACAGCCCGAGGAAGAGGGCCACCGAGGTCAGGTAGGCCCACAACAGAAGTGACATGAAAGCGCTGAGCGGGCCGTACACGGTGTCGAACGAGCCGCTGAACGCGAGGTACTTGCTGAGCAGCCAGGTCAGCGCCGTCCACAGCACCAGGTAGACCGCGGCGCCGAACGCCAGCCAGGTGTAGCCGGGCTGCTTGCGCCGGGGTGCCCGGCGGAAGATGGCACTGGCGGAGATCAGGGCGAGCAGCAGGCCCAGCGGCCAGCGCAGCAGGTCCCACGCGCTCCGCGCGGTGTCACCGAGATGGTAGACGGAGGTCACGGCGGCCACCAGGTCCCCGCCGGCCACCATCAGCAGGGAGCCGATGCCGAGCGGGATGCCCGCGCTGAGCGACATGACGAGCCCGCGCAGGTACTTCTGGTGGAAGACCCGGTCGCGCTCGACGCCGTAGATCCTGTTCGCGCCCCGCTCCACCTGGCACATCGCCGTGGTGGTGTTGACCATGGAGAAGGCGAGTCCGAACCAGAGCGCGAGACGGGCGCCGATGCCCGTCTGGGTGCGGCTCTGGTCCAGCGCCTCGTCGACGACGTCGGCGCTGGGGCCGGCGCTTATCCGTCGGATCGTCAGTTCGGCCACCCGGCCGATGTTGTCGGTGTGCATCTCGGCGGAGAGCCCGACGAAGGCGATGGCCAGCGGTATGACCGCGAGCACCGTCTGCAGGGCGAGGGCCCGGGAGTGGCTGAACCCGTCGGAGTAGCGGAAGCGGACGAAGGAGTCGCGGACGAGCGGCCAGCCGCCGTACCGGCGCAACGTGGCGAGCGCCTCGTCGGCGGAGAGCTCGTCGCCCGTCATGTCCCGGGTCTGCGGAACGCGGGTCGCCGTACCCATCAGTTGCTCCCGGACGGAACCAGCACCGTCAGGGCGCCGGGTACGACCTCGGCGGTGAGCCGGCGGCCGAGGCCCACCGGGTCGCCGTCCATCTCACGGGGCTGCGGCGTCTCGAAGCGCAGCTCCACCCGGCGGAAGGTGAAGAACTCGACGGGACCCTCCTTCCCGGTGCGCGAGCCGGCCGCGGCCGGGGAACGGCGCAGCAGTACGCCGACGGCGCGCAGCCAGCCGCCCGGGCCGTGCGGATCGTAGAGCGCGAGGTCCAGCAGGCCGTCGTCCGGGCGCGCGTCCGGGACGAGGGGGGCGCCGCCCTGCACGGTGCCGATGTTGGCGAGCAGCACCATGCGGACGCTCCGGTGCAGGACCGGGCCGCCGTCCAGCGAGATCGTCACGCGCGTCCGGGGGGAGCGCAGCTCACGCAGTCCGGACGCCACGTAGGCGGGCCAGCCCACCGTCGACTTGGCGCGGTCCGAGGTGTGCTCCAGCATCGCCGCGTCCAGACCCGCCCCGGACATGGCCGTGAAGTGGGTCGCGGGGACGCCGTCGCCCTCCAGCCGGCCCAGGTCGAACCGGTGCGGGGCGCCGTCCAGCGCCGCGTGCAGCGCCTTCGCCGGGTCCAGCGGGAGGCCGAGGTGGCGGGCGAGGAGGTTGCCGGTGCCGCAGGGGACGACCGCGAGCGCCACGCCGGTCCCCGCCAGGGCGTCGGCCACCGTGCGCACGGTGCCGTCACCGCCGCAGACAACGACCAGATCGGCACCCTCCCGGACGGCGTCGGCCGCCTGGCCGGCTCCCGGGTCGTCCGCCGTCGTCTCCACGAACACCGGTGCGCCGCGTCCGTGCTGGGCCAGTACGAGCCGCAGGGTGTCGCGTACCGCGAGGCTGGTGACCGTGGGGTTGACGATGACCGTGGTGCGACCGCTCTTCGGCTGGTCGACGCGGGCTTCCGTCGCGGCCACGGCGATCTTGGCGGCGTTCGCGGGGACGGGAGCCGCCGCGTAGTCGTCGGCGAGGACCGCGCGGCCCACGATCAGCAAGGAGAGCCCGCCGTTGAGCAGCCCGCCCGCCACGTCGGTGGGGTGGTGCATGCCCCGGTAGAGCCGGGCGACCGCCACCAGCAGCGGGATCAGCAGGAAGACGGCGCCGAGGATCTTGCGCCAGGGACCGCGTACCCGGGAGAGCACCAGGACCGCGAGTCCGCCGTAGAGCGCGGTGGCCGCGCCGGTGTGCCCGGAGGTGTAACTCGAGGTGGGTGGCGAGGCGTCCAGGCGGTCCACGTCCGGGCGGGTGCGGTCGACGGACTCCGTGATGATGAGGAAGACCAGCGACTGGAGGGATACCGCGACCGCGAGGAAGATCGCCTCGCGCCACCTCGGCAGACGGGGAAGCAGGATGAGCCCCACGCAGACCAGCAGCGTGATGCCCACCACCGTGGAGGTGTTGCCGGCGCCGGAGGCGAAGAGCGAGGCGGAGGTGCGCGCGTGGGTACGTATGCGCTCGAAGCCCTCGTTCACCTCGTCCTCGACCGTCATCGGCCACCAGTCCTTGGCCGGGCCGGTGATGAGCAGGCCGAAGCCCGTCATCAGCCCTGCCTGGCAGACCGTCAGGGCGCCGACCCGTACGGCGGCGCGGCCGATGCCGCTGGTCAGAGCGGGGGAGCGGCCGGGCCGCGAAACGCCCGTCCGCTGCTCGTCGTCGACTCCGGCCTGTCTCGCCGGCAGGGCAGTCGGCATGGAACCCCCACGTGTCCGTGCTCACGCACTCGGATCCGGGCGGCGAACGCGACCCGGCCATCGGCGTATGCCCTCGAAACGGTGTGCCAGACCTCGGCGGTGCCCGGAGGACCGGGCGGGGCCGGGTCGGACGGGCGCCGCGCCCCTGGTCGGACGGGCCCCGTGCCCCGGCCCGGACGGGCGCCGCGCCCCTGGTCGGACGGGCCCCGTGCCCCGGCCCGGACGGGCGCCGCGCACCGGGCCGGCTCCTGGTGCCCGGCCCGGGGCGCGGTTCCGGCCCGAGTGCACCGGACCGGGTCACCACCGGGAGAGCGCCGCCACCGGCCCCGGGCGGCCCCGGCCTAGTGTGGAGGCATGACCGACCACACCAGGCCCCTCGCCGTGTTCGACCTGGACGGCACCCTCTCGGACAGCGCCCACCGTCAGCACTTCCTCGATGGTCCGCGCCGGGACTGGCCCGCCTTCTTCGCCGCCGCCGTCGACGACCCGCCCCTGGCCGAGGGGATCAGCCTCGCCGTGCGGAGCGCCGACGAGTGCGAGGTCGTCTACCTGACCGGACGCCCCGAACGCTGCCGCCGCGACACCCTCGACTGGATCTCCCTGCACGGCCTCCCCGAGGGCGATCTGCACATGCGGCGCAACGACGACCGCAGGCCCGCCCGCCGCACCAAGCTCGAGGTGCTGAAACGGCTCGGCCGGTCGCGCGAGATCCGGATGCTGGTGGACGACGACGAACTGGTCTGCGACGACGCCGAAGCGGCCGGCATCACCGTGGTGCGGGCCCGCTGGGCCGAGCCCTCGGAGGCCATGAAGGACGCCCAGGAGCGGCAGGGACGCACCTGAGGGCCCGGCGGTGAGGGAGCCGGCCGTCCGGAGCGGTCACCCCCGGCGGCGGGGCGCAGCCGCGACGCCCGGCCGGCCGGGTTTTCCGGACTCCGGCCCTTGCATCTTCCGGGCCGGGCCCCATAAGTTACCGACAGGTAGGAAATCCGTTCGTGGAGGGCCACGCCGTCGGTAGCCGGGGGGCAGGTGCGTCCGCGCAGGAGTGAAGCGCGCGACCGGATGATCACCGCCACGGCCGCTCCGCTGCGTGAGCAACCCAGTCAGCTCAGCCCGAAGGAGTCGCCATGCCCTCGCTCGACCGTCACGACAACGTCTTCGTCCTCGACCTCGGGGACGGGGAGAACCGCTTCCATCCGGACTGGCTCGCCGCCGTCGGCACCGCGCTCGACGAGGTGGGGAAGGCGGAAGGGCCGCGCGCCCTGGTCACCACCGCCACGGGGAAGTTCTACTCCAACGGACTCGACCTGGACTGGCTGTTCGCCCACGCGGAACAGCACCAGGACTACGTCGTCTCCGTCCACGAGCTGTTCGCACGGATGGTGTCGCTGCCCGTCGTCACGGTGGCCGCGCTGCAGGGGCACACATTCGCCGCCGGCGCGATGTTCTCCCTCGCTCACGATTTCCGTGTGATGCGCGCCGACCGCGGCTACTGGTGCCTCCCCGAAGCGGACATCAACATCCCCTTCACCCCTGGTATGTCCGCCCTCATCCAGTCCCGGCTGGATCCCCGTACGGCCCACCAGGCCATGCTCACCGCCCGCCGCTACGGCGGCGACGACGCCGCGGCCGCGGGCATCGTCGACCGGGCGGTCGGCGAGGACGCCGTGCGGTCCACCGCGATCGAGATCGCGCGGGCGCAGGTGGAGAAGGCCGGCGACACCCTGGGCACCATCAAGGCCCGCATGTACGGTCCGGTTCTGACCGCCCTGCGCGACACGGCCAACCCGCTCGGCTGACTCGTACCTCCGACCGCACACCCCGCCCCGGGACCGCCCACGGGGCGGGGTGTCCTCGTCGGCCACCGCCGGAAGGGACGGCCGGAGGCCGCCGCCCCCGCGAGGTGGCACACGAGCGCGTGCGTCCTGTGCGAGTGCGGCCGTCGTGCCGACGGCGGGAAGGGCGCGGGCGCCGGATCCCGGGAAGTTCGCCGCGTACGCGCGTGGAACGGAGGCACGTCCCGTACGAGGCGTGGCGCGTGCGGGGGAGGGGCGGCGCCGGGGCGTGCGGCGGCGCGTCCCGTCAGGAGGGCCCGTCGAGCCGGAAGCCGACTTTGAGCGTCACCTGGTAGTGCCCGATCCGGCCGTCCTCGATGTGCCCGCGTGCTTCCTTGATCTCGAACCAGTCGAGATTGTGCAACGTTTCCGACGCTCGTGCGATGCCGTTGCGGATCGCCGCGTCGATGCCCTCCTCGGAGGTTCCTACGATCTCGGTGATCCGATAGGTGTGATTGGACATCGTATGTCTCCCTTCGTGTCTCCACGGTGCCTCACTCCCGGGCGGTGCGCGAGGGAACGGCGGGCCGCGCCGGGACGGGGAAGGCCCTTGACCTCCTCAATGGTCCATACCAAACTCCAGCCACACACCCGTGCGAGCACCGCCCGCGTCCCCCCACACCGGGTCCCGTTCCGTCGTGCTGTTCCGCAGATGCTGTTTCGCAGAAGGTGACCCTCTTGAAGAACCGGATTCTCACCGGAGCCATCGCGCTCGTCTCGTCCGTCGCTCTCGGGGGGTGCGGCTACCTGTCCCCGTCGGCCGCCGGGGACGAGACCGTGACGGTCTGGCTGATGAAGGGCAGCGCCTCCACCGAGTTCCTGGACAGGTTCACCACCGCGTACGAGGCCGAACACACCTCCGTGCAACTGGACATCAAAATCCAGGAGTGGGGAGGGATCGGGCCCAAGGTGCTGTCCGCGCTCAAGGGCAACGAGCCCCCGGACATCATCGAGGTCGGCAACACGCAGGTGGCCCAGTACGCGGAGAGCGGTGGTCTGCGCGATCTCACCCTGGAGTCCATGCGCGATCTCGGCAGCGAGGACTGGCTGCCGGGCCTCGCCGAACCGGGAAGCATCAACGGCGCGCAGTACGGCATCCCCTGGTACGCCGCCAACCGTGTGGTCATCTACAACAAGGACCTCTTCGCGCAGGCCGGGATCGACTCCCCGCCCAAGAACCGCGAGCAGTGGATCGAGGACACCGAACTCCTGGACTCCGACGGGAACCAGGGCATCTACCTCGCGGGACAGAACTGGTACGTCCTCGCCGGCTTCATCTGGGACGAGGGCGGCGAACTCGCCGAGGGGGACGACGGCGACTGGGTCGGCGCCCTCGACAGCCCCGAGGCGCTCCGGGGCATGGAGTTCTACAAGAAGCTCCAGGCGCTCGGCGCCGGCCCGAAGAACGCCGACGAGGAGAATCCGCCGCAGACCGACGTCTTCGCCCGCGGCGACGTCGCCCAGATCATCTCCACACCGGGCGGTGCCGCGCTCATCGAGCAGGCCAACCCCGAACTCAAGGGGAAGCTCGGCTACTTCCCGATACCCGGCAAGACCACGAAGAAGCCGGGCGCGGTCTTCACCGGCGGATCCGACCTGATCGTCCCCGAGAAGGCCGACCACCGCAGCGCCGGCATCGACGTGGTCAAGGCGCTGGCGAGCGAGAAGTGGCAGCGTGAACTCGCCCTGACCATGAGCTACGTGCCCAACAAGCCGAAGCTCGCCGGCGCCATCGAGAGCCAGGAAGGCACCGCCGCCATGGCGAAGGGGGCCGCGCAGGGCCGGGCCACCCCCAACTCCGCACAGTGGGCGCAGGTCGAGGCCGAGAACCCGATCAAGCCGTACATGACCGCGGTCCTGGAGGGACGCGACCCGGCCGACGCGGCGAAGGCGGCCTCGGAACGCATCAGTTCCATCCTCGCGGGCAGCTGACACCGCACCCGTGCGGCCGGGGCGCGTGGTGCCGGTGAGGTACGGGAGGAGGGCGCGCCCGGGCCGCACCCCGGGATTCAGCCGTCGCACATCCCCGCTCCGGGTGGTGGTCACGTCGAATCCAGCCGGTGACGGAAGAAGTAGGGGGCCGGACCCTCGCGACCGCGCGGCGGTCCGGCGGACGCCCCTGCCGATCCGTCCCCGGAGACCGCCATGACCGTGCTGCCCGTCGCTCCACCGGTACGCCCCTCCTCCGCCGCGCCGGCCCCCGCCCGGGCCGCCGCCCCCTCGGGCCCGTCGCAGCCCTCCGCCTACCACCTCTCCCTCGCCGCGGGCCCCGAGGACGTACGCGCCGCCCAGCGCCTTCGGTACCAGGTGTTCGCGGGCGAACTCGGTGCCCGCCTCACCGGTCCCGGACCCGGGCTCGACGGTGACGGGTTCGACGCCTTCTGCGACCACCTGCTGGTCCGGGAGACCGCCACCGGCCACGTCGTCGCCACCTACCGGATCCTGCCCCCCGAACGCGCCCGTGCCGCGGGCCGCCTCTACGCGGAGAGCGAGTTCGACCTCTCCCGGCTGGCCCCGCTCCGTGACGACCTCGTCGAAGTGGGCCGCTCCTGCGTCCACCCCGCGCACCGCGACGGCGCCGTCATCGCCCTCATCTGGGCGGGTCTCGCCCGCTACATGGAGCGCACCGGCCACACCTGGCTGGCGGGCTGCTGCTCGATCCCGCTGAGCGACGGCGGCATCCAGGCAGCCCGTGCCTGGGAGGCCGTCCGCACCCGACACCTGGCCCCCGAGGAGCACTGGGTCACCCCGCACCGCCTCTGGGCGGGCACCTCGGCCACTTCCGGCCCGCTGCCGGCCGCCGCCGCCCGTACCGACCTGCCGCCGCTGCTCCGCGGCTACCTCCGCCTCGGCGCCCAGGTGTGCGGGTCGCCCGCCTACGACCCCGAGTTCGACTGCGCGGATCTCTACGTCCTGCTCTCCATGCGCCGCACGGACCCCCGCTACCTTCGCCACTTCCTCTCCCTGGCACCGCTGCGATGAGCGTCTGGCTCCCCGTCTCACCGTGCACCCCGCGGGCGTGCACCGGCCACCACGGTGCGGTGCGCGCACCCCTGCCCGCGGCGGCACGGCTGGTGGCGGGCTGCCTGCTCGCGCTGGCGGGCGCCACCGTCACCCCCGTCGCGGCGCTGCTCGCGCAGCCCTTGCGGGACCGGCTGGTCCGCCGCTGGTCCCGGGCGGTCCTGCGCACCTTCGGGGTGCGGACCTCGATCATCGGGGACCCGGGCGGCAGGAGCGGCGGCGAACTGGTCGTCGCCAACCACATCTCCTGGCTCGACGTACCCCTCGTCGCGACGGCCCTCCCCGGCCGGATGCTCGGCAAGGCCGAGATACGCCGCTGGCCACTCCTCGGAGCCCTCGCGGCGCGCGGCGGCACCCTCTTCATCGACCGGGGGAGCCTGCGGGCCCTCCCCGCCTCGGTGCGCGCGGTCGCCGGCGCGCTGCGCGCCGGCGACCGCGTGGTGGCCTTCCCCGAGGGCTCCACCCGGTGCGGCGGCGGACCGGGCGGCACCTTCCGCAACGCGGTGTTCCAGGCGGCGCTCGACGCGGGCGCCACGGTGCGGCCGGTCCGGATCGCCTACCGTGCCGGACCGGCGGCGCCCACCGGAGCCGGCGGTGCACCTGCGGCCCGCTCCGTCGCGTTCGTCGGCGACGACCCGCTCCACGCCTCGCTGTGGAGGGTGGTGCGGGCCGCCGGAGTGAGTGCCGAGATCACCTTCCTGCCGCCGCTCCCGGCCGACGGGACGAGCGACCGGAGGACCCTGTCGCGCCGCGCTCAGACGGCCGTGGCCAGCGACACCGCGAACCTGCCCCCCGTGTCCGTCCACCACTGATCGAGCCGCAGGGCGGCGGCTCCCAGCTCTTCGCGCACCCGCTCCCGGCGGAACTTCGCCGACACCTCCGTGCGCAGCTCCTCGCCCTCGTCGAACGGCACCACGAGGTCCAGCTCATGGATCTTCACCGTGAACGCCGAACGGGCCCGCAGCCGCATCTCGATCCACTCCGCGTCCGCGTCCCACCGCGCGACGTGGTCGAAGGCGGCGGGGTCGAAATCCGCGTCCAGCTCGCGGTTGACGACCTCCAGGACGTTCTTGTTGAACGCCGCGGTGACGCCTGCCGCGTCGTCGTACGCCGCGACGAGGGTCCCCTCCTCCTTCACCAGGTCCGTCCCCAGCAGCAGCGCGTCGCCGGGGGAGAGGATCGAGCGGACCGACCGCAGGAACGTCGCCCGCTCCTCGGGCAGGAGGTTGCCGACCGTGCCGCCCAGGAACGCCACCAGCCGGGGGCCCGGCGTCCCGGGTAGCGCGAGACCGCCGGTGAAGTCGGCGATCAGCGCGTGCACGTTCAGCTCCGGCCGCTCGGCGAGCAGCGCCTCGGCGGCCCCGGTGAGCGCGCTCTCGCTCACGTCCACGGGAACGTAACTGTGCAGCGCGCCGAACGCGTCGAGCAGGTGCCGGGTCTTCTCCGAGGAGCCCGAACCCAGCTCGATCAGGGTCCGGGCGCCCGAGGCGGCCGCGATGTCCGCCGCGTGCGCCACCAGGATCTCCCGCTCCGCACGGGTCGGGTAGTACTCGGGCAGCCGGGTGATCTCCTCGAACAGCTCGCTGCCGCGCGCGTCGTAGAACCACTTCGGCGGCAGGGTTTTCGGACGCCGGGTCAGGCCGGCGAGCACGTCGGCGCGGAGCGCCGCGTCCGTGGCGTCCACCGGCAGGGTGCGGGTCAGCAGAAAGGGACTCACGCGGGGTGCTCCTTGAGCGGGGTGGGCAGGACATCGTCGACGGTCGCGACCAGCAGGGTGCGGTCCGGCACCTCGCGCCAGCCGGGATCGTCGTCGTACGGCTCCGAGGCCACCACCGTGCGGAAGCCGGGCCGGTGCAGGTACCAGAGGCTGTCGCCCCAGGCGGTCGCCACGACGGTCGCCCCGTCCGTGAGCAGCAGGTTGAGCCGTGAACCGGGCGCGGACCGCGCCACGTCCCGGACCGTGTCCGCGACGGCCTGCGGCAGGTCGTCGCCCTCGTCGACGCGGCAGCGGACCATCGCCCACAGCAGCGCCGAGTCGCTGCGGGCGTCCAGGTTTAGCAGGACCGGTGCGGGCAGCGCGGACGCGAGGGGTACGAGGGACCCGGGCCAGCCGAGCACGGCCCCGTTGTGGCTGAAGAGCAGCGGACCCGCCTTGAACGGTGCGGCCGCAGCCTCCCCGTCCGCGCCCGACATCGTGGCGTCCCGCACGGCGGCGAGGAACGCCCCGCTGCGGACCACCCGGGCGAGCTCCCCGAACGTCTCGTCGCCCCAGACCGGGACGGCCCGCCGGTAGCGGCCGGGCACCGGGTCGCCGGGCGCGTACCAGCCCACGCCGAACCCGTCCGCGTTGACCGTGCCGTTGCGCTGCCGGCGAGGCGCCCAGGACTGCCGTACGAGCGAGGATACGGGAGCCACCAGGACCTCGCCCAGCGGCACCGACGGTCCCAGATAAGCCACATGACGGCACATCAGGCATCCCGGGCGGTGCGGAAACCGGAGAAGATCTGGCGGCGCACCGGCAGGTCCCAGTTCCGGAACGTGCCCCGGCAGGCGACCGGGTCCACCGCGAACGACCCGCCCCGCAGCACCTTGTGCTCCGGACCGAAGAAGACCTCCGAGTACTCCCGGTACGGGAAGGCCGCGAAGCCCGGGTACGGCAGGAAGTCACTGGCCGTCCACTCCCACACGTCACCGATCAGCTGGCGGGCCCCGGCCGGCGACTGCCCCGCCGGATAGGCGCCGGCCGGAGCGGGCCGCAGATGGCGCTGGCCGAGGTTGGCGCGTTCGGGCGTGGGGTCGGCGTCGCCCCACGGGTAGCGCAGTGAACGGCCGGCCGCCGAATCGTGGCGGGCCGCCTTCTCCCATTCGGCCTCCGTCGGCAGCCTGCGCCCGGCCCAGCGGGCGTAGGCGTCCGCCTCGTACCAGCTGACGTGGAGCACCGGCTCGTCGGCCGGGACGGGCTCCGTCACCCCGAACCGCCGCCGCAGCCACTCACCCCCCTCGCGGCGCCAGAAGAGCGGTGCGGTGAGTTCGTGTTCGCGGACCATCGCCCAGCCCGCCGGCTGCCACCAGCGTTCCCGGGCGTAGCCGCCGTCCTCGATGAACCGCTGGTACGCCCCGCAGGTGACCGGGGTGGTGTCCAGGTGGAAGGCGGCCACCTCCCGCCGGTGCGCCGGGCGCTCGTTGTCCAGGGCCCACGGCTCTGTGGACGTCCCCATGGTGAACGGCCCTCCGGGAACCAGTACTTCGTCCGGGAGCCGTACCCGGTCCGCTGCCGCGGGCGGTTCGGGAGCGGTCAGCGCCACCGGGCCGGAACGCAGCTGATGGGTGATCAGCATCGTCTCGTCGTGCTGCTGTTCGTGCTGGGCGATCATCCCGAAGGCGAAGCCGGCGCGTTCGAGGGGGCGCCCGCCGTCGTGCAGCGGTGCACTCTGCAGGATGTCCAGCACCCGGCCGCGTACCTCCGATGCGTAGGTCCGGGCCTCGGCGGGAGCCAACAGCGGCAAGGAGGGACGGGCGGAGCGCGGGTGTTCGAACGCGTCGTAGAGGCCGTCGATCTCCGGCCGGATCGCGTCCCTGCCGCCCACGGCGCGCAGCAGCCACTGCTCTTCCTGGTTGCCGATGTGGGCGAGGTCCCAGACCAGTGGAGACATCAACGGGGAGTGCTGGGAGACGAGTTCGCCGTCGTCCACGCTGTCCGTCAGGACCGCGGTGCGGGCCCGGGCGGCGAGCAGGGCGCGCAGCGCCCGGCTGCGGAGGTCCTCGGCGTCGGACTCCGGCGCGAGGTGGAAGTTGCTGTCGGAGTGGCCGGTCATGCGGGGTAGCCCTTTCCGGAGGGGATCGTCCGGGCGCCGCCCACCGACGACGCCGCGGCCCAGGCGGCGGCGGCCTCGGGGGAGAGGAGATCGGGCAGGTCGTCGGCGGGACATCGTCCGCGGGCGACGAGCCGCTCGGTGAAGTCGGCCACGGTGTCCACCACCGCGGTGGACGCGCCGATCCGGGGGAGTGCGTCGAGCGCCGTCCCGAAGCAGACGGTGGCCGCCGCCCGGAGTTCGGGATCGGTCAGCCCGTCACGGGCGGCGGCCCGCCACAGCGGATTGCGCGGAGCGGCGTCCTGCCCCGCCGTCTCGGCCAGGGGTTTCACGGTGCGGTACACCGTCTCCGCCGCCTCCGGATCGTCGAAGAGTGCGGTGGCGACGGCCAGGGGCACCAGCCAGCCGTCCTTCCCGGACTGGGCGTCGATCATGCGCAGCTCCAGATGACCGCGCGGCCGCGCGGGCGGGAAACAGGTGGTCATGTGGTATTCCAGGTCGTCGAGGACGGGCGGCCTGTTGCCGCCGCCCCGGATCCACTGGCGGAACGTGAGTCCCTCCGGCACCTCCCAGGGGCCCTCGCCGGTCCGGACGCACATGACGCTGGTGTCCAGGACATGGGCGGCCCACGCCTCGCGCGGGGGCAGGTGCGCGGGGGGCGCCAGCGTGCGGTCCGGGTCGAGCGCCGCCCAGAGCCCCTGCCGGGTGGACCGCCAGCCGGTCCGGGACCGCTGCTGGAAGGGCGAGTTGGCGAAGGCGGCCACCAGTACCGCGCCCAGCAGGTGCACCAGCTGCCACCGGCGGCCGTAGCCGAGCGGTCCCGGCTCCTCCTCGCCCGCGTCCAGGCAGACCTGGACGGACGCGGAGGTGCACATCATGGCCCGCCCCGCCGTACCCGAGCGGTCCAGGGCCCTCTCCATCGCGTCGTACCGCGGCTCCCGGAGCCACCGGCGGGGCGACCGCCACGGGTCGACGCCCAATCCCGCCGGGACCAGGCCCGAGCGGCCCAGGGTGTCGCGCACGGCCGCGAGGTCGGTGGCGACCGCGTCGACACACTCCATGAGCGATCCGGCGGGCCGGGAACTGAGTTCCAGCTGTCCGCCGGGTTCGAAGGTCAGCGCCGAGTCGAGCGTCAGCGCCTTCACCCGGGCGAAGGACTCGTCCATGCGTTCCGGCGCGACCCGCAGGTCAGGACGGACCGCGTCGTGGATGAGCCATTCGAGTTCCACCCCGACGGTGCGGGGCGGGCCCGTCTTGAAACAGATGGCCTGCAGTAAATCCTCCGCCTCGCTCTCGCCGAGGGGCGTTCCGTGCGTGACGGTGCCGGATCCGGTGGTCCTGTTCGGGGGCATACGTGCCTCCTCTTCCGATGCCTTCTTTCCACCCAAACCCCTACCGGTCATTCGCACAAGGGCGCCCCCGCCCGATGAAAAGGCGTTGCGCGGCATTCCGCCAAAGTCGAACATGTGCGCTATGAACCGCAGGGAGGAACGCCCGTGAGCGCACGCATGCGCGCCCTGGCGCGTGAGACCGAGTCCATCGTCCACGAGGGCCGCTACCGCACACCGTCGGGGAACGAGGCCGACGTGGCTCGCGCCACGGCCGCCGCGCTCTCGGGGACGCGGCTGTACGGACCGGAGCCGGTGGCGGTCGCCGCACTCGACTCCCACCGCGCCACCGCCTTCGAGGTGACGGGAGAGAGCAGCCTGCGGGCCGCCCGCCGACTGAGCGAGGAAGGCCCGGACGAGGTCGCCGTGCTCAGCTACGCCTCGGCCCGCAACCCGGGCGGCGGTTACCTCAACGGCGCACGGGCGCAGGAGGAGGACCTCTGCCGCGGCTCCGCGCTCCACGCGACCCTGCTGCGCGCCCCCGAGTACTACGCGCACCACCGGGCGCACCGCAGCGCGTTCTACACCGACCGGGTCATCCACTCACCCGGCGTGCCGGTCTTCCGTGACGACCGGGGCACCCTCCTCGAAGTCCCCTGCGCGGCGGGCTTCCTCACCTCTCCCGCGCCCAACGCGGGCGTGATCCGGCGGCAGACGCCCGAGGAGGCGCACCGCGTCCCGGCCGCCCTGGCGCGCCGCGCCGAACGGGTGCTGGAGGTCGCCGCCGCGTGCGGCTACCGCCGGCTGGTCCTGGGCGCGTGGGGCTGCGGGGTGTTCCAGAACGATCCCGCGCAGGTCGCGGACGCCTTCGCCGGGCTGCTCACGGATGCCGGGCGCTTCACCGGCCACTTCGACCGGGTCGTCTTCGGCATCCTCGACCGGGCGCCGGATTCCGCCACCCGCGCCGCGTTCGCCCGCCGCTTCCCCGGGTAGGCCGGCCTGCTCTCCACCGCACCGGTCCCGACGGCTCCGGCTCAGCGCCAGCCGTACCGCTCCCGCAGACGGTCCGCCACGCGCTCGAACCGTACGGCGTCCAGCGCGCACGCCTCGCGCCGCATCCCGTCCTCGTGCACCCGCAGCACCCGGTCCAGGTCCGCCCAGGAGGGCCTGCCCGAGCTGTCCCACGGCCCCGCTCCCAGGGCCACCCACTCCCGGTCCAGGTCGTGCTGCTTGCTGGAGAGCTGGACGGCGAGGAAGGTGCCGGCCGCCTCCCGCGCCACCACGAGCACCGGCCGGTCCTTGCCCCTGCCGTCCTTCTCCTCGAAGGGCACCCAGGTCCAGACGATCTCCCCCGGGTCGGGATCGCCGTCCCGGTCGGGGGCGTACGAGGTGCGGACCGGCCCCGCCTCGTGAGGGTCCGCCTCCGCCGTCGCGAAGGGACCGGTGCTGCCGGGGAACGCGGAGGGAACACCGGTGTCGGAGGTGGTGCCGTACTGATATGTCATCAACACACCGTAGGACAATCGCCGACGGCTTCGCACCGGCCGGGAAGCGCGCCGGGGAGCGTGTGCGGACCGACGCGAGCAGGGAGCGGGCGGGGCGGGATCAGGGCGGAAGCGGGGTCGCGGCCCCGGGCCGGACCCCCGTGCGGAAGGGGACGTGACCCTCCTGCGGAACGGCCCGCGCGCTTCGGGTGCCCCGGGCCCTCACCCGCCCCGGCACGTCTGCAAGACTGCCCGACGCCATGAGCCAGTTACCCCAGCAGCCCTCGGAATCTCCCGTCCCCACGAGCGCCGATGTGGCGCGGCTGGCGGGCGTCTCCAGGGCCACCGTGTCGTACGTACTCAACAACAACCCCACCATGCGGATCAGCGAACCGACCCGGCGCCGGGTGCGGGAAGCCGCCCGCGATCTCGGCTACGTGCCGCACGCCGCCGCCAGGAGTCTGCGCGCCGGACACACCCGGATGGTGCTGCTGCCCACCGGGCACCTCCCCGAGGGGCCTCTCTACCGCCACTTCCTGCAGGAACTGCAGACGGGCCTGCGCGGACTCGACTACACCGTCGTCCAGTACGGCAGTGCCGGGCTGGGCGCCGACGAGGCGGCACGCGCCTGGGCGGAACTCCGCCCCGTGGCCGTCGTCGCCCCGGCCGGACTGGCCCTCACCCCCTACGGCATCGCCGTCCTCATCCGCTCCGGCGCCAAGGCCGTCATCACCCTCGGCCCGCACCCCGTGGAGGGGGCCCACGGCCTGGTGCTGGACCAGCGCGAGGTCGGCGGCAGCGCCGCCGCCCACCTGCTGGAACGGGGCTACCGGCGGATCGGCGTCGTCATGCCCCGCGAGCCGGGCACCGCCCCGTACGCGGCCCCGCGCCTCGAAGGGATCCGGCGCGTGGCGCGAGGGGCCGGGGCACGGATCGAGGAACTCCCGCTCGGCTACGACGAGGGGGAGGCCGCCGACCTGGCTTCCCGCTGGCGGGCGCTCGGCCTCGACGCCGTCTTCGCCTACAACGACGAGTACGCCATGCTGCTGATGCGGGCCTTCCAGGACGCCGGAATCGCGGTACCCGCCGAGGCGGCCGTGATCGGTGCCGACGACCTGATGCTCGGACGGCTGCTCCGCCCCCGGCTGAGCACCGTACGGATGGCGCTCGCCACGGGACAGCCGCTCGCCGAACTCATCGACCGGCTGGCCCAGCACCCCGGTGGGGAGCCGGAGCACCACGAGCTGCTCCGGGCCGTCGCGGTGCCCCGCGACTCGACCTGACGGCGCGCGCCGGTCCACCGGCGACCGCCGGACAGCCCTTAGCGTCGGCCCATGAGCCATCCGCAGAGCTACGAGATCCTGCTGGTACCCGAGTTCGCCGACGCGTCCGGCGCCGACAAGCCGGGACCGGTGAGGACGGGGGAGGACGAGAGGGACGCCCCGCCGCGGCCCGGCAGCGCCATCCGGTCAGGGGTCGTGCACGCCACCGGCGCCACCGGCGCGTCCGGCTACCCCCGTTACGCCGGAGACGGCATCGAGGCGGACATCGACCCGTCCACACGGACGGTCGAGGCGCTCCTGATCGACGGCGCCGAACTCGACTACGGCCTCTCGGTACGGGTCGCCGCCCCCACCCCCGCGCCCGGCACCGGCCCGGCGGAGGATGCGCGGGACGGGCGGGACGGCTGAGTCCTGGGAGAGCGGTGACCCGTCCGTATGCCGGGCCTCGGTCTCCCGCCCGTACCGACGCGCGCGAGGCCCCGTCCGGAGCACACCGCTGCACTCCGGACGGGGCCCCGCACCGCTTGGGAGAAGGCGGGACAGCGACGGGTTACGCCGGTGCCGGGCCCTGACCCTGCGCCTGGCCCTGTGCCTGCTTCTTCTGCTCCTCCACCGACGCCCGCACCTCGTCCATGTCGAGGTTCCTCGCCTGCCCGATGATGTCCTCCAGCGCGGCCTCCGGCAGCGCACCCGGCTGCGCGAACACGGCCACGTTGTCGCGGACGATCATCAGCGTGGGGATCGAACGGATCTCGAAGGCAGCGGCCAGCTCCTGCTGCGCCTCGGTGTCGACCTTGGCGAAGACCAGATCGGGGTGGCGCTCCGACGCGGAGTCGTAGACCGGGGCGAACTGGCGGCAGGGACCGCACCAGGAGGCCCAGAAGTCGATCAGGACGAATTCGTTGTCGCTCACGACCTGGTCGAAGTTGTCCTTGGTGAGCTCTACGGTGCTCATTGTCCGCTACCTCTTCCTGTGCCGGTTCGGGATCTGTCCGCCACAACCGTGACCATCCGTGCACTATTCCGCCTGCCCCTGTGGCCGTCCGGCACACGCCCCGACAGACTGGTCCCATGACTGAAGCTGCCAGCAGTGCCGAGTACGACGTCGTGGTCATCGGAGCGGGCCCGGTCGGCGAGAACGTCGCCGACCGGGTCAGGGCCGCGGGGCTGAGCGCGGCGGTCGTGGAATCCGAACTCGTCGGCGGCGAGTGCTCGTACTGGGCCTGCATGCCCAGCAAGGCCCTGCTGCGCCCCGTCGTCGCCCGGGCCGAGGCCCGCAGGGTGCCGGGACTCGAAGCCGCGGTGAAGGGCCCTCTCGACGCCGCCGCCGTCCTCGCCCATCGGGACGGATTCACCTCCCACTGGAAGGACGACGGGCAGGTGGCGTGGCTGGAGAGCGTCGGCGCGGACGTCTTCCGGGGAACGGGGCGGTTGACCGGCGAGAAGCAGGTCTCCGTCACCGCCCCGGACGGAACGGTCCGCCACCTGACCGCGCGGCACGCCGTCGCCGTCTGCACCGGCAGCCGCGCCGTCGTACCCGACCTGCCCGGTGTCGCCGGGGCCCGCCCCTGGACCAGCCGCGAAGCGACCAGCGCGAAGAGCGTGCCCGGCCGGCTCGTCGTCGTCGGCGGCGGAGTCGTCGGCGTGGAGATGGCCACCGCCTGGCAGGGCCTGGGAGCCCGGGTGACGCTGCTCGTCCGGGGTGGCGGTCTGCTGCCGAAGATGGAACCCTTCGCCGGCGAACTGGTCGCCGAGGCCCTCACCGAGGCCGGTGCCGACATCCGGTACGGAGTCTCGGTCACCGCCCTGAACCGGAGCGCCCCCGACGGACCGGTCACCGTCGAACTCGACGACGGCGACCCGATCGAGGCCGACGAGATCCTCTTCGCCACCGGCCGCGCCCCCCGCACCGACGACCTCGGCCTGGAGACGGTGGACCGCGAGCCCGGCGGCTGGCTGAGCGTGGACGACAGCTGCCGGGTGGACGGCAGTACCTGGCTCTACGCCGTCGGGGACGTCAACCACCGCGCCCTCCTCACTCACCAGGGCAAGTACCAGGCCCGGATCGCCGGTGCCGCCATCGCCGCCCGCGCGCACGGTGAACCCTCGCTGGAGACCGACCCCTGGGGCGCCCACGCCGCCACCGCCGACCACGCCGCCGTCCCCCAGGTGGTCTTCACCGACCCGGAGGCCGCCTCCGTCGGACTCACCCTCGCGGAAGCCGAACACGCCGGTCTGCGGGTGCGCGCGGTCGACTACGACCTCGGCGGGGTCGCCGGCGCCGGCCTCTACGCCTCCGGCTACCGGGGGCACGCCCGCATGATCGTCGACCTGGACCGGGAGATCGTCCTCGGCGTCACCTTCGTCGGCCCCGGCGTCGGCGAGCTCCTGCACTCCGCCACGGTCGCCGTGGCGGGCGAAGTGCCGATCGACCGCCTGTGGCACGCCGTCCCCGCCTACCCCACCATCAGCGAGGTGTGGCTGAGGCTGCTGGAAGCGTTTCGCGGGTAGCAGCCGCCGTTAAAGCTAGATAACGGGGGCTGACCAGCAAGATTCATCTGGTCTGCGATGCCGTCGGCCGACCGTCCGGCTGCCGTTACCTCCACCGACTGTTCGCCTGTCACCACGACCGGCAGAACGTCCCCTTCTCCGCGAGGCTCTGCCAGAACCTCGCCCACTGTCTCACGGGCGATCACGCCCCGCTCCCAGACCGCCTCGGCCTCCCGCAGCTGGTCCTGGAGAGCCTCCACCCGCTGCCGAGGAGCGCGCGCTCACGCTCCTCCAGCAAACCCCATCACCGACGGCATCCCGACACCTCCACCGAAGAGACGACACCACACCTCGTCCCTGCCGCCGAAGCGCCAGACCTACGCCTGATCTGGCGGAAACGTCCCTGCCGTTCTCTGAAAGACAACAGCTTCTGAGCGGCAAGCCTGCAGGCGGGAGCCCCGTCGTCGCCGGCTTCGGCTTTCTCCGCCACCGCTCGGATCGTCACGACCGCTAGCCGTTCACGTCACTGCCCTGTGGACCTACGGCTCAAGGGCCATGGCGGCACGAGACGCAGGCGTCGCTGCAGCCGTGCCACCCGCTTTCGTGGGTTGACCGGAACAGGGCCGGCACTCACCCGAACGCCTCTCCACCAGCGCCCTCGAACGCAAGGGCGAGAAGGGCAAACTTCACCGGAAGCAGTTAGTAGGCTGACCGTATGACTCTCATCACCGTGTGTGCAACGGGCGATTCGTCCTTTGTCGAGGCGGAATTGCGTTCACTCAGATCCTGGTTGGAGGACGATCGGGCGGTGCGACGCCACGTTCGAAGCGAGCTGGGAAGTTCGCTTAGACCAGTGCCCGGTCAGCAGGGCGACGGGATCGACGTTCTCTCCCTAGTTCTCAGCAGCGGCCTCAGCGCTGCCTCGCTAGCCGCCGCCATAGCCTCCTGGCGGTCCACCCGCACGCCGTCGCCCTCGCTTGTCGTGCAGCGGCCCGACGGCACTCGCGTTGAGATCAGTGGACCCAGTCAGGAGGAAGCGGAGAAGCTGATGCGCTCACTCCTCAGCGGCGGAGAGGGAAGCGAGGATCCGGCCGCGTGACCTCGTTGCCCGACCCGGACGGGACCCGGGTTCTGCTAATCGGGGCGAGTGATTTCACCTCCCTCGACGGCCTGCCGGCCGTAGTGGGCAATCTGGCCCTCCTTCGCGATCTGTTCACGAACCTGTGGAAGCTGCCGCCCGGTCACGTCACGGTAGTTGCGAACCCTTCCATCCCCCGTGACGTGTCGCGGGCCGTCCAGGAGGCGGTCGACGCGGCCACCGAGACCCTGCTCGTCTACTACGCGGGGCACGGCCTGCTCGATCCCCGTACCGGAAAGCTTCACCTCGCCACCGAGACGAGCGACCCGAAGTCGGTCCACGACACCGCCACTCCCTACGAGTGGATTCGCTGGCCGGTTGAGAAAAGCCGGGCCATGCGCCGGATAGTCGTCCTAGATTGCTGCTACAGCGCACGGGCCTTCGGTGCCCAGTCGGCCGCCGCTGCCCTGGAGGTAGACGGTACCTACCTTCTCGCCGCTTCCGCCGAGACGGCCGTGGCGCTCTCGCCGCCGGGCGAGCCGCTCACTGCCTTCACCGGTGAGCTGGTCACGCTGATGCAGGAGGGCGTGCCGGGCGGGCCTGAGTACCTGGACCTCGACACGCTCTTCACCCGGCTCCGCACGCGACTGGTAACCCGCGAACGTCCCGAGCCACAGCGGCTGTGCCGTAACCAGCTCGGGCAGGTTCCCTTCATCCGCAACGCCGCATACACCCTGCCGTCTGAGCCGACACTAGTCACCGGCCCGCCCCAGACGCCGGAGCCCCTGCGGACTGACCAGGCCGTGGCCGAGATCTACACGGCCCGTAGCTTGGCCGACACGCTCCAGGCCATCGCCGACGGCGCAGTCTCCGGCTTCGGCTACGAGCTGGCCTGTGTGAATCTTGTGGGCCCCGATGGCGACCTCGTGGTCGCCGCCCTGGCGGGCAACCCCGCAGCCGAGGCACTCACCACCGGTCGAGTCGGTTCCCGAGCCTCCTGGGAACGTCGGCTAGAGATGGGTGAGGATTGGTCGGGGCTGCGTTTCATCCCGCACACGGAGGGTTGGGTGCTTGACGACGACGACGTACCGCAGTGGCACACCGACGGACCCGCGCCCGAGCACGAAGACGGCTGGCACCCCAACGACCGACTCTTCGCACCGATGTACTTGCCGAACGGCGAGCTAATCGGCGTAATCTCCGTTGACCGCCCGAAGGACGGCCGTCGTCCACGCGCCCAAGCCCGTGAGGCGCTGCGCACGTACTCCTTCCACTCCGCCATCGCCATCAGCATGGCGCGTCTTCGGGCCAACATGCAGCGCGCGCTGGTGCGGCTCGAGCGTGAGCATACGACCCTGCGCGCCAGCGAGGAGTCGTTCCGTCAGGCCTTCGAGTACGCGCCATCTGGCATGGCCATCACCGAGATGGGCGGCGACACCCACGGACGGCTCCTACGCGTCAACGACGCCCTGTGTCGCCTGCTCGGCCAGCCCCAGTCCACGCTCCGCCGCTACTCCTTCAGCGACCTCGTCCACCCTGAGGACATCGACGACCTCCTCCGGACCTCCGCCGACGGCGGCAGCGCGGAGGTGAGACTCGCCCGCCGCGACGGCTCGTACGTCTGGGTCTCGATCTCCAACTCCGTCGTCGCCGATACCGCCGACGGTCCCCAATTCTTCCTCACCAATGTAGGAGACATCGAGACGCGCAAGAGGCGCGAGGGCGAGTTGGAACGGAGGGCGAGTCTCGACGAACTCACCGGCCTTCTCACGGAGTCGGAGCTACGGCTCCGCCTGGCGAGCACCTTGTGCGACACGCCGAATTCCTCTACGGGGGCCGACGATCCGTACGCGGTCGAACCGTACCGCCTCCACCGCCACCGGAGACTGCCGATCGGCGCGGACTCCACGCTCGTCGTGATACGCCTCGGCATCGACGGGTTCAAGACGTATAACGAGCGCCACGGCCGGGCCGCCGGAGACGCCGCGCTCGTGAAAATCGCCGATCAGCTTCAGAGCGAGCTCGACCGCAACCGGGCGTACGGGGAGCCCGTGCCTCTGGCACGGGTCCGCGGCGACGAGTTCGTCACCCTCGTCCCTGACCTGGACAAAACGGCTGCCGAGACACTCGTGACCCGGCTGTGCCAGGCTCTTCGGCCCGTCCCCCTGGAGGCGACCGGCATCCTGTGCTGGGCAACCTGCGGTACTTCAGCCGACCAGGTGCTGAGGCGCTCTGGAGATCTGCTCCAAGACAGAAAGCTCCTTCCCGGACCGGCACGGACGTGATACCCGGACGATGGCGACGGCATGTTGGACGTTTGCTGTCTTTACCTTCAGGCGCTCGCAGGATTTCCTTACAGTCACCCGGGTGAACGGCGGGATGGCGTCTATGAGCTGGGTGATGTCGTTGCGGCTGCAGTCGGTGAGGCTCTGTGCCGGGGGGTGCTATGCCCGCATGCGACTGGAGTCTGCCCACGAACAGGAAGGGCCTTGACCCCGAATCCTGGACACGGGTTATGCGGCTGATGCCAGCGTAGTTGGTGTGTGGTGGAGGGCGCTCTCGAAGGCGATCGGTGATCGTTGGCCGAGGCGGGAGTGCCGGCGGCGGGTGTTGTAGCGGTTGAGCCATCGGAAGGCGTCGAGTCGGGCCTCCCGCTCGGTGAGCCAGCTCTTCCGTCCTTGCAGGGTCTCGCGTTTGAAGGTCGCGTTGAAGGACTCGGCGAGCGTGTTGTCCGCGCTGGACCCGACCGCGCTCATGCTCCGCCGGACCCCTGCTGACCTGCAGGCTTCGGTGAAGGCCCGGCTCGTGTACTGGGCTCCGTGGTCGGTGTGCATGATCGACCCGGCGAGGCTGCCGCGGGTGCGGACGGCCGCGGCCAGGGCGTCGGTGACGAGACCGGTGCGCATGTGGTCGGCGATCGCCCAGCCGGCCAGACGCCGCGATGCGAGGTCGATGACGGTCGCCAGGTAGCAGAACTTCCCACCCTCGATGGGCAGGGAGGTGATGTCGCCGACGTACTTCGTGTTCGGGATCCGGGCGGCGAAGTCGCGGCCGATCAGGTCCGGTGCCTTGGCCGCGGCGGGGTCGGGGACGGTGGTGCGGTGCCGGCGGCGCAGGCGGACCCCTTCGATCCCGAACGCCCGCATGATCCGGGCGACGCGCTTGTGGTTGAGCGCCTCTCCGCTCGCCTCGCGGAGCTCGGCGGTGATCCTCGGGGCTCCGTAGGTGCCGTCCGACTCCTGGTGCACGGCGTGTATCCGGGTGGCCAGCCTCGCGTCAGCTGCCTGCCGGGCGGCCCGGTCGGCTGCTGTCCGTTGCCAGTAGTAGAAGCTCGAGCGGCTGAGAAAGTGTTGGGTAACTGATCGCTTGCGTTCTGTTGCCAGCGGGTGGTGATCTTCGCGGGTCGGGCGCCAGCGAAGATCATCTACATGTGCGTCTGTTTCTGTAAGCCGTGCTACGAGACGTCGTTGACGGATGCTCAGTGGGCGGTGATCGAGCCGCTTTTGCCCCTGCGTGACCTGCGGCGCGGTGGCCGTCCGCTGATGTTCTCGCGTCGGCTGGTCCTGGACACGGTGCTGTACGTGCTGGGCACCGGGTGTGCCTGGCGGCTGGTTCCGCATGATCTTGCCCCGTGGGACGTCGCCTACCGGTGGTTCAGGTCATGGGCGGCCGACGGGACCTGGGACCGGGTGCGTGACGCGTGGAGGGACCGCGTCCGGGTGGCCGACGGTCGTGATCCCGAGCCGTCGGCCGCAGTGCTGGACTCAGTCGGCGAAGTCTCATCAGGGAGGCGAGAGCATCGGCTACGACGCGGGAAACGGGTGCGGGGGCGCAAGCGCCATCTGCTGGTGGACACCTGCGGCCTCGTACTGCGCGCCGTGGTGCACTCCGCTTCGGTCCAGGACCGGGCCGGAGCGAAACTGGTCCTCACCGGCATCCGGGATCTGTTTCCGCGGGTCGGCCTGGTCTGGGTCGATGGCGGCTACGTCAACCGCGTCGACTCCGGACTGATCCGCTGGGCGGCGGACAACGAGAACGTGGAGATCGTCGCCGTCCCACGCAACGCGGACGTGAAAGGCTTCCAGGTGCTGCCCCGCAGGTGGGTGGTGGAACGAACATTCTCCTGGTTGGGACGGTGCAGACGGTTGGCCCGCGACTACGAGCGCAAGACGGCGCACGCCGAAGCGATGATCAAGGTTGCGATGATCCGGCTCATGGCCGCCCGCCTCGCCGGCGAGACCATCGAACCCCACGGCCCCATCGAAGCCGAAGCGGCCCGACGCCTCACCGACGACCTCGACCACTAGGGCCTGTCCGGCGGATCACTGGCGGAGCCAGAGTCGGATCGCTGCGGCGGTGACGGTGCCGTGGAAGACGTAGGCCCGTTTGTCGTAACGGGTCGCTACTGCGCGGGAGTTCTTGAGCCGGTTGATGGTCCGCTCGACCTCGTTGCGGCGCCGGTAGTGGTCACGTTCGAAGCCCGTTGGTCTGCCGCCTTCTTTGCCTTTGCGGCGGCGGTTGGCCCGCTGGTCCTTCGGCTCGGGGATCGTGTGCCGGATGTGGCGTCTTCGCAGGTAGCGGCGATTTCGGCGGGAGCTGTACGCCTTGTCGCCGCTGACGTGGTCCGGCCGGGTCCGGGGCCGTCCGCCCAGCGGCCGGGGAACCCGGATCAGGTCCAAGACCTCGACCATCTGCGGGGCGTCGCCCCACTGGCCCGGCGTGAGCAGGAGGGCCATGGGACGGCAGCCGCCTTCGCCGGCGAGGTGGATCTTGCTGGTCAGGCCGCCCCGGGACCGTCCGAGTCCCTCGTCGGGGCGGTGGTGCCGGGGCGTCGTCCTTTTTTCGGGATCCGCGGACGGGCTTTGCGTGCGCCGGCCGCGTGCTGATGGGCCCGGCAGGACGTCGAGTCGACGCCGACCATCGACCAGTCGATCCGCCCTGCCAGGTCGGCGTCGGCCTGGACGGCTTGCAGGATCCGGTCCCAGGTACCGTCCGCCGACCAGCGGCGATGCCGTTCATAGACGGTTTTCCACGAACCATAGCGTTCCGGCAGGTCACGCCACGGGACACCGGTCCGGATCCGGAACAGGATCCCGTTCACCACGATGCGGTGGTCGCTCCACCGGCCACCCCGGCCACCCAGAGGTGGCAGATGCGGCTCCAGTAACGACCACTCGCGGTTCGTCAGATCCCCCCGACCCATGCCCGAACCAACGAGCGACCGGTCAGAAGGTCACATGATCCGCCGGACAGGCCCTAGTGATCAACCAGTTACCCAACACTTTCTGACGCTGAGGATGCGGCAGAGCCGCTTCACGCCGTGACGGCGCTGGAGGTCGGCGACACACTGGAAACGGTTCACCAGCGCGTCTCCCCGGCGAAATACTTGGCCGCTTTGCGCAGGATCTCGCGTTCCTCCTCCAACTCGCGGACCTTCTTCCGCAGAGCGGCGTTCTCCGCCTCCAGCGGGGTGGACGGTTCGGTCGGCGTCTCCACCCGACGCCCCCGGGGCCGGCTTGCCCCGGCTGCCCTCACCCAGTTCCGCAGCGTCTCCGGATTGACCCCCAGATCAGCGGCGACCGACCTGATCGTCGCTCCGGGCCGCGACTCGTACAGCGCGACCGCGTCCGCCTTGAACTCCGGCGGATAGTTCTTCATGACCACGAGATGTCCGTTCTCAGATCCCCAGGATCCAGTGTCTCGTGTGTCCAAGATCAGGGGTCAAGGCCCGACACCCAGGTCAGGGTGCCCAAGGGACGGACGACATGGTCCTTCAACTGGCCCAAGCAGTCACAGAACTCAGATCTGCCCCAGCCCCACAGCGAAAGGCCAGCGGAGACGCTCGTTGGGCCATACACCGTCGCGATCGTCGACGGCACGGTCCAGGCGTGCGGCGGATTCCTCGGCGCCCCTGAGGAAGATGAGCCCGTCACCTCCTGACAGGCGGCTGCTGAGGCCGACACGTTTGTCATTAGGCGCCGTGGGATTCGGATCGACTAGCCTCGAAGTTTCATGACGGTCCGCCGACGAAGTTGGTGGGCCGTTTTCGTGTGGTGGGCTGAGAGTGGGCACGCCGGGGGCCCGAGTGTCGTCTCGGGGTGACGCCGGGTTCCACTGCTCCGGTTTCGAGTTGCTGTCGTAGGGGCGGCAAAGTTGCTGGTCAGCCGGGGTTCCGCAGGAGTGCGAGCCGTTCGAGTGCGTCGGTGATCACGCCGGTCCAGGGCCAGTGGCGGGCGAGGCGGAGGATTCGGCGGCGGCTGGTGGTGACGAGTTGTCCGGCCGTGGTGAACAGGCGGAGCCGTAGGCGGCGGGGTTCCCAGAGGCGGGCCTGGCCGGTCAGGGCGAGCATCGGCATCCAGGCCAGTAGGTCGAGGGCGGGTTGCACGATTTCCAGCCAGATCCGGTTCTGCGCGGTGGTGTGCAGGGGCAGGTTGCGCAGGCCGGTGGCGCGGGCGGCCCGGATGCGGTCCTCGGCCCGGGCCCGCAGTCGGTGACGGAGCTCGAGCTCGGAGATCGGGAGGCCGACGGTGTTGGTGGCGAAGCACGTCAGCCGCATGCCGTCGGCGTCGGTGATCCTCAACTGGGCGCCCGGGTGCGGGCGTTCCTTGCGGACGATGAGCCGCATGCCCTTGGGCCAGCCGTGAAGGACGTCGCCGGCGAGTTCGGCAACCCAGGCGCCATCGCGGACTTGGCCGCCGGTCTCGACGGCCGGCGTCCAGGCCGAGGCCGGGACCTTCAGGACGTGGCTGTGGATCTGCTCGGTGACGGTCATGCCGACGGAGTAGGACAGCCACCGGCCCGGCTTTGCGAGCCAGGCGACGAAGGTGTGGGTGCCGCCGGCTGAGTCGGTGCGGATCAGGGTCCGGCGCCCGCGCCGGTAGGACTTCGGCAGCTGGGCCAGGGCCAGTCGGGCGGCGGTGATGTGGTCGGCGGCGGTGTTCGATCCCGCGTTGCCCGGTCTGAGCAGGGCCGCGACCGGTTCGCCGGTGCCGCCCGGTCCGTGGTCGACGAACCCCATCAGCGGGTGGTGGCCGTAGGTCCGCTTCCAGGTGGGTGCGGCGTCCTCCTTGTCGGAGTGCGCGAGAACCAGCACCCCGTCGAGGTCCACGGTCCGTCCCGCCGGCATCGGGTGCCCCGGCGCCGGCCAACTTCCAGACACGAGCGCGGGCTTCGGCCCGAGCAGCACGGATCGCCGCCAGAGCCTTCTCACCGGAGGCGGTGAGAGTGTCGACGAGACGGGAGACCGTCGGGTCCGAGGCCACCGGCCCGAACGCAGCCGGCTCCGCCCGCAGCAGGCCGACATCCGCCAGGCAGTCCCCGCCCGACGCGACCGCCAACGCCACGTCCAGCAGGACCTTCCCGGGATCATGGACGGCCCTCGCCTTCCGCCACGGCGCCAACGCCGCCGATATCGCGGTGTCCAGGCCCGCTTTGCGGACGGTCTCGACCAGCAGCACGCTCCCGGCCTGCGAGACCACCGCCCGGCCGCCGCCCTCGATGCGGATCCGCGGGTATGACCCGACACGCTTCTTCACCTGGAGAGTGCTTCTTTCCGTGCAGCTGACAGGACCCTAGACAAGTCCCATCGTTGCAGGTCAGGAGCACTTTCCGCTTATTTGATCAAGACCCGGACACCCCGCTCGCAAGGGCGCGAGGTCAGCCGTTTTCCCGGCCCGGCAGAGATGCGCCCTCCAGGAAGGCGCGATAGGTGTCGACGGCTTCCGGATCGATTTCAGGGTCGGAGGGGCCGTAGCGGGTGTCCGTGCGGTCCCGCTTCGGCCCGGAGACCCAGAACTCCTCGTCGGTCTGCACGTCGTAGAAGTTCGCATCGAACATCCCCCCTGCCCGGCGCAGTGTCCTCCCGCGGAAGTACGCAGTACTCCAGGTCTTCGAGAAGTCCACCCACCCGATCCACGAGGGTCCGCGGTCGGTGGTGTAACCAGTCTTCAACTGCACGAACATGAGACGTCGAGGCATACCCACAGAGTCCTGCACAGACCACTCCCGTGACCAGCCATTTTGCGGGCGCCTACGCGACCCTGCGGCACCGCCGACAAGAGCTCGGGCAAGCGGCCACGGCACGATGCGCTCGTTCACCTGGAGAGTGCTTGCTTCCTCTCAGCCGACAGCCCTCCTGGCAAGTCCCATCGCCGCAGCTCAGCGGTACTCTCCGCCTATCTGATCAAGGTCCGCGCCGGCCCGCCCGTGAAAGCCCGAGGTTAACGGCGGTTGCTGGAGACGTTCAGGGGGTACCCCGGCGCCGCCGTCGAAGCCGGATCACGGCGCGCTCACGCCGGACCTTCAGGTCCCGGTGCACGTTCGACGAGGAGGCCGACGACCGCGCCGGTGCGGGCGTGGGCCGGGGGCTCGCTGGTCCACGCCCGGCGGCGGTCCTCGCGGGAGTGGTGTGAGCGCGCAGGTGCACCGGTGCCGCCGTCGCGCGCCGGGACGGGCGGCGTGTGCAGCGCCGGCCGCCCTCACCGGTGATGATCAGCGCGGAGTCTCCGCCGCCTTGAAGTCGCGGCGCAGCGGGCCGGTGCGACCGGCTTCGGGGACGCTCGTGCCGGTCACGGGCGACTGTCCCCGCGTGCGTCTCGGGATGCCCACGCCTCCATCACGTTGCTCGGGGCCTCGTCGGTGGTCCGTTCTGCCGCACTCGGTCTGCAGCACGTACTCGGGGGAGGAAGACCGCCTGCGGCGGGTGTCGGGCCGTCCCCGTGGACCAGGTCGGAGCCCGTCGGTCACCCCTGGTCCAGCAGACGGCGTACGGCCTCCTCCACGGGCCCCTGCGTCGCGGGCCGGCCGAACGCCGCCCCGTCACCGAGCCGGCTCAGGTCGCCGGCGATCGTCCGGCCCTCCTCGAAGAGCTCGACGACCCTGGGGTCGATGTAGGAGGCGCGGCACACCGCGGGGGTGTTGCCCAGATAGTGACTGACCTCCCGGACGACCCGGGTGACGGCCCTCTTGCGGGCCGTCGGCGACAGGCGGCCCGCCGGGGACGACACGGCAAGACCGACTGCCGCCAGCACGGTGGCGTGCCAGGTGCGGAAATCCTTCGCGGAGACGTCCGTCCCTGCGAAGTCCCGCAGGCACGCGTTGAGTTCGCTGCTGGTCAGGGCGTGCCAGCGGCGGCCCTCCCAGTACTCGAAGAGCTGGTCACCCCCGCCGCGCCTGCGCAACAGTGCTCGTACGGTGTCGTAGGCAGGAGGGTCCACCAGCGTCCGGACCTGCCACACCGAGGACTTGGCGGGGTAGGAGAAGGAGACCACGCCCCGGCGGCACACCGCATGCTCCCGGAGCATGGTGGTCAGGCCGTAGGTCTGGTTCTCCCGGGCGTACGCGCGCGTCCCGACACGGAAGAAACCGAGGTCGAGCAGGCGTACCCCGCAGGAGACGACCCGCCTACGCGACAGCCCCCGGTCGGCGAGGCCGGCTGAGGTCCGTTCGCGCAACCGGGGCAGAGCGGCGGCGAACTCCCTCACGTGCTCGTGCTTGGCCCGCTCCTGCTCGGCCCGGAACTGCTCGTGGTAGAGGTACTGGCGGCGGCCGGCCGCGTCGGTACCAACCGCCTGGAGGTGGCCGTTGGGCCAAGGACAGATCCAGACGTCGGACCACGCCGGCGGGACGGCCAAGGCGCGCAGCCTCTCCAGCCGTGACGCATCGGTGAGCGGTTCGCCGTCCGGGCCGAGATAACGGAACCCCCGCCCCCAGCGCTGCCGCCGGAGCCCCGGCCCGTGAGGGTCAGCCACGCGTAGCCGCACAGGACAAGCCCTCTCGCCTCCGGGAACGGACGGGTGCGGACCCCGCCCCCGCCTTGCCGACGGGAGCCTCGGGACGTCGGCGGCCGATCGACGGAGTCCGGCCCGGCGCAGCGCCGGGCAGGACCCCACGGTGGTCCGGGGCATCGGCCCGACGGCGCGCCTCCGCCCGGGTCCCTGCCCCCGGTACCGTCCCGGCCGGTACCGTGCGCATGGCCGGACCGGGGGCGCGTGTCCGGGTTTTCCGTATCGTGCCGGGCATGGTCCGGCGGCTTCCCACGCCCTTGTCACCGCGACCTCGTTCGGGCTGTCGCGCGTTCGGCATGGCGTCCCTCCTCGGTCCGCGTCGGGTGGGCGGTTTCGAAAGCTGCTGGGTCCCCGGCAGCGACGCTTCCAAACGTCCGGGCCGCCGGCACGTACATGCCCTCCGGCGTCACGGGTACTAGGCGGATCTCTCCGGTGGCTGTGAGGTGGTGTCCGTGGACCAGGGGCTGGTTCTGTTGGCGGCGTGGGCGCAGTTGGGCGTACTGCTGGCCGTGGCGGCGTACTTCGTTCTGCGCGGCCGGTGATGCCGGTGAGCGCGGGTGCGCGGGGAAGGGCGGCGGCCGTCCTCGGGGCGGTTCTCCTGATCCCGGTGGCAGTGAGCGGGTGCGCGGGTTCCTCCCGTACGGACGCAGACTTCCGGCTGAAGGCGGCCAACACGGCGGAGACGGCGGCATCGGCGGTGTCCACCGCCCGGATCGCGGTGCAGGCCGCGGGTGAGGGCCGGGTGAGCGGGCCGTACGTGTCCGTGCTGCTCGGCGAGGCGGAGAGCGATCTGCTCGCGGCCCAGAGCACGTTCGAGAGCCGGCAGCCGCCGGGCGCTTCGGCCGACACCGTCCGCGAACGTCTCGGTGCGCTGCTGGACGAGGCGGCGGACACCCTGGCCGAGGTACGTGTCGAAGCCCGGCGGGGTGAGGTGCGCGGCCTGGCCGACCACACCGGGGACCTCCGCGAGACCGTCGACCGGCTGGAGGGACTGGAGGAGGAACTGTCGTCGTGAAGCGTTTCCTGGCCGTCACTCTCGGCATCCTCACCGCCATCGGTGGGTTCGTCGACATCGGTGACCTCGTCGCCTCGTCCCTCGTCGGGGCCCGGTTCGGTTTCTCCCTGGTGTGGGTTCTGCTGGTCGGGGTGGTCGGCATCTGCGTGTACGCGGAGATGGCGGGACGCGTCGCCGCGGTGGCGGGCCGCCCCACCTTCGACCTCGTGCGCGAACGGCTCGGACCGCGCACCGCCCTGGCCAACCTGACGGGTTCCCTGCTGGTGACGGGCCTGACCCTGGCGGCGGAACTCGCGGGCGTCGCGCTCGCGATCGAGCTGATCAGCTCCGTCGCCCACCTGCTGTGGGTGCCACTGGTCGGTCTCGCCGTCTGGCTGGTGATCTGGCGGACTCGGTTCGAGACCATGGAGCGGGTCTTCGGCCTGGTGGGACTGGCCCTGGTGGTCTTCGTCGTCGCCGTCTTCCGCCTCGACCCGGCCTGGGGCTCGGTCCTCCACCAGGTCACGCATCCGCAGGTGCCGAGCGGTGAGGGTCTGCCGACGTACTTCTACTACGCCATCGCTCTCTTCGCCAGCGCCATGACCCCGTACGAGGTGTTCTTCTTCTCCTCCGGCGGTATCGAGGAGAAGTGGAAGCGCGAGGACCTGGTCACCGCGCGCATGAACGTCTTCATCGGATTCCCGCTGGGCGGGCTGCTGGCACTGGCCATCATGACGGCGGCGGCGCTTCTGCTGCACCCGGCGGGGATCGCGGTGGAACACCTCTCGCAGGTAGTGCTTCCGGTGGGCTACGCACTGGGCAAGCTCGGACTCGGCCTGGCGCTGATCGGCGTGTTCGCGGCCACGTTCGGCGCAGCCCTGGAGACCGCGCTGTCCTCCGGATACACCGTGGCGCAGTACTTCGGATGGACCTGGGGCAAGACGGCTGCTCCCCGGACGGCGTCGCGTTTCCACGCCGTGGTGATCGTGGCCCTGGTGGCAGGCATGATGCTGGTCCTCACCGGCGTCGATCCGATCATGGTGACCGAGTACTCGCTGGTGTTCGCGGCGGTCGCGCTGCCGCTGACGTACCTGCCGATCCTCGTGGTGGCCAATGACCCCGAGTACATGGGCGAGGCGCGCAACGGTCTCGTCGCCAATCTCCTGGGCGGTGTGTATCTGGTTGTCATCCTGGTGGCCGCGGTGGCCGCCGTTCCGCTGATGATCGCGACGAAAGCAGGCCTGTGATGCGTGACGTGAGGAAGGACGAGCCGGATGGATCCCCGCCCGGGGAAGGGAGGGCGGGCGCACGGCGGTACGACGGACGTCCTCCCGCCGGCCGACGGGAGGGACGCGCGTACAGCGCCCGCTTCCACCTGCTCGACCGGCAGGTCGTCGACGGGAGGGACCGGCCGGTGTGCAAGGTCGACGACCTCGAACTGGACGAAACCCCAGCCGTGGGGGAGGGCGGGCCACGCGTCACCGGGATCCTCGTCGGCCCGGCCGCGCTCGCGCCCCGTCTCGGCGGGAAGACCGGCCGTTGGCTCGCCGCGGTGCAGCGGCGGCTGCGCGTCGGCGGAGACGAGGGACCGGCGCGGCTGGACTTCGACCGGGTGACCGACATCGGCGCGGTGGTGCGCGTGGACCTTGCCGAGGAGGACGCCCCGGTACACGCGTGGGAGGACTGGACGCGCGACAACGTCGTCGGACGGCTTCCGGGAGCCGGCCATGCGTCTGGCTGACCTGATGGGAGCCCGTGTCCAGGACCGGGACGGACGCCACGTCGGGCACGTGAGCGATGTACGGCTGCGTGAGTGCGGGGATTCCCCGGACACCGTCCTGAGAGTGGAGGGCCTGGTGGTGGCCACCCGGTCGCGGGGGCGGCTGATCGCCTACGACCACCGGCCCGTCGACGGACCCTGGCCCCTGGCACGCCTCGCCCGCTGGGCGGCCCGCAACGCGCGGTGGGCACCGTGGCCCCTCGTGGCCGGGCACGAGGGGCCCGGACGGCTCGGCGATCCGGGGACCGTACGACTCCTGGTCGGCACCGACGAGCTTCCCCTGCTGACCGACGTCCACGACGACCGGACGGACGACGCGGAAGGCACCGGGCCGGACGCAGGGTGAGGACGACCGAGGAATGCGCCGCGTCGGCTCTCCGTACCCCGACGGGGGAAACCCGCCGTCGACCAGCCGGTCGACCGGACGGCCGTGCCGGCCCCCGCACGTCCTCATGACACACCTGCGCGGTGGCTGCTCGGTCACCGCTGTGCCGCGAGGGTCGCGGCGCCGACATCGCCAGGAGCTTCACCCCGCCGGAGGGCTCGTGATGAGCAAGGGCAGCGCGAGCGTCGATCCCGGACTGCCGCTCCGGTTCCCGTCCCCGGCCGGCCTCACCGCCGAACGGATCGAGGACGCCTCCGACCACGAGTCGGGCCCCCTCGTCCGGCCGGTGCGGCGGCCCCGGCCGGACGGGCGACCAGCCCGGGCGACGCTGGTGGATCATGTGCTGCGGGCGTGCGCTGATGAGGGCGGCCCGGGGTATGCGTGGCCCGGAGAGCGGGGGAGAGAACGACCGAGGAGGAAGAAGACGATGTCCGAGTATGCCGAGGAACGCGGGGTGCCCGATCCCGGAGCCCCCTGCTGGGTCAACCTCATGGTCGAGGACCTGCCCCGGTCCCGGGCCTTCTATACGACGGTCATGGGGTGGGAGTTCCGGCCCAGCCCTCTGGGGAGCCAGTTCCTCGTCGCCTTCGCGGCCGGGTCCCCGGTGGCGGTCCTGGGCGCACGGAAGCCGGGCTTCGCGCCGGAATCGGAGTGGACTCCGTACTTCGCGGTACGTGACGCCGACGCGACCGCCGCACGGATCCGGGAGCGGGGCGCCACCACCGCCGTGGGGCCGGTGGCGCTGGGGGACGGGCGGGCAGGGCTGGCCGCCGACCGCGAGGGCGCGACCTTCGGGTTCTGGGAGGGCCCGGCGCCCGCGTGGTCGGCCGGTGAGGGGAGCGCCCCGACCCGCGTGGACCTGCAGACCCGTGACGTGTTCGACGCCGCGGTGTTCTACGGAGAGGTTCTCGACTGGACCACCGAGCCGGGCATCGACATCGCCTACCGGGACGATCACGTGGTCGTGGAGAGCGGAGGGCGGGCGGTGCTGTCCCTGCGCGGCGGGGGAGCGGGAGGAAGCGTCCCCGCGCACCTGCGTCCTCGCTGGCTGGTGAACTTCACGGTCGACGACGTCGAACGCGCGGTCGTGGCCGCGATCGGGGCGGGCGGCAGCCGACCGCGACTGTCCCCCACCTCCTGGACGCCGAAAGGGTTCTCGCGAACCCTGCGAGACCCGGACGGCGGCCTGTTCACCCTCACACCCCGGGAGTCCTGAGGGACCAGCCGGCGGTCGGCGCGCGCACCCGGCGGACATCGGCGCGACCGGGTGACGTCCTGCGCGGCTAAGGGTTGAGAAGCGGCGTGCGTCGCTCCGTGCCGTACCCGCGGTCCGGGCCGTCGCCGCTCCGAGCGGGAAGCGCGCTCGCTCAGCGGCTCCGTCCGGCGTCGTTTTCCGCTCGCTCCTCCGAGTCCTCCTGGGCATCCTCGTTCGGAGTCAGGGCGTCCGCCGCTTCGCCGTCCCTCCCGGACCGCTCGCCGCCCGTCACACGTGTCTCGGCCTCCTCCGCTTCGAGGAGTATCTCCCCGGAGGCCGTACGGGGGTGCTCGTCCGCGGTGCGGCCGTCCCGCTCGAAAGGGTGCCCGTGGTCGTTCCGGTTCATGAGTCTCCTCAGGGGGTGGGTCGCTGTCGGTCCCGTTGCCGGGGGCCACTGGAGGGCGCGCCGATATGCGCGCCGATCGGCGCGCCGTCCAGGCCGCCGACCCCAGGACAGGCCGGATCACATCCTGTGCCTCCATCGTCGGCCGGCGCTCGACGCTCCGCCACCCCGCTTTCCGGGGTGTCGCGCACCTGCTTTCGCGTCGAGCGTGTATGCCCGGGTCGGTCCCCGGTGCACCGGGGCCGAGTGCGGGGACGGACGTTACGCGGGGGCGTCGACGGGTACCCCTGTGCTGCCAAGACCCATGGACGAGAGGAACGAGGACAGGTGAAGATCGGCTACAAGCTCGCCGCGGAGGCTTTCGGCCCCGGGGAACTGGTGAGGCAGGCAGTCCTCGCGGAGCAGGCGGGATTCGACTTCGTCGAGATCAGCGACCACTACCACCCCTGGCTCGACCTGCAGGGACACTCGCCCTTCGCCTGGAGCGTGCTGGGCAGCATCGCGGCCAAGACCTCGCGGATCGGGCTGGCGACGGGAGTGACGTGCCCGACGGTGCGGTACCACCCGGCGATCATCGCTCAGGCCGCCGCGACGCTCGCCCTGTTGTCGGAGGGCCGGTTCGTGCTCGGTGTCGGTTCGGGGGAACGGCTCAACGAGCACGTCGTGGGCCGTGGTTTTCCCGATACGGTCCGCACCCGGCACGAGATGCTCAGGGAGGCCCTGGAGATCATCAGACTGCTCTGGCGAGGTGGGTACCAGTCCTTCGAGGGGAAGCACCTGCGGCTGGAGGACGCCAGGGTGTTCGATCTTCCCGCCGAGCCGCCCTTGATCGCGGTGGCCGCGAGCGGCCAGGAGTCCACCCGCATCGCCGCCGAACTCGGCGACGGCCTCTTCGCCACCGAGGAGAAGCCCGAGATCGTCCAGCACTACCGGGACGCCGGGGGCACGGGTCCGGGTTATGCGGAGGTGCCCATGGCATGGGCACCCGACGAGCGCACCGCGGCGCGGGCAGCCTTGAAGACATCGCGCTGGGCCGTGACAGGGTGGAAGGTCATGAGTGAACTGCCGAACCCCGTCAACTTCGACGCCGCGACGACGACCGTGCGCGAGGACGACATCCTCGAGAAGTTCGCCTGCGGTGCGGACCCCGCCCGGTACCTCCAGGTGGCGCAGAAGTTCGTCGACGCGGGGTTCGACCACCTCGTCATGCAGAACGCCGGCCCTGACCCGGACGGTTTCATCGACTTCTACCGCTCCGAACTCGACGGCCCGGTCAGGCGGCTCACGCCGAAGAGCGCGCGCGGTTGAACCGAACCGGCGCCGCAGCCGGGTCGCGCCGCACGAGTCCGCGAGCCCCGATACACGAATCGCCGCCCCCGTCGGCCCGGGAGGACCCTGGGCACCAGGATGTCTTCCGCGTGGGGGCAAGGCAGGAAGGAGTCCGTCATGGAGAGCGTCCGGTCCGGAGGAAAGCGGATCGTGGTCACGGGAGCCACGGGCAACGTGGGGACGAGTGTCGTCCGTGCACTCGCCGCAGATCCCGAGGTCGCCTCGGTCCTCGCGTTGGCGCGAAGGCGGCCGCCGCTCGGCATCAGGGGTGTGGAGTGGGAGACCGTCGACGTCTCGCGGCCCGGGAGCGAGGACCGCCTGGCCGGCCTCATGCGCGGGGCGGACGTCGTCGTCCACCTGGCCTGGCGCTTCCAGCCCACCCATGACCCGGTCGTGACCTGGCGCAGCAACGTGCTGGGCTCACTGAGGGTCTTCGACGCAGTGGTGCGCAGCGAGGTACCCGCGCTGGTGCACGCCTCGTCGGTCGGCGCGTACGCCCCGGGGCCCAAGGAGGAGCCCGGGGTGGACGAGTCCTGGCCGACGCACGGCTGGCCGGACGCCGCCTACTGTCGCGAGAAGGCGTACCTGGAACGCGTCCTCGACACCTTCGAGCTGCGGCACCCCGACGTCAGGGTGGTCCGGATGCGGCCCGGGTTCCTCTTCAAGGAGACGGCTGCGCCGGAACAGCGGCGCATCTTCGCCGGACGGTACGTCCCCGGCCAGTTGCTCCGCCCCGACCTGCTGCCCTTCGTGCCCGATGTCGAAGGCTTGCGCTTCCAGGTGCTCCACACCGACGACGCCGCAGAGGCCTACCGGCTGGCGGCGCTCCGTGACGTACGAGGAGCCTTCAACCTGGCGGCCGCCCCGGTGATCGACGCTCCGAAGCTCGCGGAACTCCTCGGCTGCCGGGTCGTCCGCGTTCCCCGGGCCCTCGTGCGAGCAGCGGTCGCGGCCACCTGGCGCGTGCACGCGGTGCCCGCCTCGCCCCATCTGTTCGACGCCGTCCTGCGACTGCCGCTGCTCGACGCGAGCCGCGCGCACCATGAGCTGGGCTGGTCGCCGACTCGTTCGTCGGAGGAGGCCCTGGGGGCGTTCCTGCGAGGGGTACGGGAGGGCAGGGGAGAGGCCACCGCGCCGCTGACCGGCAAGAAGATCGGCTGACGGGCGGCCGCGGGCAGCCCTCTTCCCGCCACGCCCACGGCGCGGCCCCGCGCGAGCCTCAAGGATGTGCCGCGGCCCGCCGTCCGTCGCCCGGCGGACGGCGGACGCCGCTGACGACGAATCCGCTCCGGGGCGTGGTCGGGATGCGGCGCAACGGGATGCGCAGATCCTGCTCGTCCACCTCGTACGAGAGCCGTGCCAGGAACATGGCCACCGTGGACAGGACAGCCACGGTCACGTCCTCTCCCGGACACCGGTGTCCCTCCACCGGGCCGCCACCCTGCGGGACCAGAGCGTCCTGGGGCGTGGGCGGGCCGAGGAACCGGCCCGGATCGAACCGGTAGGGGTCGGGCCACAGGTCCGGGTCGTGGTCGAGTCCGTACAGGTCGAGCAAGACCATGGTCTTCGGGCGGATCGTGCGTCCCGCCCACTTCAACTCCTCCGCGGCCAGCCCTCCGACGAAGGGAGCGAACGGATAGAACCTCCGCACCTCCTGGGCGAAGGCGAAGGCGTACGCCGGGCCGTTCTCACCCGTCAGAGCAGCCCGGTTGCCGGGGTGACGGTGGAGGGCGTGGGCGGCGAACACCGTGAACCAGGTGACGGCGACGGTCGGACGCAGCACGTTGAGAATCTCGACGGCGGCGGTGCGGGGAGGGAGCAACGCTCCGTCGAGGTCGCGGTGGGCCGCGATCGTGCCGAACAGGGAGTCCCCGCCAGCGACGTCCCCCACGCCACGACTGCGTACTTCCGCCACCAGGGGAGCCAGCCGTTCCTCCTGACGCGTGCGCGCCCTGCGAGCTTTGAGATGGCGGGGGCCGACGGCGGCGAACCCGTCCACCATCGCGATCAGGTCCCGTGCCGTTCGGGTCACCTGCCCCTCGTCCAGGGGCACCCCCGCCCAGGCGTGGACGGCACGCGTGAGTACCGCGGCCATCTCGTCGAAGAGGACCACGCGGTCGCGGCCCTCCCACTCCTCGCACGCCCGCTCCAGCTCCTGGCCGACCCGCTCGGCGAGTTCACCGACCCTGAGCGGCTCCCTGAGAAGGCCGGTGAACAACGCCTTGCGATGGCGGTGCCGCTCCCCGTCCAGGGTGTGCACGGCTCCGCGGCCGAAGAGTGTGTCGATCACCGGCCCCGGCAGGGCGTCCTGGCGGTGCACGTGGTTCTCGTCGTAGAAGAACCGCACGGCGGAGGGTCCGTGCAGGGCGATGACCCGTTTTCCCATCAGACGTGTGCGGACGGGCGCTCCGCCGCTGCGGCGCCGGCGGTCGGGCAGCCAGGCGTATCCGCGCAGCAGGAGCGGAAGGGTGTCGTCGACCATTGGTTCCTCCGATGACGGGAAGTGAGAAGTCGTCCGGGCCCCGACGAGAGGCGTGCGTGCGGCGCACGGCGCACGACGCGGAGGGGGCGGCGCCGGAAACGGTGGGCAGCCCGTCCGTCCTCCGGCGATGGTCGGGTACCACCCTCATGGGCGGTTAAACGTCGCGGTCGTCGCAGTCAGTGACCGGACTCCTCATCACCGTGTCTCCGAGCAACCAGGTCCGGCGACGCCGGGCCGCAGCGGCTCCCGCGGGGGACAGGCACCACGCCCACCAGTGGTCCAGGAGCTCCGGCAGCAGCCCCTCACCGGGCAGGAGGGCGGGCCAGCGAAGGAGCCGCGCCTGTGCCGTCACCTTGGCACCACCCTCCACGGGGTCCACCACCAGGGCGGGTACGCCGGCCCGCAGAGCGAGAACGAGGCCGTGGAGCCGGTCGGTGACCATGACGTCCAGCCGCCCGACCAGGGAGAGGTACTGGTCGGGAGTGCGGCAGTGGCGCCAGTCGTCGCGGGCCAGCCGGGTGTCGGCCTCGATCCGTGCGCAGTCCTGAGCGGCCAGCCAGGGCAGCAGGACTTCGCCCACCCGGTCGTGGATCCGGCGGTCGCCGTACTCCCCCTGACCGTACGTCAGTGCCACTCCCGCCACGGCCGGGGCGGTCGGCACCGGAGCGTTCGCCGCGAGGTCCGCCGTCATCCTGCCGTTCGTGCCGTCCCGGGCCACCACCTCGTGGAAGCCCCGCGCGGCCGGACCGTCCGGGTCGAGAACGCTCACTCCGACGGCCACCCGGCGACAGGAAGCGTAGCGGCGGTGGAGTTCGGCGATGCGTTCGCCGTGCAGCGGGCCGCAGACGAAGAGGACCGCTTCGTAGTCCTGCGGGAGCGCCGCTTCGAGTGTCAGCGCTCCCGGGGCGAACACCGGACTCCACGCCGTGTCGTGCCGGATCCCCAGACGATCGAGTGCGGTGACGACCGCTCGTTCGGCCAGGGCGTCGCCTGCTGTCACCTCGCCGTCCAGGAAGCTGAACCAGCCGGTGACCAGAACGCGGCTTCTGGAGTTCCGGAGGCGGAGCAGGCCGTGGAGGCGTGCGGCGAGGCCGGCCGTCTCGCCCGGCAGATGCCGTTCGGCGGCGTCGTTCATGTGGCCTCCTGACATGCGTGGGCGCGCAGTCGCTCGCAGGAACGGCTCAACAGGTGCGAGACGTGCACCTGCGAGATGCCGACGTACGTGGCGATCCGGGACTGAGTCATGTCGCAGAAGTAGCGCAGGTAAAGAATGGTCCGCTCGCGCTCGGGCAGCGTGCGCAGACCGGGTCTGATCGCCTCACGGTCGATGGCCGCCTCGAGGGCGCGGGCGCCGCCGTCCATCTGTTCGTACGGGGCGAAGCGGCCGTTCGGACCGGCCGCTTCCGTGTCCGTGTCCCCTGAGGTCGTACGACGACGGTGGAGCGCCTCCATGCCCGTCAGGACCTCGGCATCGCTCAGTCCGGTGTCGGCGGCGATCTCCGCCCACGTGGGGAGCGACCCGTCGCGCGCCCGGGCAAGCCGTCTCTGCGATGACCGGACCTGGTCACGGAGGTCTCCCACCGGTCGGGGCAACGGGGCGTGCCGGGCGTGCTCGCGCAGATACCGCCTGAGTTCTCCCGCGACCAGAGGCTCGGCGTAGGCCACGAACGTCCGGTGCCGGGAGGGGTCGTACCGGTCCACCGCCTCGATGAGCCCCAGAGCGGCCACCTGCCGAAGATCCTCCAACGGCTCGCCGCGGTCGGGGAAATGGGACGCGAGCCGGTGTGCCAGCGGCAGCCACAGACAGATCGTCTCGACCCGCAGAGCCTCGCGCTCCGGGCCCTGCGGGAGCGCCCGCAGACGAAGGAAGACGCCGACGTCCCACGGCACCTTGGCGAGCGGGCGCGGCGTCGAAGGGCGAACGGTCTGCATGCTGGTCGCTCCTCGCCGGGGTCCACACATCCACCGAGGGAGTCGCGGGGAGCCGGACACGCGGCGCCCGGTGTGCCCACGGGCGCGCCTCATGTCCGAAGCACTCCGGGGGCATACCCGGAAGAACCCCGGCCAAACGCGTGAGGGCGTGCGGCGCGCCGCGCTCCAGCAGCCCTCGCTTCGCCGAGCAGGTCGTGCGGACGGATCCGCTGCTCGGCCGGCTCGGCCCACCGGCGCCGTGACCGGACCGCCCTGCGGGGATCGACGCTCCGGTCCCGGCCCGCGCCGAAACCGAAGGCCTTGGCGGACCGTGTTCAGGGAAGAGGCGTCCCGCCGGTCGCGTTCATGATCTCGCCGGTGATGTACGAGGCGTTCGCCGAGGCCAGGAAGACGTAGGCCGGCGCCATCTCGGCGGGCTGCGCGGGCCTCCCGAAGGGACCTTGTTCGCCGAACTCCGTGGTGTCGGGCATGGTCGCCGGAATGAGGGGGGTCCAGACGGGGCCGGGTGCCACTGCGTTGACGCGGATGCCCTCGGCCGCGAGCATCTGGGCGAGGCCCTGGGTGAAGGTGACGATCGCCCCCTTGGTCATCGCGTAGTCCAGAAGGTGCGGGCTCGGCTTGTAGGCCTGGACGGACGTCGTGTTGATGATCGATCCGCCCGGCGGGATGTGCGGCAGAGCAGTCTTGCAGAGCCAGAACATCCCGTACAGGTTGGTGCGTACGACCCGGTCGAACTGCTCGGTGGAGATGGCGGCGATCCCGTCGGGCTGCGACATCTGGTACCCCGCGTTGTTGACCAGGACGTCGATGCGGCCGAAGGCGGAGACCGCCTGCTCGACGAGGGCCCGGCACTGCTCCTCGTCCCGGATGTCGCACACAGCGGGTATTGCGGTGCGGCCCGCCTGCTCCACCAGGCGCACGGTCTCGCGTGCCTCGTCCTCCTCCTCGGCGAGGTGGGTCAGCAGGACGTCGGCGCCTTCCCGGGCGAACGCGAGGGCGACCGCGCGGCCGATGCCGGAGTCGCCTCCCGTCACGACGGCCTTGCGACCGGTGAGAAGGCCGGAGCCCTGGTAGGAGTCCTCGCCGTGGTCGGGCGGCGGGTCCATGGGACCCGTCCAGCCCGGATGCTGCTGTTCCTGCTGCGGGAAGTCGGGACGCGGGTGGATCCGGTTGGGGTCCTGCGGCCGGTCGTTGCTCGGCATGGTGCTCCCTGTGCTGTTCGACGGAACTGCTCCGGTGCGGGGCGGGAAGGGAGACGGCACGGGCGCCGTCCCCGCGACGACGACCCTCGGGCCGCCTCGACGAGCCGGCCGGTTCGCGTGCGGGCACCGGTCCGAGGCGGGCGGCGTTTTCCGGCTGCGCGACCGGACGGCCGGTCGGAGCCGCTGAGTACCCCGCCCGGTGCGGCTCACCCGTCCACGCCGCGAAAACCTTCGGGGCCGGGGGCGTACCCGGGAGGGCGACCGGCTCCCCTCCGCCCTCCTTCCGGGCCACCTGCGGGCGGCATTCGTCCGGCTCACCGGCGGTCTCCTGCCAGCATCGGCGCTGTCGGCGGGGCCCGCATGCCGGACACGGACAGCCTCGTGTCCGCGATGGCCGACGCGAGGTTCCGGTCTCTCCGGCGCCCGCCGACGAACGGCCGGACCCTTCCCTCGCGAACTCCTCCCCGATCCGGCCGGTCGGATGTTAGAGCGGCGCCACTCCGGGAACCCAGGGCCTGCCACCCGATCACCACGTGAAGGAGACGATCATGGCAACCGCACGCGACATCATGACCAGCGGTACCGAATGCGTCGGAGCGGACGAGAGCGTCCTCGACGCCGCGAAGAAGATGACGGACCTCGGCGTGGGCGCGCTGCCGATCTGCGGCACGGACGAGAAGCTCAAGGGGATGCTCACGGACCGCGACATCGTGACGAAGGTGCTCGGTGCCGGCAAGGACCCGGCCGCGTGCACCGCCGGAGAGCTGGCCCAGGGCGAGGCGGTCACGATAGGTGCCGACGACGACACCGAGGAGATTCTGCGCACGATGACCGCGCACAAGGTCCGCCGCCTCCCGGTCATCGACGGTCACACGCTCGTGGGCGTGGTGGCCACGGCCGACGTCGCCCGGTCCTTGACCGACCCCCAGGTGGGGGATCTGCTCGAAGCCCTCTCCACCGACTGAACGGGGAGCGCGTCGACGACCGGCGGAGCCGTCGGACCTAGCCGTGTGGCCGGGTCCGACGGCTCACCGCTGTGTCTGCCAGTCGGTGCGTCCCAGTGAGGGAGGCGCTCCGGTGGCGGAGCAGGATCACCCGCTCGGCGGGTTTGCTGTTGCAGGCCGGATTCAATGTGTGAAAGCTGCTGACTCGGGAACCCAGCCGCTCGTGTCCGTCGGAATCACCGCGGCCTCGCACTTCCACCTCTGCGGACGAAAGGCCGTCCCATGCCCCTGCTGACGCCATCCGGTCCCTGGCACCGGGCCGTCGTGACCGGTGGAGCCGGATTTCTCGGCTCCCACCTCTGCGAACGACTGCTGGATTCGGGAGTCGAAGTCGACTGCGCGGACAACCTTCTCTCCGGCTCCGAGAGCAACATCGCGCATCTGGCCGGACGCCCCGGCTTCCGCTTCGTACGGTGCGACGTCTCCTCGGACTCCATGACGGACGAGCTGCCGGGCCCCTACGACCTCGTGCTGCACTTCGCGTGCCCGGCCTCGCCGGCCGACTACCTGCGCCATCCCCTGGAGACCATGGACGTCGGCAGCCTCGGCACCCGCAATGCGCTGGCCCTGGCGCTGCGGGACGGGGCGCGCTTCCTTCTCGCGTCCACCTCCGAGGTCTACGGGGACCCGCTGGTCCACCCGCAGCGGGAGGACTACTGGGGCAACGTCAATCCGGTGGGGCCGCGCAGCGTCTACGACGAGTCCAAGAGGTTCGCCGAGGCGCTGGTCACCGCGCACGTCGGCGCCAAGGGAGTGAACGCGGGAATCGTACGCATGTTCAACACCTACGGCCCCCGTATGCGGGCCCACGACGGCCGTGCCGTCCCGACCTTCGTCTGCCAGGCGCTTGCCGGTGAGCCGCTGACGGTGGCGGGCGACGGAAGCCAGACCCGCTCGCTCTGCTACGTGGACGACACGGTCGAGGGAGTCCTCCTCGTGGCGGCCAGCCAGGCGGTGCGCCCGGTCAACATCGGCGGCGGCGAAGAGGCCACGGTCCTGGAGATCGCACACCGGGTCATCGCGCTGACCGGGTCCTCCTCCTCCCTCACCTTCGTCGCGCGCCCCCAGGACGACCCGGAGCGTCGCCGGCCCGACACCGCGCTCGCCCGTGAACTGCTGGGCTGGGAACCGAGAGTGAGCTGGGAGGAGGGGCTCAAGCGGACCATCGCCCACTTCTCCTCCTCGCCCGAAGCCATGTCCCCGGCCCCCCGGCTCTGACGGAGGTTTTCCATGCGCGTCCTCGGTGTCAACGCACTCTTCCACGATCCCGCCGCGGCCCTGGTCGTCGACGGCCGGATCGTCGCGGCCGCGGAGGAGGAACGATTCAGCCGCCGTAAGCACGGCAAGCGACCCCTTCCCTTCTCCGCCTGGGAGCTGCCCGAACTGAGCGCCCGCTGGTGCCTGGAGCAGGCCGGGCTCCGGCCCGCCGACCTCGACGTGGTCGCCTACTCCTACGACCCCGGTCTCGCCCGCCCCGCCGAAACGATGGAACTGAACGACCCCTGGGACCCGCTGCGCCAGGAATACGCCCGCCGTGCACCGGAGTTCCTCGCCGAGGCGCTTCCCGGCCTCGATCCGGGCAAAGTGCGCTTCGTCCCCCACCACGTGGCCCACGCGGCGTCCGCCGGGCAGGCGTCGCCGCATGCCGACTGCGCGGTCCTGGTGCTCGACGGCCGCGGTGAGTGCGGCTCGCACCTCTCCGGCCACTACGTCGACCGGCAACTGACGGTCCTGTCCTCGCAGAAGCTGCCGCACTCCGTCGGTCTGTTCTACGAGGACCTGACGCAGCACCTGGGGTTCCTCCGCAGCAGCGACGAATTCAAGGTCATGGCGCTCGCCTCCTACGGCAAGCCGCGCTTCGCCGACCGCCTGCGGGAGTTCGTCCGGGCGGACGCAACGGGCGGCTTCACCGCACGGCCCGTGCCCTGGGCCTCGCTCGTACCGGGCAGGGAACCAGGAACCCCGTGGACGCAGGACCACGCGGACGTGGCGGCGAGCGCCCAGGCGTGCCTGGAGGAGGTCGTACTGGACCTCGCCCGGTGGCTGCACGGCCGGACGGGCGACGACGTGCTCGCCCTCGCAGGAGGGGTGGCGCTCAACTGCGTCGCCAACACCCGGCTCCACCGCGAAGGGCCCTTCCGCGAGATCTGGGTGCAGCCCGCCGCCGGCGACGCCGGTACGGCGCTGGGCGCGGCCCTGCACGTGGCCGGTGAGAAGGAGCCCGTCGAGGCGATGCCGACCCCGGCCCTCGGCCGCGGCTGGAGCGACGACGAACTACGGGGCTGGCTGGAGCGGGCCGCCGTACCGTACGAGGAGCCGGACGACATCGCCCGGACCGTGGCGGAGGAGCTCGGCCGGGACGGCATCGTCGCCTGGTTCCAGGGGCGCTCCGAGTTCGGTCCCCGGGCGCTGGGACACCGCTCCCTGCTGGCGCATCCCGGACGGGCCGGAAACCTGGAGCGGCTCAACGCGGTCAAGGGACGGGAGGAGTTCCGCCCCGTCGCGCCGATGGTCCTCGCCGAACGAGCGGCCGAACTGTTCCGCGGCCCGTTGCCGAGCCCTTACATGCTCTTCGTCCACGATGTCGCCGAAGCGTGGCGCGAACGGATTCCGGCGGTGGTCCACGTCGACGGCACCGCGCGGGTCCAGACCGTCGACGCCGCGTCGGAGCCACTGGTGGCCCGGATGCTGACCGCCTTCGAGCAGCTCACCGGCCTGCCGGTGGTGGTGAACACCAGCCTGAACACCGCCGGCCGGCCCATGGTCGACGATCCGCGCGACGCGCTGGAGTGCTTCGGCTCGGCCCCGGTGGACCTGTTGGCTCTCGGCCCCTTCGCCGTCCGGCGGGGAGGGGCGTTCGCATGAAGACGACAGTGGAGTACGCGGTCGTCATTCCCACCGTCGGCCGGCCCTGCCTGGCCGACTGCCTCGGCGCACTGGCCGGATCGGCCGGCCCGCGCCCGGTGGAGGTGGTGGTGGTGGACGACCGCCCGGAGCCTCGCGACGGACTGCCGCTCGGCCCGCCCGGGCAGCCGCGCGTCCGCGTGCTGGCAACCGGCGGCCGGGGCCCCGCCGCCGCCCGCAACGCGGGCGCCCGCGCGGTGGGCGCGCCCTGGGTCGTCTTCCTCGACGACGACGTCCAGGTACTGCCGGACTGGGGCGAGCGGCTCGCCGAGGATCTCGCCTCGGCCGATGAGCGAACGGCCGGTGTACAGGGGCGGCTGACGGTCCCCCTCCCGGATGACCGGAGGCCCACGGACTGGGAGCGGGGCACCGCCGGGCTGGAGAACGCGGCCTGGGCCACCGCCGACATGGCTTTCCGCGCGACGGCCCTCAAGGAAGTGGGCGGGTTCGACGAACGGTTCCCGCGCGCTTTCCGCGAGGACGCCGATCTGGCCCTGCGCGTCATGGACGCGGGCTGGACGCTGGACCGGGGCGGCCGTACCACCCGTCATCCGGTACGCCCGGCCGACCGCTGGGCCTCCGTACGCGCTCAGCGCGGCAACGCCGACGACGTTCTGATGAACCGTCTGCACGGGCGCGACTGGTGGACACGGGCGGAGGCGCCCCGCGGCCGGCTCCCCGGACATCTGGCCACCACGGCCCTCGCCTGCGCCGCCGTCGGCGGTCTCGCAGCGGGCCGGCCACGCGCCGCCGCAGTCGCCGCAGCGCTCTGGACCGCGGCCACGGCGCACTTCGCCTGGGCACGCATCGCCCCCGGACCGAGGACCCGCGACGAGGTCACCACCATGACCGCCACCAGCGTGGTCATCCCCGCCGCCGCGTCATGGCACTGGCTCGCGGGCCAGCTCAGGCACCGTCGGGTCCGCCCCCGGGGAGGCAGCCGGTGAGCGGAACCCCTTCCACCCACCGCCGGGTGTCGGCGGTGCTCTTCGACCGGGACGGCACCCTGGTGGAGGACGTGCCCTACAACGCGGACCCCGCGCTGGTCAGGCTGCTGCCCGGCGCACGCGAGGCCGCCGACCTGCTGCGCGCCCGAGGGATCGCCACCGGCGTGGTCAGCAACCAGTCGGGCATCGGCCGGGGACTGCTCCGTGAACTGGACGTGATCCGGGTCAACCGGCGGGCCGACGAACTGCTCGGCACCCTCGGCACCTGGGTGTTCTGCCCGCACGCCCCGCACGCCGACTGCGCGTGCCGCAAACCCCGGCCCGGTCTCGTGTTCAAGGCCGCACGCCGACTGGGGGTGCGGCCGGAAAGGTGCGTGGTGATCGGTGACATCCAGGCGGATGTCCTCGCCGCGAGAGCGGCCGGCGCCCAGGGCGTCCTGGTCCCCAACGCGGCGACCCTGCGCGCCGAGGTGGAGGCGGAACGCTGGACGGCCCCCGACCTGCTGACGGCGGTGCGGCGGATACTGGAGCCGGGGAAGTGGCCGTCGTGAGGGCCCTCGTCGTCAGACTGGACAGTTTCGGGGACGTCCTTCTCGCCGGACCAGCCGTCCGGGCGGTCGCCGCACACGCCGGTCACGTGACGCTGCTCTGCGGCCCGCTGGGCGAACCCGCCGCTCGCCTCCTGCCCGGCGTCGACGACGTCGTCGTCTGGCAGGCCCCCTGGGAAGGCACGAACCCACCCACCGTGGAGACGGCCGATGTCGAAGGGTTCGTGGGACGGCTGCGCGAGTCCGCCTACGACACCGCCCTCGTACTGACCTCGTTCCACCAGAGCCCGCTGCCTGCCGCGCTGCTGCTGCGGATGGCGGGTGTGCGACGGATCGGTGCGGACAGCGTGGACCATCCCGGAACACTGCTCGACGTCCGCAACCGCCGACTGCCGGGCCGGCACGAAGCGGAGGCCGCCCTGGACACCGCCGTGGCCATGGGATTTCCGCCGCAACAGGGTGATGACGGCCGGCTGCGCGTGCTGCCGCCCCCCGACACCGCCATGCTGACGGGCAACGGCCCCTATGTCGTCGTCCACCCCGGTGCGAGCGCTCCCGCGCGCGCCTGGAGCCCCGAGCGGTGCGCCGAGGCCGTCATGGGTCTCGCGGACGCGGGCCACCGGGTGGTGGTCACCGGAGGCCCCGACGAGGCGGGCCTGACCGGCCGGATCAGCGGCCGGGTCGCGGTGGACCTCGGCGGCCGTACCGAGCCCCGGGTGCTGGCCGGTGTCCTGCGCGGCGCGGACGTGCTCGTCAGCGGCAACACCGGGCCGGCCCACCTGGCGGCGGCCGTCGGCACGCCGGTCGTCTCCCTCTTCTCCCCGGTCGTACCGGTGGAGCGGTGGGGCCCGTTCGGTGTCCCGGCCGTGGTGCTCGGCGACCAGCGCGCCCCGTGCGCCGGCAGCCGTGCCCGGCACTGTCCCGTTCCCGGACACCCGTGCCTCGACGACGTCACGCCGCACGACGTCGTCATGGCCGTCCGCAAGCTCATCGAGGAGACCGCGTGAACATCCTCATCTGGCACGTCCACGGCTCATGGGCCACGTCGTTCGTCCAGGGGCCCCACACGTACCTCGTCCCCGTGACGCCCGACCGCGGGCCGGACGGCCTCGGTCGCGCCACGAGCTGGCAGTGGCCGCCCCACGTCCGTGAGGTGACGCCGGAGCGGCTGCGGGAGGAGTCCGTCGATCTCGTCGTCCTCCAGCGGCCCCATGAGGTGGAGCTGGCCACGGCCTGGACCGGGCGGCGGCCCGGGACCGACGTGCCGGCCGTGTACGTGGAGCACAACAGCCCCGACGCCTCGGCGGCCGCCACCCGCCACCCGCTGGCAGACCGCGACGACATCCCGCTGGTGCACGTCACCCACTTCAACCGGCTGATGTGGGACAACGGACGCGCTCCGACCACGGTCATCGAGCACGGAATCATCGACCCGGGGCCGCTGTGGACCGGTGAGGAACGCCGCGCCGCCGTCGTCGTCAACGACCCCGTGCGCCGCGGGCGTACCACCGGCACGGACCTCCTTCCGCGCTTCGCCCGCTCCGCACCCCTCGACGTCTTCGGCATGCGCACCGGCGGACTCGCGGACCACCTCGGCCTGCCGGCCGACCGCTGCCGGGCGCGCGACCTGCCGCAGGGCGAACTGCATCCGGCCATGGCCCGCTGCCGGCTGTACCTGCATCCGGTGCGATGGACGTCGCTCGGGCTCTCCCTCCTGGAAGCCATGTTCCTCGGCATGCCCGTCGTCGCCCTGGACACCACGGAGGTACGCGAAGCGGTCCCCGACGACGCGGGAGTGGTCTCCAACCGCCTCGACGTCCTCGACGAGGCCGTACGCACCTTCCTCGCCGACGCCGACTGCGCCGCCGTCGCGGGGCAGCGCGCGAGGTCCGCCGCGCAGGCCCGTTACGGGGTCCAGCGCTTCCTGGACGACTGGGAACAACTGACGAAGGAGGTCACACGATGAGGTACGCCCGCCCGGCCTCCCTCCGTGTCGCTCTGGTCTCGGAGCACGCCAGCCCGCTGGCCGACCTCGGCGGCCCCGACGCCGGCGGACAGAACGTGTACGTGGCCCAGCTCGCCGATCACCTCGCACGGCGCGGCCACGACGTCACCGTCTACACCCGCAGGGACGGCCCCCGCCTGCCCGCCGAGGTCACCACGCCCGGTGGAGTGCGGGTCGTCCACGTACCCGCCGGCCCCGCTGCGCAGGTCCCGAAGGACGATCTCCTGGTGCACATGCCCGAGTTCGGAGCCTTCCTCGCCCGGCGCTGGCGTTCGGCACCGCCGGACGTGGTGCACGCGCACTTCTGGATGTCCGGCACGGCCGCCCTCGCCGGTGCCCGGGGACTCGGCGTGCCCGTGATCCAGACGTACCACGCGCTCGGCACCGTGAAGAAGCGCCATCAAGGGACCGAGGACACCAGTCCGGCCCAGCGCCTGGCGATCGAGGCGGACATCGGCAGATCCTGCCGACGGGTCCTCGCCACCTGCGCCGACGAGGTCGCCGAACTCGCCGCGATGGGGGTGTCGCCGGACCGGGTGTCGGTCGTCCCGTGCGGAGTGGACCCCCGCCACTTCGCTCCGGTCGCCGGCACCGCGCGCACGGGCTCCGGCCCGCGCCGGCTGGTCGCCGTCGGCCGTCTCGTCCGGCGCAAGGGATTCGACCGTGCGATCCGGGCACTCGCCGAAATCCCCGACGCCGAACTGCTCATCGCGGGTGGGCCTCCGGCCGACCTGCTGTTCGCCGAACCGGAGGCCGAAAGGCTGCTGAAAGCGGCGGAGGAGCACGGCGTCGCCGACCGGGTCACCCTGCTGGGGGCGGTGCCCCACGACCGGATGCCCGCCCTCATGTCCGGCGCGGACCTCGTCCTCTCGCTGCCCGACTACGAACCGTTCGGCATCGTGCCGATCGAAGCGATGGCGTGCGCGACGCCGGTGGTGGCGACCGCCGTGGGGGGTCACCTGGACACCGTCGTGGACGGGGTCACGGGCGCGCTGGTGCAGGCGGCCCCGGGCGGTGACCGGGACCTCGCCGCGACGATCCGCGCCCTCCTGGACGACCCGGCCCGCAGGGCCCGTTACGGCGCAGCCGGACGGGCCCGCGTTCTCCGGCACTACAGCTGGGAGCGCGTCGCGGACGGGGTCGCCCGTGTCTACGCCGCTGTGCACGCCACCCCCTCACTCTCAGGAGTCCTCCGATGAACCGCACTCACGACGGCCGGCACTGCGACGAACTGATGGACGCGCTCGCCGCGTTCCGCGCCTCCTGCCCCGTGACCCACCGCTGGGGCGCCGAACTGGCTCGCCGCCTCGGCGGCGGAGCCAGGCTGCTCGTCGCCGGAAACGGCGGCAGCGCCGCCCAGGCCCAGCATCTGACCGCCGAACTGGTCGGCCGCTACCGGGACGACCGCCCGCCCTTCTCCGCCCTCGCCCTGCACGCCGACACCTCTTCGACCACGGCGATCGCCAACGACTACGGCGTCCAGGAGGTCTTCGCCCGGCAGACCTGCGCCCACGGCCGTCCCGGCGACGTGCTCGTGCTGCTGTCCACCAGCGGGGCCAGCGCCAATCTGCTGGCGGCGGCCGCCGAGGCCCGACGGATCGGGATGTCCGTCTGGGCACTGACGGGCCCCGCCCCCAATCCGCTCGAAGCCGCCTGCGACGAAGCGCTCTGCGTCGACGCGCCCGCTTCGGCCACGGTGCAGGAACTCCATCTGGTCGCCGTGCACATGATCTGCGAAGCGTTCGACCAGGCGTGCGAGCAGGGCGTGGCCGTCGCCGATAGGTACGCGAACCCGGGGGAACCCGCGGTGGAGGGCGCCCTGTGAACGCCCTCACCCCGCTGCTGGTCGTCGGTGACGCACTGCTCGACCAGGACCTCTCCGGGCGGGCCGACCGCCTCGCCCCCGACGCACCGGTGCCCGTGGTCCAGGGAGCCCGGCCGGTCGCGCGGCCCGGAGGCGCCGCTCTCGCCGCGTACTTCGCGGCCCTCGACGGCCGTGACGTCACGCTGATCACCGCACTGGGCGACGGCGATGCGGCCCGCACGGTGCGCCGGCTGCTGGAGGACAAGGTCCGCATCGTCGAACTGCCGCTCGCCGGGCAGCTCTCCCGCAAGACCAGGGTGCTTGCCGGAGGGGTTCCCGTGCTCCGGCTGGACGACGGTGACGGGCGTGCCTCCGGGAGCACGGAGGAGGCGGTGGCGGCCGTCGACGCGGCGCCCGCCATCCTGGTCGCCGACTACGGCCGGGGGGCCGCCGAGGTGCTGCGGGACGCCCTCACCCGCGCCGCCGCGCGGGTCCCGGTCGTCTGGGACCCCCATCCCCGGGGCGGCCGTCCCGTCCGGGGCGTACGTCTGGCGACCCCGTCGGCGGCCGAGGCCCGGGAATCGGCGGCGGGCTTCCGCGCCGGTCCGGGAACGGCCACGGACGGGGCGCGGACCGGCGCGCACGCCGACTTCCGGGGTCCGGCGGACGACGCGCGGGAGCTGATCCGAGCCTGGGGCGTCACCTCTGTCGCGGTGACGCTCGGCGGGGAGGGCGCCCTGCTCTCGCACGGCGGGGACCCCCTCGTGGTGTCCACGCCCCGCAACGTGCGGGGGGACGCCTGCGGTGCCGGTGACCGTTTCGCCGCGACCGCCGCGGGTCTGCTCGCCGACGGAGAGCTGCCGGAGACCGCGGTGCAGGAGGCCGTCCGGGCGGCCACCCGGTACGTCGAGGCGGGCGGCGCCGGGGCGCTCCGCATCGGCACGACGCCTTCCGCCCCGGCCCGGCTCGTGGACCCCCCGTCCGCGGAGACCGGTCCCGACCCGTTCGCCCTGGCCGGCCAGGTGCGCGAGTCGGGCGGCACGGTCGTGGCCGCCGGGGGGTGTTTCGACCTGCTGCACGCCGGCCACGTGGCGCTGCTCCAGGCTGCCCGGCGCATCGGCGACTGCCTCGTCGTGTGCGTCAACTCCGACGCCTCGGTCCGGCGGCGCAAGGGCGGCTCACGGCCGCTCGTGCCGGCCGCGGACCGCGTCCGGGTTCTGCTGGCCCTCGGTTGCGTCGACGCCGTCGCCGTCTTCGACGAGGACACCCCCGAACGGGTGCTGGGCTCCTTGCGCCCGCACGTCTGGGCCAAGGGAGGCGACTACGCCCTGGCCGAACTGCCCGAAGCCGCGCTGGTACGGAGCTGGGGGGGAGAGGTGGTGCTTCTGCCCTACCTCGACGGCCGTTCCACCACCCGGCTCGCGGAGCGGGCGGCCCTCGCGCCGTCGGCCGACGCGCTCCGCCCTGCCAGGAGGCGGTGATGAAGCCCGTTCCGCCGCCCCGCGTCCTCGTCCTGCGCGCCCTCGGACTGGGCGACCTCCTCGCGGCCGTCCCCGCGCTGCGGGGTCTGCGCCGCGGCTTCCCCGACCACGAGATCGTCCTGGCCACTCCGCCGTCCCTGCGGGACGCCGCGCTGGCCACCGGCGCCGTGGACACCATCCTCCCGGCAACGGCGCCGCAGCGAGGCGTACCGGTACTGACCGGCTGGCACGGTGCTCCGCCGGACATCGCCGTCGACCTCCACGGCAACGGACCGGAGAGCTACGCGGCCCTCGCCGCCCTCCGTCCGCGCAGGATTCTCGCCTACGCCTGTCCGCCCGCGGACGGGCTCCCACCCCCCGGGTGGGAGCGCGAGGACCATGAGCGCGAGCGGTGGTGCCGGCTCCTGCGCGCCTGGGGCATCGAAGCGGATCCCGGAGACGTCCGCCTGCCGAGGCCGTCCTGCCCGTCACCGGCGCCCGACGCCGTGGTGGTACACCCCGGGGCCGAAGCGGCCGCCCGGTGCTGGCCCGTCCGGCGGTACTCCGCGGTCGTCCGGGGACTGCTGGCGGAGGGCCACCGGGTCGTGGTGACCGGTGGGCCCGCCGAGGCGGAGCTGGCGGCGGCGGTGGCCGAGGGCGCCGGACTCGGGCCCCGGGACGTACTGTCCGGAGGGCTTCCCTTCGCCCGGCTCTCCGCGCTGATCGCGGACGCAGGATGCGTGGTCAGCGGCGACACCGGACCCGCGCACCTCGCCGTGGCGCACGGCACGCCGTCCGTGACGCTGTTCGGTCCGGTGGCGCCACGTCTGTGGGGACCACCCCCGGACGACCCGCGCCACACCGCGCTCTGGTATCCCGGCCCGCCCGGCGACCCGCACGGCACGTCCGCCGACCCCTCGCTGCTGCGGATCGGCGCCGACGAGGTGCTCGCCGCCGCTCTGGCCCACGCCGGTCACCGGAGCACGGCGGGGGAGGGCCCCACGCCGGAGGGCTTCAGGCCGGTGGAGGCACAGGGACGTGCGTGACACCCGGGGACGCGACGGCGCGTGCGCGGCCGACGACCGGACCACGGTCGCCATGATCACCAAGGATCGCCCGGCCAGTGCCCTGCGCACGCTCGACCGGCTGGCGGCGCTGCCCGAACGCCCCCCTGTCGTCGTGGTCGACAACGGACTCGATCCGGCGGTGACCGAGGCGTTGCGTGCCCACCCCACCGGCCCCCGGGTGCTGGCACCCGGCCGCAACACCGGGGCGCTGGGCCGGAACCTGGCGGTGCGGCACGCGACCACTCCCTACGTGGCCTTCAGCGACGACGACTCCTGGTGGCGGCCCGGCGCTCTCCGGCGGGCCGCCGACCTGCTCGACGCCCACCCGCGGCTCGGACTCCTGGCCGCACGCAGCCTCGTCGGCCCGGAGCAACAGGACGATCCGCTGAACGAACTGCTGTCACGCTCCCCGCTGCCGCCGGACGCAGGACTGCCCGGCCGTCCGGTCCTCGGCTTCCTCGGGTGCGCGTGCGTCGTCCGGCGCCGGGCCCACCTCGAAGCGGGCGGCTACCATCCGCTGCTGTTCTTCGGAGCGGAGGAGACGCTGCTCGCCTACGACCTAGCGGCGGCCGGCTGGGGCGTCTCCTACGACCCCTCCGTCACCGCCCACCACCACCCCGACCCGGGCGAGCGTCCCGGCCGCTCCGCGCTCCTGCGCCGCAACGCACTGCTCACCGCCTGGCTGCGCCGACCCGTGCGCGTCGCCCTGCGGCACACGTTCGCACTGAGCGCCGAGGCGTGGCGCGGGGACACGGAAGCCGCGTTCGCACTGCGGGAAGCGGGTGCCCGGCTCCCCGCCGCCCTGCGCCTGCGCCGCCGCCTGCCGAGCCGGGTCGAGAACGCCGTACGCCTGCTGGAGCGCCACGCACCCGCGACGCCCGCGATGCGGCACACCGAAGAGGAAGGCAGCGCGTGATGGACCCCGATCCCCGCGTCACCGTCGTGGTGATCACCCACAACCGCCGACCGGAACTGCTGCGCACCCTGGACACCTTGCGTTCCCTGCCCGAGGCGCCCAGGGTCGTCGTGACGGACAACGCCTCCCGCGACGGCACGGCCGAGGCGGTGGGCCGCCTCTTCCCCGAGTTCGTCCTGCTGACCCCCGGCCGCAACCTGGGGGCGGTCGGACGGAATCTGGCAGTGGAGCAGGTGGAGAGCCCGTACGTGGCGTTCTGCGACGACGACACCTGGTGGGAGCCGCACTCCCTGCGGCGCGCCGCCGACCTCCTCGACACCCGCCCGCGTCTTGCCGCGGTCACCGCCCGCATCGTCGTCGAACCCTCGGGGGAGGAGGACCCCGTCGTCGCCGACATGCGGGACTCACCGCTTTCCGGGCCCTCCTGGCTCCCAGGACCGGCCCTGGGCTCCTTCCTGGCCGGCGCGACGGTGATGCGGACCGACGCCTTCCGGTCGGTCGGGGGGTTCCATCCCGGCCTCTGGCTGGGCGGGGAGGAGGAACTCCTCGCCACCGACCTGCTCAGCCGGGGATGGTGGCTCGCCTACGTCTGCGACCTGCTGGTCCACCACGCCGCGTCCACGGTCCGCGACAGCACCGAGCGACGGACCCTCGGACTGCGCAACACGCTCTGGTTCACCTGGCTGCGCCGCCCCGGCGCCTCCGCCGTCCGGCGCACTCTCCACCTGCTGTGCACGGTGCCGCGGGACAGGGCTTCACTGTCCGCCTTCGCACGCGCCGCCGCCGGCCTGCCCTGGGTGCTCCGTCAGCGCCGACCGGTGGCGCCGTCCGTCGAGGCACGCCTGCGCGCGCTCGAAGTCGCGCGCGCGTCCTCCACCGCTCGACAGTACGTCGGCTGAGGGAGGCGGCCCGACCACCGACCCCGCTACTCGGCAGCCGGCCGCGGCTGCCGCCGCATCGGGGGATCCCCGTGCTTCCAGGCAGCGCGCGGCGTGGGCGAGTCGGCGCGCGCCCACTCCGGTCGCGACGTGCGGCAGGAAGCCGCGCGGTCCGCGTGGACGCACGGCAGCGCCCTCCTTGATCGCGCCGTCTCCACCACGACGGGCGCGGCCCGGCCGCACGACGACGCGGCACCCCGCCGACACGAACTGCCGGTCGCCGGCGGCCGATGATCAGCCGGGCGAGGCCGGTCCCGGTGCGGACTTCCGGACCGTCAACCGGGTCGGAAGTATCAGGGGGTTCGGGTCGTGGCCGCCGATCGCGTTGACCAGCATCCGTGCCATCTCGTGCCCCAGCGCCCTGACCGGCTGGCGCACGGTGGTCAGCGGCGGGTTGGCGTGCCGAGCCACGGCAAGGTCGTCGAAGCCGATCACCGACACGTCCTCCGGCACCCGTCGACCACGTCGGCGGAGCACCTGCAGCGCGCCGATCGCCATCCCGTCCGATGCCGTGAAGACCGAGTCCAATCGCGGATGGGCGTCGAGCAGTCGTTCCATGGCCTCCGCGCCGCCTTCCACCTGGAACGCGCCCGAGGAGACGCCGAGCAGCGGGACGCCTGCCAGCGCCAGGCCCTCGGCGAAGCCCTGCTCGCGGGTCACCGAGACCCGGCTGTCCACCTGACCGGTGATCATGACGGGTCCGGTCCGCCCGGTGCGTACGAAGTGATCGGCGGCCAGCCGGCCCCCGCCCCTGTTGTCGGCGTCCACGTACCAGCGAGGCTCCCCGGTCAGGGGGAGCCCGCCGAAGACGACCGGCATTCCGGCGTCCTCGGCCAGCCGTCCCAGCGGGTCGTCTCCCCGTAGGGCCATCAGCATGATGCCGTCCGCCCGACGGGAGCTGACCATCTGCCGCAGGCGGGCCCGGCCCCGGGGTGAGTTGGCGAGCACCAGGATGAGTTCCAGGTCGGTGTCGTCCAGCGCCGTGCTCACCCCGACGACGATTTCGGCGAAGAACGGGTCCGCGAAGAGGCCGGCCTCGTCACTGGAGGCGGCCAGTACCACCGCGCCCACCCGGTTGCCGGCCAGCGCCCGCGCGGTGGGGTTCGGTACGTATCCCAGCTCGAGGACGGCCCGTTCGACCGCCTCCCGCTTGGCCCGGCTCACATGCGGGACGTTGTTGACCGCCCGGGAAGCCACGGTGCGCGACACGCCCGCTCGTGCGGCCACCTCGTCGAGGGTCGGCATGCGCCGGGGCGTGGGCTGCATCGGGACACGTGCTCCTCTGGGGTTGCTGTCCGCCGGATGGCTACGGTGATGATCCCACGCGCCCGACCGGCCGGACGGGGGCCCCGGCCTGCGGTGGAGCCGTTCGCTCCCGCGTCGAAGGCGGGGGCGACCCCGGTCGCGTGAGCGCGACCTGCCCGGTTCCCGATCGCCTGCTCCCCCGGGACACGCCACGTGTCTCGTGCCCGGTGCTCAGCGGGGCCCCGAGAACCGGTGCCCGCGCCGCGAGGAACGAGACAGGTCCCGGCCGGCCCACGCGGGCCTCGCCCGCGGCGTGGTCCTGCGCCGCGGAGAACGCCTGGTGCGGTGGCAGGAAACCTCCTCGTCATCCTGGGCAGGGTAGTGGTAGCGCTTCCAGTTTTCCCAGGGCTCCCTCCGTGCCGAATCGAACCTGAACTGAACCGAGCTCCGTGCAGGGCCCCTTGACAGCTCCAATCCCAGCCCAGACGATACCGGCCATACCCGCAAGGTGCTCCGGACGATTCTGGTAGCGCTTCCAGTGGGAGCGCTCCCAATTCCGGCCGTCGTGTTCCGGTCCGCGAGGCGCGCCAGGCCCGAGCCGCGGGTCCGGCCGCCACCTCGTGCACCGTTTTCCCTCCGCGCCGCACGCTCAGGACGAGAGCCGTGCGGCGTCATCCCCGTCAGGAACCGAGGTACTCCCATGCGTCACCTCCGCCATGCGATGACAGCAGCGCTGCTGGCCCTGCCGTTGGTCCTCGTCGTCTCCCCGCCCGCCCAGGCGGCCGATCCGACCACGCTCACCAGCGGCTTCTACGTCGACCCCCACTCCAGCCCGGCGCTGTGGGCCGCGGCCAACCCCGGTGACGGACGAGCGCCCGCGATCCGCGACAACATCGCCGCGAAGCCCATGGCCCGCTGGTTCGGCAACTGGAGCGGCACCATAGGAACGGCGACCGGGGCCTATGCCGGCGCGGCCGACGCCGCGGACAAACTGCCCGTCCTCGTCGCGTACAACATCCCCAACCGCGACATCTGCGGCGGGCAGTCCGGAGGCGGGGCGGGATCCGTCGCCGCCTACAACGAGTGGATCGCCGCGTTCGCCGGCGGGATCGGCAGCCGGCCCGCCGTCGTCGTCCTGGAACCCGATGCGCTCGGCGACACCAGTTGCATGACGGCCGCCCAGATCACCGAGCGGAACTCCCTGCTCAACAACGCGATCACCCAGTTCAGCCAGAAGGCCCCCAACACCTGGGTCTACCTCGACGCCGGCAACCCGGGCTGGCGCAGCGCCACGTCGATGGCCGCGAGCCTGGACGCTGCGGGTCTCCGCCGTACCCGGGGCTTCTCGCTGAACGTCTCCAACCACTACACCACCGCGCAGAACATCACCTACGCCAACGCGGTCAACGCCGCGCTGAGCTCGTCCAAGGGGTACACGAAGCCGTTCGTCGTGGACACCAGCCGCAACGGCAACGGCTCGAGCAACGGCGAATGGTGCAACTCGGCCGGCCGCAGGATCGGGACCCCCACCCAGAAGGGCGGGGGCGCGGAGATGCTCCTGTGGATCAAGACCCCCGGGGAGTCGGACGGCAACTGCGGGGTCGGAGCCGGATCCGCAGCAGGCCAGTTCCTCCCCGAAGCCGCCTACAAGATGATCTACGGCTACTGATCTCCCCCTCCCCGCCGGCCGTTTCGGTGAGGTCCCGGAGAAAGCTCCGTTCCCCTCCCGCCATCCCTCGACGGAGCCCGCCTGCCGTGACGGCGCGCGTCGGGTTCCAGCAGGTGGGGCACGGCCCCTCCGCAGCCTTCGATCCCAGACCAGGAGTCTCCATGCGTTCCCGTACTTTCCGGCGCCGTACGGCCATCGTCGCCGCGGCGCTCACCGCCTGCGCGGCATTCGCCGCCCCCGCCCAGGCCGCACCCGCAACCACTCCCGCTCCCGCTCCCGCTCCCGCGACGGGAACGGTCACCCCGGCGACGAAGTTCTACGTCGACCCGAGCAGCAAGGCGGCCCGGCAGGCCCTCGACGACCTGAAGGCCGGACATCTCGAAGACGGCTTGAACATGGCCAAGTTGGCGAGTTACCCGCAGGCCGCCTGGTTCACGGAGGGCACGCCCACCGAAGCCCGTACCGGCGTGCGCAAGCTCGTCCGTGCCGCCGCGACCACCCGCCGGGTCCCGGTCCTCGTCGCGTACAACATCCCCGGACGCGACTGCAGCCTCTACTCCAGCGGCGGGGCCGACTCCTCCGCCGCCTACCGTCAGTGGATCGACGCGTTCGCCCAGGGCATCGGCAGCAGCAAGGCCGTGGTCATCCTGGAGCCCGACGGCCTGGCCGCCCTGCCCAAGGACTGTGCCGGAGACATCGACCCGACCGGAGAACTCACCGTTCGCCGCCTGTCCGACCTCGACTACGCGGTCCGCACCCTGAAGGGCGCCGCGAACACCGCGGTCTACCTGGACGCGGGCAACAGTCAGTGGCGGTCCGTCGGCGACATCACGCAGCGGCTCCTGGACGCAGGCGTGGAAAGGAGTGACGGCTTCGTCCTGAACATATCCAACTACCAGCCCACCGACGAGACATCGCACTACGGGACCTGGATCTCCCAGTGCATGTGGTTCGCGACCAAGGGGCCCGAGTGGTCCCGGGGTCACAGCGACTGGTGCGCCAGCCAGTACTACTCCCCGGCCGCCCCCAACGACACCACCCCCGGCAACGCCGTCTCCTCCACCGACCCCTCGACCTGGCACTGGACGGACGCCTGGTACGACCAGAACGTGGGCACTCCTTCCACCGGCGAGCTGGCGCACTTCGTCGTCGACACCAGCCGCAACGGAAAGGGGCCGTGGACCCCGCCGGCCGGTAAGTACGCGGGGGACCCGGAGACGTGGTGCAACCCGCCCGGACGGGGCATGGGCCCCCGCCCGACCGCCGACACGGGCGTTCCGCTGGTGGACGCCTACCTGTACGTGAAGACCATCGGTGAGTCCGACGGCAGTTGCACCCGGAACACCGGCGGCACGGTCGACCCCGAGTACGGTGTCGTCGACCCGGCCGCCGGAGTCTGGTGGCCCGAACAGGCCCACGAGCTCGCCCGCAACGCGCAGCCCCGTCTGACGCTGAACCACTGGGCAGGACTCTGACGGGTCGGTTCTTCCTTCCGGACGCGGCCGTGCGGCGGGGTGCGGGAGGCCGGGAAGACGGCCGACACCGACGGGGCGCCCGCCGTCGGCCGTGATCCGGCGGCGACCGCGCGGGCGGGGCCAGTGAGGCCCGGCCCGCGCCCGAGGCGTCGTCCCACCGGGGTGCCGGCTCGCCCCCGTCGCGCTGCCGCTGCCGCTGCTTCTGCTGGCTCGCGCAGTTCCCGCGTCGCATGACCGGCATCTTGACGCTCGCACCCCCATACGCGCGCCAGGGGCGGGCCGGGCCGTCCGGCGTCCACGGAGCCCGGCGTGAGGAATTCGGCTCACGAGTCATAACCCACCTCTGCACTCCCTCGTTCCCTCTCGTGGGTGCCGGAACGTTCCCGGCATCGATCACCCAGTCGGACAGGGAGTCATGCGTGAGGCCTCAGGCCACCGACATGTGTCAGATCGCCGAACAGCGCCGGGCGGCCGACCGTGGCAGTGCCGCCCACCGCGCCCCGACGGCGTCGGCCGCCGTGCCGAGGTCCTGGCCGCCCCCTTCCGGCCGGCACGAGGATTCCGCCCTGCGCGCCGCCCTCGCGAACGCGGTCGAGGACACCCTCGTCTACGACCTGGAGGGCATCGGGCGCCAGTACACTGCCCTGTGTGCCGAACTTCCCGGTGTCGGCGTCCGGTTCGCGATGAAGGCATGCCCGGTGGACGAGGTGCTCGATCATCTCGCCGGACTCGGTGCCGGCTTCGACGCCGCCGGTCCGCAGGAGATCATCCAGGCGCTGCGCACCGGAGTGGCCCCCGGCCTGATCCACTACGGCAACACCGTCAAGTCCGACCGCAACATCGCCGACGCCTACCGGCTGGGCGTGCGTGACTTCGCCACCGACAGCCGGGAGGACGTCGCCGCCATCGCCGAACACGCGCCGGGGTCCGCAGTGTTCTGTCGCGTCGCCACCAGCGGTGAGGGCGCGCTGTGGGGTCTGAGTCACAAGTTCGGCTGCTCGCCCGAGGATGCCCTGCGCGTGCTCGTCGCAGCCCGGGACGCGGCTCTGGTGCCCTCCGGCCTGTCGGTGCACGTCGGCTCCCAGCAGATGACGACCGAAGCCTGGAGCGCGGCGATCGAGACGCTGGCCGCCTTGCTGGAAAGGCTGCAGCGGCAGGGGGTCCTCCTGGACCGGATCAACCTCGGCGGTGGACTGCCCGCCCTCGGCGTGCTCGACCGGTGCGGCCGGCCACTGGAGCCGCCGCTGGACAAGATGTTCACGGTGATGCGCGAGGGAATGGCGCGGCTGCGCGCCGTCAGCACGGCGCCGTTGTCCTTCCTGCTGGAGCCCGGCCGCCACCTGGTCGCCGACCACGGCGCGATCCGCGCCCACGTCTCCCGGCTCACTTCGCGCCACCGGGCCGACGGCACACGCGTGCACTGGCTCTACCTCAGCTGCGGGAAGTTCAACGGTCTCTACGAGATGGACCAGTTGCAGTACCGGCTGGAGTTCCCGACCCGACCCGGCGGGCAGTTCGTCGACGCCGTGGTGGCCGGTCCGACGTGCGACAGCGATGACGCCTACGCCCAGGAAGGCGGCCTGGTACGGGTGCCGCGCACCATCGCATCCGGCGACCCTGTCTGGATCCACTCCTGCGGCGCCTATGCCGTGGCCTACACCACCCAGGGCTTCAACGGCTTCGCGCCGCTGCCGTACACGTGCGTCGCCGGTCCTGCTCCGGACGGAGGAAGCGCCTGAGGGACCGCGCATCCTGCTGCTCGCGGCGAGCGACGCGGGCGGGCCGGCGGCGCCGGCCGGTACGGGTGGATGCGGATGTCCACCGTCCTCACCCGCTACCGGGCCGCAGAGATGACCCTCCGTCAGTATCGCCAGCGCACCGCCTCGATGACGTCCGCATCCGGCATCCCCGCGAACAACTCCGCCTCCGCCCGCCGGACGGCCAGTACCGCCTCGTACAGCCCGGGGCCGAGCGACCGGCGCAGGAGGGCGGATTTCTCGAACGCGTCGGTCGCCTCCGAGAGGCTCGCCGGAAGGCGCTCGGCGCCGCCGAGAGCGGCGGGGTCCGTGGTGGTCTCGGGGGGCAGCGGCATCGCGGCGTCGAGCCCGGCGAGCCCGGCGGCCAGCACCCCGCCGACCTCCAGGTACGGATTGGCGGCGGCGTCGAAGCACTTGAACTCGGCATTGGCCTGCCCGGTCGCCGAACCGGCGATCAGGCGCAGCGCCGCCTCGCGGTTCTCCAGGCCCCAGCAGCGGTACGCCCCCGCGAAGCGGGAAGGGACCAGGCGCAGGTAGGAGGCGGCGCCGGGTGCGCCGAGGGCGAGCAGAGCGGGCAGCTCGGCCAGCACCCCCGAGAGGAAGTGTTCGGCCTCGGGGTGCAGCCCGTGACGGCCGGGCCCGTCATGTCCGAGGTTGCGGCCCTGCTGCCAGAGGCTGAGGTGCAGGTGGCCGCCGTTGCCGATCGTGCCCTCGGCGAAGACGGGGGCGTACGAGACCCGCAGCCCGTGCCGGGCCGAGACGGCCCGGATGGTGTGGCGCACCAGCATCGTGGTGTCGGCCGCCTCGACCGGCCCCTCGGGGGCGACCGAGACCTCGAACTGCCCGGCGGCGTACTCGGGGTGGAGCTGCAGCACGGTCAGGCCCTGCGCGGTGAGAGCGCGGAGCAACTCCCGCAGGTAGTCGGAGTGTTCGATGAAGCGCGTCATCCCGTACCCGGGCCCCGAGGCCGCGGGGTCTCCGGTCGCGTCGGCCACCACCCACTCGACCTCGATCCCGGCCCGCACCGCGTAACCGCGCCGCTCGACGGCCTCGGTGGCACGCCGGGCGAAGCCGCGCTGACAGCCGGGGTGCGGGGTGCCGTCCTGGGCGTAGAGGTCCGCCGGGGCCCAGGCCCAGCCGGGCTGGGCGGCGAGCGGGGTGAGCCGGTCGAGGTCGGGCACGAGCCGTAGGTCGCCCATCGGGCCGCTGCTCGACGCCGTGGTGGTGAAGGAGTCGTCCACCAGCGAGACGTCGAAGCAGGGGAGGGCGCCGACACCGTGCTCGGCGGCCTGTCCGAGTCGGGCGAGCGGGACGGACTTCACCCGGGTGAGTCCTGCGTTGTCGACCCAGCCGAACACGACGCCGTCGATGTCGTCGGCGGCGAGCCGTAGTTCGGCCGCGCGGGCCTGAGCGGCCCGTTCGGCCTGCGAGCACGTGGTGGTCATGCAGTCCATGCTGGTGCGGGTCACTACGGAATCGCCAGCCGCCGACCACGAGTTCACCCGTCCGTGAACGGCCGGAGCGCGGACGTGACATCCGCGCCGAGGCGGCAACCCCCTTCATCGAACCTGATGTGGGGTTGGTCAGGCGTGTCGGAGGCAGAGGGTCCCCCACTGGAAGCCCGCTCCGATTCCGGACAGCACGTAGGTGTCTCCCGGGAGGAGGGAACCCCCGGCGACGGCGGTGTGGAGTGCGGTGAACACGCCGGCCGATCCGGTGTTGCCCAGTCGGTCGATCGTGACCGGGGCCCGTTCTCGGGGGACCCCCAGGACCGCCATGGTCTCGTCGAGAATGTTCAGGTTGGCCTGGTGCAGGAAGAAGTGCCGTACCTGGTCGATCGGTACCCCGGCGCGCCGGGCGGCGCAGGTGATGCTCTCGGGCAGCAGCGTGGTCGCGGCGTTCCAGACGGCACGGCCGTCCATCGACAGGTAGTGGTCCCCGGCGGCGACGGTGGCGGTGCTGGCGGGCGCCCGGGAGCCTCCGGCGGGGATCTGGACGGCGTAGGAGAGCTGGGAGCCCAGGCTGTAGGAGAGCAGACCCGCACCCGGGGTGTCGTTGCGGGTGAGGACGACGGCGGCCGCGGCGTCTCCGAAGAAGACACCGGTGGTGCGGTCGGTGGGGTCGGCGACCCTGGAGGCGCAGTCGGCCGCGAGCAGCAGGACGGTGGTGATGGAGGGGTTCTGCATCAGGTGTGCGGCGATCAGCAGGGCCTGGATGCCGGAGGCACAGGCGGCTGTCGTGACGTCCAGGGAGAGCGCGCGGTGGGCACCGAGGGCGTCCTTGACGATGAGCGCGGTCGACAGGAGCGGTTGGTCCCAGGTGTAGGTGGCGACGATGACCGCGTCCAGTCGGCCGGGCTCGACGCCGGCGGATTCCAGGGCCGGGTGAGCGGCGGCGACGCACATGTCGGAGGTCGCCAGGTGCGGGGCCAGACGGCGGCGCTCGCGAATACCCGTGCGGCTGGTGATCCATGCGTCGCTGGTGTCCAGGGAGCGGGTGAGCTCCTGGTTGGTGACGACGTCCGGCGGCAGATGGATGCCCGTCCCGGCAATGGCGAACGGCACGGACAGGCCCACGCCGGTCTGGTGGAACAGGGTCGGGTCCAGGGCGACGGTCATGTCACGGCGCTCCGTCCGGGGGGCATCGGTGTTCCTCGAAGAGTTCCCATGTTCCGTCCTTTCTCCGCCGGTCGTCCGTGGCATCGCGGTGCCGGGTCATGGAATTGCGAAGCCGCTGCATCGTCTCACGGTGATCAGCTCGTCGGATCACGTTGTAATTCGATTGCGTGATGCGGTGGTTGGCCGCTTGACGGTTGTTCGTGGGAATTCACGGGGTGTTTCCCGAGCGCATCCGCCGCGGGCCCCGCCCTTGCCGGTGGACCGCTTCCCGGCCGGTCGGGCATTCGGCCGGAATTGCGGGAAGGGGGACTCCCTCGTGCCCGCCGACGAGTCGGCCGCCCCCTGGCCGGCGATTCGCATCGGACGGGTGGGCGGCGGCGACGGTCGCCCGTGTTCAGAAGGGCACCGCCTCCGGATGCCGAGGATCACGACGACCTCTGCCCGGGGAGGGAGGCGCGCAGCGAGGGAACGGAGGCGAGCAGCGTCCGGGTGTAGGGATGGTTCGGGGCGCGCAGGATCGTCGCGGTGGGGGCGATCTCGACGATCCTGCCGTGCCGCATGACCGCCACGACGTCCGACACGTGACAGACCGCCGGCAGGTTGTGGCCGATGAACAGCATGGAGAGTCCGAGCTGTCGCCGGAGTTCACGGATGGTGTTGAGGACGGACGCCTGCACGGAGACGTCGAGCGCCGAGGTGATCTCGTCGGCGATCAGCAGGCCGGGCTCGACGCAGAGCGAGCGGGCCAGGGCGACGCGCTGGCGCTGGCCGCCGGAGAGTTGCCGCGGCAGGCGATCGGCGAGCCGCGGATCGAGGCCGACGAGTCCGAGCAGTTCGGTGACGCGCCCGGGGCGGGCGGCGCGGTCGAGCCGTCGGAAGACCGTGGCGGCCTCCACGAGGGTCTGGCGGACCGTCATCCGGGGATCGAGCGCGGTGTCCGGGTCCTGGAGGACGACCTGGACTTGGCGGCCGAGCCGGCGCCGGTCGTGGACGGTGCGGGTGCGGACCTCGCGGCCGTCGATCAGGACCCGGCCGGCGTGCACGGGCACGAGGCCGACGATCGCGCCGGCCAGGCTGGACTTCCCGGAGCCCGATTCCCCCACGAGACCGAGGGTGGTTCCCGACGGGATCTCCAGCGAGACACCGTCCACGGCGGCGGGGGCGTCACGGCGGCCGGGGTGGCGGACGGTGAGATCGACGACCTGGAGGGTGGTCATGACGCGGTCACCGCCTCCGGGGTCGCCGCCGGAACCGGATACCAGCAGGCGACCCGGTGGTCGGCATCGAGTTCCTCCAGCGGGGGAGCCTGCTCGGCGCAGCGGTCCTGGCGCCGCGCGCAACGGGGCGCGAACGGGCACCCCGCCTCGGGTGCGAGCGGATCGGGCGGTGATCCCTCGATCGTCGGCAGCGGTCGGTCCCGGTCGGCGCCGAGGTCCGGTACCGAGGCGATCAGGGCCCGCGTGTAGGGATGCCGGGCCCCGTCTGCGAGGCGGTCGACGGGCAGCCCCTCGACGACGGTGCCCGCGTACATCACCAGGATCCGGTCGCAGAACTCGCCCACGAGCGCGACGTCGTGGCTGATGAAGAGGATCGCCGCGGAGGTGTCCCTCCGGAGGTCGGTGAGCAGCCGGGTGATCTGGCGCTGCACGGTGACGTCGAGCGCGGTGGTCGGTTCGTCGGCGATGACCAGTCCCGGCCGCACCATCAGCCCCGAGGCGATCATCACCCGCTGGCGCTGACCGCCCGAGAGCTGATGAGGGCGCGCACGCATCAGTGCCGGGGCCAGGGCCACCCGTCGAAGGGCGTCGGCCGCCTCCGCCGCGGCGCTCGTGCGGCTCGCACCCCGGTGGGCCCGGACGGCCTCGGTGAGCTGGGTGGCGATGCGCAGGGACGGGTTGAGCGCCGAGGCCGGGTTCTGGAAGATCATCGACAGACCCGTCGCCAGGCGCCGGTCCCGCTCCTTCGGCGTCAGGGCGGAGAGGTCCTCCCCGTGGAGACGCAGAGTGCGCCTCGATGTCCGGGCGCCGTACGGGAGCAGGTCGGCGACGGCGAGCGCGGTGAGCGACTTCCCGGACCCGGACTCGCCGACGAGGCCGACGATCTCGCCCGGCCGCAGCGAGAGGCACACCCCCCGCACCGGCCGGATCGTGCCGCCGGCAGTGGGGAGTTCGACGGTGAGGTCTTCCACCTGGAGGACCAGCCCGTCCTCCGCGGGGCCGCTCGGAGCGAGTACCGGTGCGGGTCCGCGCGCCACCGGTGCGCGCCGTGCGACGTGGGTGGCCAGGACCTCTCCGAGGAACTGGAAGGTCAGCGCCGCGTAGAGGACGGCCAGGCCCGGGGCGAGCGCGGGCACCGGCTCGGCGTAGATCCGGTCGAGTCCCTGGCTGAGCAACTGTCCCCAGTCGTAACCGGGTGCCTGGACGCCCAGGCCCAGGAAGCTGAGCCCGGAGAGTGCGACCAGGGCGGTGCCACCCGCCGTGGTGACGGCGAGGAGCAGCGGCTCCGCGATGTTGGGCAGGACGTGCCGCCACAGCAGGCGGTGGCGGCGCAGGCCGAGGACTCTGGCCGCGGCCAGGTGATCGGTGCCCGCGACGCCTGCGGCGAGGGTCTGGGCGAGCCGGGCGAACCCGGGGACGGCCGCCGCCGCGAGCGCCAGCACCGCTCCGGTGGCGCCCGCGCCGAACACGACCGCCAGGAACATCGCGACGAGGAGCGCCGGGAAGGCGAGCAGCAGGTTGATCAGCCCGCCGGTCAGCCGGCGGCCGCGCCGGCCGAGGACAGCGGTGCACGCCCCGAGGAGGATTCCCGCGGTCGCGCCGAGCAGCACCGCCGCGAGCGCGAGCAGCAGGGAAGGGCGCGCGGCCGTCAGAATGCGGGCGAGCAGGTCCCGGCCGAGGCTGTCCGTGCCGAACGGGTGCGCCGCCGAGGGGCCTTGGAGCACGGCGGAGAGGTCGGGCCGGTCTGCTGCCGCACCCCACACCGGCGGGCCGGCCAGCGCGAGCGCGACGAGCGACGCCAGCATGACCGCGGTGGCCCAGGCCAGGGGAGAGCGGGAACGTCCGGACGGAGGGCGCATGGTCACATCTCCCGGATCGCCGAGCGGGGATCGAGCAGGGCGAGCAGCACGTCCACCAGGAGCCCCGCCAGCAGCACGGCCGTGCCCAGCACCAGGACCATGGCCTGGACCACCGGATAGTCCTGTGCGACCACGGACTGCGCCATGGCGGAGCCGATGCCCGGCCAGGCGAAGACCTTCTCGACCAGCACGGTGCCGGCGATCAGACCCGGCAGCAGACTCCCGGCGACGGTCAGCGCGGCGGACGCCATGTTCGGTGCCGTGTGCCGGAGGTAACGGCGAGCCGGAGAGAGCCGTTTGCTCCGGGCGGTGCGCAGATAGTCCTCGTCCAGTACCTTCAGCGCCTCCACCCGGACGATGCGCAGCAGCACGGCGGTGGGGGCGAGGGCGAGCGCCAGGACGGGCAGGACGAACGACGCGGCGCCCGCCGCACCCGCCACCGGGAGCAGGTGGAGTCCGACGGCCAGCAGCGCGGTCAGTCCGGCGGCCAGGACGAAGTCCGGCACTCCGGTCAGACCGGCGGTGACCGCGGTGAAGACCAGCTCGGTGCGCGGGCGGCGGCCGTCGCGGGTGCCCACGGCGGCCAGGAGACCGCCGGGCAGGGCGATGGCGAGGGTGACCAGGAAGGCGAGGACGGCGATCTCCAGGGTGGCCGGCAAGCGGGTGCGGACCAGCTCCGCGACGGGCGCCCCGGTGACCAGCGAGGAACCGAGGTCACCGTGGAGGAGGCCGCCGAGGTAGTGGCGGTACTGGGACACGAAGGGGGCGTCGAGCCCGAGTGCGTGCCTGCGGGCGGCCACCAGCCCGGGAGCGGCGTCGACGCCGAGCGCGGCCCGGACCGGATCGCCGGGGATGAGGCGGACCATCGCGAAGGACGCGGTGACCACCACCCCCAGGGAGAGGAGCAGCCGGACAGTGCGGCGGCCGAGGAACACGGTCCAGGGGTGCCGCAGTAGCTGGGGTACGGACATGGTGGGCCCCGGGTCGGTCACTGGTGGAGGCGGATGCTGGTGGGAACGAGCAGTCCGCCGAAGGTGGTGGCGAAGGTGGTGCGGTAGCCGTACACGCTGGTTCGGCCCTGGGCGATCGGCAGCGCGTCGGCCGAGCGGAAGAGCGCGGCGGCCGCCCGGTTCCAGGTGGCGCACCCCGCCGTGTCGGTCTCCCCGAGGGCCCGGGCGACCAGGGCGTCGTACTCGGGATTGGTCACGCCCGCGAAGTTGAGGCCCCGGGCGGGGGCCGGACCGGAGAAGAAGGGGATGAAGCCCACCGGGAGCGCGAACCCCGGTGTGCTGCCGACCACCACGTCGAAGTCGGCGCTCTGGTACATGGCGTTGACGAGAGCCGGCAGGCTCTCGGCGACCAGGTCGACCTCGGCGCCGAGCGCCGTCCACTCGCGGGCCATGAGTTCGGCGACGGGGACCAGGGTCGGGCCGAGGTCCGGGCTGGTGATCAGGCGGAGCCGGAGCGGCCGGCCGCCCTTGGTGAGGGGGCCGGCCGCGGAGCGGGTCCAGCCGGCGGTGCGCAGGGCCTCGGCGGCGTTCTGCGCCGGCAGGTGGGTGTCGGCGAGGTCGGCGTGGCAGACGGAGCCCTCGGCACCGAAATCGGTGGCGGGTTCACCGGTGCCGCCGACGGCGACGTTGGCGAGACCCCGGCGGTCGAGGGCGGAGACCAGGGCGCGGCGGAGCGCCCGGTCGGAGAGCGCCCGTCCGGGGCGGTGGTTGAAGAAGGTCAGCCCGACCACGGTCGCCACGTCGGCGGTGGACAGGCCGCGTCCGGTGAGCCGGGCGCGGTCCGGCCCGCTCACGCCCGCGATGTCGACGCCCCCGGTGAGCAGCAGGTTCGCCGCCGTGGACGCCTGGGGCACCACCGAGAGGACGATGCGCGCGGGAAGACCGGGTGCCCTGGTCGTCGCTCCGGCGGGCCCCCAGGAGTAGTCGTCGCGCACGGCGAACTCGTACGGCCCCCCGGGGGTGTAGCGGGTGAGCACGTACGGGCCGGTGCCGTGGGTGGCGCGGTCCAGGGAACCGGGCCGGCCGAGACCGGCGGGGCAGACGATCGGCAGCCGGCCGATGGTGCGGACGAGGAACGGGAAGGGGGCGGCGGCGGTCGTCGACACCGTGCCGGTGCCGTCGTCGGCGCTCGCCTCGAAGGGGACGTTCGGCAGGACGGTCTGGGCACCGGCCAACTGGTGGGCGGGGTCGCCCGCGTAGGTGAGAGCCCGGGCCACCGCCGTCGCGGTGAGCGCGGTGCCGTCGGAGCAGGTGATGCCCGGGCGGAGGGTGAAGGTGGCGGTGGTGGCCGTCGCCCGCCAGGAGGAGGCCAGGCCGGAGACGAGCGCGCCGCCGGGGGCGAGGTTGACCAGGGAGTCGTAGGCGAAGTGGGCCTGGGAGGAACCGAAGGCGGAGTACGGGTCGAAGCTCGGCGTCTCGCCGGCCTGGGCGATCCGGACGGTGCCGCGGATCACCGGTGGGGTGGTGGTCGAGGAGGTGGTGCTCCCGCCGCAACCGCCCAGCGCGACGGCCGAGGCGGTGAGTGCGGCCGCCAGGGCGATCGGCGGGGTACGTCGGCGCATGGCCTCATGGTGACACCGCGCCATGGGCTCTGATGACGCAACTGGCCTGTGTGGTAGGCACGTTCGAATGCGCGGATCCGTCCGGTGACGGGGCCGTGAGCCGTCGGGGGTGGCGGGGCGACCGAATCTGATTCACCCGTACGAGGGGCACGACGGCCCGTCGTGCCCGCCGGTCGGGCGGGGCGGCAGGAGCCGACCGCCGCGCCGCTCCTCGCGAGGAGCGGCGTCGCGCGGTGCGGTGGGGTGACGCGGGTCTTTCGCCACCCGCGCGGGAGGGCGGGAGGGGGGAGCGCCTGCCGGCCCTGGCCGGTGATACCGGAAATGCGGTTCCTTCCGGAGAACCGGAGAACCGGAGAACCGGAGAACCGGAGAACCGGAGAACCGGAGAACCGGAGAAGAGATATTGATCGGATTATCGCATTGCATTCATGTGGGATGGGCTGCCCCTCGGGGGTTACGCGTAAAGGCCATGAGCACTCGCATGAGTGAAGGAGAAGGCGCTGCTTGGCCCAGGCGGGTGGGACTCCACTACGGTGATCGCGGGATCGGACGGCGCGCTCCGGCGTCCGGGAATCCGATTCGCCAGATGAGTCCCGGACATTCGAGATCGAAACCCGCACGGCCGGGCACTGCTCCGGCCTTTCGCCACACGTGGGTTTCCCGTCATACGTATGCGTGGAGAGGATGGAGAATCATGCTGCCAGTAGTCCCGCCATTCCTGGTCGGCCTCATCGTCGCGCCGGTCGCCAAGCGCCTGCTCAAGCCGCTGGTGAGTGGGGTCGTCCGGACGTCCGTCGGTATCGCGATGGAGGTGAGGAAGGCGGCTCAGGAGGCCGGGGAGAACATCCACGACCTCGCCGCCGAAGTCGCCGCCGACGTGGTGGCCGCCCAGATCGCCGCCAGTGACACCGGGGGGCACTCCGTCGTCGGCCAGCGGGCCGCCGGAAGCGGCACCAAGGACGGAGCCGCCGAAGGGGAGACGAGGACCCCCAAGATCCGTGGCACCGCCGGTTCCGCTGCCGGCAAGGCCCACTGACGGCCCGTAAGAACCGGGGTCGCCGCCAGGCGCGCACGCCGACCGGTCTCGGCGGAGTGCGCCCGGGCGGCGGCCGCTCGACCGCAGAGACCGCCGCTCAGAGAATCCCGTTCCGTCGCCGTACGCCGTCGTGTTCCGGACGGCCCGCCGCGACCTCCGCAAACAGGTGATCGTACACATGCCATCCCTACTGGGTGCCGCAGCCGGATTCCGCTCCGTGGAACCGGGTGCGAGCCCGCGCTCGGTCATCCCGGGCCGCCAGCGCTGGGACGTCCAGCTGGTGCTCGGACGACCCCGGACGGCCGACGTCCTCGCCGCCGCGCTGCGCCGCATCCCCGGGATCACCGAGGCCCGGGCCAATCCGGTCACCGGCGGGGTCCTCGTCCGGCACGACGCCCGGCTCCGCACGGCGGACGTCGGCCGGATCGTCCGCGGAGCCGTCACCCGGGTCGCCGAGAAGATGACCGGAGCCGGACGTCCCGCGCCGGCCGGCTCCGCCGTCGCTCCGGCCCCGCGGGCGGACCCTGGCCCGGTCGTGCGCCCGGTGCTCGCCGTCGGCGGAGGGATCACGGCCGGGATCGCGCTGTTCAAGGGGTCGGCGCGGAGCAGGCAGTTGGTGGCCGCCGGCGGGGTCGCCGCGGCGACCGCGCTCGTCCTCCGGAAAGCCTGGCGCGGAACGGTCGAAGCGTCCCGGCGAGCCGCCGGGCGGGGTGCCGAACGCCACCCCCTGGTGGAGATCGTCGGCCCGCACCGCCGCCGCCTCTCCCGGGCCGCCGCCCTGTCCGTCGCCTGCCAGGCCGCGGAGATGGCGCTCGGCACCTTCCTCGGATGGACCGGCCTCGTCCTCATCAAGGGAGAGGCGGCTCCGCTGGTCAGCCTCGGCCTGACCACGGCCTCAGCCCAACTCCTGGGTCTCGCAGGGCTGGTGGCCGCCGCCTGCGCCGCGGTGGCCGGCCTCTCCTACGCCTCCAGCCGTCAATGGCGCCAACTCGGCCAGGACATCGAGCACGACTGGCGCAGCCGTACCTACCGACACGTCCAGCGCCTCGAACTCGGCCACCTGGAGGGCGAGCGGACCAGTCGGGTGACCGGCACGCTCACCAACGACGTCGGACAGCTGGGCGCCTTCTTCGCCGGCCCGGCCAACGACGTGCTGCAACTCGGCACCAGCCTCGCCGTCCTGGTACCGGCGTTCCTCCTGCTGGCACCGCAGATCGCCTGGATCGCGTTCCTGCCCATTCCGGTCGTCGCGTGGCTCTCGCTGCGCCACCAGGACAACGCCGCGGCAACCTACGCGGCCACCGGCGAGTGTCGGGCCGGACTGGGCAGCCAGGTGATCAACTCACTCGAAGCGAGTGCGACCGTCAAGAGCTTCTGCACCGAGGAGTACGAGGCGGCACGCGTCGACGAGCTGAGCGAGTCTGTTCAGGAGAGCAGTCGGCAGGCCGACCGGAGCACCATCCGCCACGCCGAGACCGTCCGGGCCTGCACCACCGCGTCCATGGCCGGCACCCTTCTGATCGGCGGCCGTTCGGTACTCAACGGCACCCTGCGCTTCGAGGTGTTCAGCCCGTTGATCGGTCTGCCCCAGATGCTGCTGATGCGGATGAGCCGGCTCGGTGGCATCGCCGACCAGTACCAGCGCACCCTCGCCTCCTACGACCGGGTCCAGCGCCTGCGCACCCTGCCCACCGAGGCCGACCACGGCGACGGGACGCTCGAACTCGCCGAGGTCCGGGGCGAGATCGTCCTCGACAAGGTCACCTTCGCCTACCCCGGCCGCCCGGCGACGCTGGAGGACCTCTCCCTGACCATCCCGGCCGGCCGGGTGACCGCCCTGGTGGGCGCCACCGGCTCCGGCAAGACGACGATCGCCAAGCTGCTGATGCGCTACCAGGACGCGGAGTCCGGCAGGGTGCTGCTCGACGGAGAGGACGTCCGCGACCTGCGGCGGCAGGACCTGCGCCACGCCATCGGCTTCGTCGCGCAGGATCCGTTCCTCTTCGACGGCAGCATCGCCGACAACATCCGCTACGGCAGCTTCGGCGCCTCGCACGAGGACGTCGTCCGGGCCGCCGCCATGGCCGAGGCGCACGCCTTCGTCGCCACCCTGCCCGACGGCTACGACACCCTGATCGGTGAACGCGGCGCCACGCTCTCGGGCGGTCAGCGGCAGCGGATCGCCCTGGCGCGCACGATCCTCAAGGACCCACCGGTCGTCATCCTCGACGAGGCCACCTCCGCCGTCGACAACGAGACCGAGGCCGCCATCCAGCGCACGCTGCGCAGCTTCGCGGCAGACCGGACGATGGTCGTCATCGCCCACCGCCTCTCCACGGTCCGCCACGCCGACCGGATCTACGTCATGGACCAGCGCGGCATCGTCGCCGAGCAAGGCACCCACGACGAACTCCTCGCCCAGCACGGGCTCTACGCATCCCTCTGGCAGCTCCAGGCCGGCGACATCGCCGCCTGACCGCGGACCGGTCCGCCCCGACCCGCCGACCACGTGACACCCCGCGGCCGGCGCGGTCGGCACGCCCTGCGTGCATGCCCACCCATACTTCTGGAGGTACCCCCATGTCCCGTCGTGACGGCGACGTCCTGCCCCTGACCGCTGCCCAGCGCGAGATCTGGCTCGCCGAGCAGGGTTCCCGGACGCCGATCCCGGGCTACCGCGTCGGTGAGTGCCTGGAGATCCGCGGACCGGTCGATCCGGCGCTGTTCGACGCCGCGCTGCGCCTGGTCGTGGACGAGGTCGACGCCCTGCACGTGACCTTCGTCGACGACGGTGAGGGTCCGCGCCAGATCCTCCGCGAGACCTGGGAGTGGGCGCCCGCGCACCCCGACTTCGGCGCCGAACCCGATTCCCGGACGGCGGCCCTGCGATGGATGGAACGGGACCTGGCCCGCCCCTTGGACCTCGCCCGTGACCCGCTGTTCGGTCACGCGCTGATCCGGCTGTCGCCGACGGAGTTCCTCTGGTACCTCAACTACCACCACCTGGTCATGGACGCGATCAGCAGCTCCATGGTCCGCCGGCGGGTCGGCGAGGTGTACTCGGCGCTGGCCGAGGACGGCGACGTACCGCCCTGCCCGTTCGGCTCCCTCCGGGACCTGGTCGACGCCGACGCCGCCTACCGCTCGTCCGCCGACTTCACCGCCGACCGCTCCTACTGGACCGAACGTTTCGCCGACCTGCCCGCCCCGACACGGCTCACCGACACCCCCACGACCGACCCGCACCAGGCCCTGCGCCTGGCGGGGGAGCGGGGACTGCGGAGCCCCGAGGCGTTGCGGGCCGCGGCCGACCGGGCCGGTGTCCGGTGGTCCCGTCTGGTGGTCGCGGCGACGGCCCTCTACGCCCATCGGCTGAGCGGCACCGAGGACGTGGTGCTCGCCCTTCCGGTCACCGCCCGTCGGGGCGCGGGGCGGAGCCTGATGTCCGTACCCGGCACCCTGTCCAACGTGGTGCCGCTGCGGCTGACCGTGCGTCCCGAGATGTCCTGGGGCGACCTCGTGGCCCAGGTGGCCCGGGAGGTGGAGGCGGCCGTCACGCACGAGCGCTACCGCAGTGAGGACCTGCTGCGCGACCTCGGCGCGTCCGGCACCATCGGCACGGCGTTCCCGCTGATCGTCAACATCATGGCCTTCAACGCCAGGCCGACCTTCGCCGGACACCCCGCCTCGGTCCACCACTTCGTGTCGGGGTCCACCACCGACCTGGCCGTCTGGGTGTTCGACTACCGGGACGGCACTCCTCCGCTCCTCAGGCTGCACGGAGCTCCGGAGGCGTACGGCGCCGACGACCTCGCCGCGCACCAGGAGCGGCTGCTCGCCCTGCTCGACACCGTCGCGGAGTGCGGACCGGACGAGGCGGTGGGCCGGATCGGACTGCTCACGGCGGACGAGCACGCCGAGGTGCTGGCCCTGGGTACGGGTCCGGTGGCCGAGGTGTCCGGTGAGGGTCTGCTGGGGTTGTTCCGGGGCCGGGTGGGTGCGGTGCCGGATGCTCTGGCGGTGGTGGGGCCGGAGGCGTCGTTGTCGTTTTCGGAGTTGGATGCGCGGGCGAATCGTCTGGCGCACGTGTTGATCGCTCGGGGTGCGGGTCCGGAGCGGTTGGTGGCGGTGGCGTTGCCGCGGTCGGCCGGGTTGGTGGTGGCGATTCTGGCGGTGTTGAAGACGGGTGCGGCGTACGTTCCGGTGGATCCGGAGTATCCGGCCGCGCGGATCGCGTATCTGCTGGATGATGCCCGCCCGGTGCTGTTGGTGACGGACACGAGCATGGGTGGCCGGTTGCCGCGGGGTCCGGTCGGTCGGCTGGTGCTGGACGAGCCGGGGACGGCTGCCCTGGTGGAGGGCTCTTCGGTGACCGATCCGGAGGTGGTGGTGGATCCGGCGCATCCGGCGTACGTGATCTACACCTCCGGTTCCACCGGCAGGCCCAAGGGCGTGGTGGCGACCCACGGCGGCCTGCTCGACCTGCTCGGCGACCACCGGCTGGTGCGGTTCGCACCGCTGCTGAAGGACCGGGAGCGACTGCGGGTGGCGCTGACCACCTCGGTCTCCTTCGACGCCTCCTGGAACCAGCTGCTGGCCCCCTTCGCGGGCCATGAGTTGCACGTCCCGGACCACGCGACCTGGACCGATCCGCAGGCCTTCGTCGACTACGTGGCGCGCCAGGAGCTGGACTACGTGGAGGCCACCCCCTCCTACCTCCATGACCTCGTCCGGGCCGGACTGCTGACCGATCCGCGGCACCGGCCCGCGCTGGTCGCGGCCGGCGGCGAGGCCGTCCCGGAGCCGCTGTGGGAGCAGCTCCGGGCCGCCGAAGGGACCTCCTGCCTCAACTTCTACGGACCCTCCGAGTGCACCGTCAACTCGGTTGCCGCACCGGTGGGACCGAGCCCGCGCCCGGTCATCGGCCGGCCCGTCACCAACGCCCGGCTGTACGTGCTCGACGCCGCGCTGCGGCCGGTGCCGGCGGGTGCGGCGGGTGAGCTGTACATCGCGGGTGCGGGGCTTGCGCGGGGGTACCTGAACCGGCCGGGGATGACCTCGGGGAGGTTCGTGGCGGACCCGTTCGGTCCCGCCGGCGCACGGATGTACCGCACCGGGGACCTGGTGCGGTGGAACCCCGACGGCGACCTCGCATTCCTCGGCCGCACCGACGACCAGGTCAAGGTACGCGGACACCGGATCGAGCCCGGCGAGATCGAGGCGGTCCTCACCGACCACCCGCAGGTCGCGCGCGCCGCCGTCACGGTGCGCACCGACGAGGAACCCCGGCTGGTCGCGTACGTCGTCCCCGCCGAGGGGCAGACCGTCACGGTGGACGGAGTGCGCGCCCGGCTGCGGGAGCGGCTGCCCGCGTACATGGTGCCGTCCGCCTTCGTGGTGCTGGACGCGTTGCCGCTGACCCCGAACGGCAAGCTCGACCGGCACGCCCTCCCGGCCCCCGACCGGCAGCCCGCCGCACCGGGCCGCGCTCCGCGCACCGCGGTCGAGCACCTGCTGCAAGGGCTGTTCAGCGAGGTGCTGGGGGTCACCGGAGTCGGTCTGGACGACAGCTTCTTCGACCTCGGCGGCCACTCCCTGCTCGCCACCCGGCTGGTCGCCCGGGCCCGCTCGGTGCTGGGCGTGGAGCTGAGACTGCACGACCTGTTCGACGCGCCGACGGTGACGGAACTGGCCGCCGCGGTGGACGCCGCGGCCCGGGCGCGCCCGGCCCTGGGGCGGCGCGAGCGGCCCGGGACGGTCCCGCTCTCCTCCGCGCAGCGCCGCCTGTGGTTCCTGCACCGGATGGAGGGGCCGAGCGCCACCTACAACATCCCGCTGACCCTCCGGCTGTCCGGAAGCCTGGACCTGCGTGCCCTGGAGGCCGCCCTCGCGGACGTGACCGAGCGGCACGAGAGCCTGCGCACCGTCTTCCCGGTCGCCGACGGCGTGCCGTGGCAGCGGGTGCTCGACGCCGACGCCGCACGGCCGCGGCTGCGGATGACCGAGGTCGGCGAGGGTGAGCTGCCCGGCAGGCTGGCACAGGCGGCGCGGCGCGGCTTCGAACTCTCCGACGAGCCGCCCCTGCGTGCCGAACTGTTCCGCACCGGTACCGAGGAGCACGTGCTGCTGCTGGTGACGCACCACATCGCCGGTGACGGCTGGTCGACCGGGCCGCTCTCGCGGGACCTGACGAGCGCCTACGCGGCCCGCAGCGGCGGAGCGAAGCCGCAGTGGTCGCCGCTCCCCGTCCAGTACGCCGACTACGCCCTCTGGCAGCGGGAGTTGCTGGGCGACGCCGCCGATCCGGACAGCCTGCTCAGCGGCCAGCTCGCCTACTGGCGGGAGCGGCTGGCGGACCTGCCCGAGCAGGTCGAGCTGCCCTTCGACCGGCCCCGCCCCCCGGCGATGACCTACCGGGGCGCCCACCTGCCGGTCCACATCGACGCCGAGCTGTCCCTCGCGCTGCGCGGACTCGCCCGCGACGGCGGAGCCAGCCTCTTCATGGTGCTCCAGGCCTCTCTGGCCGCTCTGCTGGGCAAGCTCGGCGCCGGTACCGACGTCCCCATCGGCACCCCGATCGCGGGGCGCACCGACGAGGCCCTGGACGACCTGGTCGGCTTCTTCGTCAACACTCTGGTGCTGCGCACGGACCTGTCCGGGGACCCCTCGTTCACCGAACTGCTGGGCCGGGTGCGCTCCGGGGCGCTGGAAGCCTACGCGCACCAGGAGATGCCGTTCGAGCACCTGGTGGAGGCGTTGAACCCGACCCGGACGCTCGCCCACCACCCGCTGTTCCAGACCATGCTCACCCTCCAGAACGCGCCGTTCGGCACCTTCGACCTGCCGGGACTGCGGGTGACGACCGACCTGGTCCCCACCAGGACGGCCAAGTGCGACCTGAACGTCGTGCTGGCCGAAAACCCGGACGGTGACGGGCTGTCGGGCGTGGTGGAGTACAGCACCGACCTGTTCGACGCGGCCACCGTCGCCGGGATCGTCGAGCGGTGGCAGAGACTGCTGCGCGGTGTCGTCGCCGACCCCGGACGGCGCATCGGCCAGGTGGACGTGGTCTCCGCCGACGAGCTCCGGGCCCTGCTGCCGGCCGACACCGACCGGGACGAGGCGCTGCCGGAGGCATCCCTGCCCGCGCTGTTCGAGCGGCAGGTACGGGCCCACCCCGCTGCGGTCGCCCTCAGCGACGGCGACGTGCGCCTGACGTACGGCGAGTTGAACTCCCGTGCCAACCGGCTGGCCCACGCCCTGATCGGCCGGGGGGCGGGGCCGGAGCGGATGGTGGCGCTGGCTCTGCCGCGTTCGGCCGAGTTGGTCGTGGCGGTCCTCGCGGTACTCAAAGCCGGCGCGGCGTACGTCCCGGTGGACCCGGAGTATCCGGCCGCCCGGATCACCCATCTGCTCCAGGACACCCGGCCCGCGCTGCTCGTGACGACGAGCCGGACCGGTGAGCGGCTGCGGACCGGCGACGTGGACCGGCTGCTGCTGGACACCGCCGACCTGGACGGGCTGCCGGACACGGACCCGGAGACCGCCCTCGACCCCGGCCACGCCGCCTACGTCATCCACACGTCCGGTTCCACCGGTAAGCCCAAGGGCGTCGTGGTCCCGCACCGCAACGTGGTGCGCCTGTTCGACACCACCCGGGAGCTGTTCGGCTTCTCCGCCGAGGACGTGTGGACCCTCTTCCACTCCTACGCCTTCGACTTCTCGGTGTGGGAGCTGTGGGGCCCGCTGCTGCACGGCGGCCGCCTGGTGGTCGTGGACCACGAGACCAGCCGCTCACCCGGCCGGTTCCTGGACCTCCTCGCCCGCGAGCGGGTGACCGTGCTCAACCAGACCCCGTCCGCCTTCTACCAGCTGGCCCAGGCGGACGCGGAGGCGCCCGAGACCGGCCGCCGGCTCGCCCTGCGCACCGTGGTGTTCGGCGGCGAGGCGCTGGAGCACGGCCGGCTGTCGAGCTGGTACCGGCGCCACGCGGACGACGCGCCGCGACTGGTCAACATGTACGGCATCACCGAGACCACGGTGCACGTCACGTACGCGGCGCTCGACCGCTCCGCCTCCGCCGCCGGCCAGATCGGCACGGCCCTCCCGGACCTGCGGGTGTACGTGCTCGACGCCGGCCTGCGGCCGGTGGCCCCGGGCGTTCCCGGTGAGCTGTACGTGGCGGGCGCGGGCCTGGCACGCGGCTACCTGAACCGGCCCGGCCTGACCGCCGGGCGGTTCGTGGCGGACCCGTTCGGACCGCCGGGATCGCGCATGTACCGCAGCGGAGACGTGGTGCGCCGCGCGGCGGACGGCGGCCTGCGTTACGTCGGCCGGGCGGACCAGCAGGTGAAGGTGCGCGGGTTCCGGATCGAACTCGGGGAGATCGAGGCGGCGCTCGCCGCGTGCCCCGGTGTCGCCCAGGCCGCCGTCCTGGCCCGCCAGGACCGGGCCGACGACACCCGGCTCGCCGCGTACGTGGTACCCGCCCGGGACGCCGTGCTCGAACCCGACGGGCTGCGCGGACACCTGCGGGAGAGGCTCCCCGAGTACATGGTGCCGTCCGCCTTCGTCCTGCTGGACGCGCTGCCGCTGACCGTCAACGGCAAGCTGGACCAGCGGGCCCTGCCCGTCCCGGACACCGCCCCGGCGGCCGCCTCCCGTGCGCCGCGCTCCCCGCAGGAGCAGATCCTCTGCCAGCTGTTCGCGGAGGTACTGGGGGTGGAGTCCGTCGGCGTGGAGAACGGATTCTTCGACCTGGGCGGGCACTCCCTGCTGGCCACGCGCCTGGCCGCCCGTATCCGCGCGACGCTCGGCGTGGAGATGCCGCTGCGCACCCTGTTCGAGGCACCGGCCCCGGCAGGACTGGCCGCCGCTCTGGTGGCCGCGGGGCCGGCGCAGACGGCCCTGGTGAAGCGCGAGCGCCCCGCCATGGTCCCGCTGTCGTTCGCGCAGCGGCGGCTGTGGTTCCTGCACCAGTTGGAGGGGGCAGCCGCGAGCTACCACATCTCCCTGGCCTGGCGGCTGACCGGGGACCTGGACCGGCAGGCACTGGAAGCCGCCGTGGCGGACATGGTGGCCCGGCACGAAAGCCTGCGCACCGTCTTTCCCGCGGTGGACGGCGCGCCGTACCAGCAGGTGCTGGACGTGGCGGCGGCCCGCCCGAGGCTGCTCGTGGACCGGACCACCGAGGCCGGACTCTCCGCGCTGATGGCGAAGGCGAAGGACCGTCCGTTCGACCTGGCGGCCGAGGCGCCGCTGCGGGTCTCGCTGTTCGAACTCGCTCCGGACGAGCATGTGTTCCAGGTGGTGCTCCACCACATCGCCGGCGACGGCTGGTCGCTGGGCCCGCTCACGCAGGGACTCACCGCCGCCTACGCGGCACGCAGGCGCGGCGAGGAGCCGCGGTGGGCGCCCTTGTCGGTGCAGTACGCCGACTACACCCTGTGGCAGCACGACCTGCTCGGCGACGCCACCGATCGGGACAGCCTGTTCGCGGGACACGCGGACTACTGGGCGCGGCAGCTGGCAGGTCTCCCGGAGTGCATCCAGCTGCCCACCGTCCGCCCCCGTCCGGCGATCGCCACCCACCGGGGCTCTTCCACGAGCGCCGGGCTGGACGCCGAGCTGCACCGCGGCCTTCGCGAGCTCGCCCGCGCGCACGGGACCAGTCTCTTCATGGTTCTCCAGGCAGCGCTGGCGGCGCTGCTGAGCAAGCTCGGCGCGGGCGACGACATTCCGGTCGGCAGCCCCGTCGCCGGCCGGACCGACCAGGCGCAGGACGAACTGGTCGGCTACTTCGTCAACACCCTGGTGTTCCGTACCGACACGTCGGGCGATCCGACCTTCGCCGAACTGCTGGGCCGGGTCCGGGACACGGCGCTGGCCGGGTACGCCCACCAGGACCTGCCTTTCGAGTACCTGGTCGAGGTCCTCAACCCGTCCCGGTCGCTGGCACACCACCCGCTGTTCCAGGTCATGCTGGTGCTGCAGAACGCCCCCCGGGCCGACTTCGCGCCGCCCGGGCTGCGCGTCGACGACATGCCGTCGGCGTCGACCACGGCCAAGCTCGACCTGATCTTCACCCTGTCCGAGCGGCTCGCGGAGGACGGCTCCCCGGACGGGATCGACGGGTCCGTCGAGTACACCACCGACCTGTACGACCCGGCCGCCGTCGAGACGATGGTCGGGCGGTTGGAGCGGCTGCTCCGCGCGGCGGTCGCCGATCCGCGACGCAGGCTCAGCGGGATCGATCTGCTCACGGCTGAGGAGCACCGTGAGTTGGCGGCGCTGGGGACCGGTCCGGCGGCCGGGGTGTCCGGTGAGGGTCTGCTGGAGTTGTTCCGTGCTCGGGTGGGTGCGGTTCCGGACGCGTGTGCGGTGGTGGGTCCGGATGGGTCGTTGTCGTTCGCGGAGTTGGATGCGCGGGCGAATCGTCTGGCGCATGCGTTGGTCGCTCGGGGTGCGGGTCCGGAGCGGTTGGTGGCGGTGGCGTTGCCGCGGTCGGCCGGGTTGGTGGTGGCGATTCTGGCGGTGTTGAAGACGGGTGCGGCGTACGTTCCGGTGGATCCGGAGTATCCGGCCGCGCGGATCGCGTATCTGCTGGAGGATGCCCGCCCGGTTCTGCTGGTGACGGATGTGCGCACCGGCGACCGGCTGCCGGAGGTTCCGGTGGGCCGGCTGGTGGTGGACGAGCCGGTGACGGCGGCCATGGTGGCGGGGTGTCCGGTGGCGGACCCGATGGTGTCGGTCGGTCCGGACCATCCGGCGTACGTCATCTACACCTCGGGTTCCACGGGCAGGCCGAAGGGCGTGGTGGCGACCCACGGCGGCCTCCTCAACCTGCTCGCCAACCAGTTGCCCCTGGTCTTCCGTGCGAAGGAGCGGATGCGGATCGGGCTGACCACGTCCGTGTCCTTCGACGCCTCCCTCGATCAGCTGATCGCCCTCTTCGCGGGCCACGAACTGCACGTCCTGGACGAGGCGACCAGGTCCGATCCGCGGGCCTACCTCGACTACGCCGCCCGGGCCGGACTGGACACCGTCGGCGGCACCCCGTCCTATCTGCAACTCCTGGTCGAGAACGGTCTGCTGGACAATCCGCAGTGGCGTCCCACGATGGTCGGACTGGGCGGCGAGACCGTCCCCGAGCAGCTGTGGGAGCAATTGCGGGCGGCCGACGGGGTGACCGCCCTCAACTACTACGGGCCGTCCGAGTGCACGGTGGACTCGGTCGTCGCACCACTGGAATCCAGCCCGCACCAGGTGATCGGCCGGCCGCTCGGCGGTGTCCGGCTGTACGTGCTCGACGGCGCTCTGTGGCCGGTGCCGGCCGGGGTGGCGGGTGAGTTGTACATCGCGGGCGCGGGGCTGGCGCGCGGTTACCTGAACCGTCCCGGTCTGACCTCGGGGCGGTTCGTGGCGGACCCGTTCGGTGCCGGCGGTTCGCGGATGTACCGCACGGGCGACCTGGCGCGGTGGAACCAGGACGGGAACCTGGAGTTCCTCGGCCGCACCGACGACCAGGTCAAGATCCGCGGACACCGGATCGAGCTCGGCGAGATCGAGGCGGTCCTCACCGACCACCCGCAGGTCGCGCGCGCCGCCGTGATCGTCCGGCAGGACCGGGCGCAGGACTCCCGGCTGGTCGCCTATCCGGTGCCCGTCACCGGCACGGAGCTCCGGCCGGAGGAACTGCGGGCGCACCTGCGCGAACGGCTGCCGGACTACATGGTGCCGACCGCGTTCGTCCCCCTCGACACCCTGCCGCTGAACACCAGCGGCAAGCTGGACCGGCGCGCCCTGCCCGAACCCGGCACCACCGCGACACCGGCCGGCCGGGCCCCGCACACCCCCCAGGAGCAGGTACTGGCCGGACTGTTCGCCGAGGTACTGGGCCTGCCGCAGGTCGGCGCCGACGACGACTTCTTCGATCTCGGCGGACACTCGCTGCTCGCCACCCGGCTGGTGGCCAGGGTCCGTACGACGCTGGGCGTGGAATTGCCCCTGCGCACCCTCTTCCGCACCCCGACCGTGGCGGGGCTGGCCGCCGGGCTGGGCGGCGCGGACCGGGCCCGGCTCGCGCTGGAGCGTGCCGAGCGGCCCGAGCGGGTACCGCTGTCGTCCGCTCAGCGCAGGCTCTGGTTCCTGCGCCAGCTGGAGGGCGCGGACTCGGTCTACAACATGCCGCTCGCCTGGCGGCTCTCGGGAACGCTGGACCTGGCGGCCCTCGAAGCGGCCTTGGGCGACCTCGCCGACCGCCACGAGACCCTGCGCACGGTCGTCCCGAGCGCGGACGGCGTGCCCCACCAGCACGTACGGCCCGCGGAGGAGGCCCGCCCGAGGGTGACGGTCACCCGGTCCCACGAGTCGGACCTGCCAGGAGCACTGGCCGCGGCGGTGGCCCGCGGATTCGACCTCGCCGCCGAACCGCCGCTGCGCGCCGAGGTGTTCGAGGTCGCCGCGGACGAACACGTGCTGCTCCTGGTGATGCACCACATCGCCGGTGACGGCTGGTCGCTGGGCCCGCTCGCCGCCGATCTGGCCACCGCGTACGCGGCGCGCAGGCGGGGAGAGGCACCCGGGTGGGCGCCTCTGCCCGTGCAGTACGCCGACTACACCCTCTGGCAGCATCGTCTGCTCGGCGAAGCGACGGACCCGACGAGCCTCTTCGCCCGTCAGACGGCGTACTGGACGAAGACGCTGGCCGGCCTGCCGGAGCAGATCGCGCTCCCCGCCGACCGCCACCGCCCCGCTGTGCCCTCCTACGCCGGCGGGCACCTGGCGATCGAACTGGACGCCGAACTCCACGACGGGCTGATCCGGCTGGGCCGGCAGCACGGCGCCAGCGTGTACATGGTGCTGCAGGCCGCCCTGGCCTCGCTGCTGGAGAAGCTCGGCGCCGGCACGGACATCCCGGTCGGCAGCCTCATCGCCGGCCGGACCGACCAGGCGCTGGACGACCTCATCGGGTTCTTCGTCAACACCCTGGTACTCCGTACGGACACCAGCGGCGACCCGTCCTTCGCGGAGCTGCTGGAGCGGGTCCGGGAGGGCGCGCTCGGCGCCTACGCGCACCAGGACCTGCCGTTCGACCACGTCGTCGAAGCCCTCAACCCGTCCCGTTCGCTCGCCCGCCAGCCCCTGTTCCAGGTACTGCTCGCGCTGCAGAACGTGCCGCGCACCGAGTTCGCGCTGAGCGGCCTGGACACCGAAATCGTCCTGGCGCGGACGCCCACGGCCATGTTCGACCTGGGGTTCCACCTGCTGGAGCGCGGCGGTACGGGCGCCGCCGAGGGCATCGTCGGCCGGGTCGAGTACAGCACCGACCTCTTCGACGCCGCAACGGTCGAGGTACTGGTCGCCCGGTGGATGCGGCTGCTCGCGGCGGTGGTCGCCGAGCCGGAGCGTCCGCTGAGCCGGATCGACGTCCTCACCGCAGAGGAGCGCCGCGAGCTGCTGGTCAGCCGTAACGACACCGCCCGCCCGCTCTCCGACGCCACCCTGCCCGCGCTCTTCGAGGAGCGGGTCCGGGAGACTCCGGACGCCCCGGCGGTGCTGTTCGAGGACGTCGCGCTGACCTACCGCGAGCTGAACCGCCGGGCGAACCGGCTGGCCCACGCGCTGATCGCGCGCGGTGTGGGCCCGGAGCAGGTGGTCGCCCTGCGGCTGCCGCGTTCGGCCGATCTGGTGGTCGCCGTCCTCGCGGTGCTCAAGACGGGCGCGGCCTACCTGCCGGTCGACCCGGACTATCCGTCCGCCCGCATCGACTACATGCTGCGGGACGCCCGTCCGGCCGTGGTGCTCGACGACCTCGCGGCCGTCACACCCTCCGGCCCGCTGCCCGAGCACGATCCGGTCGTCCCGGTGGACGACCGTCACCCGGCCTACGTCATCTACACCTCCGGTTCCACCGGCCGCCCCAAGGCCGTGGTGATGCCCGCCGGCGGGCTGCTGAACCTGCTGGCCTGGCACCACCGGGCCGTCGGCGGCGAACCCGGCACGCGCACCGCGCAGTTCACCGCGATCAGCTTCGACGTCTCGGTGCAGGAGATGCTCTCCGCGCTGCTGTACGGCAAGACCCTGGTGGTGCCGACCGAGGAGCAGCGCCGCAGCGCCGAGCTGTTCGCCCACTGGCTGGACCGGCACCGGGTCGAGGAGCTGTTCGCGCCGAACCTGGTGATCGAGGCGCTGGCCGAGGCCGCCGAGGAGGCAGCGCTCGACCTGCCGCACCTGCGACTGGTCGCGCAGGCCGGAGAGGCGATGCGGCTGGGGGGTGCCGTGCGCCGCTTCCAGGACCGCCGGCCGGGCCGGATGCTGCACAACCACTACGGGCCCGCCGAAACGCACGTGATCACCGCCTATCCGCTGCCGGCCGATCCCGCCGACTGCCCGCAGCCGGTGCCGATCGGCCGCCCGATCGCCAACTGCCGTGCCTACGTGCTCGACCGGGCCCTGCGACCGGTCGCTCCCGGCGTGACGGGAGAGCTCTACCTCGCGGGCGCCGGACTGGCCCGCGGCTACCTGAACCGTCCCGGCCTGAGCGCCGGACGCTTCGTCGCCGACCCGTACGGGCCGGCCGGCGCGCGGATGTACCGCACCGGCGACCTGGTGCGCTGGCGCGCCGACGGCGAGCTGGAATTCGCCGGCCGGGTCGACCACCAGGTCAAGGTGCGCGGGTTCCGGATCGAGCCGGGCGAGATCGAGGCCCAGCTCGCCGAACACCCGGGCGTCGTCCAGGTCGCGGTGCTGGCCCGCGAGGACCGGCTCGTCGCCTACGTCGTCGCTTCGGACAGGACCGGGGCGAGGGAGGGGGCGCTGGCGGCGCACCTGCGCGACCGGGTGCCGGAGTACATGGTGCCGTCCGCGTTCGTGCTGCTCGACGCGCTGCCGCTGACACCGAACGGCAAGCTGGACCGGACGGCGCTGCCCACCCCGGAGCCTGCCACGCCCGCGGGCGGCCGTGCTCCGCGCACGCCTCAGGAGCAGATCCTGTGCGAGCTGTTCGCCGAGGTGCTGGGCCTCGCCCGGGTCGGGGTCGACGAGGACTTCTTCGCGCTGGGCGGCCACTCCCTGCTCGCCACCCGGCTGGTCTCGCGGGTCCGGGCGACCCTCGGGGTCGAACTGGAACTGCGGGCCCTGTTCCGTGACCCGACCCCGGCCGCGACGGCGGCGGGACTGCACGGTGCCGGAACGGCGCGGCAGGCCCTGGTGCCCCGGCCCCGCCGCGAACCGATGCCGCTGTCGTTCGCCCAGCGCCGGCTCTGGTTCCTCCAGCAGTTCGGGGCGCCGAGCGCCACCTATCACATGCCGCTGGCCCTGCGGTTGTCCGGAGACCTGGACCGGGACGCGCTGAGCGCCGCGCTCGTGGACGTCGCGGCCCGGCACGAGACGCTGCGCACGGTCTTCCCGCACACGGGTGGAATTCCGCACCAGAGGGTGCTCGACCCCGCCGAGGTCGCCCTTCCGCTGACCGTGCGCATCACCGGGGAGAAGGAAGTGCGCGCCCTGCTGCGCGAGTCGGCGGTGCGCGAGTTCGACCTGACCTCGGAAGTACCGCTGCGGGCGGAGCTGTTCGCCGTCGCGCCGGACGAGCACGTGCTGCTGCTGGTCATGCACCACATCGTGGGGGACGGCTGGTCCATGGGCCCGCTCGCCCGTGACCTGGCCGCCGCCTACGCCACCCGGCAGGCCGGCGAGGCACCGGCGTGGCCGCCGCTGCCGGTCACGTACGGCGACTACACGCTGTGGCAGCACGAGATCCTGGGCGACGAGCACGACGCCGACAGCGTGTTCGCCCGGCAGGTCGCCTACTGGAAGCGGACCCTGGCCGGGTTGCCCGAACAGCTGCGGCTGCCCGCCGACCGGCCGCGCCCGGCGGTCATGTCGTACGGCGGCGACCTGCTGGAGCTCCGGATCGACGCCGAACTGCACGCGCGGCTGGTGGCGTTGGCCCGACGATCGGGCGCGACCCTCTTCATGGTGCTGCAGGCGGCGTTGGCGGCGTTGTACACGCGGTTGGGTGCGGGTACGGACATCGCGATCGGGAGTCCGATCGCGGGGCGTACGGACGAGGCGCTGGACGATCTGGTCGGGTTCTTCGTGAACACGCTGGTGCTGCGTACCGACACGAGTGGTGATCCGAGTTTCGTGGAGTTGCTGGGCCGGGTGCGGGAGACCGCGTTGTCGGGTTACGCGCACCAGGACGTGCCCTTCGAGCACCTGGTGGAGGCGCTGAACCCCTCCCGGTCCCTCTCCCACCACCCGCTGTTCCAGACCGGACTGGTCGTGCAGAACGCGCCGGGCGGCGGTTTCGGACTCCCGGGCCTGAAGGTCACCGGGATGGCCGTGCTCACCGGAACGGCGCGGCTCGACCTGACCTTCGGGTTCGCGGAGGAGTACGGTCCCGACGGCGCGCCTGCCGGGCTCGGCGGCGCAATCGAATACAGCACCGACCTGTTCGACCGCCCGACGGTCGAGCTGCTGGCGGCCCGGTGGACCAGGCTGCTGGCCGCGGTCGCCGCCACACCCGACCGGCCGATCGGCGGGATCGATCTGCTCTCCGCCGACGAACGCGGCGAACTGCTGCCCGCGCCGGAGGCCCGGGCACCCGGGGGCGACCTCCCCGGGCTCTTCGCGGCGCGGGTGGTGGCGGCGCCGGAGGCGGTCGCGCTGGTCTGCGGGGACGTGGAGTTGACGTATCGGCAGCTCGATGTGCGGGCGAATCGGTTCGCGCATGCGCTGATCGCTCGGGGGGTGGGTCCGGAGCAGGTGGTGGCGGTGGCTCTGCCGAGGTCGGTGGAGTCGGTGGTGGCGGTTCTGGGTGTGCTGAAGGCGGGGGCGGCGTATCTGCCGGTGGATCCCGGGTATCCGGCGTCGCGGATCTCGTTCATGCTGGCGGACGCCCGTCCGGCTGTGGTGGTCGACGATGTCGCGATGGTGGCCGGGGTCCGCGGGTTGCCGGAGAGCGATCCGGCGGTGGTGGTCGACGTCCGGCACCCCGCTTACGTGATCTACACCTCGGGGTCGACCGGCCGGCCCAAGGGCGTCGTCGTCAGCCACGCCGGCGTGGCGGGGCTGGTGGCGGCACAGGCGGACCGGCTCGGTGTGCGGCCGGGCAGCCGGGTCCTCCAGTTCGCCTCGCCCAGCTTCGACGCGGCCTTCTGGGACCTCTGCAGCGCGCTGCTCACCGGCGCGGCCCTCGTCCTGGCCCCGGCCGAGAACCCACTGGAAGCCCTGACCGACCACCGGCTCGCCGTCACCCACGTGACGCTGCCGCCCTCGGCGCTGGCCGCGCTGGACGCCGCCGCCCTCACCGCCACCACCCTGGTGGTGGCGGGCGAGGCGTGCCCGCCGGAGCTGGTGGAACGCTGGGCGCCCGGACGCCGGATGATCAACGCGTACGGCCCGACCGAGACGACCGTGTGCGCGACCATGAGCGACCCGCTCTCCGCGGAGTCCGGCGTGCCGCCGATCGGCCGGGCGGTGGCGGGCTTCCGGGTGTACGTGCTGGACGAGAGGCTGCGCCTCGTACCGCCCGGCGTGGAGGGAGAGCTGTACGTCGAGGGCCCGGGTCTGGCCCGCGGCTACCTGAACAGGTCGGGTCCGACGGCCGGCAGGTTCGTCGCCTGCCCGTTCGGTCCCGCCGGTGCGCGGATGTACCGCACCGGCGACCTGGCGCGGCGCCGGCCCGACGGCGCACTGGAGTACGCCGGCCGCGCCGACCAGCAGGTGAAGGTCCGCGGCTTCCGCGTCGAGCCGGGCGAGGTCGAGGCCGCGCTGGCCGAACACCCCGCCGTCGCCCAGGCGGCCGTCGTTACCCGGGACGACCGGCTCGTCGGCTACGTCGCGGCCCGTCCCGACCTGGCCGTCCGCCCCGCGGAGTTGGCTGCGCACCTGCGCCCGCGGCTGCCGGACTACCTGGTGCCGTCCGTCTTCGTGGTGATGGACACGTTGCCGACGACGCCCAACGGGAAGCTGGACCGGGCAGCGCTGCCCGCGCCCGAAACCGCTCCCGGGAGCGGCGGGCGGACGCCGCGCACGCCGCAGGAGCAGATCCTCGCCGGGCTCTTCGCCGAGGTGCTCGACGTGCCGGAGGTCTCGGCCGACGACGACTTCTTCGCCCTGGGCGGGCATTCCCTGCTCGCCACCCGGCTGGTCGCCAGGGTGCGTTCGGTGCTCGGCGTGGAGCTCGGGCTGCGTGCACTCTTCCAGACCCCCACCGTGGCCGGACTGGCCGAGGCGCTGACCGGGGCCGGCCGGGCTCGCCCGGCGCTGACCGCGTACGAGCGGCCCGAGGCCGTGCCCCTCTCCTTCGCCCAGCGCCGGCTGTGGTTCCTGCACCGTATGGACGCCGCTGCCGCGACCTACCACATCCCGCTCGCACTGCGGCTGACCGGAACGCTCGACCGGGTCGCGCTGGACCACGCGCTCACGGACGTGGTGGCCCGGCACGAGAGCCTGCGGACGGTCTTCCCCGAAGTCGACGGCGTCCCCTGCCAGCGTGTGCTGGACGCCGCCGCGTTCCGCCTCCCGGCCCGGCCGGCCGAGGTGGCACCGGACGAACTGCACGACCGGCTGGCCGAGTTCGCCCGGCACCCCTTCGACCTGGCGACGGAGCCGCCGCTGCGGGCGGAGCTGTTCGCCGTCGCGCCGGACGAGCACGTGCTGCTGCTGGTCATGCACCACATCGCCGCCGACGGCTGGTCCACCGGACCGCTCGCCCGCGACCTGGCCGAGGCGTACACGGCCCGATGTGAAGGCAGGGCGCCGAACCGGCCCGCACTGCCGGTGAGTTACGCCGACTACACGCTCTGGCAGCGCGAGCTGCTCGGTGACGCCGCAGACCCGCGGAGCCGGTTCGCCCAGCAACTCGACTACTGGAAGCGGCAGCTGTCCGACCTGCCGGAACTGCTCCCCCTGCCCACCGACCGGCCGCGCCCCGCCGTCGCCGGCCGGTGCGGGGACCACATCGGCCTGGAGCTGGACGCCGGACTGCACGCCGCTCTGCTGGAGTTGGCCCGCAGCACCGGGACAAGCCTGTTCATGGTGGTGCAGGCGGCGTTGGCGGCGTTGTACACGCGGTTGGGTGCGGGTACGGACATCGCGATCGGGAGTCCGATCGCGGGGCGTACGGACGAGGCGTTGGACGATCTGGTCGGGTTCTTCGTGAACACGCTGGTGCTGCGTACCGACACGAGTGGTGATCCGAGTTTCGTGGAGTTGCTGGGCCGAGTGCGGGAGACCGCGTTGTCGGGTTACGCGCACCAGGACGTGCCCTTCGAGCACCTGGTGGAGGCGCTGAACCCCTCCCGGTCCCTCTCCCACCACCCGCTGTTCCAGACCATCGTCGCCGTGCAGAACGCCCCCATGGGCCGGTTCTCGCTGCCCGGCCTCGACGTCGCCACCTGCGCGGTCGCGACCGGGACCGCCAAGTTCGACCTGGGAGTGAGCATGGTCGAACACTTCGGTCCGGACGGACGGCCGGCGGGAATCGTCGGCGCGGTCGAGTACGCCACCGACCTCTTCGACCCCTCGACGGTCGCTTCCCTGGTCCGGCGCTGGACACTCCTGCTGGAGGCCGTCACCGCCGATCCGGACCGGGCGATCGGAGAGATCGACCTCCTCGGCACCGACGAGCGGCACCGGCTGCTGGAACAGGACAACGCGACCGCCCGGGACGTCGGCACCGTCCCGCTGCCACAGGCCCTCGCGGCGCGGGTGGTGGCGGCGCCGGAGGCGGTCGCGCTGGTCTGCGGGGACGTGGAGTTGACGTATCGGCAGCTCGATGTGCGGGCGAATCGGTTCGCGCATGCGCTGATCGCTCGGGGGGTGGGTCCGGAGCAGGTGGTGGCGGTGGCTCTGCCGAGGTCGGTGGAGTCGGTGGTGGCGGTTCTGGGTGTGCTGAAGGCGGGGGCGGCGTATCTGCCGGTGGATCCCGGGTATCCGGCGTCGCGGATCTCGTTCATGCTGGCGGACGCCCGTCCGGCGGTGGTGGTCGACGATCCCGCGATGGTGGCCGGGGTCCGCGGGTTGCCGGAGAGCGACCCGGCGGTGGTGGTCGACGTCCGGCACCCCGCTTACGTGATCTACACCTCGGGGTCGACCGGCCGGCCCAAGGGCGTCGTCGTCAGCCACGCCGGCGTGGCGAGCCTGGTCGCCGCACAGATCGAGCGCTTCGCGATCGAATCCGGCAGCCGGGTCCTCCAGTTCGCCTCACCCAGCTTCGACGCGTCGGTCTCGGAGATCTTCACCGCCCTGCTGTGCGGCGCGGCCCTCGTGCTGCCCCCCGCGGTTGAGCCACTCGCCGCGCTGACCGATCCGGGCCTCGGCATCACCCACGTCACGGTGCCCCCCTCCGTCCTCGCCGCAGTGCCGGACGGCGGGATCACCGCGTCCACGCTGGTGGTGGCGGGCGAGGCGTGCCCGCCGGAACTGGTGGAACGCTGGGCACCCGGACGCCGGATGATCAACGCGTACGGCCCGACCGAGACCACGGTCTGCGCGACCATGAGCGACCCGCTGCTCCCGGCGGCCGGAGCACCGCCGATCGGCCGGCCGATCGCCAACGCCCGGGTCTACGTCCTGGACGACCGGCTGCGGCCGGTGCCGACGGGCGTCACGGGGGAGCTGTACGTCGCGGGCGCGGGCCTCGCCAGGGGTTACCTGAACCGGCCGGGACTGACGGCCGGCAGGTTCGTCGCCTGCCCGTTCGGAACCGCGGGCGCGCGGATGTACCGTACCGGCGACCTGGTGCGCCGACGGGGTGACGGCCAGCTGGAGTACGCCGGCCGCGCCGACGACCAGGTGAAGGTCCGCGGCTTCCGCGTCGAGCCCGGCGAGATCGAGGCCGCGCTGGCCGAGCACCCCGCCGTCGCCCGGGCCGCCGTCCTCGCCCGGGACGACCGGCTCGTCGGCTACGTCGTCCCGCACCAGGACGCGGCCCGCGACAGCGGGCTGGACACGGACCACGTGGGGGAGTGGCAGGACATCTACGACGCCCTGCCCATCGCCCCGGAGGAAGCGGCCTTCGGCGACAACTTCGTGGGCTGGAACAGCAGTTACGACGCCGGTCCGATTCCGGTCGAACAGATGCGGGAGTGGCGGGACGCCACCGTGACCCGCATCCTCGCCCTGCGGCCCCGCCGGGTGCTGGAAGTCGGAGTCGGTACGGGGCTGCTGCTCTCGCGGATCGCGCCCCACTGCGAGACCTACTGGGCGACCGACTTCTCCGCCACCGCGATCGACGCGCTGACCGCCCAAGTGGCGGGTCAGGAGCGGCTCTCCGGGCGCGTGGTGCTGCAGACCCGTCCCGCGCACGACACCGACGGGCTGCCGGCCGGGGAGTTCGACACCATCGTGATCAACTCGGTGGTGCAGTACTTCCCGTCCGCCGACTACCTCGCCGAGGTGATCGGAAAGCTGATGCGCCTGCTCGCCCCGGGCGGCGCGCTCTTCGTCGGTGACGTCCGCAACCTGCGGCTGCTGCGCCCGCTGGTCACCGCCGCACAACTGCACCGGACCGGCGAGGGCGCCGACCCGGCGGCCGTGCGCCGGGCGGTGGAGCAGGCCGTCAGGGTGGAGAAGGAACTCCTGGTGGACCCGGACTTCTTCGCCGCCCTGCGGACCCGCGGCACCGACATCGGCGCGGTGACCGTGGAGCTCAAGCGCGGCCACCACCACAACGAACTCTCCCGCTACCGCTACGACGTGACGCTGCACGCGTCTGCGGTCGCTCCGGAGGCCCCCGGCCACTGCGTCGAGCTGGCGTGGGGGCGGCAGATCTCGGCCCTGGCCGAGCTGCGCGAGTCGCTCACCCGGCAGCCCGCCCCCGGCATGCTGCGGATCACCGGGGTACCGAACCGCCGCGTCGTGCGGGAGGCCGCCCTGGCCAGGGCGGTGCAGGACGGGGAGGTGCCGCTCACGGAGTTGCGGGAGCGGCTGCGCGCGCCCGGAGACACCCCCGAGGAGAGCGGCATTCCCGACCCGGAGGAGTTCCACGCGCTGGGGCGGGAGTCCGGCCGCGAGGTGGCGGTCACCTGGTCGGCGACCGGGTCTGACGCCCTGGACGTCGTCTTCACCGACCCGCGGACGCTCCTCGGCTCCCCGGTCGAGCCGTACCGGTCGGCCGGTACCGGTGGCGGGGACCTGTCGTCGCTGACCAACCGTCCCACCGGCAGCCGGGAGACCGGCGCCCTCCTCGGCGAACTCCGCGACTGGCTGCGCCGGCGGCTGCCCGACTACCTGGTCCCGTCGGCGTTCGTGACGCTGGACGCGCTGCCGCTGACCGCGAGCGGCAAGCTCGACCGCCGCGCGCTGCCCGCCCCCGACCTCGGCGCCGCCGCGGCCGGACGGGCGCCGCGCACCCCGCAGGAACAACTCCTCGCCGAACTCTTCGCCGAGGTGCTCGGGCTGGCCCAGGTCGGGGTCGAGGACAGCTTCTTCGACCTCGGCGGGCACTCGCTGCTGGCGACCCGCCTGGCCTCCAGGGTCCGGACGACCCTCGGCGCGGAGCTGGAGGTCCGGACCCTGTTCGAGACCCCGACGGTGGCCGCGCTGGCGGCCCGCCTGGACGGCTCCACGGCGGCGCGGCCCGCGCTGACCGCCCGCCCTCGCCCCGAGCGGGTCGAGCTCTCCTTCGCCCAGCGCCGCCTGTGGTTCCTGCACCGGATGGACGGGCCGAGCCCCACCTACAACATGCCGCTCGCGCTCAGCCTCAAGGGCGACCTCGACCGCACGGCGCTGCACGCCGCACTCGCGGACGTGATCGGCCGGCACGAGAGCCTGCGGACGGTCTTCCGCGAGACCGACGGCGTCCCCCACCAGGTCGTGCTGAACGGTGAGCGGGCGCGGCCGGCGCTCCCGGTGGTCGAACTCGACGAGAGCCGGCTGGCCGAGCGGCTCGCGGACGCGGCCCGGTGCGGGTTCGACCTGGCCGCGGCCCCGCCGGTCCGGGCCGAGCTGTACGCGCTCGCCCCCGACCGGCACGTACTGCTGGTCGTGGTGCACCACATCGCCGCCGACGGCTGGTCGATGGGACCACTCTCCGGTGACCTCGCGGCGGCCTACGCGGCGCGCTGCCGGGGCGAGGAACCCCAGTGGTCCCCGCTGCCGGTGCAGTACGCCGACTACACCGGCTGGCAGCGCGAGCTGCTCGGCGACGCCGACGACCCGGAGAGCCTGTTCGCCCGCCAACTCGGCTACTGGAAGGAGGAACTGTCAGGCATTCCCCAGCAGGTGCAGCTGCCCGCCGACCGGCCCCGGCCGCCGGTGGCCTCCCAGCGGGGCGACCGGGTCGTGGTCCGGCTCGACCCCGAGCTGCACCGGGCACTGCGGGATCTGGCCACCGCGCACGGCGCCAGCATGTTCATGGTGCTGCAAGCGGGTCTCGCCGCCCTGCTCACCCGGCTCGGTGGCGGTACGGACATCCCGATCGGCAGCCCGATCGCCGGCCGTACCGACCAGGCACTCGACGAGCTCGTCGGCTTCTTCGTCAACACGCTGGTGCTGCGTGCCGACACCGGCGGCGACCCCGGCTTCGCCGACCTGCTCGGCCGGGTGCGGCAGAAGGCGCTCACCGCGTACGACCACCAGGACGTGCCGTTCGAGTACCTGGTCGAGGTGGCCAACCCGGTGCGGTCGCTCGCCCACCACCCGCTGTTCCAGGTCATGCTGGCCCTGCAGAACGCGCCCGTCGGCGAGTTCACGCTGCCAGGACTGGAGACGGGCCACCTGGCGGCCCCGACCGGGACCTCACGGGTCGACCTGACGTTCAGCCTGGCCGAGGAGTTCCGCCCGGACGGCGGAGCCGGCGGTCTGGTCGGCGCGGTGGAGTACGCCACCGACCTCTTCGACGCGTCCACCGTGGAGCTGCTGTTCGAGCGCTGGGCCCGCCTGCTGCGCGCGGCCGCCGCCGACCCGGAGCGGCCGATCAGCCGGATCGACCTCTTGTCCGACGAGGAACGCCACCGGCTGCTGTACGAGGTCAACGACACGGCCGCGGAGCTGCCGTCGGCCGCGCTGCCGGCGCTCTTCGCCCGCCGGGCGCGGGCCACCCCTGACGCGGTGGCGGTCGTCGCGGGCGGCACCGAGCTGACCTACGCGGAACTCGACCTGCGGGCCGACCGCCTGGCGAGCGCGCTGATCCGCCAAGGCGTGCGGCCGGAGACACCGGTCGCGGTCCTGCTGGACCGCTCGGCGGAGCTCGTCGTGGCGATCCTGGCGATCATCAAGGCCGGCGGCGCCTACGTACCCCTGGACCCGCGCTTCCCCTCCTCCCGGATCGATCTGATCCTGCGGGAGAGCGGGGCGGCCGTCGTGCTGACCGAGGAGGTGCTCACCGCCCTCGCCCAGGCCGGGGAGTCCGATCCGCTCAGCACCGCGGTGCCGTGCCGTGAGGACCAGTTGGCGTACATCATGTACACCTCCGGTTCGACCGGGCGCCCCAAGGGCGTGGCCGTCACCCACCGGGACGTGGCGGGCCTCGCGCTGACCCCCGAGTGGCGCGGGGGCGGACACGAGCGGGTGCTGCTGCACTCGCCGACCGCCTTCGACCTCTCGACGTACGAACTGTGGGTCCCGCTGCTCAACGGCTGCCGGATCGTCGTCGCACCCCCCGAGCGGCTCGACCTCGACCTGCTCCAGCACACCGTCACCACGCACGGGGTGACGGGGCTGTGGCTGACCGCCGGACTGTTCCGGCTGGTCGCCGAGGAGCGCCCGGGCCTGCTCGCCGGGGTGCGCGAGGTGTGGACCGGCGGCGACGTGGTGTCGCCGGCCGCCGCCGCCCGGGTGCTCGCGGCCTGCCCCGGCATCGAGGTGGTCAACGGCTACGGCCCCACCGAGGCCACCACCCTGGCCACCTGCCATCCGGTGCGCGACCTCCCCGAGAACGCCGCGACCGTGCCGATCGGCACGCCGATGGCGAACATGCGTGCCTACGTGCTCGACGACCGGCTGCGTCCGGTGCCGACGGGCACGGTCGGTGAGCTGTACCTCGCGGGTACGGGCGTGGCCCGCGGTTACTGGGGCCGCCCCGGGCTCACGGCCGAGCGCTTCACCGCCGACCCGTACGGCTCGGCCGGGAGCCGTATGTACCGCACCGGCGACCTCGCCCGGTGGCGCGGAGACGGCACGCTGGACTTCGCCGGACGCGTCGACCACCAGGTCAAACTGCGGGGCCTGCGGATCGAGCCCGGGGAGATCGAGGCGGTCCTGGCGAGCTGCGCCGGCATCGCTCAGGCAGCGGTCGTCGCCCGTGAGGACAGGCCGGGGGACAAGCGGCTGGTCGCCTATCTGGTGCCCGCACCCGAGGGCGGCCCCGAGACGGCTGAGCTCTCCGGCCGACTGCGCCGAGAGCTCCCGGACTACATGGTGCCGGCGGCCTTCGTCACCGTGCGGGCGCTGCCGCTGACGGCCAACGGCAAGCTCGACCGGGCCGCTCTGCCCGCCCCCGACTACGGGGCGGCCTCGGACTCCGGTCGCGGCCCCCGGACGCCGCAGGAGCAACTGCTGTGCGGCCTCTTCGCCGAAGTCCTCGGCCGGGAGCACGTCAGCATCGACGACGGCTTCTTCGACCTGGGCGGCCACTCACTGCTCGCGACCCGATTGGCCTCCCGGATCCGCGAGACCCTCGGACTTGAACTCGGTCTGCGCCTGCTCTTCGAGGCGCCGACGGTGGCCGGGCTCACCGAACGCCTGGCCATGAACGATCCGGACGACGCACTGGACGTGCTGCTGCCCCTGCGCTCTACCGGGACAGCACCAGCGCTCTTCTGCGTCCACCCCGGCGGCGGCATCAGCTGGTCCTACAGCGGGCTGCTGAACCACCTCGGCCCGCAGCACCCGGTCTACGCGCTCCAGGCGCGCGGCCTCGGTCGGCCGGAGCCACTGCCCACCTCCTACGAGGAAATGGCGTCCGACTACGCCGACCACGTGCAGAAGATCCAGCCGCAGGGGCCGTACCTGCTCCTCGGCTGGTCCGCGGGCGGGCTGATCGCGCACGCGCTCGCCTGCGAACTCCAGGCGCGCGGCGAGCGGACCGCGCTGCTGGCGATCCTCGACGCGTACCCGGTGAAGGACGTGCGGTTCGAGGAGGAGCCGGTACCCACCGTGCGGGACGTGCTCGTCGGCGTGCTCGACGTCGACCCCGACGAGCTGGGCGACCGGGAGATCACCTACGCGGAGGTCGCCGAGGTGCTGAACCGGCGGGGCAGCGCCCTGGCCGGGCTGAACGAGCGGCAGGTCGAAGTGATCGTCCAGATCATGATCAACAACGCGAAGCTGGCGGTCGACTTCGTACCCGGCAGGTACGAGGGGGACCTGCTGCTCTTCAACTCCACGATCGGCCGGGGCGACGACGACGCCGGCCCGGAGGTCTGGCGCCCGTACATCGCGGGCGCCATCGAATCGCACGAGATCACCACCCGGCACGACCAGATGACCCGGGCGGGATCACTGGCCCAGATCGGACCGATCCTGGCCGCCAGGATCGCCGGGGCCACCGGAGCCGACGGGACCGGCGGTGCCGACAGGACCGGCGGTGCCGACAGGACCGGCGGAGCCGACAGGACCGGCGCAGAGACCGTGGCCGCCGGAGAAGCCGGGGCCACCACCCTTTCCCCTCAGGAGGACTGACACATGACCAACCCCTTCGACGACCAGGACGGCACCTTCCTCGTCCTCGTCAACGACGAGAACCAGCACTCGCTCTGGCCGCAGTTCGCGGACGTCCCGGCCGGCTGGACCATCACCCACGGTCCCGACACCCACGCCGCCTGCCTGGCCCACGTCGAGGAGTCCTGGACCGACATGCGGCCCAGGAGCCTCGCCGACGCCATGGACACCCCGCGGTAACGGGGACCCGACATGACCTCCACCGATACCGTGAACGGGGCCCGCGGAACCGCGGGCCCCGCCCGGCCCGACGGCCCCGCCGTATGCCCCGCCCAGCCCCGCGATCCCGTCGCCGGCTCCGGCCGCTCCGGCGGCCTCGCCGCGGCCCTGTTCACAGCCGGAGCCCGGCGGGACCCGTATCCGCTGTACGCCCGCATGCGGCGCGACGATCCGGTCCACCGCAGCCCCGAGGGCATCTGGTATCTCACCCGCCACGCCGATGTCGAGGCGGCCCTCGGCGACCTCCGGCTGTCCAACGACCGGGACAGGATGACCCGCGCCTACAGTTCGCTCGGCGGCGACCTCAAGGCCCTCAGCCGGCTCACCGAGCGACTGGGCCGGGTGATGAGCAACACCGATCCGCCGGACCACGCCCGGCTGCGCAAACTGGCCAACAAGGCGTTCACCGCCCGGCGCGTCGAGGCGCTGCGCGAGGGCGTACAGCGGATCGTCGACCGGCTCGTCGACGAGGCGGTCGCGGCCGGTCCGGCCATGGACCTGATCGAGGCGGTCGCCTCGCCCCTGCCGATGTCCGTCGTCTGCGAACTCTTCGGCATCCCCGACGAGGACCGGCCCCGGGTCAAGAGTTGGTTCCACCGTTTCGGCAGGCTCAGCGAGGACATCGACAAGTCCGAGGCGGCGATCGACCGATACGAGGAGTACCTGTCCGGGCTCATCCGGCAGCGCCGGCGGGAGCCGGGCGACGACCTGATCAGCGCCCTGGTCGCCACCCAGAGCCGGGACGACCGGCTCACCGACTCCGAACTGCTCTCCACCTGCTTCGTCCTGATCACCGCCGGGGACGAGACCACCACCCACCTCATCGGCAACGGCATGCTGGCCCTCCTGCGCAACCCCGACCAACTGGCCAGGCTGCGCGCGGACCCGGACCTGATCCGGAGCGCGGTCGAGGAACTGGCCCGCTACGACACGGTGACCCAGGCGATCGTCCGGGTGGTGGCGCAGGACCTGGAGATCGGCGGACGGACGCTGAGGGAGGGCGAGTTGGTGTACCTCTTCCTCGGCGCGACCAACCGCGATCCCGAGCGTTTCGAGGACCCCGACCGGCTCGACCTCTCCCGCCCCGGCAACCGCCACCTGAGCTTCGGCCACGGTCCGCACTTCTGCCTCGGCGGCCCCCTGGCCAAGCTCCAGGCGGAGGTGGCCATCGCCACCCTGGTGCGCCGGCTGCCCGGGCTGCGCCTGGCCGAAGGGGCGGCGCTGGACTGGCGGGACAACCCGCTGCAGCGCCGGCTGACCGCCCTCCCCCTCATCCACCGACCGTGAACGGCGACGAAGGAGCAGTACCGACCATGGCCCGTGAGTTCGAGGTCCGCCGGGAGCAGGACCTGCCCGTCACGCCCGAGCAGGTCTGGGACGCGGTGGCCACCGGCGCCGGAAACCTGGGCTGGCTCTATCCGATGGAGATCGAGCCCCGCGTCGGCGGAAAGGCGACCCGGGGAGATGCCACGGTCGTGGCGTGGGAGCCGCCGCACCACTTCGCCGTCCGGGCGACCCAGGACGGCGGGTTCTCCAACACCCTCAGCTACCGCATCGAGCCGGCCGACGGCGGCACGAGCCACCTGCGGATGGGAATCCACTGGGTGCACACGGGCGTCGTCGACGACGCCTGGAACTGGGACGCCAAGACGGACGTCGCCGAGAAGTACGTGGACTTCCACCAGCACGCCCTCGCCGAGTACCTCCGGCACTTCGCCGGACGCCCCGCCGTCTACGTCCGGTCCCAGCGCCCCGATCCCACCGCCGACCCGGCCGACTTCGCCGCTCTGCGCCGACGTCTCGGCCTGGCCGAGGACGCGGCCGTCGGTGACCGGTTCATCCTCCTCGCCCCCGGCCCGGACCACGAACCCGTCGAGGTGGTCGTCGACTGGCTCAGCGCCGACTTCGTCGGTCTGCGAGGCCCGGACGCCCTCTACCGGTTCTTCAACGGCAGCACCTGGAACGTGCCGTTGTGGCTCGGCCACCACGTGTTCGCCACACCTATCGACGAGCAACAGGCCACCAAGGCGTGGACCGCCTGGCTCAATGACACACCAGCTCAGGAGATCTGATGGACACCGCCACGCAGACACTGCTCTTCGCCGCCGAACTCGTCGAGGAGAACGGCACCTACGCACTCGTCGTCCAGGATGTGAGGACGGGAACCGTGCAGACCACGCCGGTCCCCAGGGCCATGGTCGACAAGCTCCCGACCTTCCTCTCGGCGCTCGCTGCAAAGCTCAACCCGCCTACCCAGCGCCGCCGTTGGTAGCAGTCGGAGGAACCGCCGGGTGGCGCGGAACGCAGCGACGCACGGAAGGCCCGGCGCAGGGGCGATCCCGACTCCGCCGGTGACCCCGCGTGCGGGGACGGTGACCGGCCGACCCCGCCCTTCGGACACCCAGGGGAGGCGACCCAGTGGTGGCCGCGCCACGCGCGCCACCGGGTCGGCGGCTCTGGGACCGGGCATCGGCGGGAATCGCCCCACTCCGGCGACGACAGATCGTCATGTCGACATTGCTGCGCGCGCTCCTCGACCACGCCGGTCCGGTCGCCGAATCCCCGGCCGCACGTGGCGGCGGCGCGCTCCGAAAGAAGCGGCGACCGCATCGCCGGCCGCTGCGGGGCCACCACCGTCTGCGGAGGTGCCGGCCGGACCCGGGCAACCCGCTGCGGAGGTGCGGACCGGACCTGGCCACCGTACGCGCCGGACCCGGGCACCGTACGCGTGGGTCGCGGGGCAATCGCGTCACTGCATCTAGGCGGGTGGGCGCCCCCCCGGGGGGACCCGCGTGCTCTCCACGCGGGCGATCACCCCGCGTCGGGGAGTGGTCACCACCACCCGAGGCCACCCTGCTCGGGCTACCCGCCACAGAAAAAGCGTGGTCGGGAGAGTAGCTCCTGACCATCGGGTAGGCGAAAGATCGCCGGCAAAGGCGCGTAAGCCTGGCGCCGGCACCCGCTGCGAGAAGGCGTCCACGGCCGCTCGTCGCCGAGGAAGGAGGAGAGGGCCGCCGCACTGGGTTGTTGCACCGTACCGATGGCGGAGAGGGGCGGCACTGCGTTCCGCGGGCACAGCCGGCCCCGTACCAACGAGGAGAGACATGAACGACATCCACCGTGAGCGCGGGGGGAAGCCCTCCGACAGCGCCGCCGACGAGGTTCTCCACGAGATCGAGGACACCGAGACGGACGACGTGACCGGCGGCGAGCGGTCCCGGGAAGACGGTGAAGCCGCGGACGCGCTGACACCCAACGAGGAAGCGCAGGAAGACGTGCGGAAGAACTCCTGAACCTTCCGGTTCCACCAGATCCCGGACCACGCACCCCACCCGCGCCGCACGCCCTCGGGCGACGGCTGCGGCCTCCGCAGCGCGTGGGACATCCGGGCACGATGAAGAAAGGCAGACAACCATGCGGGCACTGACCTATCAGGGAAAGCGGGACGTCAGGGTCGAGACCGTCCCCGATCCGAAGATCGAGCAGCCCGACGACATCATCGTCCGGGTCACCTCGACCGGGATCTGCGGCTCCGACCTTCACCTCTACGAGGTACTCGGGCCTTACCTGGATCCCGGCGACATCCTCGGCCACGAGCCCATGGGCATCGTGGAGGAGGTCGGTCCGGAGGTGACGGCACTCTCCCCCGGCGATCGCGTGGTGATTCCCTTCAACGTCTCGTGCGGCCACTGCTACATGTGCGAGCGGGGCCTGCACTCCCAGTGCGAGACGACCCAGGTGCGTGAGCGCGGCACCGGAGCCTCGCTCTTCGGGTACACGAAGCTGTACGGCCAGGTCCCTGGTGGTCAGGCGGAGCTGCTGCGCGTACCGTTCGGCAACAGCCTGCCGATCCAGGTGCCGCAGGGGCCGCCGGACGACCGCTTCGTCTACCTGTCCGACGTGTTGCCCACCGCCTGGCAGGCCGTCGAGTACGCCGCGATCCCGCCCGGCGGCACGGTGACCGTCCTCGGCCTCGGCCCGATCGGCGCGATGGCCGCCCGGATCGCCCAGCACCGCGGGGCCGGCCTGGTCATCGGCGTGGACCTGGTCCCCGACCGGCTGGAGCGGGCGAGCGCGTACGGCGCCAAGTGCCTGGACCTGCGCCGTCACGGAAAGGATCTCGGCGACGCCATTCGCGAGCTCACCGACGGACGTGGCACGGACGCCGTCATCGACGCCGTCGGGATGGAGGCGCACGGAGCCCCGGTCGCGAAGGCGGCCCAGTGGGCGGTCGGGCTGATGCCGGACCCCGTCGGGGAACGCCTGATGGACAAGGCGGGCATCGACCGACTCTCCGCGCTCTACACGGCGATCGACGCGGTGCGCCGCGGCGGCACGATCTCCCTGTCCGGCGTCTACGGCGGCTCCGCCGATCCGCTGCCTCTGATGACCATGTTCGACAAGCAGATCCAGCTCCGCATGGGGCAGGCGAACGTGAAGCGGTGGGTCGACGACCTCCTGCCGCTCCTCACCGACGACGATCCGCTGGGCGTCGATTCCTTCGCCACCCACCACCTGCCGCTGGAAGAGGGACCGGAGGCGTACCGGACGTTCCAGAGGAAGGCCGACGGCATGATCAAGACCCTGCTGAGGCCGTGAGGGTCTGAGGCTCCGCGTCTCGGAGCCCTCATGGCGCTCCCCGGACGACTCGTCCCCCCCCGCGGAGCGGTGGTGTCCCCCGGGGCACCCTCGCTCCGCGGACGGGTGGGGGCGGTTGGCCCCGCGGGTGATCGCCGGAAGGCGCCTGATCACCGACAGGCGGGTGTCGGCCGTGCTCCTTGACCGGCCTCTCGATGGTCCGCGCCCACGGGGTGAACGTCTTGGCCTGGTCAGGGGTGAGGTCATCGGCTGCCGGCGGCAGGCCGGGACGCGCGCGCCGCCAAGGCCCTTCCGCGCGGTCCTCTAGGCCGGGCCGTCGAGCGGCTCGCCGTCCAGAGCCGCGATCTTGCGCAGGACGTCCACCGCCAGAGCCCGTTCGCTCCCGGTCAACGACTGGAGGAGCTGCTCGTTGACGCGCTCCGCCGGAGGGATGAGCGCGTCGAGCAGTTCGGATCCGTCGGCGGTGAGACTGAGCAGGGTCCGTCTGCGGTCCCCGTCGTCCCGCACCTGGCTCAGATGTCCCTGGCCGACCAGGCGCCGGACCATCTGGTTGACCGTGGAGCGGTCCAGGGACGTGTGCTGGGCGAGGGTGCGCTGGTCGATACCGGGCTCCCGGCGCAGGGCGTTGAGGACGGCGAACTGCTGTGAGGTGATGTCGCGGGAGACGTGCCGGAACCACAGCGAGGTGTGCACCTGCTCCGCGCGCCGGATCAGGTGCCCGACGTACTGGTGCAGCTCCAGTGCGCGCGCCACGATGCTCCGTTCGTCCTGCTCTCGAGGTGGTGCCGGTCGGGGGGCCGGTAGCCCTCCCGGAGTCTACGAGTACCCGGCACCACCCCGAGGCCGTGGGGCCGTCAGGGGGACCGTCGCCCGGGGCGCTGCTCGTAGGGCACGGCCCGGGTCCCGTCGACGCCGACTTCCAGCCGGCCGACCCGCTCGATGTCCAGGACGATCCTGTCACCGTGGTGGAGCGGGCCCACACCGGCCGGCGTGCCGGTCGCGATCACGTCACCGGGGTGCAGGGTCATGACGGACGAGGTGTAGGCGATCAGTTCCCTGACGCCGAAGATCAGATCGGCGGTGTTCGTCCGCTGCCGGATGGCACCGCCGACGTCGCAGCGCAGGTCGAGGGAGCCGGGGTCCGGGATCTCGTCGGCGGTGACGATCCACGGCCCGATCGGGGTGAACGTGTCGAACGATTTACGGGTGGAGCGGTCCTCGCCGGATCGCACGGTGATGTCCAGGACGCAGGTGTAGCCGAAGACGTGGTCCAGCGCGTCGGCCGCGTCCACATGGTGGGCGGTGCGGCCGATGACGACGCCCAGCTCGCCCTCCTGGTCGGTGCGCTTGTCCGAGTAGGGCAGAAGGACGTCCTCGCCCGGCCCGATGACCGACGAGGTGGCCTTGAGGAAGACGCCGAGGTCGGCGATGGAGGTGGTGTACTCCATCTCCGCCTTGTGGTCCAGGTAGTTGACCGGTGCGCCGATGATCTTGCCGGGACGAGGCAGTGGCGCCTCCAGGACGGCCTCGGTCAAGGGGACGCGCGGGAGACCGGAGAGGGCCGGCCGGACAGCTCCTTCACGGGCCGTGGTCTCGATGTACCGGTGCAGCGCTCCGGCCGGGCCGGGCGCGGGGGAGCCGGCGAGCTGCTCGGTCACGTCGACGAGGTCGTCGCCGTCGACGACTCCGAGTCGCCCCTCGTTGAACAGGGCCAGACGCATCTGGGCCTCCTTGCGGGATACGGGACGGGATGCGGGATGTCGGGCGGGCGGCGGTTCAGGCGCCGGGGTCGGCGTCTTCCGCGCGGTACAGGCCGAGGGAGCGCATGACGGGTTCGTTGCTGTAGGAGAAAAGGACGGCGTCGTGGGAGGCGGAGCCGTTGAGGTGCCGGTAGGACGCCCAGCCGGGCACGGTGAAGGTGTCGTTCTCGGACCACTCCAACCGCTCGCCGTCCACGACCGTCGTGCCTTCCCCGCGGACCACGGTGAAGATGGTGGAGGCGGTGTGCCGGCGGCCGGCACCCCGGAAGCCCGGCCGCAGACGCTGGACGCGGCAGCCGAGGGTGGGCATGACGGGGCCGCCCGTCCACGGGTTGGTGTACTCCAGGACGATGCCGTCGGCCTCACTGCCTTCGGCGGTGTCGGAGATGCCTTCCAGCGCGCGGTGGGTCTCCTCCCAGGTGTAGCGGGACACGGGGGAGTGGGGCCCGTCCGGAGCGAGCCAGACCGGGTTCAGCCGGCCGTGCAGGAACTGCCTGCTGCCCGCGTCGTCCGGGCGGGTCACGGGCTGGAGACGCTGCGGGTACTTCTCGTAGAAGCCGGCCTCCAGGGCGTTGACGAGGGGGTAGTCCAGGGCGTCGAGCCAGATCATCGGCGCGTCGCCCTCATGGGTGTGGTCGTGCCAGTGCCAGCCGGGGGTGAGAAGCAGGTCACCCGGCTCCATGAAGACACGCTCGCCGTCGACGGTCGTCCACGCGCCGCTGCCCTCCAGGATGAAGCGGAAGGCGTTGGACGTGTGCCGGTGGGCCTGGGCGGTCTCGCCGGGCAGGATGATCTGCAGTCCCGCGTAGAGCGTGTTGACGGTGGCGGGGGGATCGGTCAGGCCGGGGTTCACCAGCATGAGCACCCTGCGTTCCGCCTCGTCCAGCGAGAGCGTCTCGGAGAAGTGCAGCAGGTGCGGCCGCAGTTCCCGCCAGCTCCAGCGGTACGGCACCGCACGGCTCTTCGGCTGGGCGGGGAACAGATTGCCGTAGAAGCGCCACAGCGGCGCGGCGCCCGCTGTCTCCAGGGCCTTGTAGGCCGGGTCGTCGGTCGTCATGTGTCCTCCTTCGCTGGTGCTCACCGGGCGGGAACCGCTGGTTCGGCCGGCGTCCACACCCACGAGATGTCGTCGAAGTCGTCGGGTTCGCGTGCCCCGAGGAACAGATTGCGGAAGGTGGCCCCCATGCCCTCCAGGTGGCAGATCTCCCCGAAGCGGCGGGCGTTGGTCTGGACGCGGGCCGCCCGCGCCGTGCGCTGCGCGGCGTAAGCACCGAAGGCTTCGGTGGGTTCGCCGAACCGGCCGAGAGCCTCGCCCAGGGCGACCGCGTCCTCCAGCGCCTGGCAGGCGCCCTGGGCCAGGTACTGGAGCATCGGGTGGGCGGCGTCGCCGAGGAGAACGATCCGGCCGTGCACCCAGTCGTCGACGGGAAGCCGGTCGTAGAGGGGCCAGCGCCGGTCGCGCGAGACGAGCGGCAGGGCGTCGCGGACGGTCCGGCAGGCGCCGGCGAAGCGCTCCTCGAGTTCGGCCTCGGTGCCCCAGTCGTCGGACTCCGGGGTGTAGTGGTCGCTCTCGAAGACGGCGACCTGGTTGTAGAGCTCCCCCCGGCGTACGGGGTACTGCACCAGGTGCATGCGGGGACCGGCCCACACCATCACGGCTTGCGACGCGGCGTGCTGAGACATGCGGCCGGTCATCTTCCGCGTCGGCAGCGCTCCGCGGAAGGCCACGTAACGGGAACAGACCGGTTTCCCGTCGCCCACCAGTGCCTGGCGCAGACGGGAATGGAGGCCGTCCGCGGCCACGACCGCGTCCGCCGCCAGGACCGGGTGCGACTCGGCGAAGTGGAGCCGGGCCCCCGAGGCGTCCTGTTCGACGTGGGTGACGGTGTGACCGGTGCGCAGGGTGACGGCCGGGTGCTCCTGGCAGGCGGCCAGCAACGCGGCGTGCAGGTCGGTGCGGTGGGTGACGAGGTAGGGGTGGGTGAAGCGCTCGGTGTAGGCGGCACTGCGCAGGTCCAGGGACGTGACCTGGTCGCCGGTCAGGGCATCCATCATGACCAGCCGGGGCGGGGCGACCGCCGCCCGCCGGACGGCCGGCAGGACGCCGAGTCGCTCCAGGGCGAGGGAGGCGTTGGGCGCGAGCTGCAGACCGGCGCCGATCTCGCCGAACCGGACGGCCCGTTCGACGAGGGTGACGCGGTGTCCGGAGCGGGCGACCGACAACGCCGCGGCCAGCCCACCGATACCGCCCCCGACCACGGCGATGCGGAGAGGATCTGGGGTGACGGACACACGGCCTCCTGGCGTGGACGGGAACGGAGGGCTCCGGCAGAAGGGCCGGGCAAGTAATCCGTACACCAATCATTGGTGTACGGATTATGTTGCGACGGTGTTTCCCCGATGTCAATGGCCTGCCGAGGGCGGCGACGGCTCGCACGCCGCCAGCAGGTGGTGCCGTCGGCTCGGGCTCCAGGTGGGCTCGCGGGTGATCCGGGCGTACCGGCTCTACGGGCATCCACGGCGTGGATCCGGAGCATCCGAGAATCGGATCACGGCAGGTCTGGGCAGGCTGCCCCCGAGGACCGCATAGTCGGGACATATGACCGAGCCCGTGCGGCGACGTCCTCGCCCGACGGATCCGTCGCCACGGTGCTTCGGCCCTCACCCCTCGCTTTCAGGAGCGCCGCCATGCCCGCTTCCGCCCGACCTCCCGTCCGCCGGCCACAACCCCCTCCGCCGAACCGTGCTGCCGAGCAGTCCTGACTCCCGCCGTCACCGTGCGGGCGCCGCCGAGGTGGACCGGCGGACGACCAGTTCGGGCCGGAGCACGACGTGGCCGTGCTCGTGACCGGCGCCGTACGTCGTGTCCTCGATGAGCAGGTGGCCCGCCGTCCGTCCCATGGCGACGGCCGGCCGGCGTACGGAGGTGAGCGGCACGGCGGCGGACGCCGCGTACTCGATGTCGTCGTAGCCGACCAGTGCGATGTCTTCCGGGATCCTCAGCCCGGCCCGGTACAGGACCTGCATCACTCCCAGGGCGAGCAGGTCGTCGGCGCAGAAGACGGCGGTCGGCCGGACCGGCAGGCCGAGAATGCGGTGCCCGGCGTCCCTGCCCGCGTGCACGGTCAGAGCGGGGCACGACAGTTCGTGCAGGGAGGTTGCGAGAAGACCGGCCCGGCTGACGGCTCTGCGAGCGCCCGCGCGCCTGTTCCGTACCGAGGCGAGCAGGTCGGGGCCGCCGACGTGGGCGATGGAGCGGTGCCCCCGCTCCAGCAGATGGTGCACCGCCGCGTACCCTCCGGCGACGTCGTCGATCCCCACCGAACAAGCCGCCGCTTCGGGCGCGTACTGGTCGGCCACGACGAACGGCACGGCGTGCCGCCGGAACGCGGCCACGGTCCGGCCGACTCCGTCGCCGGAGATCAGCACCGCACCTCGCACCTGGTGCGAGACGAGGAGGGAGAGGTGCCGTGTCTCCTCCTCGGGATCGCCGGCGCCGGTGCAGACCATGACGCCGAGGTCCGCTTCGCGCGCGGCCTGCTGGACTCCGGTGGCCAGGGCCGTGAAGAACGGGTCGGCGGGGCCGGGGGCCACGACGGCGATCACGCGCGACGCCAGGCCGTGCAGCTGCCGGGCGCCGTCGGTCCTGATGTAACCGATCGAGCCGATCACCTCCAGCACCCGTCGGCGCGTGGAATCGGCCACCAGCTCCGGGCGGTTGAGCACGTTCGAGACGGTTCCGAGCGAGACGCCGGCTTCCCGTGCGACGTCCTTGATGCCCACCCGGCGCCGCTTCGCGCCACTGTCCCGTGTCCCGGTCTCCTCCGCACGCCTCGCGGCCCGGCCCGGCGACCGCGGCGCCGGGGGCAGGGGGGCGGCCATGGGCTAACCACCGCCCTGCGCGGGCGCCGTACTGCCCCGCGTGACCAGGCGGGGAACCATCGCCGTCTGCATGGCTCTGTCCCGCCGGCCCTCCACCCGCTCGATGAGCATGCGGGCGGCGGCGGATCCCATGGTGTGCCCGGCCTGGTCGACGCTGGTCAGCTGGACGGTGGCCAGCGCGGCCAGGGCGGTGTTGTTGTAGCCGACGAGCGAGAGGTCCTCGGGGATGCGCAGGCCGAGTTCATGGGCCGCGCGGTAGATGCCCAGAGCCGCCACATCGGCTCCGGTCATGACGGCGGTCGGTGGGTGTTCCTGTGTCAGCAGGGCCATGCCCGCCTCGAAGCCGCCCTCGTCGGAGTACGCGGCGTGCTGGACCCGGGCGTGCCCCGCGAGTCCGTGCCGTTCCATCGCATCGAGGTAACCGGCGCTCAGGACGATCTCCGGGGTGCGCTTCCACCGGTTGGCCTTGGTGCCGGGGGCGGAGACGAGGGCGATGTCACGATGGCCGAGCGCGACCAGATGGTCGACGACCAGCCCCGCCCCGACGTCGTCGGCGTCGACCACCGAGTCGTGGGCGTCGGAGCCGTCGTGATGGCCGAGGACGACGGTCGGCGTGGACGCCGCCGTCGCCAGTACCTCGTCCCGCGACGTCCCGGGTGCGATGAGGATCAGGCCGTCCATCTGACGGTCCACCATGGAGCGAATGGTCTTGGCCTGCTCCTCCGGACCGAACCCCGCGGCGCCGATCAGCACGGTGTACTCGCTGGTGCGGAGCTCGTCCTGGACACCGTCGAGGATGTCGGCGAAGAACGCGTTGCGGACGTTGTCGAGCAGGACGCCGATGGTGTAGGTCCGGCCACGCATGCCCCGTGCGGCCGCGTGCGGCCGGTACTCGAGTTCGGCGATGGCGGCCTTCACCCTCTCCTGCATGGCGGGGCTCACGCCGTAGGCGTTGCGCATCACCTTGGAGACGGCGGCGGTGGACACGCCGGCATGTCGGGCGACATCGGTGATGGTCACGCGTTTGTTCTGTCGGGGTGTCGCAGCCCGGTCCATCGTGTGCGCTCCGGATCTCGTAGTCGTGAGTATAACGGTCTACACCGCCACCCCCCTGTTTCGTCAAGACTTCTTCCACAACACCACGGTGTTACCTCTCCGTGTCTTGACGGAGCCGGGGGAGGGGTGCAGGGTGATGCCCATTCCGAGTAGAGAACGTTTTACACGTTCCTCCGATGCGGCAGGGCCCGTCCGTTGCCCGCCGTGCCGCCCCCGTTCCTCGCCTTCCCTCCATACTTCTTGGGAGTCTTCCGTGTCCCCTCGTATGTCCCGCCGTCGGGTGCGCCCCAGCCTGGCCCTCGCCGGTACGGCCTCACTCGCCCTGCTCGTCACCGCTTGCGGCGGCAGCGGCTCCGGGTCCTCGTCCGCGCCGAAGGAGTTCGGTTACCTCAGCGTCACCGAGAACACCGCGGTCAAGACGGCGCTCACCACCCTCTCCGAGGGGGCCTGCAAGACCCAGAACAAGGCGCTGCCGCTGAAGGTGGAGACGGTTCCGCAGGCGAGCCTCGACCAGAAGCTCCAGCTCCTCGCCGGCCAGGACGCCCTGCCGGTCCAGTTCGCCGCCGGCAACGCCCCCGCGCTGACGAAGCAGCTCGACACGTCCGGGAAGATCGCCGACCTGGAGACCGAGCTGAAGGGTCTCGGCGTCCTGGACCAGATCGAGCCCGCAGCCGTCTCGACGGTCAAGGCGCTGTACGGGGGCAAGCTCGCGGTCCTGCCGTACGAGTACAACATCGAGGGCATCTTCTACAACAAGAAGCTGTTCTCCGACAACGGCTTGCAGGAGCCGACCACGTGGGACGCCCTGGTGGCCGCGTCCGCCAAGCTCGAGGGCAAGGGCGTGCAGCCCTTCTCCGCCTCCGGTCAGCAGGGCTGGCCCCTGACCCGTCTGATCAGTGACTACCTCTACCGCAGCCTGGGACCGGACGCGCTGCAGAGGGTCGCCGACGGCAAGGCGAAGCTGACCGACCCCGAGTACGTGAAGGGCGCCGAGGAGATCGCGGCCCTGGGCGAGAAGGGCTACTTCGGCAAGGGTCTGGGCTCCATCGACTACGACACCGCGATGAACCAGTTCCTGACCGGCAAGGCCGCCATGTTCTACATGGGGAGCTGGGCGCTGACCAACATCTCCGACGCGAAGCAGAACAAGGTGGGGGTCGAGAACGTGGGCTTCATGCCCTTCCCGGCAGTCACCGGCGGCAAGGGCGCGATCGACCAGTACCCCTCCAACGTCGGCCTCGGCATCACCCTCGCCAAGAAGTCCTTCGACTCCAGGACGGGTGACTGGGCGGCCTGCATCGCCAGGAACTACGGCGCCACCGCGCTGAAGGACCAGGGCGCCATCTCCGGCTTCAAGGTGAACGGCGACATCAAGGACGCCAACCCCGTCACCACCCAGGTCCGGGAGACGATCGGCGCCTCGAAGCAGAACGTGCTCTGGTTCGAGGCCCTGTTCAACACGAAGGCCACCACGGTCAGCCAGACCAACGCGGCCTCCCTGGTCAGCGGCAGCATGACCCCGCAGAAGTTCATGCAGACCGTGCAGGACGCCCTGGCCGCCAAGTGACCGGCCGGGGGTGGCGCGCCGGCCTCCTCGCACGCCCCGCACCCCGTGTGCGCCGCCCCCGGTCCTGCCCGACAGGCCTCTCATCACGCCAACTTCACGGCAACGAAGTGGACTCCACCCATGCACCGCGTCCTCGGTGACCGCAGGGCCATCCTGATCCTGCTCGGTCCCGCCCTCCTCGTCTACTCCCTGATCATGCTGGTCCCCATGGTGTGGTCGCTCGGGTACTCGTTCACCCGCGGCAACACCATCGACGGCTTCACCGGAAACGGACTGGACAACTTCCAGCGCCTGTTCACCGACGACGCCGTACGGGACGCCCTCTGGTTCACCCTGAAGTACGCCGCCGTGGTGACCGTCGGCCAAGTCGTCGCGGGCTACCTGCTCGCCCTGCTCTACGTCTTCTTCCTCAAGCGCGCCTCGGCCCTCGTGCGCACGCTCGTCTTCTTCCCCGTCGTGCTCCCGACGGTCGCCGTCGGTCTGCTCTTCCAGAAGTTCTTCCAGGTCGCACCGGAGACCGGCCCCGTCAACTCGCTGCTGAACATGGTGGGTCTGGACTCCATCGACTTCTTCGGCAGCGCCGGAAGCGCCTTCTGGGTGCTGATCGCCATGGACATCTGGCGCTCCATGGGCTTCTACGCCGTCCTGCTCTTCGCCGGTCTCGTCGACATCCCCGACGAGGTCCTCGAATCCGCCCGGCTGGACGGAGCGACGGGACTCAGGCTGGTCCGCCACATCGTGCTGCCCCTGTCCCTGCCGGTGCTGATGTCGTCGCTGATCTTCAGCATCAACGGCACGCTGAAGGCCTTCGACTCCATCGTCGCGCTGACCAACGGCGGACCCGGCAACGGTACGAGCCCGCTGACCCTGTACATGTTCCAGACGTCGTTCACCTACGGCGACTACGGCTACGGCAGCACCGTCGCGCTGCTGCTGACCGTGGTGTGCCTGATGGTGAGCCTGGTCGTCTACCGCGTCTCGCGGCGCGACCTCACGGAGGGCTGACCCATGGCCATCGAGACCCCCACGAAGACCTCCGTCGCACGCCCGGGCCGGGCCGCGTCCCCGCGAGCCGCCCGCAGCCGGAAGAGCCGCGCCGGCAGCCGGCTCTGGGTGAAGATCGTCGTCGCACTGCTCCTGGTCGTCGAGTTGTACCCCTTGATCTGGATGTTCTTCACGTCGCTCAAGACCAACGACGACTACCTGAACCACTCGACCTGGAGCCTGCCCACGACGTGGGAATGGGGCAACTACTCCGAGGCGTGGACCACGGGCAACATCGGGCTGTACATCCAGAACAGCCTGCTCGCGGTCGTCCCGGCGCTCGCCCTGATGCTGCTCCTGGGCACGGCCGCGGGCTTCGCCCTGCAGGTCATGGTCTGGAAGGGGCGCAGCCTCACGCTGCTGATCTTCCTCGCCGGCATGATGGTGCCCCCGCAGATGATCCTCCTGCCCCTGTTCACCGCCTACTTCCGGACCGGCCTCTCGGGCACGCTGTGGCCGCTGATCCTCACCTACACCGGCACGGGCCTCCCGTTGACCGTCTTCATGATGGCCACGTACTACCGTGCCGTCCCCCGCGAACTCTTCGAAGCCGCCACCATCGACGGCGCCGGCATCCTGCGCGCCTTCTGGACCATCAGCGTCCCCATGGTCCGCAACGCCCTGCTCACGGTCGGACTGGTCCAGTTCTTCTTCATCTGGAACGACCTGCTCATCGCGCTGACCTTCACCAACGACCAGGACCTGCGCACGATCCAGGTCGGTCTGCTCAACTTCACCGGCGACTTCGGTGCCACGCAGTACGGCCCCCTGTTCGCGGCCATCTGCATCAACGTCTTCGGCACCCTCCTGATCTACCTCTTCCTCAACCAGAAGGTCATGAAGGGCCTCACCTCGGGAGCGGTCAAGGGCTGACCCCCGCCCGCCACCACGCTCGCTCCCGCACGTGCAAGAAAGGTCCTCCCGTGTACCCCCCTCAGCCCTCCCCGGTGTCCTTCGAGCACCTCCCGGACGGACTCGGCGTCGGAGTCGCCGCCCCCCGCCTCACCTGGACACTGCCGCCAGGATCCGGCCGACAGCAGGCGTACGAAGTGGAAGTCGACCGCGCAGGCACCGTCCGGCGCACCGGACGCGTCGACGACGACACCCACGTACTCGTCCCCTGGCCGGGGGAGCCACTGGCCTCCCGGGAACGCGCGGAAGTCCGGGTCCGCGTCTGGACCCCGGACGCCGCGGAGCCGTCGGCCTGGAGCGGTCCGCGGGCCGTCGAAGCAGGCCTGCTCGCGCCCACCGACTGGCAGGCGGTGCCCGTCGGCGCCGGATGGGACGAGGACCCGGAGGCCGAGCGCCGCCCGGCTCGGGTCCGTAAGGACTTCCGGCTCGACCGACCGGTGGCGTACGCCCGTCTGTACGTATCGGCACACGGCCTGTACGAGGCGGAGATCAACGGCCGCCGGGTCGGTGACGAGACCCTGGCCCCGGGATGGACCGTCTACCCGCACCGGCTGCGCTACCGCACCCACGACGTCACCGAACACCTCACCGAGGGCGCCAACACCATCGGCGCCTGGCTCGGCGACGGCTGGTACCGCGGCAAGTACGGCTTCGACGGCGGCACCCGAAACATCTACGGCACCGACCAGGCGCTCATCGCGCAACTCGAGGTGAGGTACCGGGACGGCGCCACACTCGTCATCGCCACGGACGGCACCTGGACCGCGGCACCCGGTCCGATCCTGACCAGCGGACTCTACGAGGGCGAGACCTTCGACGCCCGGCTGCACGATCCGCACTGGTGCACCCCGTCGGCCGCGCGTACCGCCGTCGACGCGTGGACGCCCGTGCGGACCGGCCGCCGCGACCCCGCGACCCTGGTCGCGCCCATGGGACCACCCGTACGCCGCACCGAGGAGATCGCCCCGGTCTCCCTCACCCGCACCGAGGACGGACGCCACCTCCTCGACTTCGGGCAGAACCTCGTGGGCCGCCTGAGCATCACGGCCGACGGGCCGGCCGGCACCACCGTCGTCCTCCGGCACGCGGAAGTACTGGAAAGGGGCGCACTGGCAACCCGTCCGCTGCGCGAGGCGTACGCCATCGACACCCTCATCCTCTCCGGCGAGGGCCCGCTCACCTGGGAGCCCCGCTTCACCCTTCACGGCTTCCGCTACGCCGAAGTGACCGGCTGGCCGGGCGAGTTGACCGCCGACATGGTGACGGCACGCGTGTACCACACGGACATGCGCCGTACCGGCTGGTTCGAGTGCAGCGACCCGCTGGTCAACCGACTGCACGAGAACGTCGTCTGGAGCACGCGCGGCAACTTCGTCGACATACCCACCGACTGCCCCCAGCGCGACGAACGCCTCGGCTGGACCGGCGACATACAGGTCTTCGCCCCCACCGCGAGCTTCCTCTACGACTGCGCGGGCATGCTCGACTCCTGGCTCACCGACGTGGGCCTCGAACAACTCCCCGACGGCACCGTCCCCTGGTACGTGCCGGTCATACCCGGCGCCCCCATGTGGACGCCGATCCACCCCGGGGCCGCCTGGGGAGACGCGGCCGTGCTCACCCCCTGGACTCTCCACCAGCGCTTCGGCGACGTCGGACTCCTCCGCCGCCACTACCCCATGGCCAAGAAGTGGGTCGACCTGGTGGAGCGCCTCGCCGGCCCCACGCGCCTGTGGGACACCGGCTTCCAGCTGGGTGACTGGCTCGACCCCGCCGCCCCGCCGGAGGACCCGGCGGCCGGCGTCACCGATCGCTACCTCGTCGCCACGGCCTACTTCGCCCACTCCGCCCGCCACCTCGGACGAGCCGCCGCCGCGTTGGGAAAGGCCGCGGACTCCGACCGGTACGCCACCCTGGCCACCGAGGTGACGGAAGCCTTCCGCCGCCGGTACGTCCTGCCGTCCGGCCGCATGACGAGCGACAGCCCCACCGCCTACGCCCTGGGAATCGCCTTCGACCTGCTCACCCCCGAGCAGCGCCGGGACGCCGGGGACCGGCTCGCCGAACTCGTCCTCGCGGACGACGCCCGTATCGCCACCGGATTCGTCGGAACCCCCCTGATCTGCGACGCACTCACCGACACCGGGCACCTGGACGTCGCCTACCGGTTGTTGCTCCAGACCGAGTGCCCCTCGTGGCTCTACACCGTGACCCAGGGCGCGACCACGATCTGGGAACGCTGGGACAGCCTGCGGCCCGACGGCAGCCTCAACCCGGGAGGCATGACCTCCTTCAACCACTACGCGCTGGGCGCCGTCGCGGACTGGCTCCACCGGGTCGTGGGCGGCATCACCGCCACGGGTCCCGGTTACCGGGACATCGCCTTCCGGCCGCGGCCCGGAGGGGGAATCACCTGGGCCCGCACCCGCCACGAGACCCCGTACGGAACCGCGGCCCTCTCCTGGGAACTGACCGCCACCGGTCTGACCGCCCGCTGCACCGTTCCCGAAGGAGCCCGGGCCGTCGCCGAGTTGCCCGGCTGTCCGCCGATTTCCCTCGGCCCGGGGGAACACGTCCTCGAAGGTGCCGCGATTTCCGCTGTGGCTGTGTGAACGAAGCGCGACGTAACCACCCCGGACTGCCCGGCGCGATCAGTTCCCGCGCCGGGCAGTCCGGGGTGTGCGGGCTTTTTCGCGTATGCGGCATCACTGCCGTGGATGCGGGTGATCCAGCGGGCTGATGGCGGGAAATATCCGGTGGAGCGGAATTGAAATTTTCACCTCACTTCTCTCGGTGGGACAGACGTTTTCGCTGGTCAGCGACTTCTTTGAAGAGGAGTTGTCGAAGGGTTGACCGAGGGATGAACGCGCAATAGTTTTCCCCCTGTTGAGTGAGAAGCTTCGCGAGCAGGCGCCGAGATGCGCGAGAATCGCTGCCGTAGGACGCGGCAGGGCTGTCTCGAAAGAAGCGGAAAAGAAGACGCAGGTGCATGCGTGTCGCGCATGAATCGCCCGCGTTTCCCGTCAGCCGGGGCCGCCCAGGAGCCTGACCTCTTGGGTGGCCCCCATTTCCCCCCGTGACGGAATATCGAGCAGCCGTCCACACGTATCCGGAGAGCCGCTGTGAACAGAAGAACATTCCTCTCTGCCGCCACCTTCACCGCGTTGGCCGTCGCCATGGTCCCGGCCATGAGCGGTCAGGCGGTGGGCATGACGGACTCCGCCCCGCAGGACCGGGCCGACGCCCTGCTGGCCAGGATGACGGCCTCCGAGAAGGAGGCCCTCGTACGTTGCGACTTCGCGGCCCTGGCCCACCTGGGCATCCCCGCCCTGACCATGGTCGACGCGTCCGCCGGCCTCCGGGGCGAGAAGGGGGTGACGGCCTTCCCCGTACCCGTCGCGCAGGCGGCGACCTTCGACGAGGAGCTCACCGGCCGGATCGGCCGGGCGATCGGCGCCGAGGGCAGGGGCAAGGGGTACAACAACCTGCTGGGGCCGACCGTGGACGTGACGCGGACCTGGCATTCCGGTCGCCAGTCCGAGGGCATGGGGGAGGACCCGCTGCTCGCCGGCCGCCTGGGAGCCGCCGTCACGGTCGGCATGCAGAGCCGGCAGGTGGTCGCCACCGTGAAGCACTTCGCGGCCTACACGCAGGAGACCAACCGGTTCTTCACCGACACCGAGGTGGCGGACCGCCCCCTCCACGAGATCTACGAGGCGCCCTTCCGCCACGTGATCGCCGCCGCGCCGACGACGTCGGTGATGATGTCCTACCCGAAGGTCAACGGCACCTTCGCGACGCAGAACCCCGCCCTGTTCGACGACCTCAAAAGAGGTATCGGCCTCCAGGGCTACACGGTGCCGGACTTCTGGGCCGGCGACGACCAGGTCGCCGCCGCACGGGCGGGCATGGACCTCGCCGGGCTCGGCCCCGGCGCGGTGACGGTTCCCCAGGGTGGACTCACCGGAGGCGCGATACCGGCCGCGCGACTGCACGACGCAGCCCGCCGCGTCCTCGTCTCGATGTTCGCGAACGGCCTCTTCGACCATCCCGTCCCCGCCCCGGCGGGTGATGTCAGCACCCAGGAACACCGGGACCTCGCCCACGAGGCCGTGATCGCCTCCACGGTCCTGCTCGCCAACCGTTCCTCCGCCCTGCCGCTGACCGCCTCGGTGAAGTCGCTCGCCGTCATCGGTCCCGCCGACACCGACGCGCTGACCGGCGTCGGCGGGTCCAGCTACGTCGATCCCGGTACGTGGGCCACCCCACTCCAGGCCATCCGTGCGCGGGCCGGAAGCTCCGTCACGGTCACCCGTGCCCAGGGCACCAAGGGCGACCTGCCGCTGGCCGTGGTCCCCTCGACGGTGGTGCGCGACAACGCGGGCAAAGCCGGCCTCACCGCCGCGTACTTCGCGGGCGCCGACCCCACCGGGTCTCCGGTGCTGACCAGGACCGACACCGTGGTCGACTTCACCAGCGCACCCGCGGCGAATCTGCCCGCCGTCTGGTCCGCCAAGTGGACCGGCACCCTCCTACCGACCACCACCGGCCTGCACCGCTTCTCCCTGCTGCCCGCCGGTACGGCCACCCTGAAGATCAACGGCAGCGAGGTCGTCTCCGGCACCCGGCAGATGCGCCGCTTCTTCCTCGGACCGTTCGACTACCCGCTCCAGGGGACCGCCCAACTGACCGCGGGCCGTGCGGTGAGCATCGAACTGACCTACACCAACGCCACCGCCGAGGCCGGCACCTGCGGCCTGACCCTGGGCTGGCAACCCGACTCCCTCCTCCCCGCCGCGGTCACCGCGGCGCGAGCGGCCGACGCCGCCGTGGTCTTCGTCAACCGGGTCTCCGGCGAGGCCATGGACCACGCACGACTCGACCTACCGGGCGACCAGAACCAGCTCATCAGCGCCGTGGCGGCCGTGAACCCGCGCACGATCGTCGTCCTCAACACCGACGGTCCGGTGGCCACCCCCTGGCTGAACGAGGTGGAGGCCGTCATCCAACTCTGGTACGGGGGACGGGGTATGGGTACCGCCCTCGCCGCCGTCCTCTTCGGTGACAGCGACCCCTCCGGCCGCCTTCCCGTCACCTTCCCCACCGACGCGACTCAAGGTCCCGGCACCACCCCGGCGACCTACCCGGGCACGAACGGCACGGTCTCCTTCGCGGAGGGCATCTCCGTCGGATACCGCTACTACGACGCCGCGGGGCAGCAACCACGCTTCCCCTTCGGTCACGGCCTCTCCTACACCTCCTTCGCCCACGGCTCCCTGGCGGTGGCCCAGGACCAGGCCGGGGGAGACGTCACCCTCTCCGTGACGGTCACCAACACCGGTCCACGCAGGGGCACGGAAGTCGTGCAGGTCTACGCCACCCTGCCGGCCTCGGCAGCAGCGGAACCCCGCCGGCTGGTCGCCTTCCGCAAGGTCACGCTGGACCCCGCGGGTTCACGACGGCTGACCTTCACCGTCCCGCGGGAGGACCTGTCCGTCCGGCAATCGGGCACCTGGATCCTCGCTCCGGGCCTGTACACCTTCGCCACGGCCCGCTCGTCCCGCCAACTGACGGCACAGCGGAGCCTGACCGTCGGCTGACCGCGTCCCGCACGGCGCCCGGAGGCGGCCACACCCGGAACCCGGGTCCCGGCCGTGCTCCGGGCCACGTCGCCGGACCGGTGCCGGCACGCATTCCACGGCGCACGTACCACTCGTGGGGCGCGGGAGCGCATCGTCCCGCGCCCCGTCCGCCGCGGTTCGTCGCGCCGGTGACCCACGGCACCGTGTGACCCGTCCCTCTTCCTCGATCCGATCCCCGGCACGGAGCGTTCCCATGTCCTCCTCAGCACCCCCGCGCGCCGCCGCACGACGCGGGGCGCGTCGCCGTACCGCGGCAGTCGTCGCCGTCGCCCTCGTCGGCCCGCTATCCGCGTGCGGCAGCGACGTCGGCGCGGGCGACGACACCCTGCGGATCACCGCCAACGTCACCGACCGCGCCTCCATGGACGCGGTGGTCGCTGCCTTCGGCACGCTCGAACCGGATGTCGAGCTGTCCGTGACCTACGCCGAAACGGATCAGCTCCAGAAGAGCCTCCCCACCCGACTCGCCTCGGGTGACGGCCCCGACGTCTTCACGGTGTGGCCGGGCAACGGGAACCCGGCTTCGGTGATGCGTCTGCAGGCGGACGGCCGGCTCCACGACCTCAGTGCGCGCCGGTTCGCCGTGGACCTTCCCCACGACGCCGCCTCGGTCGTTCAGTTCAAGTACCACACCTTCGCCGTGCCGGCCAACTACAGCGGCATCGGCGTCATCTACTCCAAGAGCGCTCTCGCCGCGATCGGCGCCGACACTCCGACGACCTGGGACCAACTGATCGGCCTGTGCCATCGGGCGCGGGAGAAGGGAACCACCCTGCTGGCGCTGGGCAACAAGACCCCCTGGGTCACCCAACTGGTCAGCTACGCCCTCGCCGCCACCACCGTGTACGGCACGTCCCCGGACTTCGACCAGAAGATGAGGGACGGGGACGCGACCTTCGCGGCCTCCGGCTGGAAAACCGCCTTCGAGAAGTACCTGACGATGAACGACGAGGGCTGCTTCTCCGATGACCCCCTCGGTACCACCTACGAGGACACCGTCGCCGACGTGGCCGAGAACAGGGCCGTGGGCGTCGTGCAGGTCGCAAGCAGCCTGTCCGAGATCCAAGCACGCTCTCCCGGACTGGAGCTGGGCATATTCGTCCTGCCCGCCGGGAACGCGCCGTCGCGCACCCGCATGCCGGCCGCCATCTCCGCGGCCTACGGGGTGAACGCGAAAGCCGAGCACATGAAGGCCGCCCTGGCGTTCGCGGACTTCCTCGGCTCGGCCGCCGGGCAGAACGCCTACAACCGCGCCGGGGCCACCTTGCCGGCCATCCCGAACGACGATTTCGACGTCCGGCCCGCACTGGCCGCGACGGCGGAGCAGCAACGGGCGGGAAAGGCCGTGCCGTTCATGGACCAACTCTGGCCCCACCCGGGCGTCCAGGAAGAGCACTTCGCGCAGATAGCGTCGCTCTTCGCCGGCCGCACCACGGTCGAAGCAGCCCTGGCCGCCCTGGACCGCGCGTACGCCTCCGACTCATGAGGGCTCTCTCCGCACTTCCTGGCGGATGGGCGGAGGCCGGGTCCCGCTGCCGCCGGTCTCCCGGACGGCAGCAGGACCGCAGGCCGCGAGGCGTGCGTCAGGGGAAGCCGGTGAGGACCACGCGGGCGGTGTTGCCGGCCCTGAGGTTCCCGTGGCCCGAACGGCACCCGCTCTCGGCGCCGAACTGCTGTCCGGTCCGAGTGGGCAGCCGTCTACACGGTGCCGCGCCGTCGGCGTGCGCGCTCGAACTCGGCGACGTCCGCCATCCAGGGGCCGTGCTCTCCCAGCGCGGCGCAACCGCCGCGGACAAAGGCGCCCACCAGGGTCCGGTACCCGCCGATCCCGTCGACCAGGCCGTACTCGACCCGGTACTCCGGATCCGCGCCGTCCTCGCCCGCGCGCACCGTGGTGACCCGGGCGATCGAGTCGGCGTAGAAGTGGAGTTGGATCCCTTCGCCCCTCTCCTCGTCCTCGATGGTAAACACTTCGTTGTCCCCGGCGGAGCGCTCGCCGACGAACTCCCAGAACTCCGCGGTGGCGGTGCGGGCGTGACCCGAGAGCCACTTCTTCTCGACGCCCTTGTCATCGGTGAACGACAGGGCCGTCTTCCTCACGTTCCCGCCGCTGCCGACGGGGCCGCCGTCAGCCTCCTCGTCATCGTCCATGGGCGCGTTCCTGGAGCGGTCCGCGGCCTCCGAGCACATCAGGGAGGTCACGGAGCGGACCGCGTCGTCGCCGAGTTCCGGGTGCGCACCGCGCACGGCCGCGTCGACCGTCGTCGCCATCCGATTCCAGTCACGCTTGTCGGTGGCGCGCTTGCCCCGTCGCGGATCGCGGCTGATCCGCATCCCGGCGCACGCCTGCTCCGCAGCCGCGATCACCCGCACGACCTCGGGCAGCAGGGCGGGGTCGACGGCGTCGGGTATCCGCCTGGGTACCGTCGCGCCGTGCAGATACTGGCCCGTGTACCGCAGGACCGCGGCGTCCAGGGGACCGAGTACCGTTCCACGCTCGGCGCGACGGCGCTGGGCGTGGTCCTCCTGAGCCCGTTTCGTGTCGGAGGTCTCGGTCGCCGCGCGCATCGCCACGCAGACCTGACCGCGATCGAGCGCATCGATGTCAGCTCCGTGGGCGACGAGTCGACCCCTGTCCCACTCGATGCGCCCGAAGAGCGCGTCGACGTCCGCAGGCGAGGAGAGGAGGATCGGGTCCAGGAGCGCGACGGCGGCGTCCTCGTCGAGCCGGCCCCGGGTCCCGGCCGCGTCGCACAGCGGAAGGACCGCGCTCCACAGCAACAGGTGTCTGGTCAAGTCCGTCCGGATCACCGCGAGATGGGCTTCCCCGATCGGGAACGTGAACGTGCGGGGCTCGTGGTTGGCATCGGCCCCGGCACCGATCATCAGCTTCAGCTCACCGTCTTCACGGACCACGTTCGGTATCCAGCCGCTCCGCCGCGTGAAAACGATGTCTCTCATGGAACCAGTCTTCCCCATGGGAGGGAGCCGACCGGATCCGCCCTCACCTGTCCGACCGGCCGCTTCCGCGCGTACCCCTGCCGGCCCGCAGCGAGCGGGTTCGTCACGGTCGACGTGGGACCAGGCGATCCAGACTCTCCTGGCAGCGGCCCTCACGCCGGCGACGGGACGGGGACGTCCTGGCTCACCGGACCGTCCCGGCTCAGGCCAGGGCTGCGACCGAGATGCCGATGACGATGAAGAGCCAGCCGGTCGTCAGTTCCCAGCGGTGGCGGATCGTGGGCCGGGCGAGCAGCGAGCGCAGCCTCGCGGCGACGACGACCAGGGCGAACCAGTAGGCCACGCCGATGAGGATGTCCAGGATGCCGAGGAAGAAGATCTGCCGGGTCATGGATCCGCCGTCGTCGACGAACTGCGGCAGGATGCTGAGGAAGAACAGCGCGGCCTTGGGGTTGAGGACGTTCGTCAGGAGCCCCTGGGTGAAGCCGGAGCGCCAGCGGGACGCGGCGTGTCCGCTCTCCTCGGCCGGCGTCCCGGCCGGATCGCGGGACCCGTGGTCCACGCCGTTCCCTTCCCCGCCGTCCCTCTTCCGCTCCCGGGCGGCCCGGCGGGCAGTGAGCACCGCACGGACCCCGAGGTAGAGCAGATAGGCCGCACCCGTGAGTTTGATCGCCTCGTAGACCAGGGGCGAGCGGGTGGCGACCACGGACAGGCCGACGGCTGCCGCCAGCATGTGTACGCACAGCCCCGTCTGCGCGCCCAACCCCGCCGCCCGCCCCTTCGCCGGGTGCTCGGTGGCGGAGCGCACCACCACGAGGAAGTCCGGACCCGGCACCACGTACGCCACCAGCACCACGCCGAGGAAACCGGCCAGGTCGACCGACATCAGCTCTCCGCCCGTCCGTCCCCGGGACCGGTGCGGCAGAGCGGGCCCCCGGAGCACCCGGACCCGGTCGGGCCGCCTCGCACACACCCCAGGGCGCACCCACCCGGACATGCGTGAGAACCCTCAGTCCCCGGATGTCGCACGAGGGGCGCGTCGGTGTGAATCATGGGCATCTGGTACCCGCCGACCGACCGCGGCAGGCACACGAGCACGCATGTCCCGAGCCGTATCCGCCCGTCAGTGGCCGGCGAGCCGTTTCACGCTGACCACTCCCGCACCGATCACGGCGTTGAGCACGGCCGTCACCACGGCGTGCAGACGGTTGTCCCGGACACGCCGTCCGCCGGCGAAGCCCCACCCGGCAAGGGCCGCGACGTCGCTGCCCACGGAAATCCGGAGAGCGGTTCGGGACTCCATCGCTCCGGCCGCGGACCGGACGATCAACAGCACCGGTCCGACGGCGCTCGTCAGCAGGGGGTTGCTGGTGACAGGGCGTGGCGCACCTCGCGCCCGGTGGGCCGGCGCCCGTGGGCGACCGGACCACCTGCGGGTCCGCCCTGCGCCAGGCCCACCAGCACGGCCAGCACGGCCAGCACGGCCAGCACGGCCGGCAAGGCGTAGATGCGCTCCCTGAGAGCGCCGGGCGACGAGAGGGGAACGCGCGCGAGCGACGTCAGGTCACCCGGTATCTCCCCAGGTGAAGCGCTCACCCCGCTCACAGCGCACGACCCGGTCCGCGAACCCCTCCCTGACGGCTTCCGCCAGAAAGTCGGAGAGCGGGGACCGCATGACCCCGTACTCCTCGTAGTGGACGGGCAGCACCGTGCGGGGCTGGAGCGTCCGGACGAGTTCGGCCCCCTGCCGGCCGTTCATGGTCACCAGCAGACCGCCGGGCAGAGTGGTCCCGCCGAGGTGGAGAACCGCCAGTCCCACATCCGGGTAGCGGCGTGCGATCTCCCGGATGCCCGGGAACATGAGGGTGTCCCCCGTGACGTAGAGGCGCTGCACCGGTTCGCTCTCCACGGCCCCGAACTCCCACATGCTGCCCATGACCGGTGGCAGCAGCCTGTGGGCCCCTTTCGGTCCGTGCCGGCCGGGGAGGGCCGTCACCCGCACCCGCCGGCCCTCCCGGACGACCGTCTGGGACTGCCAGGTCCGTAGCCCCACCGCACGGGAGAAACCGTGCAGGCCTTGGAGGCGGCGCGACGCGTGCGGTGTGGTGAGGATCGGCAGGTCTCTGCGCAGCCCTCTCCGGGCCCGCCGGTCCCAGTGGTCACCGTGCAGGTGGGAGAGTACGACCGCGTCCAGGCTCGGAAGGTCGGACAGCTCCATCGCCGGATCGTGCAGCCGACGGGACGAGAGTCCGTTGCCGAGGTACGCCCTCTCCCCGCGGTGCAGGAAGTTCGGATCGGTGAGCAGGGTCAGGGGGCCGTACCGTACGAGGAGAGTGGCGTTGCCGATGAAGGTGATGTCCACCTGGTCCGCCGACGGGATGCCGGGCATGGTGACCGCCTCCTGCGGTTGCGGCTGATCGGACGTTACGTACGGGCCACCGGCACGAACCGCTCATCCGCAGAAGGCCGGATACGGCTGTCGCTGGTACGGGGCCCGGAGCCGGTCGTCAGGAGCTTCCGCTGCTCCGTCACTCCTCATCCTCTTCGTCGTCCCTCTCGCCTTCGGCCTGGGAGGGCGTGGCGCTGGTGGGGTCGTCCTGCACGCCGCCGTCGGCGGTCTCGTCGTCCCTCTCGCCTTCGGCCTGGCCGGGGGTGTTCCCACTCATGTTGTTCTCCTTCGTGTGGTTGACGAACGTGGGTGTGTGCGCGGGGGCACGGAAGGGGCTGCCGGCCCTTCCCGCCACTTCCCGGTCGCGGGGTGGTGGGGCCCGCGGCTTCGACGAGCAAGGGCGGATCACGGCCCACAGGCGCCACCCGGGAACCCGGGGCCGTCAGCGACGGAAGAACGGGGCGATGACCGGCAGCCCACCGTGCGGCGCGGACGGCCGGTGCACCACGACCCGCGGCACCCCCGCCCTCCCCCGTCCTCCTCTCAAGCCTGCACCCGGCCACCGTGCCCGGCGAGCCGGACCCCGTGACCAGATTCGTCACGGGCCGATCAGCGACGACGGAGAGCGACACCGAGGGTGGTGACGGGCGGGGGACACGGCTCCGTGGCGTTCCCCGACTCGGCGTCCCGCCGTAATGTCGTCCCGGCGCATCCGCCGTCCCCGCCCGGGCTACGCGCCGCTGTGCGACACCGGACCGGGGTCGGATTCCCCGCCGACCTCGGCATCCTGGCCGCGCAGTCGGGTCTCCACGCGGCCGTCGACGATGCGCGTGTCGAAGGCGGGCTGCGGCGCGGTCGCCGGGCCCTGGACGTTCCAGCCGTCGGAGAGACGGAAGACACTGCCGTGCCAGGGACACCGCACGCACCCGTCCTCGACCTCGCCGTCGGAGAGCGGGCCTCCCAGGTGGCTGCACATGTCGGCGAGGGCGTGCAGCTGTCCACCCTGCTCCCGCACCAGGACGACGGGCACGTTGTCGACGAACCGGCGTACCGGCTCACCGACCGGGAAGTCCGCGACCGCACCGACCTCGTGCCAGCCCGGCTGCACCAGGTCCTGCACCGCTTCGGCATGGTTGGCCCCCGAAGCCTGCCGGTACGCCAGGTGGCCACCCACAGCCCCACCGACGCTCACGACCGAGAGCCCCGCGAGGCCCAGCGCCTTGCCGAGAGCGGTGCGCCCCCGTAGCCGCGCGGCGAACGATCCGGCGTAGAGAGCGACCGCCGTGACGTTCGCCGCCGCGTGCACGAACCCGACACGACGCTGGCGGCTCTGCAGCTCCGCCCAGTCCACCCAGCCGGCCAGAGCGGCCGGCCCCGCGGCGCCGAGGCCCACGCCGATGAGGGCACAGGCCGCCCTGCGCTGTCCGGGAAGCAGGTCGAGCACCGCTGCCGAGAGCCAACTGCCGAGCGGGACCTGGACCAGCAGGGGGTGCACGGGGTGGCCCAGCCAGCGTCCGTGCAGTGTGTCGCGCAGCGAGCCCAGGGGCAGGGCCCGGACCTTCTCCTGGACCAGGTCGATGGCACCGTCCAGCGCGGTGGTGTGCTCCAGTCGGTCCATGGCCCGGAGGACCGCACCCGGCCCCGCAGGTGAGGGCCGCAGGCGCCTCATCGCTCGTACGGCTGTTCCTTGTGTGGCGGCGCGAGGTGCGTCATCCGGTTCTTTTTCGTTCATGGGTGCCAGGTATCCGTTTGAAGGACCTGGAAACGGTCGTGCTCGGTTGTCATGCGATTGCCCGCCCGGCGCACTCCGGCGGCCGCACCGGGCGGGCCTGCGCGACTGCCGCCCGGTTTCAGGAGGCCTGGGAGAGCGCCGGGGCTGCCCGCGGGGCCGACGGCACCACGAGCACCGGGGCCGGCGGCCGGACCTTCCCGCTCCTCGTTCGACCACCGTGGCGCAGCCCACCGGCGCCGATGGCTCCGGCGATCAGCAGACCCCCGGCGACGAGGGCCGTACGGACGCCCGCGAACTCCATCAGCAGACCCAGCAACGGCGGACCGGCCAGCCCCCACGCGGTTCCCGCGGTCCGCCAGACGCCCAGGACCCGGCCGCGCATCTCCGGTGACGAGCCGGTCTGCAGCACCGTCGCACCCGCCGTGTCGGAGACGGACTCCACGACGGCCATGGGAATGATCAGCAGGACGAGGACGACGAGCCCGGGGGACATGCCGGCGGCGGCCTGCAGCAACCCTCCGCAGGCGGCCATGGCACCGACCATCCGTACCGTCGGACGGAGCAGCCGGCCGGCCAGGAGCGCGCCGAGGACGCCCCCCACGGCCAGCACCGTGGAGACCAGTCCGAAGTCGCTCTCCCGGGCGTGCAACGGCCCGACCACCAGGACGGCCAGGGTCAACTGGTAGTTGCGTCCGAAGACGGAACTGAGTCCGGTGATCCCCGCCAGCGCCACCAGCCGGGGGCGGCTCAGGAAATAGCTCAGGCCGGCACGCGCGCCCGCGGGCACCACGTCGCCCGGTGCGCGGCGTACGCCCTCCCCAATGGCGGGGGTCTCGCCCTCCTGCACGGGCCGGGCGCGTGCCGCGGGCCTGAGCGTGGGGATGACCGCGGCGACCACCAGGAAGGAGATCCCGTTCGCCAGGTAGGCCGACGACGCGCCCAGCGTCCCGACCGCCACGGCGGCCAGCGCCGTCCCGGTGAGCCGCCCCGCACTGTGCACCATCGAGCCCAGCGAGATCGCGGAGGGGAGGTCCTTCTCCGGCACCAAGTCGTTGCCGAGCAGCGCCGTGGCGGGCCCGTCGATGGTGTTCACGACGCCGGTGACCGCGGCGAGGAGGAGCAGGACGGGCATGCTGAGCAGGTCGAGGCCGATCAGGGCCGCCGTGGAGAAGGCGACCAGCCCGAGTACGCCCTGGCTCACGGCCGCGGTGACCTTACGGGGCCACCGGTCGACGGCCGCGCCACCGAAGACACCGAGCAGCAGGCCGGGTGCCGCCTGCACGGCCAGGGAGAGGCCGGTGGCGGCGGCGGAACCCGTGACCTGGAGAACCAGCAGGTTCTGCACGGTCAACTGCATCCACGTACCGGTGTTCGACACCAGGTTGGCGGCGGACCATCGGCGCATGCTCGGGGTGCGCAGACAGCGCCAGGGGCTGCTTCCGCCGCGCCGGCGACGCGGCGCGTGACCGGCGAAACGGCGTGCGAAAGGGCGGCCGGTGGCGGCCGACTGGACGTGGACATGGGGCGCGGGCACAGCGCAGCACCTCTCGGAGGGGGCCGGGAGCAAGACACACGGCGGCCCCTGCGGAGCGGCGAAGTGAGGTCCTGGATGCCGGGAAGGGCGGGGACCCTCGGGGGTCGGGCCTGCCGTCCGGCGCACCTCATCTTCACAAACGCTTCCCCGTGGGGGAAACGCACCGGCCGGACGACCGCCCGCACCGACCGCCGAGCGACCCCAACTCCGCTTCCTGCCAGAGGACTCGGGGACCCGGTGGCGTTCCTCACACGGGGCCTCGGAATCCCGGTGCACACCTCGTGACCGACCGTGACGCCGACGTCTTGCCGGGGCGACGGCAGCAGGCGGGTGAGTGGCCGGATGGGGAGGGCTTGGCGCCGGAACCCGGGCCGGGGCCCGGCGGGAGCCCACCCGCCGCCCCACCGCACTGAGGGTCTCCCCCCGACGGAGCACGCACCGGGGCGGCTGCGGTACACCGGAATGGCGCAGAGGGCCGCGCACGGCACGAGTGGCCCGGCGGTCACCGAACGTCACCCCACCCCCGGATCTGTCCGGGCGCAACCGCTACGGGCTCTCGCACAGCAGCCTCGCGGAGAGGGTCGCGGCGTGGGCCAGATGCTTGAGGGACGGGGCGGCCGGCCACGCACCGCTCCCGGCGTCGGTGAGCAGCAGCTGCCCGGCGTGCTCACCCGGACCGCGCTCGCCGCACGCGAGGGCAATCGCTTCACCACCTCCCCCCACGCGCGCAACCCGGATCCAGCGGGTCCGTCCGGCATGGCAGTCGGCCGATTTCGGCGTCAGAGGAGCGTCAGAGGAACGAACGAGCGCGGCAGCCTGGGCCTCGGACGTCCGTCCCGGCCGCTCGTACGATGACCTTGCCCTGGTTCTCGCCCCGCAGCATCCCCAGGAACCCGTTCACGATGCCGCCGAAGCCGTCGATCACGTTCTCGTCGAGCAGGATGCGTCCACTCTGCAGGTGCGGCACCACGAACTCGTACAACTCGTCCTGCACGTCGCGGTAGTTGCGAACGAGGAAGCCCTCCATGCGCAGGCTCTTCTCCACGATGTCGGGAAGGTTGCGCAGGGCGTAGGGCGCGCCGGTGCTGTTGTACTGGGCGATGGTGCCGATCCGCACGATCCGCCCGTACTCACGCAGCGAGGAGATCGCCGCTTCGAGGTGTTCGCCGCCTACATTGTCCACGTAGAGGTCGATTCCGTCGGGTGCCGCGTCGGCGAGCAGCTCGGCCGCCGGTCCTGAGTGGTAGTCGAAGACCTGGTCGTAGCCGACGTGTTCCGTGAGGTAGGCGGCTTTCTCCGGTTTGCCGGTGCTGCCGACCAGCCGCCCCGCGCCCATCAGCCGGGCGAGTCGGCCGGTGGCCGTGCCCACGCCGCCGGCAGCGGCCGAGACGAACAGGTCCTGCCCCTCGCGGAACTCGGCGATGCGGGTCAGGCCGACGTAGGCGGTCAGGCCGGTGCCGCCGAGGATGCTCAGGTGTGCGGAGAGGGGTACGCCGTCGAAGTGGGGGACAGCACGCGCCTCTTCGGGAGAGACGACGCTGTGGGTGCGCCAGCCCTGTCGGTGGAAGACGATCTGGCCCTCGTCGAACGCCGGATGGCGGGACTCCACGACCCGGCCGATGGTGCGGCCCTCCAGGGGAGCGTTCAGAGCGAAGTCCGCGTCCATCATTTCGCGGTGGTAGGGGTCCACCGACCAGAAGAGGTTCTCCACCAGCGCCGTTCCGGGCAGAGGCGCCGGCATCGGAGACTCGACGAAGGTGAAGTGGCCCGGGGTGGGGAAGCCGTGGGGGCGGGCGGTCTGGTGCACGGTGAGCGCGGTCTCGGTCATGACGGTGACCGTACGGAGGAATGCGGAGACCGGGGAGAGGGTTGCGCTCATGGAACGAGCTGATCCATGAAGGGTCCTCATAGAAGCAGACGGGACACCCCATGACAGCTGCAGTCCCCGCGGTCATGACGACTGCCGCCCGTGATCTCGCCCCGCACGAGCTCCGCATACTCGTGACCGTCGACGACGAGCGCGGGTTCTCCGCCGCGGCCAAGGCGCTCGGACTGACCCAGTCCGCCGTCTCGCACTCCGTACGCGGGATGGAACGCAAGGTCGGAGCGGTCCTCTTCGAGCGGGGCCGTAGGGGTGCCACGCCGACCGCAGCCGGTACCGTCGCCGCGGCCCATGCACGCCGGGTCCTGCGACTCCTGGACAACCTCGCCTCGGAGGCCCGCGGCGCCGAGCGCGGCACGGTCACCGGCCCGCTGCGCATCGCCGCCTTCCGTAGCGCCGCCCTCTTCCTGCTGCCGCCCGTCCTGAAGCGCCTCACCGCCCGTTACCCCGGCATCGAGCCGGAGGTGCGTATCGTCCGTGAACTGGGGGCGGGTACCGCCGGCGAGGTAGCCGAGGGCCGCGCGGACGTGGGCATCGCGACGATCGGCGCCACCTCACCCGTGCCCGCCGGGCTCGTCGGCGATGTACTCATGGAGGAGCCCTACTCACTGGTGCACCCGGTCGGCCACCCCGCCCCACGCTCCCTGCCGCTGGTGGACTGGCACGAGAACTGCGGCTCCTACACCCGCCGGTGGTGGGCCGGACAGGAGTGGATCCCGGAGGCGACCATACTCACCGAGGACGACGGAGCGGTGCTGTCCCTGGTGAGCCGAGGTCTCGGTATGGCGATCATGCCGGCGCTCGCGCTGAACGAGGCGCCGCACGGGATCGAGGTCACCGACCTCGGGCCCGAGCGCCCGACCCGTTCCGTCGGCTACGTCACCACTGCGGAGATGGCCCACAGCGTCTCCGTCCGCGCCCTGATCCGAGAACTGAGAGCGGCCCGCCCCTGAGGCAAGGCTCCCCGCGTCGGAGCGAGTTCCCGTGTCGTGGCCGAGGTCACCGCCCTCATGATCTTCGGGCCCCGGCACCTGCGTCACCGTCGGTGGGTACCGAACGCCCCTTTCAGGGACCCGGCCGCACCGGCGGCGGGCAGCACGCCCCTTCACGGAGCGGTGACGATGAAGGGCCCTCACCGTCACCGCTCCTGTGAAGCCCGCGTCGCCGGGGCGAGGAGACCGGTCTCGCTCGGATCGGCCGCCGGTGTGAACACGTCACCGACGGCGCGTTTGAAGTCGGGGCACTCGACGATCGGTTCGTGGGCGCAGACGGCCGCGTGGCGGAGACTGTCGCGGAGCCGCGTGAGTCTGCCGACCTGCTCGTCGAGATCATGTGCCCTGGCCGCCATCCGTGCGCGCAGGTCCGCGTCGGTGGGTCGCGCGGTCACGAACCGGCCGATCTCGGCGATCGAGAACCCCGCGCTCCGCGCGCAGGTGATCAGTGCCAGCCGCTCCAGTACCTCCGGCGTGTAGGTGCGGCGCAGCCCGTTACGGCCGGCAGCGGCGATCAGCCCCTTCTTCTCGTAGAAGCGCAGTGCCGAAGGCGCCAGCCCGGATACCTCGGCCACCTCGGCGATGTCCAGCAGTGATGCGTCCACTCAACCTCCTTGACTTGAAGCGCAGTTCAAGTAGCAGTCTAGTCGGCATGGAAATCCACCACTTGAACTGCGGATCGGTTCTGACGATCGAAGCCACCTACGACGGCCCGAAGCCCGCAGCTGCCGTGAACCACTGCCTGTTGATAGAGACCGACACTGCCGGCCTCGTGCTGGTCGAAACCGGCCTCGGCCTCGGCGACGTCCGGGATCCGCACGGCACCCTCGGTGCGGACTGGGTGGCGATGGCGCAGCCGGCGCTCGACGAGGAGGAGACAGCCGTCCGGCAGATAGCCCGACTGGGCCACAAGCCGTCCGACGTGCGGCACATCGTCGTGACCCACCTGGATGTCGACCACAGCGGGGGTCTGCCCGACTTTCCCGGCGCCGATGTGCACGTCCTCGCGTCCGAACTCGACGCGGCCCGCTCCCAGGCTCCCAGCTTCCGCTACCGGCCGGCCCACTGGAAGCACGAACCCCGCTGGGTCACCTACCCCACCGCCCCGGACTCCGGCGAAGAGTGGTTCGGTTTCTCCGCGCTGCAGCCGAAAGGTCTGCCGCACGACATCAAACTCATCCCGTTGGGGGGCCACACGGAAGGCCACACGGGCATCGCCGTCCGGGACGGGGAGCGATGGCTCCTGCACTGCGGTGATGCGTACTACTACCACCGTGAGCTCGAGGTCTCGAGGGAGGTCCACCCGCTGCTCGACATCGTTCAGACCAGTTCGCAGGTCTCCCGCGATCTGCGACTCGGTACGCAAGCCCGTCTACGCGAACTGATCCATGACCACGGCGACCGAATCGAGGTCTTCTCGTCGCACGACCCCTGGGAATTCGCCCGCTACGTCGCCGCCGGCGTCACCCGGACCGGTCGGCCGGGATGAGATCCGGGCCACTCGCCACTCGCTTCTCGGCGGGCCGTTCACCCGACTCAGGAGTGCCCGGAACGTGTCACACGATCTCGCCGACGTGTGGAGGTGGGGGATGGGGGATCGCCGGTGACAGGATCCGGCCGTTGTGAGGGTGTAGGTACTCGCCCCTGGACGATGATCCGGCTGCTGATCGAACCGGTGCCCCCACCGTTGTGCCCGCGGGCTGGCCGGTGACCGTGGTGTCGGCCGTCCTGATCGTGGTGTTCGGGCCCGCTCCCGAGCACCGCGAACAGCGCTCTCGCCACACGCCCTGACGTCCACACCCGACCGCGGGTGCCGTCGCATTCGAGCGCGGTCATGGGTCAAGGGCGTTCTCCGTGCACGCCCGAACCAGCCCACCGACCTTATTGAGCGTTCGCTCAAATCGAGATATCTTTCGTTTTGAGCGAACGCTCAAACTGTGGAGGTGGCCGTGGAGTTGTACGTGGAGACGGTGATCGACGTGGACATGGACGTCCTCTGGGAGCGGACTCAGGACCCGGTGGCGCACCAGTCCTGGGATCTGAGGTTCACCTCGATCTCTCACCTGCCCCGCGCCGAGCGGGAGGCGCAGAGCTTCCGCTACGCGACCCGGGTGCTTCCCTTCCTGTGGATCGCCGGCACCGGAGTCAGCGCGGGGGAGCGGCAGCGGCCCGACGGCGCACGCGTCTCGGTACTGCGTTTCGCATCGGATCACCCGCTCTCGCCGCTCGCCGAAGGGAGCGGTTACTGGCGCTACGTCCCCGGGCCCACCGGCATCCGCTTCCTGACCGGCTATCACTACCGCCCGGCCTGGGGTCGGTACGGCGCCGTTGCCGACCGGCTGGTCTTCCGGCCGCTCATGGGATGGGCGACCGCCTGGTCCTTCGACCGGCTGCGACTGTGGTGCGAACGCGGGACCCACCCGCGCGTCGCCCTCGCCCGGGCTCTTGGCGAGTGCGCCCTGCGCCTGGCCCTGGTCCTCGCCGTCCTGTTCGCGTCTCCCGTCGCCCCGCTCGCTCTCGCGGGGGGCACCGCCGCCCTCGTCGCCCTGTTGCCTCCGCTGCCCGGCACTCCCGCTGCACGCCGCTGTCGACGCACGCCTCCCGGGCGCATCCGCGCCCCCCGACTGCTCGCCACCCTGGAGCCTTCGTGACCTCGATCTTCCAGACCCACATGGGCGCCGACTTCGGCCGCCTGCACCCCGAACTCCGGCGGCGCTTCTCCGTCGGGCTCGACAGCGGCGAAGCCTGCGTCGGACGCGGGACGATGGATCGGATCCACCACGGTGCCTTTTTCGTCAAGCCCTTCCTCCGGCTCGGCGGGACGCGGAACATCCTCGTCCCGCGCCAGGGACACCGTGTGCCCTTCGTCATCGAGAATTACCCCTACGCGGATAGCTTCGGCCGTGAGACCGTCACCTTCGTGCGGACCTTCCAGCTGCCCGACGGCCCTCACCGCTTTGACGCCACGATGGTCTTCAACCCCGAGCGCGACTGCGTCCTCGACTACCTCGGTACCCACCAGCACCTCGCCAGCGACCTCCACATGAGCGCCGAACCCGATGGCTCGCTTCTCATCCGCTCCGGTGAGCACCGCTTCCGCGAGGGATTGGTCGACGTACGCGTTCCGTCCCTGATCGGAGGCGAAGCCGAGGTCCGTGAGTCGTTCGACGAGAGCACCGGCCGCTTCCGGATCCGGGTGCGGGTGACGAACCGGCATTTCGGCTTCCTCTTCGGCTACGAGGGCTCCTTCACCGCGGGGTACGTCGACGCGGCGAGCGGACTCCGGGCCGGGCTGCGGCCTGTCCGCGAGGAGGCCCGCGCGTGAGCGCGTCCGGCGGGGCCACCCGCCTCAAACTCCTCGAAGGCGCCCTGCGTACGCTGGTCGAACAGGGCGTCGCCAAGACCTCGGCCCGCTCGATCGCGGCCACCGCCGGGGTCAACCAGGCGCTGATCTTTTACCACTTCGGTTCCGTCGACGAGCTCCTCGCCGCTGCCTGCGTGCACGGCGCCGAGCAGCGCGTCTCCCGCTACCGTGAGCCACTCGCCGCTCTGAACTCCCTCACGGAACTCCTCGCCTTCGCCCGCGCGATGCATGCCGAGGAACGGGCCGCCGGCCAGGTGGCCGTCCTCGGCCAGCTGCTGGCCGCCGGCCAGACCGTGCCCGCCCTCGCGGCCGCGACCTCCGCCGGGCTCGCACTGTGGATCAAGGAGCTGGAGGCCGTCCTGACCCGGTTGCTGGCCGCCACGCCCCTGGACGCCTTCGCCGACTCCGCGGGGCTGGCCCGTGCCACGGCCGCCTCCTTCATCGGCATGGAATTGTACGAGGGCGTCGACCCCGAGGGGGCCGCCCGTGCCCTGGACGCGCTCGAACAGCTCGCCGTCCTCGCTCAGGCGTTGGAAGGGCTCGGACCCCTGACCCAACGTGCAGTCACCCAACGGTTGCGCCGCCGCACGAGAGACTGACCCGGCGTCTCCTCGCCCGGCCGACGCGGCCGACCCGGTGTGCCCACCCGAACGCCGGACCGACGGCTGCGTCCACGCCGGCACCGCCGCCTGCTCCGTCGCTCCGGACGCCGCAACGGGGAAGGCGACCGGTGCACTGCACCGGCGCCACCGAGCAGCACCCGACGTGTCTGACGGTGGCTCGTTCCGCCCGTTCAGGGCCCCTGGGACAGCCTGATCCACACGATAGTGGCCAAGCTTCGCTATAGTGGAGGGCATGGATGACTCCAGCACGTTCTCCAGCGGTCTGTCCATGTCCGAGCTGGGGGCCAGGATCCGGGGGGAGCGACAGGCTCGACACATCAGCCTGGAACGGCTCGCCAAGCTGAGCGGCGTGAGCCAGAGCATGGTGTCCGAGGTGGAACGCGGTGCGAAGACGCCGAGCGTGCTGGTTCTGGACCGCCTGGCGACCGCACTGGGCACCTCCATCGCTCGACTGATGGACGAACCGGTGCGCCCGGGAGTCGTGGTGCTGGCCGGTGACCGGCAGCGCGTGGTCCGGGATCCCGCAGGATGGGAACGGCGGATCCTCTCCCCGGTCCTGCCGGACATCGAATTCGAGTTCATGCGCACCACCCTGGAACCGGGCGTGGACGCGGGAGAGTTCTCGCCGCACGCGCCGGGATCGCACGAGTACGTCGCAGTGGAACAAGGGTGCCTCCACCTGACCGTCGACGGCGTGACCCACCGGCTCCAGGCCGGGGACGCGGCCTATTTCCCCGGCAACCGCCGACACGCTTTCGCCAACGACACTGCCGAAGCGTGCGTGTACTACCTGGCCATGACACTGGCCCCGGCAGCCCAGCCCCACCGCCTGTCAGGAGGGCACGATGCATGACCTGGGGAGTGCGGCCCGTTCGGCGGCGCACCTCGCAGCCGATCACCTGAGGGGCGTTGCCGGGAGACCGGTGTGGCAGCCAGTGCCGGAGAAGGACCGCACATGGCTCGCCCGCCAGACATTGCCCGTCGACGGCCGCCCGCTGGCGGACCTGCTGGACGACGTGCGCGACCGGGTCCTGCCGTATCCCATGGGCAACGGGCACCCCCGGTTCTTCGGCTGGGTCAACTCCCCGCCATCACCCGCAGGCGTCATGGTGGCCCCCTTGGCCGCGGCCATGAACCCCAGCTGCGCGGGCGGGGACCACACCGGCGTCCTGCTGGAGCGCACCGCCGTACGGTGGCTGGCTGAGCTGGTGGGATTTCCCCACCCCCCGGGGGCCGGCCTGCTGACCAGCGGAGCCTCCATGGCCACCATCACGGCACTGGCCACGGCCCGCCACCGGGCCCTTGGCGCCCAGGGTCACGACGTGCGCGAAACCGGCCTGTACGGGCATCGTCCGATGGCGCTCTACTTGTCCGCCGAGGCGCACAGCTGCCTGCACAAAGCCGCGGAACTTCTCGGCCTCGGCACCCGGTACATCCGCACCGTCCCGGTCGACTCGTCCTTCCGCAATGGACATCGGCGAGCTGCGACGTCTGATCGCTGCCGACGAGCGAGCCGGGGTGCGGCCGTTCTTCGTCGCCGCCAGTACGGGCACGGTCAACACCGGCGCCGTCGACCCCCTGGACGACATCGCCGTGATCGCCCGAGAGCACGGATTGTGGTTTCACATAGACGGCGCCTACGGCGCGCTCGGCATCCTCGCCGAGGACGCGGCCCCGGACTACGCCGGCCTGGAACAAGCGGACTCCCTTGCTCTGGACCCGCACAAGTGGCTCGGCGTCCCCATAGACGCCGGCTGCATCCTCTTCCGCGAACCGGCCGCCCCGCGCGACGCCTTCAGCATGGTCCCTCCCTACCTGCGGGACGAAGATGCCGGAGAGCTCGGCTGGCTCTCCGAGTACGGCCCCGAACAAACCCGCCCGTTCCGCGCCCTGCGCGTGTGGGCCACCATCGCCCATCTCGGCCGGAACGGCATCATTTGCCTGGTGAACCGCACGACCATGCTCGCGCGTACGCTCGCCGAATTGATCGAAGCTTCCGACGACTTCGAGCTGCTCGCCCCGGTGACCACTTCCGTCACCGCGTTCCGCCACCGCCCTCCGGACCTCCCCGCGGACCGCGCGGAAACATTGAACGGAGCGATCCCGGCCGCCGTACAGCGCCGTGGGCACGTCTTCCTCACCGGCACGCGGATCTCGGACGCCGCAGCCCTGCGCGCCTGCGTCCTCCACCCGGGCACCACGAAGGACGACCTGGCCGTCCTGCTCGAAGAAATTCGAGCCGCGGCACAGGAGGTCATCTCCCACCAGTAGGGCATCGTCGCACGGCATGCCGAGTGACACGTGCGGTCAGCCGGCTTCCCTCATCCCGTGCCGGCAGGCGAACGGGCCGGCCGGTAGGTGGGGTGACGAGACAGAGCCGCTCGTCGTCGGCGCGGTGATCCCCCTCGGCGAACCGGCGACGGAAGAGGCCCCGCCGGCTCCGTGCCCTGCCGCGCCCCGGCGCCGGCGCGGGAGCACGCCGCTGGCCGGTCGCCCGCCGCGCCGCCGGCCTGCGACCAACCGGCCACCGGATCATGATCACCGGAGGACGGGGAGCAGGACCCGTGCGCCGAGGTCGCCGTGGCAGCCGGCCCGGACGCCCCGGAGGTCTTCGCGGGCACATCTGACGTCGGCTGGATGTGGAGCGCCTACGGGAGCAGGCCCTCGGAGCCCTGGGAGGCGGGGACCGGGACGGTGGAGTGACCGTGACCGCGTGAACCGCCCGTGCTCCGAAGGGACGGTGGGCCGTGGGGCCGTGGGGCCGGCGATCGGCCCCCGCCCCACCCGTCAGCTGTCGAGGGCCGGCAGGGTGGGCGCCGGTGCGCCGGGAAGTTCACGGAGGGCGGTGCGACCGTCGCGCCAGGCAGCCAACAGGTGTGCCGCGAGCCGGTCCTCCAGCAGACCGGTGGCCTCGATGCCGAGGACGATGTCGGCAGCGAGCCACGGTTCGTCCTCCAGCAACCCGCCGATCACCTCGTGTCGCACGACCTGTTCGTGCACGGCGTCCGCCTCCACGTGCTCGTCGTAGAAACGCTGGGCCGCTGCTCCCGCGCCCGCCCGCCGCAACGCCTGCGCGAGCCTGCGGGAGCCTGGGGACGAGGTGATCTCCACTGCGGCGAAGTGCCCGACCAGCGCGCCCCGCAGGGAGCGATGGAGCCCGAAGAGCGACATCATGTTGACGGTGGCGAGCAGTTCGGCGGGCGCCACGTCGACGTACGTGCCGTACGTGGTGTCCAGACCGAGATCGGCCATGAGTTCCGCGAAGAGGTGGGCATGCACCGCTTCGGCGCGGCCCGCCCCGAACTCGTCGTACTCGATGGCGACCATCGCCGCCTTCGCCCGCCCGCGCAGCCTCGGCACGACCCAGAGGTGGGGATCGGCCTCCTTGAGGTGGTAGAGCGAGCGCAGGGCGGCGTACTCGCGCAGCTGGTCGAGGCGCGCCTCACGCAGCAGGTGGTGCGTGACACTCGTGCCGTCGTCACCTACCGGCTCCACCAGCAGCGAGCCGACCGCCTGCGCCACGTCCGCGTCACCCGAGGTCTCCTCCCGGACGGCGGCGAGGAAATGCTGCTCGGCGGCCGCACGCACCGCCAGCAGGGAAGGATCCCACTCCAGGTCCTCGTCGACCGTCGCGAACCCCCGGTAGTGCGTCTCGTAGACGACGTACAGCAGCAACTGCACGTCCTCGCCGAAGGGGTCGGCCCGGCGCACCTCGTCTGCGGACGGCAGGCGGGTGCGGTCGCCGGTGAGGTAGGCCACGACGCCGGCCGAAAGCTCTCCGCGCGGACGGGGCAGCCGGGGTGCGGCTCCGTCGCGGTCCGCCGGGTGCGTCGGTCCGGCGCCGTGGGACGGGGTGGCGGTCGCCAGGGTGTTCACGATGCGGACTCCTCGCTCTCGTTGTGGTCGCCGGGTGAACGCGGACGGCGGGGCTGCTCCGGCCGGGCGTCGTCGGACGGTGCGGACACCTTCTCGCGGCGTCGGTGGCTCGTGTCGCACCACGGGTAGGTGCGGCTGCGACGACAGGTGCAGACCGCCACGGTGAACCGTTCGGACGTCACGCTCCGTCCGTCGGGCAACCGCACCGTGACGGGTCCCTCGATCAGGACCGGGCCCTCGGGGTCCACGCTCACCAGGCGGGCACCGGCCGGGTTCGGTTCGGGCGCTTCGGGTCCCGGCGCCCCCTCCGGATCAGTTCTTCCGCGCACGGACGATCACCAACTCCTCGGTGCTCTGGCCCACGGGCAGCAGACCGCGTTCGCGGAGCCAGCCCAGTCTTCCGCGCAGCACCGGGCCGAACGGGATGGAGAGACGATCGCTGATCGACGCGCTCAGGCCGGCACGCTCCAGGCGGCGAAGACTCGCTTCGGGGTCGCTGAGGGCGGAGTGCACCATCAGGAGCAGGCCGCCCGGCTTGAGCGCGTCGGGCGCCGCGTCACAGATGCGGTCGACCAGGGCACGGCCGTCAAGACCGGCGTCCCAGGCCCGTTCCGTGCCGCGCCGGGGGAGCGAAGGGCGGGGTGACGGTACGTAGGGAGGGTTGCTCACGACGGCGTCGAAGCGGCGTCCCCGCACGGCGGAGAGCAGATCACTCCGGTGCACGGCGACCGGCAGACCGGCGATCGAGGCGTTCAGACGTGCCGTGGCGACCGCCCGCCGACTGATGTCGACCGCCGTCGTCCGCGCACCGAGCAGAGCCGCCCGCAACGCCAGGGCACCCGTACCGGTGCACAGGTCGAGAACGTCCATGCCGGGCCCGATGCCCTCGCGCCGCATGGCGGAGGCGAGAAAGTAACTGTCGGTCTGCGGGGCGTAGACGCCCGGAAGCCGCACCACCCTGCCGGGACGGGGCAGAGCCCTGCCGGTGCTCAAGGTGACATTTTCCATGAGACGTCCTCTCTCTCGCCGGTACGCCCGACAGACTGGCCGCCGAGGAGTCTCTGGCCGCGAACCGGCGGCCCACGTGGCCCTGCGGCATCAGGGGCCCCACGGGCCACGAGCCTCGGCGAATCGCTCCTGCCCCTCGATCACGCCCCTACGCCTCGCGCGGTGCGAGGCGGTGATCACCGATCGCGGTCGCGGCTGAGGGCGACTGCCCGCTCGGCCGTTCGGCGGCCTTCTGCTCGCGCCCCCTGGTCCCGGATCGGACGGGACCAGCGCATGCCGGTCCCTGGACGGCACGGCGGACACGGGTGCGCGGGAGCAGAAAAGCAGCATCGGCCGCGTCTCCCGAGACACGTGAGCACCGGCCGGCGCCTTCGGCCGGTGACCGCGTACGGCGGACGAGCAGCGGGGACCGTCGGCCGCTGGGGGCCGTCGCACGAGGAGTGGCAGAGAACTGATCCCGCGCGACCGCACGCATCAGCAGGACGACGAGCGTGCCGAGACCGCCGCCGACGAGATGCTCCGCGAGGTGGAGGAAGTGGAGGAAGCCGGGACCCAAGGCGTGGACGGTTGCGAGGAGCCCCGCGAGGAGGGTGAGGCCGCGGATGCGCTGACCCCGAACGATGCGGCCCAGGAGGACGCGGAACGGTCCGTCCCCTGACCCCGCCCCGACCGCACCGGGGCTTCCTCAGGCGCCTGAGAGCGCCCCCCCGGGGAGTAACGAGCATGGCAGGCAGCCTGGCGGTGCCGGGGTCCTGCCCCTCCCGGACCGCCCGACGGGCGGTCCGGGAGGGGCAGGACCCGCGGACGCGGCGGGCCCGGCGTGCCGCCGAAAGTGCTTCTCAGGCGGAGGGCGTGCCGGGGTGGGGGAGGGGTCTCACCCGCTTCACCGTGCGGGGTGCCTGGTGACCCCCGCTCATCAGCATCCGTGCCTCGCCGCCGACGCTGATCTCGGCCCTCACGATTCCCGTCTCGTCCTCGTAGATGGGCGAGCCGCCGGCGCCGGTCCGTTCCGTGAGACCGACGACGACCGTGTCGTCCTCGTCGCCCAGGGTCTCGAAGACCAGTTCATAGCTCGTCGGTGGTTGCACGTCATCTCCCGATTTGGCGGCGAACCCGCTGTTCCCCGCTCCGCCCATTCTTTCGCCCCCGCACCCGTCGCGCGCTGCGGGGTCCGCGGACAGGTGTCCGCGGACAGGTGTCCGCGGACAAGGTTCCGCGTACCCCGCAGCGAGGTACGCAGACACCTGGCCGCACGGCTCCTCCCCGAAGGCGCCCGCCCCGCGGCGGCGGGGCCGACGGCTGCGGGAACGGCTGTTCGCACACCCCGTGGGGCTCTGGGACGTCGACTCCCTCTTCCCTCCGCCGACCTGCGCAGCCGCGCCGGTGCCCGCCCGGGAAGGTGCCCGGTCACCCTGATCGGCGATGCCATCGACACGATGAGCCCGGTTCCGGCGACGGGCGCCGACACCGCCCTGCGTGATACCGCCGAACTCCCCCGCGCGCGCCCTCGCCGACTCGGCCGGTGCGGGGGATCACCGAGGGACGGGTGCGCCGGTACGAAATCCGTATGACCGACTACGCCTTTTCGATCGTGGCCGACGCCCGGCGGAGGGGGCGTCACCGGATCCGCCGGCGGTGGATCCCCGGCCGCCGGCACCGGACGGTGTCCGGCGGCCTTCCGGACGGGTGGGGAAAGCGGCCCCCGTCCGGAAGGGTGGAAAGGGCGGCCCCCGTCCGTAAGGGCACTACCTGAGTGTCAGGGGAGGGGTCAGGACGGGTTCGAGCAGGTGGGCGAGGTGCCGGCGCTGCGACTCGTCGAGCCTGCCCGTCGCCGGCGCCAGCGCCGCCCGCGCCTCCTCGTACATCTGCTCGGTGAGTTCACGGCCCGCATCCGTGATGAGGACGTCGACGGCCCTTTTGTCCGTGGGGTTGGGGACGCGCACCATCAGCCCGCGGCGTACGGCACGGTCGACGAGGCCGGAGAGCGTCGACTTGTCCAGGCCGAGGAAGGCGGCGAGGTCACTCATACGGGGGCGTCGATCACGCAGGATGCCGAGCACGCGCAGTTGGGTGAGGGAGAGGTCGTGCTCGGCGCCGATGCGGGTGAGCACCCCCATGATCTGGAACGCACTGCGGACCAAGCCGTCCAGCAGGACGTCCTCGGAGTCGTCGATGGCCATGGGAACCACCGTACTTGACTTTGTTTGTAATACCCACCACTCTGAATTCAGTTGGTAATACAAACTACCCGTGGGGGACCACCATGCGTGCCGCGATCATCACGTCCTACGACGCTCCGCCCGCCTACCGCGAATGCCCCGAGCCCGTCGCCGAGGGGGAGAACCAGATGGTGGTGGAGGTCCTGGCGGCGGGGCTGCACCACCTGACCCGGGCGAAGGCGGACGGTTCGCACTACTCCGCCGCCGGGACCTTCCCGCTCGTGCCCGGTGTCGACGGCGTGGTGCGGGATCCGCGCGGGCGCCTTCGCTACGCGGTCCTGGACGACACCGCCTCGGGTACGTTCGCCGAGCGCACCGTCATCGACGTGCGCCGCAGCGTCCTCCTGCCCGAGGGCGCCGATCCCGTACGCATCGCCGCCGCGATGAACCCGGGCATGTCCTCCTGGGTCGCGCTGCGCCGTCGTATCGACTTCCCCGTAGGCCGGCGGGTCGCCGTCCTCGGCGCCACCGGCAGTGCGGGGCGGATGGCGGTGCAGATCGCCAAGCGATTCGGCGCCGTCGAGGTCATCGCCGTGGGCCGCGACACCGCACGCCTGGAGGAGTTGCCGGGCCTCGGCGCGGACCGGGCGGTCACCTTCGAGGAGATCGGGGCGGCGGCCGACGTCGACGTCGTCCTCGACTTCGTGTGGGGCGCCCCCTCCGCCGGCGCGATGCTCCCCGTCCTGAAGGCCCGGGCCGACCGGAGCACCCCACTGACCTGGGTGCAGATCGGCTCGATCGCCGGAGAGACCGCGCCCGTCCCCTCCGCCGCGCTGCGCGCGGCCCGGCTGCGGATCGTCGGCAGTGGTATCGGCTCCGTCCCACCCCGCGACTTCATCGCCGAACTCCCCGAGCTGGCCGCAGCGGTCACCGAGGGCGGCCTCGACGTCCGGGCCCGCCCCGTCCCCCTCGCCGACGTCGCGCAGGCGTGGGGCGACCGGAGCGGCGAGCGCCTCGTCTTCGTCCCGTAGTGCCGGGGGCCACTTCGTCCCGGGAGGCGTGGGTCGCCGCTGGGCGAACCCGCAACCACCCCCGCTCGAGGGGAGTTTCCACCCGAGCGCCAGGGGCAAGCGAGCGGCATGGACAGAAACGAAGAAGTTGTGGAGACCGTGGTGGAGACCCGGGGCGACCTTCACCACGTGGTGCTGGCGGCCGACACCAACGGTGACGGCAAGCCCGATGTCTGGATGACGGACACCACGGGGGACGGCACGGCGGACCTGTACCAGTTCGACACCACCGGAGACGGGGAAGTCGACGTCACCGTGGTCGAGCGCGCGGCGGACCCGGGCGAGGACCGTGTGGTGGTCGAGGGCGACGGCGGCCACCCGGTGGAAGGCTGAGCGCACGTCCACGGCCACGTGTGCGCGGGTCGCCCTCTGCCGGGCCCGCGCACACGTGCACGCCGAAGGCCCACTCCCGGGCCCGTGCGGTGGACGGCTCCGCACCTGAACCGACGCCACGGGGACGGACACCTCAGCCCTGTGTGGGATGGTTCAACTCCGGTGCGGCCAGAGACTGTTCGGTCCAGATGGTCTTGCCGTCGGCGCTGTAGCGACACCCCCAGCGCTCGGTCATCTGCGCGACCAGGAACAACCCGCGACCGCCCTCGTCGGTCGTGCGGGCCCTTCGCAGACGAGGCTGGGTACTGGCGGGATCGCTCACCTCGCACACCAGCTCATGGCCGGTACGGATCAGCCGCACCTCCAGGGAACCTCCCGCGTAGCGCACCGAGTTGGTCACCAACTCGCTGATCACCAGCTCGCTCGCCATGACGGTGAGATCGTCCAGGCCCCACTCGTTCAACTGCTTGGAGACCGCCGCGCGCATGGAGGCGACCAGTTCGGGGCGGGCCGGGATCGTCCAGTGGGCGGTGTGCGCGTCGTCGACGGTCTTGAGGTATCCGGTCAACAGCACCACGTCGCCGGGTGGCCCCTCGGGTCCCACGTTCCGCAGCACGTCGGCGGAGATTTCGGAGAGCTCCTTCTGGCGGCCGTCCGCCGTCCCGGAAGCGCGCTGGAGCATCCCGGGCAGGAGGTCGGCCGGGTCGTCGTCGGGCCCGGCGCCGACGACGTCGAGCAGGCCCCGGGTGTACAGGGCCACGAGAGTCCCGGGAACCACGTCCCACTCGCTCACCTCGAACGGCGCCCCGCCTTCGCCCAGGGCCGGACCGGCCCGCATCGGCATCAGCGTCGCCGGACCCCCGGGAGGCACCACCACCGGCGCAGTGCCCCCGGCGCCGGCGGCGACGCAGTGCCCGCTGACGGGGTCGTGCACGAGGTAGGTGCAGGCCGCGCGAACCCGCTGCACGTCGTCGCCGGACTCGGCGTCGAGTCGCTGGACCAAGTCGTCGAGGTGCGTCAGCAACTCGTCGGGTTCCAGGTCGAGCACGGCGAGGGTGCCCATGGCACTGCGCAGACGCCCCATGGTGGCAGTGGCGCGGAGACCGTGGCCGGCGACCGTGCCGGTCACCAGGGCGACCCGTGCCGAGGAGAGCGGGATGACGTCGAACCAGTCACCTCCGCCCACGTTGCGGCGACCGGCCGGGAGGTAGGTGGCGAAGGTGGTCGCGGCCGTGGTGTCCGTGGTCGTGGACGGCAGGAGTTGACGCTGGAGGATGACCGCCGTGCGGTGCTCGCGTTCGTACCGGCGCGCGTTGTCGACCGCGAGCGCGGCCCGCGAGGCGATGAGCGAGAGCTGCCGCAGGTCGTCCTCGTCGCCCGCCCACTCCTCCCTGCACTCGACGACGACGGCCACACCCAGCACCAGCCCTCGCGCCCGCAACGGCATGATGATGCGCGACTCGGTACCCGGGGGGAGCAGGCGCCGGGCCAGACGGGGATCGACGCTCCGATGGAGGTTGTCCCCCGCGTGCCGGCGTTCCAGCACCACGGCTCCCTCGACGAACACTTCCCGCAGATGAGGCAGCTCCGCGGGCATCGGCACCACGTCGCCGATGTCGAGCCGATCGGAGGGGTAGTCTCCCGCAGCGGCCGTCCGGATCATGCGGGGACGGGGCTCCACGGCATCGTGCCGGGGCGGCTCGTCACCGTTGAGGACCTCCTCGGCGAGGTCCACGAAGGCCGCCGCACCGACGCTGGGCGCCAGCAGATCGGCGATGGCCCGCGCGGTCTCCCGCACGTCGAGGCTGCTGCCGACCCGTTCGCCGGCCCGGTCCATCAGCGCCTGCCGACGGCGCAGCGCCTCGATCTCGAGGACGTCAGGGGCGTCGGGCACGCTGCACCTCCGTACCTGGGTCCACGCCATCAGGGAGACGGACGACGAGCTTGGCGCGGGGAAGAGTGGTGGTCCACTCCTCGGTTCCAGTATGCGGCGAGTCCGCCGAGGGGCACCTCGGACCGGTTGAGGGCTCACGGGGTCCGGACCGACGGGTTCCGCCCGGACCCGCCCGACGGTCCGGGACCGGCCGCTTCCTCCACCGGCGGTGACCAGGGCGAATGGAAGGTGAGGACGGGGCCTCCGGCCCAAGGGAGGCCCTTCCCGGTTCTAACGGTCAGCGGTCGCGCCTCGTCCGCAGGTCTGCCGTCCCAGGGTTCGCCCGGTTGTGGTCTCGGACGCCGGCCTGCTGACACCGCCGGGGGCATCGGTCTTCGGGAGAGCGGCGAGGAAGACAGACGGTCGTGTCCTCGCCCAGCAGGGCGCGGAGTTCGAGCCGGTAGGCGGTGACCAGGACGCAGGCGAGGAGCAGCACGGTCAGGGTGAGGAGGGGGCCGACGGGGTCCCTGACGGCCGTGCCCGTGTCGTCGTCCTCGCTGAGGAGCCTGGGCCGCAGCCATCGGTTGCCGCGAGACGGGGGAGCAGGGCGATGACGGCGGTGACGAGGGCTGCGGACGGCCCCCTCCGGCATGCGGTGGGTGCCCACGGGCGCGGGCGCGGGCAGGGCGAAATGCTCATGTCGTGGTCCCCGCCGCGGAAACGATCATCCGCCTCCGGACGAGGGCCCCGTGTTCCACCGCAACAGCCCGGACGTCCCGTGTCCCCGGCGCGTCACCGACCCGCTCCGACGACGCGCGCTGCCATGGTCGGCGCACGGCCGAGCGGGCCGGGCGGGCTTTCTCCAGGTGGGGTGGGGGGCTACCCCCACCCCGGATCCGGTGCTTCGCCCCATGGTTCGGCGGAGTGCGCTCCAGGAGGCTGGAGGTACGGGGACACCCGCCCGTGCCGAGTTCTCAGGAGACCACAAGTGACCACGTCCGTATCGAGTACCGCGGCCCGGAACGGCGAAGCGCGCTCGCTGTTCGCCGCGCGTGCGCGGGGGCTGACCAAGGCGTACGGCGACGGCGAGACCCGGGTGGTCGCGCTCGACGCGGTGGACGTCGACATTCCTCGGGGCCGGTTCACCGCGATCATGGGTCCCTCGGGTTCCGGCAAGTCCACGCTGATGCACTGCCTGGCCGGTCTGGACACGGTCTCCAGTGGCAAGACCTGGGTCGGCGAGAGTGAGATCACCAAGCTCGGGGACAAACGGCTGACCAGGCTCCGCCGGGACAAGATCGGCTTCGTCTTCCAGGCGTTCAACCTGCTTCCCACGCTGACCGCGCTGGAGAACATCACCCTGCCGATGGACATCGCCGGCCGCACCCCGGACCGGGCCTGGCTGGACCTCGTGGTGGAGACGGTGGGACTGGCCGGACGGCTCACGCACCGTCCCACGCAGTTGTCCGGCGGGCAGCAGCAGCGGGTCGCGGTGGCCCGGGCCCTCGCCGCCCGTCCCGAGATCATCTTCGGTGACGAGCCGACCGGAAACCTGGACTCCCGGGCCGGCGCCGAGATCCTCGGCTTCCTGCGGCACTCGGTCGACGCCCTGGGCCAGACCATCGTCATGGTGACCCACGACCCGGTGGCCGCTTCCTACGCGGACCGGGTCGTCTACCTCGCCGACGGACGGATCGTCGACGAGATGAACGCGCCCACGGCCGACGCGGTGCTGGAGCGGATGAAGTCCTTCGACTCCCGGGGCAGGACGTCGTGACCGTGCTCCGTACCTCCCTGCGCAACCTCCTCGCGCACAAGGGCCGCATGGTCCTCTCCGCGGTCGCCGTACTGCTCTCCGTCGCCTTCGTCTGCGGCACGCTGGTCTTCACCGACACCATGAGCGCCACCTTCGACAAGCTCTTCGCGACGAGCTCCGCCGACGTCACCGTCAGCCCGCCGGAGGCCGACGACGAGCAGCAGACCGGGACACCGGCCACGCTGCCCGCCTCGTTGCGGGCGGCTCTGGAGAAGGTCCCGGGCGTGGCCCGGGTGGTCCCCGGGGTCGGCAGCCGGCAGGCCACCGTCGCCGACAGCCGCAACCAGGACATCGGCTCCAGCACCGGCGCGCCGACCGTCGTCGCCAACTGGAACCCGAACCAGACCAAGTCCGTCGACATCACCTCCGGCCACGCCCCGGGCGCACCCGGTGAGGCCGTGCTCGATGCGGACACCGCGGCCGAGCACCACCTGGCCATCGGCGACACGCTCCGGGTCATCGCCGGGCCCGGCGACGCCGAGGTGACCATCAGCGGCATCGCCACGTACAAGACCACCAACCCCGGCGCGGCCGTCGTCTACCTCGACACTCCGACCGCCCAGCAGGTGCTCCTCGGCTCCCGCACCGCGTACACCGACTACGCCCTGGACGCCGCGCCCGGCGTCAGCGACGACCGGCTCAAAGCGGGGGTCGACGCCGTCCTGGGCGGCCATGACTACCAGGTGCGCACAGCGGCGGAGAAGACGGCCCAGAACCAGCAGGACATCGGCTCCTTCCTCGATCCCATGAAGTACGTGCTGCTCGGCTTCGCCGGGATCGCCGTCCTCGTCGGCATCTTCCTGATCGTCAACACCTTCTCCATGCTGGTCGCCCAGCGCACCCGCGAGATCGGACTGATGCGGGCCGTCGGGTCGAGCCGCCGACAGGTCAACCGTTCGGTACTGGTGGAGGCGGTACTGCTCGGCGCCGTCGGGTCGGTCGCCGGAATCGGCGCCGGTATCGGCCTCGCCGTCGGCCTGATCGCACTCATGGGCGCGCTGGGAATGCACCTGGACACCGCCGACCTGACGATCGAGGCCACCACCCCGCTGATCGGTCTCACCATCGGTGTCGTGGTGACCGTCGTGTCCGCGATGCTGCCGGCCCGCCGGGCCGGCGCCATCTCCCCGATGGCCGCCCTGCGCGAGGCGGGCACCCCTGCCGATGCCCGCGCGGGACGCGTCCGTTCCGCGGTGGGCACGGTGCTCACCACGGCGGGCGGTACCGCACTGGCGCTGGCCGCGTCCTCGTCCACGACCTCGGCCGGTTCCGCGCTGCTCGCGATCGGCGTGCTGCTGACGCTGGTCGGGTTCGTCGTCGTCGGCCCGCTGCTCGCCGGGCTCGTCGTACGGGTCCTGGGCTCGCTCGTCCTGCGCGTGTTCGGCCCGGTGGGCCGTCTCGCCGAGCGCAACGCGCTGCGCAACCCGCGCCGAACCGGAGCGACCGCGGCGGCTCTGATGGTGGGCCTCGCGCTGGTCGCGAGCCTGTCGGTGGTCGGCAACTCGATGGTCGCTTCGGCGACCGCCCAGATGGACAGGTCCGTCGGCGCCGACTTCATCATCCAGGTGGGCGACGGCGACCCGATCAACCCGGCAGCCGTCAAGGCCATCCACGCGGCCGGGCATCTGGCCCACGTCACCGATCGCACGGACGTGGCCGCGACCGTCATCGCCCCCGACGGCACCGGGGAGAAGACCAAGATCGCGGCGGGATCGCCGTCCTACACCGAGGACCTCCGGGCCGAGACCGTGCGGGGACGACTGGTCGACGCCTACGCCCCCGGCGCCATGTCGGTGCCCGAGGGATGGGCCACGACACACGGGGTCACCCTCGGCAGCCGGCTCGACGTCGCCTTCGCCGGCGGCACCACGGCTCGGCTGACGGTCCGAGCGATCACCTCCGACGACACGGTGTTCGACAAGGGCGCCATGTACATGGACATCGCCGAGGCCAGGCGCCATCTGCCGGCCGCCGAATTCCCGGTGAACAACATGATGTTCGCCGCCGCGCGGCCCGGCCAGGAGGCCCAGGCGGCAGCGGCGCTCAAGGCGGCCACCGCCGACTACCCGCAGGTCAAGGTCCGGGACCAAGCCGCCTACAAGGACATGGTCGAGGAGCAGCTCGACCAGTTGCTCAACATGATCTACGCGCTCTTGGCGCTCGCCATCATCGTGGCCGTCCTCGGAGTGGTGAACACCCTCGCCCTCTCGGTGGTGGAACGCACCCGTGAGATCGGGCTGATGCGCGCCATCGGACTCTCCCGACGCCAGTTGCGCCGGATGGTCCGCCTGGAGTCCGTGATCATCGCCCTGTTCGGTGCGGTCCTGGGCGTGGCACTGGGCCTGGGCTGGGGCGTCGCCGCGCAGAAGCTGCTGGCCCTCGCCGGGCTGGGGGTGCTCAGCATCCCCTGGACCACCATCGGCGTCGTCTTCCTCGGCTCCGCGGCGGTGGGTCTGCTGGCCGCGCTCTTCCCGGCCTTCCGCGCCGGGCGGATGAACGTCCTGAAGGCCATCGCCACGGAGTGAGGGCCGTCCGCGGGGTGTCGCCGTGATCGTCCGGTCACGGCGACACCCCGTACATACCTGGTGCGGGTGGGCGTCGGACGCCGGTGGGGACCTCAGGGGGCGGGGCTGTGCCGCTGGAAGAGCGCGCCGGTGACGAGCGCTCCGAGCGACGATGCCGGCCGACCACCGGAAGCGGTTGTGCAGCTGTACGGCCGGGCTTCGGCGAGGACGCTCTTCGCGTACGGCCGGCAACGGGAAGTACTGTCGGTGCCGCCTTCTACGCTGTGCCCATGGCCACCCCCAACCCGTGCGACCGCTGTCTACCGATGGTCGACGAACTGCTCACGCTGTCCTTCCCCGCAACCGCCACCACCGATGTGACCGGCTACGCCGGCCCCGACCACCGAGTCCGGTATCTGCGGACCAGCCAGGTTTTCCCGGACGACGACGGGCAGACCGGGGACAGAGCACATGCGGAGCTGGAAGCCTGCCTCGACGACCTGACGCTCACACTCTCGGCACGCTGGGACGACCCCCTCCCCGTCGACCTCTGGGCCTGGCTCACGGCCGGTCTCAACGGCGAGCTCGACGACGACATCCCCGAACCACTCGAGTACCTCACCCAGCACGCCACGAGCATGCTCGCCTAGCCGCTCCCCGACGGAACCCGCTGGCTAGGGCTCGCCCTCGGCCAGGCCGACAGAGAACTGCCACTCGTCCTGTACGCCGCCGTCGGAACCGGCCCGCTACTCCAGACCCCATGACCGAGGATCCGCCCCACGGAGCCGGAAGCACCCGCGCCGAACAGCAACTACTACGGTTTTTGCGAGTCCGGTGGTGTCTGCCCGCACCAGCAGGTCGTGGTGGTCCTTTCACCGGTCGCGCCGCTTCCGCAGCCGCCAGGCCAGACCGTCACCACTGACGGGGTCAGGCGCAACGGCGGCGGATCACCGTCTGGACAGGGGCCGGAGTCCGCCGCTCATCCCGAAACCGTGTGCTGACGGGCCCTTGCAGAGTTCCTCCTCCAGCACGTCGAACCGAGCGTCGGTGACGGTCGGGGCGTTCGCCGGGCTCGCGGAGCGCAAGACCTCCGTATCGCTCTCACGCCCCCGGCGGACAATCATGATTCCGGGAGGGCTCGCGGCCCGCCTCGCAGCAGTGGACATGAAGCGCCTTGGCATCCAGCCCTACGGCCTCTACCGTGGCGGAGTGATCGAAGACGGTCGCGTGGTGCGCGTGGGGGACTCCGGACCCCGACCGGTCCATCTGCTCTTCTCCGAGCAGGCAAGGCCGTTCGGGGACGACCCCGTACTCGACTTCCTGGTGAAGGCTCGCGGGCGAAGGGTGAGCGTCGAGACGCAGGTGCGGACGTGGGACGGCGACGGCCTCGACGCTTTCCTCTCCTCGTTGGCCGACGGATTCCGCGGCTGGGAAGGAGTTCGCGCTTGGCGCTCCCTGGAACACGACCTGACAGTCTCGGCGGAACACCACTCAGGCGGCTACGTCCACCTGACGTGGGGCGTCCATGGCCGACCTCCGGCCGGGGAGTGGCACTTCGAGACCATCACGGTGCACGCGGCCGGCGAGGAGATGCGAAATCTCGCCGCAGATTTCCATTCTTTTCTCACGAGCGTGGTCGCGTAGCCGACGCGTCACGCGGCGCGTTCGGCGCAGTCCCGGTCGGCGCCGGTGCGCGCACCGGCGCGCGCGGTGGCGGCATCGGGGCGGGGCCGTGTCAGGGCGTCCGGCGATCGGCTTCGCCGGTCCGGTTGCGGCGGGCCAGCAGTCGCTGGGTCGCGGCCAGAGCCGCGCCGCCGCCCAGCCTCGAACGCAACGCGGCCCGGGCCGCGTTGGCGCCGGGTGCGCCGTGCACCCCGCCGCCCGGGTGGGCGGAGGCGGAGGCCAGGTACAGCCCCTTGACCGCCGTCTCCGGGCGGCCCGTGCCCGGTACCGGACGGAACACCAACTGCTGGTGCATCGAAGCCGTGCCGCCGTTGATCGCACCGTTGCGGAGATTGCCGTCCGCCGCTTCCAGCTCGGTCGGCGACAGGATGCGCCTCGCCCGGATGCGGTCGCGGAACCCGGGGGCGTAGCGCTCCACCTGCTGCTCCACCCGGTCCGCCATCCGTTCCCGCTCCCCGGTGCTCCAGACGCCCGTGAGGCCGTCCGCCCCGGCGTCCGCCTTCGTCCGATGGGGTACATGGGTGTAGGCCCACGCCGCCTCGGTCCCCAAGGGCGAGCGCGTCGCGTCCGCGGTGGTCATCTGCCCGCAGAGGAGGAACGGCCGGTCCGGAATGAGTCCCCGGGCGATCTGCGCCGCCCAGCGGGTGAGCTCGTCCACGCCCTCCGCGAGGTGCACCGTGCCGGCCCCGGCGGCGGCAGGCGCGCTCCACGGGACCGGCCCGTTCAGCGCCCAGTCGACCTTGAACGTGGCGAAGTCCCACTGGAACCGGCGCATGTCCTCGAGGATCCGCGGCGGCAGGTGTTCCGCCGGGACCAGTGAGCCGTACAGGAGAGGTGCCGAGACGTCCGCGAGGACCGCCCGCCGGGCGGGGATGCCTTCTCCGGACGCCGTACGGACGCCCACGGCACGGCCCTGCCGCACGACCACCTCGGTCACCTGCTGCCCGCACCGCACCGCGACCCCGCGCGAGCCCAACCGCCGCACCAGGGCCGCGGTGAGAGCTCCGGCGCCACCGACCGGAACGGGGAAGCCGTGGGCCTGGCCGAGCATCGACATCAGCCAGCCGAAACCGCCGCTGCCGGCCGCCTCGGGCGCCAGGTCCGCGTGCAGCGCGTTGCCGGCCAGCAGCAGCTTGCCGCCCTCGCCGAGGAACTCCTCGTCCCCCAGACGGCGTACCGGCAGCACGAGGCTGCGCGCGAGCCGCAGGCCGCCCGCCGCGCGGAGGCGAGCCGCCAGGACACCGCCGGCGAGGACCGGGGGGAAGGGCGCGAAGAGCGCCTTGACGATGTCCTCGCCGAGCCGGTCCCAGATGTGGCAGAGCCCGAGCCAGCCCTCGCCGTCGCCGGGCGCGAAGCCGTCCAGCGCGTCCGCCGTGACCCTCCGGTCACGGTCCAGCACGGCGCAGCTGCCGTCGAGCAGCGGATGGGCGAGCACGTGGGGAGCGTGGCTCCACCGCAGACCCTCCCGCTCCAGCTCCAGGGCGGCCAGCACCGGGGAGGCCGCGGCCAGAGGGTAGAACGAGCTGAACATGTCACTGATGTAGTCGGGATGGACCTCCCGGTCGCTGCGGACGGCGCCACCCGGTTCGGGCTGCTCCTCCAGCACTTCGACGGTCCAGCCCGCGTCCGCCAGCACGTTGGCCGCGACCAAGCCGTTCGGTCCGCTTCCGATCACTACCGCGTCGACCATGGTGCCGCCTTTCGGTGTGCGCGGGCCGTTGCCGGGGACGGCTCTGTCGGGTCGAAGGCTGTCGGGTCGGGGAATGCCGGGCAGGCCCCCGGTACCCGCCCCGCCGGCCTACGCGACCGCGACGGGGCCGGACTTCTCCTCGACCAGCCGGGCCAGCCGTGCCAGCATGCTGCGGTGGCGGATCTGGAGCGCCGCGTCCAGCACCACGTTGTGCAGAGCGGCTCCGAAGCCCTTGAGCGGGTGCTCGTCGACGATGACGAGGGTCTTCTCGTCCCCCCAGGCGCGGATGTCGAAAGCGATGCGCGCCGATCCCAGCGGGCCGCCGCTCGCCTCCAGCTCCAGCGCTCCGGGCCGGTCGATGCGGCGGACCACGGTGTGCCCGGTCAGCTCCTTGGGTCCCACCCGCAGGATGTACGTGATCGAGGAGCTGAGCTCCGGCCACACCCCCTTGTCCGGCCGTGAACGGGTGGTGCCCACCACCCACTTCCCGTAGAGGGTGGCGTCCTCCAGTACCGCCCACACGGCGGACGGAGGCCGGTCGATGAGGTGATGACGGACTGCCATGGGTCTCCTCGGGTCGGTGGTGCCCCGGTGTGTGCCGAGATCCGAGCGCCTACCCCGGGCGCGTGCTCCCACCCCCGATTCAACCGCGCTCGGGGCGATCGCGCAGATCGGGCCCACCGAGCGCCGCCACGCCGGAACGACCGCCCCGCTCTCCTCGCGGTCCGGGCGTTTCGGGCGACGTACCGTGCGGGGACCCGTCAGAAGACGACGGCCTCGGCCTTCACGACGGAAGCGCTCATATTGCGCTCCATCATGCGCAGGGCCGCCTCGGCGAGGTCCGCGTGGATGTGCGCCACCGCGTCCTCGGGCACGGTGACACGCAGTTGGCGGATGTGGGCGTCCAATGCCGAGTACAGCACGCACTGTTCGGTCACCTGGCCACAGAGCACGACGTGGTCCGCGCCGAGTTGCTTGAGCAGGTACTCGAGCGGCGTCTCGTAGAAGATGGAGTGTCGTGCCTTGACGACGAAGAGGTCGTTGTCGGCGGGCAGCAGCGGGCGGACGAGTTCGGCGTTCTTGCCCGCCAGACTCGTCTCGACGAGCTCCCCGTGGTGCGAGCGCCATTCGCCGAAGTTGTCGTTGGCGTAGATCACCGGCACGCCCTCGGAGCGGGCCCGGTCGACCAGACCGGTCAGGGAGGGCAACGCGGTCCGGACGGAGGGGACCAGTTGCTCCGCGTCGGGGTGGTCGTACGTGTTGATCATGTCGATGACGATGAGCGCACCCTTGGCCATGGACCCATCCTCCCACCGTGCTTCCAGGATCACCTTTCGTGGGGCGGCCCTCCCACGGCGGCAACTCCGTCGTGCCGCTGACACTGCCGGCCCGCTACACCCTCCCGGGCCTCTTAAAGGACACCGCAGCCGCCGACCAGCGGTGCGTCTCCACCGCCCGACAGGTGTCGGGACCGCTGCTCCGCCCCACCCGCTGCCCTTCGTGTCCGATCCGAAGGGACCGCGTTTCTCAGGAGGCGCTACGCCCGACAGCACGGGGCGGGGGTGGGGCGGAAGGGGACTTGCCGGACATCGCCCGGCGTCCCACCCTCTCGTTCCCGCGTGGCGGTCTCGGTCCGCGGTTCACCTGTCGGCCCAGCGGCTCAGCGTCCCCGGCCGTCCTCTTCCACGTCGTCGACGACGTGCACCGCGGCTTCCTCGGCGGAAGCGGCCCCGCCGTCGATGCCGACGTCCTCGGCGAAGACATCGGTGTGCCTACCGGTCGCGTCGTCGGCCTCACTGAGGCGGCCCGCACGCGTGCCGCCCTCGATCCGGTCCTCCGGTTCGCCGTCGCCCTGGGCAATGTCGCCGATGCCGTCCCCGTCGGGCGGCCGGACGTCGGCGACCTCTTGGGCGAGCCGCTGGTCCAGCGATTCGCCGCGGCGCTCCTCCTCACCCGTCGTGCCGAACTTGTCCACCCCCAGCGGGCGTTCGGGAGGGGAGTAGCCCTCTTCCATCTGGTCGTCCAGATTCCGTTCGCCGAGCGCGTCTTCCATGTCGAGCTCGTCGTTGGGCGGGTCCTGACCGTCGTTCTGCGGCTGATAGACGTCGTCGCCGCGCGCCTGATCCGGCATGCCTTGCTCCTCGTGTTCGCGTCGATGGGCGGTGACGCACCGGTCCGCTCCCACCGGGCGTGGGGGAAGACGGGTGCGGGGGCCCGCCGCGCGTGCTGACGCGGCGGGGGAGAGCGGCGTCAGCGCCCGAGCGCCTTCCGCAGCTGCTCCTTGTTCATGGAGGAGCGCCCGTCGATGTTCTTCTTCCTGGCTTCCGCGTAGAGCTGGTCCCTCGTCGGGCCCTGTGCACCCTGGTGGGAGCGCTCGCCGCCGCGCTGGTAGGCGGACTTCTTGTCCTGGGTGGACGTCTTGCTCGCCGTCCTGGACTCGCCGGACCGAGCCCGCTCCTTGTTCACCGTCCGGGCGGCGATCTCCTCGGCCCGTGATGCGGAGGTGCCCCGTTCCTGCTGACTCTCCTTGATGTGCTCGTACTGACGTTCGCGCTTCGCGTTCGATCCAGCAGGCATGGCTCATTCCTTTCCGTCTCGTCGTCCCGAAGGGACCTTGACCCGCGTTTCCGGGAACAGCGGCCACTAAACAACCCCGCGCCGGAAAGGGCGCTCGGTTGCCGAGCGGCGGGCGCCGGCGGGGGCCTCCCCTCAGGACGCCGGATAGGGGTGATCGGCCAGCAGGCGCGCCAGGTGGACGGTGTTGGCGGCGAGCGTGCGGGTCGTCGACGCCACCGCGTCGGGCGTCTCGTCCAGGTCCTGGTAGTCGGTGCCCCGCATCGCCTCCCCGACCCAGTAGGTCACCGCTCCCGGCGCGAGGGAGAACCCCACGTCGTCGAGCCCTTGGAACAGGTCCGCGCTCACCTTGTGCGCCCCGTCCTCGTTGCCCACGACGGCGACCGCCGCCACCTTCCCGTACGTGAGCAGGCGGCCCTGGTCGTCGCTCTCGGAGAGTTCGGCGTCGAGGCGTTCCAGGACCCGCTGACAGAGGCTGGAGGGGTGGCCGAGCCAGATCGGCGTGGCGAGGAGGAGGATGTCGGCGGCGAGCACCTTCGCACGCAGCGCCGGCCATCCGTCCCCGTCCCCCATGTCGAGGCCGACGCCCGCGCGGACGTCGTGATCGACCACCCGCACGATGTCCCCCGAAACCCCGAGGCGCTCGAACTCCGCCATCACCTGCGAGGCGAGCAACTGGCTGCTGGAGGGGGCGGGCGACGCGTTCAACGTGCAGACGAGAGCGAGTGCGCGCATGGTGTGAGGTCTCCTTCGGGGCGGGGGACGGGCAGGTGTCCGGGCGGCGCCGCGCCGCCGCTCTGTACGGGAGTGCCTACTTCTCCGGGTCGTGACCCCAGTTCATGAGCGAGTAGCGCCACCGGGTGTCGGAGCTGTCGCCCGAGGGCCGCTGTGCCAGGTGCCGCCGTACGTAGCCGGTGACCTTGCGCATGTGGGCGAGGTCGTCGTCACCGAGGTCGTCCTTCTTGGTGCGCAGCAACTCGACGATCCGGCGGCCCGAGGCGTGACCGGTCGACTCGCCGCCCCCGTCCTTCTGGCCCACCTCCCGCGAGGTGTCCGTGCCGAGCCACTTCTCCAGCTCGCCGGCGGTCATGTTGACGGCCTCGCCGAAACCGTCGACGGTGGCCCGTCGGTCCTCGTCGTCTCCGCCGCTCACGAGCCGCCGCCCTTCTTGTGCAGTGACCCGGGCTTGTGCACGGCGGACTTGCCCGTCTTGTCGCTCTCCACCTCGTACTGGGGGTCGTCCTTCGACGCGTCCACGGTGCGCCCGGCGGCCTCGGCACGCCGGTCGATCTTGCGCGTGACGGAACCCTCGACGTCCTGCCCGTGGCTCTTCCACGTGACGTCGTCGCCCTTCGACAGCTGCTCGTCCTTCTTCGAGCCCTTCTTCGCCATGGGGTCTCCCTCTGCCTCCGGCCGCGGCCGGATCGTTTCGGCGCGCGGAGTGCGCGTCCCCGTCAGCATCGATCCTGCCGGGGACGCGCGCATGCCGACGTGCCCGCGGGGGAGTGATCCGGCGGCGGGGAGGCGCTTTGTGCGCCGGTGGACCGAATCGTGCGCCGCTCCACCACCGGTCACCTCCTCAGGCGGGCGTCGGTGGGCATGGAGCGGTCGGGGCGGGGGATGTTGCTGAGGACGCCGGTGTGCGGAGGGCGGCTCGCGCGCCTCCCTCCGCACACCGGCGCGGTCGCCCCCGATCGGCGTCCGGTCGGCGAGAGCGCCCCGGCCCGCCGGTGCCGCTCTCCTCCGGGGAGGGGCGCCGCGCACCGACCCACCACGAATGGCGGGACACACATCCGGCTGCGTCGATTCCGTCCCGCCGGGCACGCTGGATTCATGACAGACACCTACGAAGGCCCCGCCACACTCGTCATCGGTACCGAGGAGACCGCCGTCATGGCCGTGCTGCATGCCCCGGGCGGCGGAACCGCTCCCGGGAACTGGACCGGCACGGTCCAGGCCGACGGTCTGCAGACCTCGTTCTGGCCCGCCGTGCAGAGCGGTGGCGTCGAGATCCGCATGCCGGACGGCCGCCGGGGGACGGCCCAGATCGACATGGACGCCGAGAGCGGGAACGCCACGGTCAGCGGCACCGGCCCCGCACCCTTCTGATCCGCACGGCACCGGTCCCGGACGCCTGCGACCCGTACACCCGGGCGACGCCACGGCACGTACCGTGCGGGCTCGTCCCCCGCGGGACCGCCGAGGTGCGTGTGCACTCCACCTTCCTGGGTACCCGGTGGGCGTCCCTCGTCCGAGTCGCCGTCCGGGCCGCTCCGGGCCAACCTGGCTGAGGAGCCGGCACCCGGCTCCCGGCCCGGCGGCACGGCCCCGGCCCCGACCCCGCAGCCGGAGGTGCAGCGAATGGGCCTGCGTACCTGGATCACCGAGTGGCCGGTCTACCGGCAACTCACCGGAGACGACCCGCTCGGCCGCGGCCACGCCGCCCGCTCCCCGCACACCGAGGCACTCCGTCCCCGTACGGAGACCGCCGACCGGATCGTGCGATCGGTGTGCCCCTACTGCGCGGTCGGCTGCGGCCAGCAGGTCTACGTCAAGGACGAACGGGTCGTCCAGATCGAGGGCGACCCCGACTCGCCCGTCAGCCGCGGCCGGCTCTGTCCCAAGGGCTCCGCGACCCTCCAGCTCACCACCGGCGAGGGCCGTCGGCACGAGGTTCTGTACCGCCGCCCGCACGCCACCGACTGGGAGCCGCTGGACCTGGAGACTGCCATGGACATGGTGGCCGACCGGGTCGTCGAGACCCGGGCGCGCACCTGGGAGTGGGAGCGCGACGGCGTACGCACCGCCCGCACGATGGGCATCGCCAGCCTCGGCGGAGCGACCCTCGACAACGAGGAGAACTACCTCATCAAGAAGTTGCTGACCGGTCTGGGAATCGTGCAGGTCGAGAACCAGGCGCGGGTCTGCCACAGCTCCACCGTCGCCGGGCTAGGCACCTCGTTCGGACGCGGCGGCGCCACCACCTTCATGCAGGACCTCCAGCACTCCGACTGCATCGTGATCCAGGGGTCCAACTACGCCGAGGCCCACCCCGTCGGCTTCCAATGGGTCATGGAGGCCAAAGCGCGCGGCGCGAAGATCATCCACGTCGACCCCCGGTTCACCCGCACCAGCGCCCTCGCCGACCTGCACGTCCCCATCCGGGCCGGCAGCGACATCGCCTTCCTCGGCGCGATCATCAACCACGTGCTGACGGAGGAGAAGGACTTCCGCGAGTACGTGCTGCGCTACACCAACGCCTCGTTCCTGGTCTCGGAGGACTTCCGGGACACCGAGGACCTCGACGGGGTCTTCTCCGGCTTCGACCCCGGGACCGGCACCTACGACCCCGTGAGCTGGCAGTACGAAGGCGTCGACGTGCAGGCCCCGGCCGGGGACCCCGACCAGCGCTACGAGGAGCGGATCGAGGAAGCCGGAGGGTCCGAGACCCACGGCTCCGGGGGCGCCCAGACCGTGGGCGTGCCGCCCCGGGACGAGTCCCTGAAGAACCCGCGCTGCGTCTACCAGGTCCTCAAGCGCCACTACGCCCGCTACACCCCCGAACTGGTGGAGGAGACCTGCGGGATCCCCCGGGCCACCTTCCTCGAAGTGTGCGAGGCGCTCACCGCCAACTCGGGCCGCGAACGCACCAGTGCCTTCTGCTACGCCGTCGGCTGGACCCAGCACACCGTCGGATCGCAGTACATCCGGGCCGCCTGCGTCCTCCAACTCCTCCTCGGCAACATCGGCCGCCCCGGCGGCGGCATCCAGGCGCTGCGCGGCCACGCCTCCATCCAGGGCTCCAGCGACATCCCCACCCTCTTCAACCTCCTCCCCGGCTACCTGCCGATGCCGCACGCCCACCTCCACGAGGACCTGGAGGGGTTCATCGCGGCGAGCCGCACCGACAAGGGCTTCTGGGGCAACATGCGGGCCTACTTCGTCAGCCTCCTCAAGGCGTACTACGGCGACGCGGCCACCGCCGAGAACGACTTCTGCTTCGACCACCTGCCGCGACTCACCGGCTCGCACAGCACCTACGAGACCGTCATGGCGCAGCTGGACGGTGAGTGCAAGGGCTACTTCCTCATGGGGGAGAACCCCGCCGTCGGCTCCGCCAACACCCGGCTCCAGCGCCTCGGCATGGCCCGGCTCGACTGGCTCGTGGTCCGGGACTTCTCCCTCATCGAGTCGGCGACCTGGTGGAAGGACGGCCCGGAGACCGAGACCGGCGAGATGCGCACGGAGGACATCGCCACCGAGGTGTTCTTCTTCCCCGCCGCCTCGCACACCGAGAAATCCGGCTCCTTCACCAACACCAACCGGTGGGTCCAGTGGCACCAGGCCGCAGTCGAACCCGGCGGAGACGCCCGCAGCGACCTCTGGTTCATGTACCACCTCGGCCGCCGGATCAAGGAGCGCCTGCGCGACTCCACCGACCCCCGCGACCGGCCGGTCCAGGACCTCACCTGGGACTACCCCGTGTCGGGACCGCTGCGCGAACCCGACGCCACCGCCGTCCTCGCCGAGATCAACGGCCGCGCCCCGGACGGCGCGCATCTCTCCGCGTACACCGAGCTGAAGGACGACGGCTCCACCTCGTGCGGCTGCTGGATCTACTGCGGGGTCTACGCGGACGGCGTCAACCAGGCGAACCGCCGCAAGCCGCACACCGAGCAGAGCTGGACCGCCCTCGAATGGGCGTGGGCCTGGCCCGCCAACCGGCGCATCCTCTACAACCGCGCCTCCGCCGACCCCGGGGGACGCCCCTGGAGCGCGCGCAAGGCATACGTGTGGTGGGACGCCGACGCGGGCCGCTGGACCGGCCACGACGTGCCCGACTTCATCCCCGACCTCGACCCGGCGCACGTACCGGCCGAGGACGCCACCGGACCCGAAGCCCTGCGCGGCGACGACCCGTTCATCATGCAGGCCGACGGCAAGGGCTGGCTCTACGTCCCCGCCGGCCTGGAGGACGGGCCGCTGCCCACGCACTACGAACCGCAGGACTCACCCTTCACCAACCTGCTGTACCCCGGCGTCCCGCGCTCCCCGGCCCGCAAGGTCCTGGCGCGGGAGGGCAACCGCTACCACCCGAGCGGCGACGAACCGGGCGCCGGGGTCTACCCGTACATCGTCACGACGCACCGGCTCACCGAGCACTTCACCGCCGGGGGAATGAGCCGCTGGTCCCCCTACCTGAGCGAACTGCAACCGGAGTTCTTCTGCGAACTCTCCCCGCAGCTCGCCGCCGAGCGCGGCCTGGAGCACGGCGGCTGGGCCACCGTCATCACCGCGCGCAACGCCGTCGAGGCCAGGGTGCTGGTCACTCGGCGGATCAGACCGCTGACCGTGCACGGACGGACCGTCCACCAGATCGGCATGCCCTTCCACTGGGGGCCCAACGGGGTCGTGACCGGCGACGCGGCCAACGAGCTCATGGCCATCTCGATGGACCCCAACGCCCACATCCAGGAGGACAAGGCGCTCACCGCCGACATCCGGCCCGGCCGCCGGCCGCGCGGACCCGCCCTGCCGGAACTCGTCGCCGAGTACCGCCGCCGGGCCGGCATCACCGAGGACACCGGAAAGGAACCGCGGCCATGACCGCCGACGAGACGTCCGCAGCACCCGCCGACACCACCACGGGCCCCGCCGGGATCTCCGCGCCGTCGTCCGCAACCTCCGCAGCACCCGCCGGGAAGGAGAACCGGTCCTTCCTTCGCCGGCTCCTCTCCGGCCCGGAGGCCGACCCGGCCGCCGACGCCGGGTACCAGGACGCCCCGGACCGGGTCGGTTTCTTCACCGACACCTCCGTCTGCATCGGCTGCAAGGCCTGCGAGGTGGCCTGCAAGGAGTGGAACGCGGTCCCCGAGGACGGCCTCACCCTCACCGGCATGTCGTACGACAACACCCAGGGCCTCGGCGCCTCGACCTGGCGCCACGTCGCCTTCGTCGAACAGCCGAAGCCCGCCCGCACGGGACCTCCCGAACCCGACGGCCGTCCCCTGCTGCCGCTCTCGGCCCCGGGGGAAGCGGCCCCCGCCGTGCAGGAGAGCACCCGCTGGCTCATGTCGTCGGACGTCTGCAAGCACTGCACCCACGCGGCCTGCCTCGACGTCTGCCCCACCGGTTCCCTCTTCCGTACCGAGTTCGGCACCGTCGTCGTCCAGCAGGACATCTGCAACGGCTGCGGCTACTGCGTCCCCGCCTGCCCCTACGGCGTGATCGAGCAACGCCCCGAGGACGGCCGCGCCTTCAAGTGCACCCTCTGCTACGACCGGCTGGGCGCCGGGCAGGAGCCCGCCTGCGCGAAGGCGTGCCCGACGGAGTCCATCCAGTTCGGCCCGCTGGACGAGCTGCGCGAGCGCGCCGCCCTGCGCGTGGAACAGCTCCACGCCACCGGCGTCCCCGAAGCGCGCCTCTACGGCCACGAACCCGACGACGGGGTGGGCGGTGACGGTGCCTTCTTCCTCCTCCTGGACGACCCCGAGGTCTACGGACTGCCCCCGGCTCCCGTCGTCACCACCCGTGACCTGCCCGCCATGTGGATGCACGCGGGCGTCGCCGCGTGCACCCTGCTCGCCACCGCTGGCGCCGCCCACGCGCTGCCCGCGCTCCTCTGCCGCCTGCCCGGACTCTTCGGGAAAGGACCCCGATGAACGCCTCCACCGACACGCAGGGACCGCACCGCGGAAGGGGCCGAAAGCGCCGCGGCGAGGAACTCATGGTGCCCCGCGCCGAGTTCCGCTCCTACTACGGCCGTCCCGTGATCAAGGCACCCTCCTGGTCGGCACGTGACATCGCCGGGTACTTCTTCCTCGGCGGACTCGCCGGAGCCGGGTCCGCCCTCGCCGCCGGCGCCCACCTCACCGGCCGCACCACCACCGCGACCGCCCTCAAGCTCTCGTCGACCGGAGCCATCGGCCTCTCGGTCGCCGCCCTCGTCCACGACCTGGGCCGCCCCGAGCGGTTCACGCACATGCTGCGGGTGTTCAAGCCGACCTCCCCGATGAGCGTCGGTTCCTGGCTGCTCGGCCTCTACGGCCCCGCCGCCGGCCTCGCCGCCGTCACCGCGGCCTCCGGCAGGTTCCCGCGCACCGGAGCCGCCGCCACGGCCGCCGCCGCGCTCACCGGATCCGCCGTCGCCACGTACACCGCCGTCCTCGCCGCCGACACCGCCGTACCGGCCTGGCACGACGCACACCGGGAACTGCCGTACCTCTTCGCGGCCTCCGCCACGGCCGCCGCGTCCGGCATGGCCCTCGTCCTCGGCCCGGTGCGGGAGACCGGTCCGGCCCGCTGTGCGGCCGTCCTCGCCGCCGCAGGAGACCTGGCCGCGAGTGCCGCGGCCGAACGCCGGCTGGGCCTCGTCGCGGAGACCTGGCGCGGGGGCCGAGCCGGAACGCTGCTCCGTACCGCCCGGATCCTCACCGTCGCGGGCGCGGTCGGCGCACTGGTCTCCGCGCGCCCCGGACGCGCCGCACGGCCCTTGGCGGCCCTCGGCGGATGCGCCCTGCTGGCCGGCTCCGCCTGCACCCGCTTCGGCGTCTTCGCCGCGGGCATCGCCTCCGCCGAAGACCCCCGCTACACGGTGCTGCCCCAGCGCGAGCGCCTCGACGCGGAGGCCGTCGCACGCGAGCGGGAGGGGCACGACACGGCCCGCTGACACGGCCGTCGCACGGGGACCCGGAGACGCCGGGGGGCGTAGGACCCGGGGGCCCGGAACGGCTTCGGCACGCGGCACCGGGGGATCGGCGGTGGACCGGATCAGCGGCGGACCGGATCAGCGGACCCTGTCGGCGGCGAACGGGGTCAGGAGACCGTCATGGTCGCTCCCGGTGCCGCCCCGCCGCGGACACGCGGGGCGAGGAAGGCCGTACGGGGGAGCGCGCCGTCCGCGGACCGGGGGCCCCGGACCGCAGCCGGATCGGTCGAGGCGAAGAGCCCGGTGCCAGGGTCCTGTCCGTCCCAGCTGTTCTCGGCGGACCGGACGCCGTCGCCCAGCACCGCGTCCCGCCCGTTCGCGACCGCCGCGTTGGCCCGCGTCACGGCGGTCGCGGTGGTGAGGTGGAAGCCGTCCACGCCGTTGCGGTACGCCGTGTTGCGCACCAGGGAGATCCGGCCGGGGTTCCCCTCGTCGGTGAAGCCCAGACCGGTGTTGTCCCACGCGGCGTTGTTCCGTACGACATGGGGGACGACGGCCCGGGTGTTGCCGCCGCCCAGGGTGAACCCGTTGCCCTTTCCCTGCCAGTCGGTGTCCTGCCACCGGTTCACCCCGTTGCCGAAGGACCAGTTGCTCTCCACGGTCACCGGAGTGGTGAACCCGCCGAGGTCCAGACCCTCGTTGGCGTTGTCGTACGTCCGGCAGCCCCGCACGACGTTGCCCGCGCCGGAACCGAACTTGATCGCGAGACCGATCCCGCCGCGGCCGTGATCGCCGTGGTTGGCGAAGAAGTCGCTGTCCAGCACGGAGTTGGCCTCGGTACCGCCGTCGCGCAGGGTCAGGCCGGACCCGGCGTTGTCGTGGAAGGAGAGGCCCTGGAAGACGGTGTGGGCACAGCCCCGGCAGACGTACGCGTGACTGGCGGAGCCGCGGATCTCCAACCCCCGCACGGTCCAGAACCCGGCCGTCTGGGTGATCGCCCAGAGGGTGCGGGGGATGCCGGACGCGTCCACCACCGGGTGCTCGCCCGGGTAGTTGGCGAGGGTGATGCGGTGCCGTGCGGTGCCCGCCGTGGTGATCTCCACCGCCTCCGTGGGGTGGTAGGTACCGCCCCTGAGCAGAATCGTCCCGCCCGGACGCACCCGGGCGACCGCCGGTCCGAGCGTGGCGAACGGGTGTGCGAGGGTTCCGTCGCCCTCGTCCGATCCGTCCGGCGCGACGTACAGGCTCGTCGCGGTGGCGTCGTTGCCGGCCGACGGGGCCGCGGAGGACCCGGCGGGCGCGGGCGCCGTGGCGCCGGGCGCCGGAGCGCCCGACGGAGGAGAGTCGGGCGACTGCCAGAGCAGGAGACCCAGAGTCCCCGCGGTGACGGCGGCCGCCGCCGCGAGGGCCGCGGCCTTCGTCGTGGCGGTGGCCGGTGCGAGCGCGTCGTGGAGCCTCGCCGGCAACGAAGGGGCGGCGGACGCGGCGGTCTCCCGGAGCCAGACCAGCAGGACGCCGGGGACAGCCACCAGACCGATGCCGGGCAGCAGGTTCTCCGGCGCGACCAGACCGCTGCGGTGAGCCTGGCACCGGGCGCACTCCCGCACATGACGGGTGAGGCGCTTGCGCCACAGCGGGCTGCTCGTCCCGTCCCACTCCCGCGCCTCGGCGACGAGCCCGGGACAGCGCGGGGTGGCCGCCAGCGCGTGGACGAGGGTGCGCGCCGCTTCCAGCCGGTCCCGCATCCGCTGGACGCGCACCGCCGTGTGCCGGCGGTCGAGGCCCAGGGCGGCGGCGACCTCCGAGCGGGTGAGGCGGCCCGACGCCTCCTCCCAGTAGAGGGCGAGCACCTGCCGGTCGGCCGGCTCCAGCCAGCGGGTCGCCCGGGCGAGATGACGTCGCTGGCCCGTCAGGGCGAGTTCGGCCACGGTGCGTTCGGCGAAGTCGGGCAGCGGATCGGCCACGTTCTCGACGTCCCCACGGGAGGCCCGGCTCCGCGCGGTGCGCCGTAGGTACTGCTGTACCTCGCGGTACGCGATGGCGACCACCCACGAGCGGAACCGGTCGGCCTCGCGCAGTTTCGGCAACCCGCGGACGATCCGCAGCATCGTCTCCTGGACGAGGTCGTCGACGTCCGCGTGCCCGTTCAGAGCACGGCCGACGACGCCGTAGACCAGCGGCAGGTGGAGCTCGACCAGCCGCTCCATCGCCTGCCGGTCACCGTCCCGCGCGGCAGTCACCAGAGAGGCGACCTCCTCCTCGGTGTCGGTTCGGCGCTCTGCCATGGTCTCCGCCTCGCCGGTCATTCATCCGATCGATCTTCCCAGGGGTCCGCATCGTGGCACAGCGTCGATGCGCTGTAAAGATCCACAACGAGACGGCCAACGGCCGCCGCTCAGCGCTCCGGACCACCCAACAAGGGTGCGGTGCAGGCCTGTTGCGCGCGATGTCTCGTGCTCTGCGCCGCGCGTCCGAGTACGGACGGCCCGGTCGCCGCTGTGGGTCTCTTCCAGCGCCCGCCCCACCACCCGCGAGGAGATCCGCTCTTTCCAGAAAAGTTTCCTCGAGATTTCTGTTATCCCCTCCCGTCCCACGCATCTACCAGGGCGCTGCGGCTCCTCCAGTCGCGGCCGGCACGCGGGCGACGGAGCCCGCTGCCGTACGAGTCGCCCGAAGGAGTGCCCCATGTGGAGAGAGCTCAGCGCACGACCCGGCCCGGTGGGCGGAGACCGACGCCCTCGCGGCGCCTCCAGGCTGGGGGCGCTGCTCGCGGCGTTCGTGTTCGTGGTGTGCGGTGTGGTGGTGGGTGGGGTGGTGTCGCCCGCTGTCGCGGCGACGTTGCCGGCGGTGGGTGGGGTGTATCAGCTGGTGGTGACGAAGAGCGGTAAGTGTGTCGACGTGCCGGCGGCGTCGAAGGAGAACGGGGCGTTGTTGCAGCAGTGGGGGTGCACCGCTGGTGCGGAGTGGCAGGAGTTCCGGTTGGAGTCGGCGGGGTCGGGGTCGTACCGGCTGGTGAACGTGCACAGCGGTAAGTGTGTGGACGTGCCGGGTTTTTCGACGGTGAGTGGGACGCGGTTGCAGCAGTACAGCTGTGCGGGGCAGACGAACCAGGCGTGGACGCTGGTGCCCAGTGGGTCGGGGACGTTCCAGATCGTGAACGTCAACAGTGGTCTCTGTGTCAGTGACGAGGGTGCCTCGACGGCCAGTGGTGCCGGGATCATCCAGGAGACCTGCACCGCCAACAGCAACAAGCAGTGGGCCTTCAAACCCGCCGCGGCGGGACGCTCCTGGTCGGACAAGGCGGACGGCTTCGCCTCCACCGGTGGCGGCACCACCGGTGGCGCGGCCGGCAGCACCGTCACCGTGACCACCTACGCCGACCTGGTCAAGTACGCCACCGCCACCAGCCCGTACGTCATCAAGGTCGCCGCCGCCGTCACCGTCGCCCCGTACGGCCACGAGATCCCGGTGACCTCCGACAAGACGATCGTCGGCGTCGGCACGAAGGGCGAGATCGTGCACGGCGGCTTCTTCCTGGGAACCGGCGTGCACAACGTCATCATCCGCAACCTCACCATCCGCGACGCGCAGATGACGGACGACGACCCGGACGACAAGGTCTACGACTACGACGGAATCCAGATGGACACCGCCGACCACGTCTGGATCGACCACAACCGGATCGAGCGGATGAACGACGGCCTCATCGACAGCCGCAAGGACACCAGCTACCTCACCCTCTCCTGGAACGTCCTGGGCACCGAGAACAAGGCCGTCGGCATCGGCTGGACCGACCACGTCACCGCCCGGATGACCATCCACCACAACTGGATCCACGACACCAACCAGCGCAATCCCAGCATCGACAACGTGGCACTCGCCCACCTCTACAACAACTACCTCCAGAACGTCACCTCCTACGGAAACCTGTCCCGGGGCGCCTCGAAGACCGTCGTCGAGAACAGTTACTTCGAGAACGTCGCCAACCCCTTCAACATCGACACCTCGGCGGCATCCCTGAGTCAGTCGGGCAGCATCCTGGTCAACTGCACCGGCAAGCAGGTGACGGGCGGCACCACCTTCACCCCGGGCAGCTACTACGCCTACACCCTGGACGCGGCTAAGGACGTGCCCGCCCTGCTGAAGGAGTACGCCGGTCCGCAGAGCACGATCGGCGGCTGACCCCGCCCCCCACCGACGGCTGCGGCCGTCTCCGGCAGAGCGTGCCCGTCGCGGTCCCGGCCGCGACGGGCACACCGCCGTCCACGCCACGTCGACGCCGGGCGGGCGAGGGCGCTGCGGGCTGAGGCCGGGTGGGGCGGGGCGTGGGCCTTGGGGCACCATGCGGGGGCGACCTCCGCACGCACGACCTCCGAGGATGGACATGGCGTTCTTCGACAATCCGGTGATACCGGGCTTCAGCCCGGACCCGAGCATCTGCCGCGTGGGAGAGGACTACTACGTGGCGACCTCCAGTTTCGAGTACGTACCCGGGGTGCCGCTGTGGCACAGCCGTGACCTGGTGCACTGGCGGCTGATCGGGCACGCACTGGGCCGGCCCGCGCAGTTGGAGCTCGCCGACACGGTCGCCTCCTCCTCCGGGGTCTACGCGCCCACGCTGAGGCATCACGACGGGCGGTTCTGGATGATCACCACCGTGGTCCGGGGTGCGGGCACCCTCCTGGTGACCGCCGAGGACCCCGCCGGCCCGTGGTCCGACCCCGTACGGGTCCCGATCCTCGGCATCGACCCCGACCTGGCCTGGGACGAGGAGGGCGACTGCTGGTGCGTGTTCTCCCACGACGGCGTCAAGGGCGTGCGCATCGATCCGGCGACGGGCGAACTGCTCGGTGAGCCGGTGGAGATGTGGTCCGGAACCGGTCTGCAGTATCCCGAAGGGCCGCACCTCTACCGGATCGGTGAGTGGTGGTACCTACTGCTCTCCGAGGGCGGTACGGAGCGCGGGCACGCCCTCTCGGTGGCCAGGACCCGATCGCTGCCCGGACCGTTCGAGTCGCACCCGGACAATCCCGTACTCTCGCACCGCAGTACGGACCACCCGGTGCAGAACACCGGTCACGGCGACGTCGTGCAGGCCCATGACGGCAGTTGGTGGATGGTGCTGCTCGGCACCCGCCCCCGGGGCGACACCCCCGGCTTCCACGGCATGGGGCGCGAGACCTTCCTGACGCCGGTGCGCTGGGAGGACGGTTGGCCGCTGCCCGGACCGCTGGAACTACGCGGACGCGCGCCGGAGCTGGCCCCGCACCCCTGGCCCGCCGAACCGGTCCGCGACGACTTCGACGCGCCCGCGCTCACTCCGCACTGGGTGACGCTGCGACGGCAGGACCCCGAAGCCGTCCACCTCGCCGTGCGGCCGGGACACCTCGTGCTGAACGCCCGTGCGGACAGCCTGGACCGGCCGGGCGCCGTCTTCGTGGGACGGCGTCAGCGCGATCCGGAGTGCGGCGCCCGCACGCGGGTCGACGCCTCCGGTGGAGGCCGCGGCGGCCTGGCCGTACGCCTCGACGAGGCGCACCACTACCAGGTGGAGAGGGAGGGCGACGCGGTGCGGGTCGTCGCCCGTATCGGCCCCCTGCGCCACGTCGTCGCCGAACGGACCGTGCCCGTAGGCCCGTTGACGTTGCGCGTCGACGTGATCACCACCGGTCTCCTGCCGCCCACCGTCACCACCCGCAGCGCCGGGCCACAGGCCGGCGCGGGCCTGCGGGTCGGCGCCCCTGACGCCCTTCGGCTCGGTTACGAGTGCGACGGCAGCGACGGGAGCGACGCGGGGCGGTTCGAGATCCTCGCCGAACTCGACGGCCGCTACCTCACCACCGAGGTGGCCGGAGGCTTCACCGGCCGGGTGATCGGCATGTACGCCACCCGGGGCAGCGTGGCCTTCGACTGGTTCGAGCTGAGCCCTGCCTGAGTCCGCTCCGCCCGACGCGCCCGGAAGGCCCTGGAGAGCGGGGCGCGTCGGTTCCGCGGCGGGCGGAATCAGTGGGAGCGCGCCGATTCCAGCCACTCCAGGACCTCCGGGGTGACCGGGTCGCTGATGTCCGCGAACTCCTCGTGCTTCGTGAGGAACTTCGCCACGTAGGGGCAGACCGGCACGATCCGCTTCCCCGAGGCCCGTACGTCGCCGAGTGCCTGCTCCACCAGAAGGGATGCCAGACCCTGGCCGGCGAAGGCCTCGTCGATCTCGGTGTGGAAGAAGACCCGCTGGTCGCCACGGTCGCGGTACGCGGTGAGTCCCGCGCGCACACCGTCGACGTGGATCTCGTAACGGTGCCTGGCGTCGACGCGCTGGACGCTCGGAGTGGCGCCTGACGGGGTCATGGGAAGCCTTTCGCTGGGAGAGGGGTTGCCTCGCGGGGCGAGGGTGGCGTTCGGGAGCAAGGGGGCGGGGATCCGGTTTCCGGGGTAGCCGTCGACGTGGCCGAAGCGGTCCGACGCGGCCTCCCACTCCTCGCGCGCCTCGACGATGTCCTCGTGGGTACGGCCCACGAAGTTCCACCACATGACGATCTTCTCCCCGAAGGGAACACCGCCGACCAGCACCGCCCGCGCGGGCACGTCCGATTCGTTGGTCAGGGTCATGCTGCCGTTCCCCGGGCCGACGTATCCCAACTCGGCCGGACTCAGGAGGGTTTCACCGAGGCGGACGTTCCCCCGGTCCACGAGGAGGCCGTGCTCGAAGGCGTGGTCCGTCTTCAGGGTGACGCTCGCGCCGGGAGCGAGGACGAGTTCCGCGCCGAGCAGCGGCGTGAACGTCGGGACCGGAGAGGTGTCCCCGGCCAGGGACCCGAGGAACACCCGGAGCACGGCACCGTCGACGACGACGGGCTCGGGCGCGTGGTGCCGGAAGTCGCGGTCGGCGTGCCGGTGTGCGTCGGGGAGCGCCACCCACAACTGCACCCCGTGCAGCACGGCCGTGTCCGGTGTGGAGACCTCGGTGTGGCTGATCCCGCGGCCGCCGGTCATGAGGTTGAGCTCGCCCGGGCGTACGAAGGCGTGGCTGCCCAGACTGTCGCGGTGCTCGATCTCCCCGCTGAAGAGCCAGCTGACCGTCTGCAGACCGATGTGCGGATGGGGAGCCACGTCCATGCCGCCCGTGCGGGCGACGTCGTCCGGTCCGTAGTGGTCGATGAAGCACCAGGCGCCGATGAGGGTGCGCGCCTTCTGCGGCAGCGTGCGCCGCACCGTCATGGCCCGGGGGCCGCCGAGGGGTACGTCCCGCGCCGTGAGCACGTCCACGCGGGGGGCGGGCTCCGCCGCGGCGCCGGGCCCTTCGGCGCCGGGGGGCCGCGTGTGCCGGTCAGGGGCGACGCCGCTCTCCCCGGGAACGGGGCCCCCGCCGGAGGTGCTTTCATGTTCAACGATCATGCTCGATGGTAAGCCGTCGTCCGCCCGGGCGCACGGAGAGGTGGAAGGGGCGACGCGCCCCGGTGAGGAGACCAGGGTGAGCGGCGCCGAGACGGCACAGGAGAAGCGACGGGTGTACATCGACAAGCAGAGCCCGGCGGCCTACCGCGCGCTGGTCGCGACCTCCGAAGCGGTGCGCGCCACCGCGGAGAAGGCCGGGCTGAGCCGGACCCTGGTGGAACTGGTCAACCTCCGGGTCTCCCAGATCAACGGCTGCGCGTACTGCCTGGACGTCCACACCCGGGCCGCCCTCCGCGCCGGCGACACGACCCGGCGCCTGGGGGTACTGGCCGCCTGGCGCGACACCGAGGTGTTCACCGCCCAGGAACGAGCCGCCCTCGCCCTCGCGGAGGCGGCCACCCGGCCCGCCGACGCCCAGCTGCAGGAGACCTCCTACGCTCTGGCCCGGTCCGCCCTCTCCGAGGACGAGATCGCAGCGGTGATCTGGGTGGCCGTCGCCATCAACGCCTTCAACCGGGTGTCCATCATGAGCAAGCACCCGGTGCGAGCCGTTCCGGCGCAGTGACACCACCGGCCCCAGGCGATCTGGGGCCCGCACCGTCGCTCTCGGCCGTTCCCGCCGTTCCCGCCGGTGCAAGCGTTCTTGCCGTGCCTGCCTCTCGCGGGCTGACGTACGGGGCCGCGTACGCCTCACGCCCCTGTCGGCCGACCGGACACGGTGGACCTCCCGTCCGCTGCCCACCTGTTCGGTTTTCCTCGAACTCCAATCAAAATGTCCCTCTGCGTGTTATTTGGGGCATATCACTACATGTGCACCTTAGGTTGTGGAACGACTCCACTCGGGTGGCGCGGTGTGCCGCCCGGTCGCGCGTTCCGGGAGTGCCGTGCGGGGGCTCCCGGCGGCGGACGACGCCACGGGGCCAGGAACGAGGAAAGGCAGAGCAGGTGAACGTGGTCGGCGTCATCATCTCCGGGGCGGTCGCGCTGGTGATCACCGTGGCACTCACCGCGGTCGTCCGCGGGCTCGCCCCGGTCATCGCGGCGAAAGGCGGCCGCCGAGGGCCCCGGCGGACCGTCGGCGCCGGTGTCGCCGTCGTCCTGGCGACCACCGGCGTGATGGTGGCCGCCCCCCGCCTGGGCCTTCCCGAACCCGGCGCGGGCGTGCGCTTCCTGCTCACCGCGTCCGCCGCGGTCGCGGTACTCGGACTGGTGAAGGAGGTGCGCCCGGTCGGTGCCCGGACGGAACTCGTCCTGCGCACCGTCCTGGCGGCACTCGTCGCCGCGTTCTCCGGGCTTTCCCCGGTGGCGGCAGTGGGCGGAGCCGTCCTCATGGTGCTCCTCACCCACGCCCTGCAACTGCTGGAGGGCTCGGACGGCACGGCGGCCGGAGTGACCGTGGTCCTCGCCGCCGGACTGCTCGCCTGCGCCGCCGTCGACCACCACCCCGGTGCCGTGCTGCTGCTCGCCGTGGCCGGCGCCTCGGTTCTCGGCGTGATGCCGTACAACTGGCCGCCCGCGCGCGTCTATTACGGCTCCTGCGGCTCGCAGTACACCGGCTTCCTCCTCTCCGGCGCAGCCCTGCTGGTGCTCTCCGAGGCCCCCGACGGGAGCGCCGCGTGGGTGTCGGTCCCCGTGCTGATGACGATGACGCTCGCCGATCTGGTCCTCGTCCTGCTGTCCCGGAAGAAGGCGGGCCGGTCCTTCCTGGCAGAGGCCCAGGACCACGCGGTGCACCGGCTCCGCCGCCTGCGCCTGACGCCCAGGGGAGCGGCGGTCACCATGATCCTGACGACGGCGGCCTGCGCGTCCACCGGCACCCTCATCCACACCGGGGTGATCCACCCCGCGGTCGGCCTGGCCGTGCCGGCGGGCGCCGCCCTCGCGGTGCTGGCGCTGCTGCGCGTACCGGTCCACTCCGCACCCGCGCCGCGTACCGGCGTACGCCGTAAACCCGTCAAGGACGCCGCGGCCCCGCAGACCGCAGCGGGTACGCCGTCGCGGCGGGCGGCCTCCGTGCCCGGCCCCGCACAGCAACTCTCCACCCCCGGTCGGAAGGCGGCTGCGACGCCCTCGCGGGCATCCACCGCACCGCAGATCGCCGCGACCAGGAAGTCGTCCGAGGGGCGCCCCTCTGACCTGGCCGGCGACCGGCGCTGAACCTTCTCGCACCGGCTGCTCCGACCGCTCTCCGGAGGGAGGCTCGGGCAGGGCCGGTCCGTCCTACGCGCGGGCCGCCGCGCCGCCGGAGCCCGGGAGCGGGGCGCCCAGCGTCAGGTTCCACCGGCCCGCCCGCCCGGTGAGGGCGACGAGGGAGAGGGGCGCCACGTCGAGGCGCCAGAACGCCGCCGGGGGAAGGGCCACCGCGTGTACGACCGCCGCGCGGACGACGGCGGGTTCCGCGACCACCAGGACCCGCCCGTCCCCCTCACTCGCGCCGTCCGCCCCGGCGAGCGAGTCCAGCCAGCCGCCCACGCGTCCGAGCAGGCCGTGCAGGGACTCGCCCCCGTGCGGCGCCGCCGCGGGATCACCGAGCCAGGCCGCGACGCCCTCCGGTTCGCCGGCGGACACCTCCGCCAGCCTCCGCCCCCGCCACCGCCCCATGTCCCAGTCGTGCAGGACCGGTTCGGGGACGGGCCTCACTCCGAGCGCCCGCGCCGTACGCAGACAGCGTTGCGAGGGACCCGACAGGTGGCGCCCGGCGTCCGGGACCGCCGAAGCGGCGGCACGGGCACGGCGCTCGCCCGCGGGATCGATCGGACGTGCACCGTCCCCGGCCTCGCCGTCGTCGGCGCCCGCGAACCTCGCCTCGCGCAGCGCCGGCCCCGGAGCCGGTGAGAGGAACGTCACCCGCAGCGTCATTCCGTCCATTTCCTCTCGCTCAACGCCCATTCCCCATGGGTACGTTGGGGATCGACCGGCACATCGCACCATGGCGGCCCCCGAACACAGGCGCTATGGTCTGACCAGCATGACGACGGAGCACGGAAGTCCGGTGAGAATCCGGCACGGTCGCGCCACTGTGAACCCGTAACCGCGGGAAGTCAGACCCAGCACCGTCGTCTCAGGCACCACGATCGGGACGCGTGTTCCCCCAGGAGGTTCTGCCATGGCACATACTGCCGCACCCGCAACCGGCGTACCCGCCGTCACCCCCCTCTCGCTGAAGGCGATCGCCCCGTGGGCCGTCTTCTTCGGCGTTCTCATGCTCGTCCTGCTGTACTTCGTCGGCGCCGAGCAGGGAGCTACCTCGCTCATCTCCGGCGAGGCCGTGCACGAGTGGCTCCACGACGGCCGTCACCTCCTCGGCTTCCCCTGCCACTAGGACACGGGGAAACCGAACTCCATGAACTCCCTATCCGTTCGAGCGCTCCTGCTCCGCGGCATGCTCGCGGGCCTTGTCGCGGGCGCCGCGGCGCTCCTCGTCGCCTACTTCCTCGGTGAGTCGCGCGTGGACGCGGCCATCGCCCTGGAGGAGGCCCACAGCCACGTTCACAGCCACGACCACCACGGCGGTGAGGAGTTGGTCAGCCGCACGATGCAGGCCACCGGCGGTCTCGCCACCGGCATCCTCGTCTTCGGCGTCGCCGTCGGCGGCATCGCGGCACTCGTCTTCTGCTATGCCCTCGGCCGCATCGGCGCCTTCGGCCCCCGGGCCACCGCGGCCCTGGTCGCGGGGGCGGCGCTGCTCTCCGTGTACGTCGTACCGTTCCTCAAATATCCGGCCAACCCGCCGGCCGTGGGCGACCCGGACACCATCGGGCAACGTACCGGCCTGTTCTTCCTCATGGTGGTGCTCAGCGTGCTGCTCGCCGTCGCCGCCGTGATCGGCGGGAGGAGGCTCGCACCGCGCCTCGGCAACTGGAACGCGACGATCGCCGCGTCCGCCGGATACGTCGTGCTGATCGGGCTCGCCTATGTGTTCCTGCCGTCGTTCGACGAGGTGGGCGCGGACTTCCCGGCGAGCCTGCTCTGGGAGTTCCGGCTCTCCACCCTCGCCGTCCAGGCCACCCTCTGGGTGAGCTTCGGGCTGGTCTTCGGCGCCCTCACCGAACGGCTCCTCCTCCCCTCGCGGGAACGGGGCGCGGCCACCCGGGAGAGTGCTCCCCGGCCCGCCGGGGTGGTCGGCTGACGTGTGCGTGTGCGGCCGGAGAAGTCCTCTCCGGCCGCACACGTCCCGCACGCCGCGACGGTACCTGCCGACGGTTCACTCCCCGACAGGCCCGGCCGTCAGTCGTCGGCGCCGGGGAAATCGCCGTTCAGCGCGGCGGCCATCCGCAGGTGCGGCTTGGCCTCCTCGTGCCGCCCCTGGCGCTCCAGCGTGCGTCCGAGGAGCAGCCGGGCGTAGTCCTCGACGGGGTCGCGCTCCAGCACGGTCCGCAGCTCCGCCTCGGCCTTCCCGAGCCGCGCCGAGTGGTAGTAGGCCCGGGCGAGCAGCAGCCGCGGGGCCACCTGCTCGGGAACCTCCTCCACGAGCCCACCGAGGATGCGCGCCGCCGTCAGGTACTCCTTGGCGTCGAAGAACATCTCCGCGCGGTTCCACCGGTCGGCGGCCGTGCCGAACTCGTAGTAGCCCTGGTCCATCTGCTTCCTCCTCTGCCGCCGGCGAAGAGGCCGTTCCCGGTCTCCCGCCCGTGTGATCGCGACAACCCACCTCTGTCGTTGAAAATTCCACCAAATTGGCCGGGGGTGTACGGCGGGCTCGCGGCGACGCCGCCGGACGTTCGGTGAGGTGCGGGGCATGACGGGAGGCGTCCGGACGAGGAGGGCGTGGCCGTGACCTCGTCCGCCCGTCGCGTCACCGCCGGGGGAGCCGTCGCCCCTTCGCGAGGACGTGCCACCCTGGTGCTGCGCAAGAGCCCGGACCACAAGGACCAGCGGCTGTCGCTGCGCACACTGTGACGGACCCGACCGCCCCCGTCGCGACGGCCGTCCTTGGGAGGGTTTCTCCGTGTTGCATCTGCGTCTGATCGTCCCGGCCGACCGCACGGAGGAGGTGCTGAGCCTGCTGGAGGGCAGTGTCGGCACCACTCATCTCGCGGTACTGCCGGGCGCGGCCCGCTCCCCGGCCGGTGACCTGGTGCTGTGCGACGTCGCCCGGGAGGCGGGGGACGAGCTCATCGGCGGGCTGCGAGGGCTCGGCATCGACCGCACGGGCTCCATCACGGTGGAGAACCTGGATCTGACGCTCTCCGCGCACGCCGAAGAGGCGGAGGAGCAGGCTCCGGGCGAGGGTGCGGACGCCGTGCTGTGGGAGGAGCTGACGGAGGTCACCCACGAGGAGTCGACGTTCAGCATCACGTACGTGGCGTTCCTGACGATCGCCACGATGCTGGCGGCCGTCGGTGTCATGCTGGACAACGCGATCCTGATCGTCGGCGCCATGGCGGTGGGACCCGAGTTCGGCCCGTTGGCGGGGGTCTCCACCGCTCTGGTGCAACGGGCGCCGCGTCTGGTGGCCCGCTCGTTGGTGGCCCTGGTGGGCGGGTTCGCGGCGGCGATGGTGATGACGGCCGGGTTCGCGTGGCTGATGGACGCCTGCGGCCTGTTCACTCGGGCGATGGTCGAAGGTGACCGTCCCAACACCGCCTTCATCTGGCAGCCGGACATGATGTCGTTCGTGGTGGCGTTCCTGGCGGGCGTCGCCGGCACCCTGTCGCTGACCTCGTCGAAGTCGGCCGCGCTGATCGGGGTGACCATCTCGGTGACGACCGTCCCCGCAGCGGCCAACGCGGCGGTGGCGTTCAGCTACTCCGACTACGCGCAGACGATCGGGTCCTCGCAGCAACTCCTCGCCAACCTCGGCGGCATCACACTCGCCGGAACCCTCACCCTGCTCGCCCAGAAGGCTCTGTGGGCCCGCCAGTTGCGCCGACCCGCCGCCGGCGGGGTGAAACCGGGCCGGTACTGAAACACTTCCCGCACGTCGCCTCGGGAGGGTCGGCGGCAGAAGGGCGGGTCTCATGGTCAACGAGCCCTCCGTGCGCCCTCACTCCTCTGGTGAGGCGTTCTCCCGGCTGCGGTCCGGTCGCCCCGCACCACCCGTGCGCCCCGTGACTTCTGCGGCGGAGTTGGGCAGGGATGGGGCCGACCAGGGTGCTGACGGAGCGCGCGATGCGTGCCCGCCAGGCCCGTGCACGAGGCAAGGAGCGTTCATGATGCGTACCGACCGACGGAGTGCCGTCTCTCTCGCCGTAGCCGCCGTAGCCGCCGTAGCCGCCGTAGCCGCCGTCACCGTGCTGGCGGGCGGTGCCGGCGCGGGAGCTGTGCAGGCCGCGCCCGTGACCGGGGCCGCACCCTCGGCCTGCCGCCCGGCCAACCACATCGCGAAGATCACCGGGGCGGACCGTACGGCGGGGCACCGTCACTACCGCGTGACCCTGACCGCCCCGCGCGGGTACGCGCCGTGCGAACTGGCCGGGTCGCCCACCGGCACGCGGTTCCTGGACCACGGCTCGGACAGCGGCGTCAGCCCTGGTCGTCACGGCGCTCAGGATGCCGTGACGACCTTCGGCCCGGGTCGGCCGGTGCACTTCGACATCCGGGTTCCCAGCGGTGCGAGCGCCACCTCGGCCGACGAGGCGTCGTTCACCCTCCGGGCTCCGGACGGGGAGATCCCCGGGACCTCCTTCGCCGAGGGCGCACTCGAGGTGGCCCCCGGCACCCTCATCGGCCCGGTCCAGCAGGGTGCCTGACCCGTTCCCCGGACCACGCGGATCGCGATCAGGGCGTCGTCGCCCGAGCGTCGACGACGCCTTGGCGACACGGCGGCCGCAGGGCCGGCCGGGGCGGCGTCGCGGTCCGGAGCGGTGTGCCCGCACCGCTCCGGACCAGCGGCGCGCCCGGCCGCCTACTCCGGTGCGTACGCCTCCACTTCCAGGAGGCGCGTGTAGTCGGCGCTGTTGGAGGAGCGGACGTAGACGCGGACCGCGTCCGTGGTCACCGGGGCGAAGGTGGTGACGATCCGGTCGAGTGTGTTGTCACGGTAGGACCCGACGGTCACCCAGACGCCACCGGACCTCACCTGGACGTCGAACTCCTTGATTCCCTGGAGCGCCGCCGGGCGGGCCGGGGTGCCGTAGGTGACGGTCTCGACGCGTCCCAGCTCGACCGGTTCGGGCCACTCGACGGCGAGCCAGTCGGGGAAGACGCCCTTGTCCGCGTCGTTCCAGCCGTAACCGGAACCCCAGTGGAGGTAGTTGCTGTCACCGTCCACGGCGGCACAGGTGGTGAAGTTCCCGTGGGTCGAGGAAGCGGTCACCGCCCTGCCGTAGGCGAGGTTCGCCCCCGGGCCGGGCGCGGGCGGAGCCTGGACCGTGAGGGGGACCACGACGCGCTGCTTCCCCGAGACCGCGGTCAGGTCGTAGACGCCCGGCGCCGTGCCCGGAGGAACCCGTACGCCCACCGACCGGGTCACCGGCCGGTCCGGGTCGGCGGCGGGCAGGTAGGTCGAGAAGACCTGGTCCGAGAGGGTGATCGGTGCCTCGGCGGTCAGGGTCGCGTCGGCGAAGAGGGCCTTCGTGCCGGTGTTGGTCATGGAGACGTCGAAGGTGGTCGGCATGCAGGGGAGTTCGGATCCGGTGAGGCTCGTCGGAGTGGCCGAGAGCACGACGGGGCCGGCGGCGGGCCTGGCCGCCGATCGCCCGGCGGTCGAGGTGCCGGGCCCGGTCGCCGGCGCGGTCCGGGATGCGGCGCGGGCCTCGTGGGCCGAGCCGCCGGTGGCGAGGGTGGCCGCCGTGATGGCGACGAAGGCGACGGCGGTCACCGCACGGATGCTCTTCGGGTGGGGCTTCATGTCTCGCTCCCTCAAGCCTGGTGGACGGCGGGGACGCCGTCCTCGACGGCGAGGACGGTGCGACTGCTCACGGTGCCGTCCGGCACGGTGACCCGGTCGCAGACGCGGTGGTCGGCCAGCCAGAGGTCCGGGGTGATCTCGCAACTGACGTAGCCGCGCTGGAAGTTGCCGAACTTCATGTGCGGGTTCTCGTCGAGGAGGGCTTGGCCCGTCACGTCGATGTCCTGTCCGTCCAGGCCGGAGGCGATCGAGGTGCCCACGAACTCGGTCGCCACCACCCGGGAACCGGGGTCGTGGAAGTCCAGCGCGAGATCGCTCGCGACGCTGCGGTGCAGGTCGCCGGCGAGACTGACGACGTTGCGGATCCCGCGGTCCGCGATACCGCCGAGCAGCCGGTCCCGGGAGGCGCTGTAGCCGTCCCAGGTGTCCATCGGGACCGCCACGTTCGGTCCGGCCGCGGTGTCGAGGAGGGTGATGGCCGTCTGGTGGCCGAGGATGTTCCAGCGGGACCGTGAGCCGCTGAGCCCGTCGAGCAGCCAGCGTTCCTGCGGGAAGCCGAGGAGAGAACGCGCCGGGTCGGCGGTCGCCGCGTTCGGGGCCTTGGTCCCGTCCCCGTTCGCCTGGTCGTCGCGGTACTGGCGGGTGTCGAGCATCGAGAACTCCGCGAGGCGTCCGTAGCCGAGCCGCCGGTACAACTGCATGTCCGGTCCGTCGGGGAACTGCGGTGCGCGCAGGGGCATGTTCTCCCAGTAGGCCCGGAACCCGTTGGCCCGCCGCACCAGCAGGTCGTCGGGTGTGGTGCCGTCGGCGGCGAGGTCCGCCCAGTTGTTGACGACCTCGTGGTCGTCGAAGACCACGATCCAGGGGGCGGAGTGGTGGGCGGCCTGCAGGTCGGGGTCGAGCTTGTAGTACGCGTACCGCTGCCGGTAGTCGTCCAGGGTCACCGCCTGGCGGGTGTTGTGCTCCTCGCCGTCGCCCGGTCGGACGCCCCGGTCGATACCGAACTCGTAGATGTAGTCGCCGAGGAAGAGCACCACGTCGTGACGCCGGGCCGCGAGATCACGGTGAGCGGTGAACCAGCCCTCCCAGATCGCCTGGCAGGACGCGAAGGCCAGCGACATGCGGGGGACGAGCTGGTGAGCGGCCGGCGCGGTCTTCGTACGCCCCACCGGACTGATGAAGCCGCCGCAGCGGAACCGGTAGAAGTACTCGCGCCACGGCTCCAGACCACGGACGTCGACGTGGGCGGTGTGGTTGTCCTCGGGTACCAGGTGGGCCGTGCCGCGCCGCACGATCCTGCGGAACCGCGCGTCGGAGGCGACCTCCCACTGCACGGGGTAGGTCCGCCGGTCCATTCCGCTGAAGGGGGCGAGGGGATCGGGCGCCAGCCGGGTCCACAGGACGACCCCGTCGGGCAGGGGATCACCGGAGGCGACTCCCAGGGTGAAGGGGTCGTTCCTGAGGCGGGCGGCGGGGGCGGCGGCCGCCTCGCCCGCACTGGGCAGGACACCGGACAGGGCGAGGGCTGCTGCGGCGGCGGTGACGGTGACGAACCGTCGGCGTGTGGCTGCCGTGAGCGCCTGGGGTGGAGCGAGTCTGGGAGTCACCTCCTCACCACAACCGAGCGCCGTGAACACGGGGCGTCTCCCGGGAGACCGTCGACGGGCGATGAGCCGACTCCTTATTGTCAGGGACTCGACAGCGCTTCGGGGTCCGTCGCGGGCACGGCCGGCAGGCCTCGGGCCCCGGGCCGTTGATCCCCGAGAAGCATAGGGACCACCGGGGCGCTCCCCGGCGAAGGACGCGTGCCACCGGCGTGCCGGAGCGCTCCCCGCCCGCCGACCCGCCCCTGTCCGGGAACGTCTCCCGGCCGGAGGGGGCGCCTGGTCCGTACCCGGCCAACTTCTCGCCCGCCCCGGTCGGTTCGCAGCCGTTCGCGAACTCCCCGGGACGGGCAGGAAGTCCCTGGCCGCGTGCTCCGCCCCCGGCGTTGTGAGGCCGGGGGCGGAGTGCACGCCGATCGATGGACCGCTCCCGGTCCTGGGAGTGCGGGTGGCGGCACCGGACGGGCCGTGTCGGACGAGCGGTGCCTCAGGAGGCGACGAATCGGGCGATCTGCCCGAGGACGACCGTGTCCGTCAGGTACCCGATGTGCGTCTGGCAGGCCACGTTGTTGTTGGTCGCGCCGTCCAGCTTGGTGCTCGTGTACGGGAGGATCACGCCGTCGCACGCCGAGTACCAGGAGGCGTACCTGGTGGTGCCCGGCGTTTCGTCGCCCGAGGTGATCGCCGAGATGAACGAGGAGCCGGGGTACATCTGCTGGCACGTCGCGTACACGAGGCAAGCGCCCGCGGCCGTCGTCCCGTGGTTGGCGCCGGCGATCGAGGCGAGGTGGCTGACGCTGGTGTTGCCGCCCAGCACCTTCAGGTAGTACTGGCTGACGAGGCCGCCCATCGAGTGGTTGACGATGGCGACCTTGCTCGCGCCGGTCCGGGCCTTCACGTTGTCGACGTAGGTGGCGAGGCCCTGCGCGTTGGTGATGTTGTTGCCGTACGAGTTGTACTCGTAGGCGAACAGGCTGGAGTTCGACCAGCCGTTGAGCTGGAAGACGCTCTTCGCGGTCGTCCAGTTCGAGGCGCTGCCGGTGTAGCCGTGGACGAAGACGACCGGCGTGCTGGTCGCCAGCGTCCGGGCGGCGGAGACCGACCGCGCGACGGAGACCGTCGGCGCGGACGCACTGCCGACCGCCCCGGCCGTCGTCGCCGAGGAGAAGAGAGTGACAGCGGCAGCGGCGGCCGCGAGGACGCCGAGGAGACGGCGTGGGGAACGAAGCATGATGTGCTCCTGACAAGGGCGCGGGTGGGGTGGGTCCAGCTCGCTCAGACTCCCGGAGCCGAGCGCGGCGGCCATCGGTGAAATCGCCAGTGGTCGGCGGTGCCGGGCCCAGGAGGCGGGGGAGGAGGCGGCTCCCGCACACGCCGTCCGCCCGGCGCCGCGGGAGCCGGACCAGGGCGTCCGGTCATGCGTACGGCCCCGGGCCGGCCGGACCCGGCGTCGGGCCCGCGGCACTGGGCGCACGGCCACGCCCTCCAGGGCCACCTGCCTCCGGCGCCACCGGCCTTCTGGCCGACGGGTTCCGGAAACGCCGGTCTCCGGAGCCCCGGTCGTCCGCGTGCGCAGCCCGAGGCCGCACGGGCGATCAGGTCCCCGGTTCCTCCGCCGCCGTGGTCGACCGGCGTGCCCGCGGGGGCATCCGGCCGCCGTTCGCGGCGAGGCGCGACCGTACCCGGGCGAGGAGTCCGGCCGGATCGGGCCGGGCCTGCAGGGCGCCGAGGACCAGGAGCCACCACTGATGCAGCCGGGCACCGAGTTCCCGCTCGCCCGCCACCTCGTCGGTCAGGGTGTAGAGCCCGAAGAAGGAGCACACGAGCGTGGTCGCCGTACCTGAGGGATCGATTCCTCGGGCGAGTTCGCCCCTCGCCCGGGCCTCGGCGAGCAGGCGTGTCACGGCCGCGGTCCAGCCGGCGAACGGCGCCGGGACGGCCGCGTCGATGCTGCGGCGCTCGATCCACAGGCGGGCGCCGGCGCGGGCTATGACGTCCTCCCTCAGGGTGTGGGCGACGTCGAAGCTGAGGGCGACCAGCTTCTCCAGCGGAGGGATGCCCGGAGCGGTGTACCGGGCGTTCAGCTGCGGCCAACTGGCGAACTGCGCGCGGACGACCGCGAGTGCCAGCTTCTCCTTGCTGGAGTAATGGAAGTAGATGGCTCCGCTGGTCCGCCCCGAGTGGTCGCCGACCTCGTTGATGCTGGTGCCCGCGTATCCCTGTTCGACAAAAAGATGTGCTGCGGACTCCAGGAGCACTTTTCGGGTTGCTTGCGCTCGGTCTTGCACAGGCGTCTCACCTTAGGTCACATGTTTGATCGATGCGGCGCAGGGTTGCGCCGGCATTCCGCCGTCGGAGGATGCGGCGCGCGGAGATTTTATTATTCTTCGACTGTGCCCGCGGGTGGGAGGCATTGAGGAATTCGTAAACCGGTTCGCAGACGGTAGGGTCCGCACGCCTCGGTGGGACGCCCCCGCCACCTGCGACGGATTTTCTGGAACTTCCTGGTGGGAGGCGTGGTCAAGGACGCGCCGACCGCTCCCGCCGGTGCCTTTTCAGGGCTGCTTTCCCGTGGTCGACCCGTGGTGGATCGGACTTCAAACACTCGAAGTAGTGATTGCGTGACGCGCGATCCCGAAATTAACGTAGCCACTACGATGTTTTCGGCTCGCTCCCCTCCGGACGCAATTCGTCCGTCGTGGCGTGCCCGGGAGACGACATTCCGTGTCTCCGCGCACGGTCGCCGAGACCGTTCGCCATCGCTATCTCAGCAGTCGAGTGCGCCTCTCCCGCAGTCCTGCGTCACTGCATCCGTCGAGCGCGTGGGGGCGGCACACTCTCCGAGAACGGCAGAGAAATGACACCTCATCGCATTTTCTCCTGGTCCCCGTCGGCGATCGTCTTCGATTGCGACGGAACCCTGATGGACACCGAAAGCCATTGGCAGGACGCCCGTCAGCGGGTCTTCGCCGAGTTCGGCCTCCAGCCGCCGGCCGGCTTCGCCGAGCGGGCCAAGGGAGTCCACTACACCGAGTGCGGCGCCCTCATGGCCGAGGAGTGCGGCAAACCCGACTTCGCCGACGACATGACGGACGCCCTGCTCACCCACTTCACCGCGCTGGTCGCCGACGACCCGGTCACCATGCCGGGCGCGGCGGCGCTCGTACGGCTCGCAGCCCGGCACATCCCCCTCGCGGTGGCGAGCAACTGCCCCCAGGACATGGTGGAGTCGAGTCTCGAACGGGCCGGCCTGCTCAGCTACTTCGGCCATGTGGTCGTCGCGGGCGACGGCGTACGGCCCAAACCCCACCCCGACGTCTACGCGCTGGCCGCCGGCCTCTGCGGGGTCCCCCCGCAGGAGGCGCTCGCAGTGGAGGACTCCGTCACCGGCATCGTCTCCGCGCGGAAGGCCGGACTCCGCGTCCTCGGCACGGGCCCGTACCCCGACGGGCCGGGCGCGGAGGAAGCCGACTCCTGGGTCGTGAGCCTCGCCGATCCGGATCTGGTGGCGTGGGCGCAGACGTACATTGCCGGGGACTGAAGCGCCCCCGACCGTCCGTCCCGCGGGTGCCGCCCCCTCCCTTGCGAGGCGGCGCCCGCGACCGCTCTCAGGACGGATACGGGCAGCTGAGCGGCAGGACGCGCTCCGACAGCCGGCCGGTGAGGCGGTCGTCGGTGAGTTCCGCCTCGGCGAGCCAGTTCACCCCCGACAACCGCTCGATCCACGGCTCCAGTTCACCGGGTTCCACCGGGCACCACGCGGTGAGGGCCTCCCGTGCGATGCCCTCACCGTCACGTCCGAGACGTCCGTCGAAACTGGTCCGCGCGGCCAGCGTCAGGGCGAGCAACCGCGGGGCCGCCGGCGCCTTCGACTTGCGGAGCTTCTTGTCCGACACGACCCGCTGCGCCCACCCGCTGAGTTTGGGCCTCATCTTCCTGCCGAAGGTGAGCGGACCCGAACCGTCGTCCCCGGGCACCAGGGACGGGACGGTGATGGGCACCGGGTTCTCCGGACGGGCCACCAGGACGTCCTCCCCGGTACCGGGGAAGGAGAGCCAGCCGCAGCCCGCCAACTCGTCGAGCAACCCCGCCGGATCGGTCAGACCCAGCGTCCCCAGGTCCTGTCCGACGAGGTTGCCGGAACCGGTGTGCGCGGTGCGCAGGGTCAGCATCACGGCCAGGAGACGCGCCTCCGTGCCGGGCAGGGGTGCGTGCTGCGCCACGTGCGCGAGGACGAGGCGCGCGTTCTCCCACTGCGTCGGCCCGATCAGCAGCCGGTCGACGGTCGGCCCCTCACCGTTCGCGTCGGCCCCGGTGCGCTGCTGGTTCTGGAAACGGGCGGCGGTGGCGGCCTCCTGGGCACGCCGGGCGTCCCACCGCAGGCGGATGTCACCACTCGCCTCGGACCAGGTGAGGAACGCGCGTGCCTTGCGCTCGTGGAGTTCGGCCAGCAGGGCGAGATCGGGTTCGTCGCGCTGCTGGTAGGCGCGGAACAGATTGCCGATCTCGACGAGCTCGTCGCGCAGTTCGACCGGGCGCAGGTCGTGGGGGATGACGCGTTGGGCGACCTTCTCGTACCCGTAGCGGCGGCGGACCGGGGTGGGACGGCGTACCGGTGTGGGGCGGGGGGTCGGAATCGCGCGGGGCTCCGGCGCCGAGCCGGGGCTGTCGGAGAAGAGCGCGGTGACCGGTGGGCGGTTGCCCGCGGCCCGCGCGGCGGCCGCCGGAACGGCCGCGGCCGGAGCGGCGACGATCTTCGCACCCGGTGTGGCGGCGGCGCAGCGGGAACAGCACTCGACGGCCCGCCACCACCTGCCCTCCCGGTCCACGACCACCGCCAGGACGATCGGGCCGCCACAGCGCCAGGGCGGCTCCGCGCGTTCGTGCCGTTCGGGAGGGCGGACGTGGGCGTGGCACTCCTCGGCCTTGCACGCGCAGTACGCCTCCGGCCGGGGTCCCGCCGCCGCCTTGAGGTGGGCCCTGAGATGCGCGACCGCGGCCGCGCGGCCGTCGGCGGCCGTCGGCATGCGCTGCTCACCGCAGGAGGGCCGGCTGCAGGAGACGCGTACCGCCGTGCCGCTGCAGCCGGCCGCGTCCAGGCGTACCGTCCACCCGCGTCCCAGCACCCGCTCGTCCGGTCCGGCCGGCGCCTTCGTCATCCCGCTCTTCCTTCCCCACCGTTCCGACTGCCCGCGGCCGGCCCCGTCGCGAAGGAGCCGGGCACGGCGGCGGATTCCACCGTACGCGGCGGACGGGTGGGGGACCGGCGAACTTCGCAGGGCGCCGGTCGCCCCCGTCGGGTGCGGCGGCTCCCTCCGTCGTGGACACGGCTCCGGGGCGGCGCACGCGCGGGCTCCGGGGCGGCGCACGCGCGAAGTTCGCTCATTCTTTCGATGGAGTGCCGTGCTCTGCTCCCATTGACGCGCGCCTGCCGCATCGGGTTTCGGAGCCCTCCTGCGGTCCGTCCCTCGCGTGTACGGGTCGTCGGGACGGAGCGACCGTCCGGACGGTGTGCCCGACGGGACGTAGTGACGGACGGAGCGAAGCGGCCGGCCGGCCACGCCGATCGGCGGAACGGGGCGAGGGAGTGATCGGTACATTCCGGCCAGGAAGATCGTTTTACTGCCATTCCTCGCCCATTCGGCCTCGGCGCCCCGCCGCTTCGGTTACACAGAACGGACACGTGGGCGGATGTCGCCCTCGGAGTGGCGGTCGTGTGCGGGGGAGGTTCAGCGGTTGCTGACGATCAATGTGGCTGTGCTGCTCGCGGTCATCGTCCTGTTCCGGTTGCGTCGGCGTACGGAGGCCCGGAGCCGGCTGGACGAGAGGTTCACCGTGGTCATCGTCCTGGCCCTCGGCGTACTGATCGCCCCGACCCCGGTCGGCAGGGGCATCCTCGCCTTCCTGGGCCGGCTCGCCGGCGGCATCGGAGAGGCGGCCGGCCGATGAGCGCTCGCGCACCGAAGAAGCGGTCGGTGTCGTCCCACCGCCCGCCGACGCGACGGCGTTCCCGGGGGCCGGGCGCGACGCGGCCGCGGAAGCGGCGACCGGGCACGCGAGGCCGGCGCGCGGACGACCGGTCCGTCCGTCCGCTCGTGCTCGCGGCCCTCTCGGTCACGGCGGCGGTGGCCGTCGTGAACTGGCTGCTCGCACACGGCTGGGCGCTGGTCGTCCTCGGCGTACTGGTGCTCTCGGCCTGCGGCGTACGGATCCACCGCGGCCGGCGGCGGTCACGGTGGGAGGCGGTCCGCGCCCGGGAACTGCGGTACGAGCTCTCCCAGTTGGACGGTCTGCACCACTCCCAGTTCGAGGCCGCGGTGCGGGACCTCATGCACCGGGACGGCTGTCGCGGTGCGGTCCGGGTGGGAGGCGGCGGGGACCTCGGCGCCGACGTCAAGGCCACCGATCCCTACGGGCGGCGCTGGGTGATCCAGTGCAAGCACCGCCGGCACGGTCTCGCCGGCTCCGCGGTCGGCACACCGGACTTCCAGGTGCTCAACGGCACCGCCCGTCAGGTGCACGGCGCCGATGTCGCCGTGATCGTGACCAACGGCCGGGTGACCGCACCGGCGGTGGCCTTCGCCGCACAGCAGCGGCTGCACGTGGTCGACCGCCACACCCTCGCCGCATGGGCGTCCGGATCCCGCCCGCTCTGGGAACTGCTGCGGGCCGTGCCGCCCCCGCGCAAGCCGACCGCGCTCTCCTGAAGGTTGTCCGTATCTCACCCGGTGGTGCGCACATGGGGGCCGAGAGAGCGTACGGTCCCGGCCGCCGAGGCGAAGAGCAGCGCGACACCCACGGCTCCCGGATCGGGTATGCCCGACGCCCGCTCGCCGACGTAACTGGCGCGCCCCATGCGCGCCCGCAGGGCGGCCGTGTTCCGCACGCCCTGCCACGCGGCATCGGCGGCGAGGGCGAGCGCTTGATCCGGCGGAGTTCCCTCCGGCGCCGCCCGCAGCGCTTCGGCGGCCGGGGTCAGGGCGTCCACCAGCGTCTTGTCCCCGGGCTTCGCGTCACCCACCCGGCGTATGGCGGCGAGGCCGTCCTCCGTACCCGCGGCGAGAGCGGCCGTGGTCAGGAGCGGTCCCTGGGCCGCGACGGCGGCGCTGAGCGCCTGGAACAGCAGGCCGAACAGCGGCCCGCTGGTGCCGCCTATCTCGTCCAGGAAGGCGGAGGCCGCGCGGCCCAGCGGGACCGAGGGGCCGTCCCCGCCCGCGTCACCCTCCTCGCCGCGCAGGCGTTGCGTCGCCCGCACCCCTGCGCTGAGGTTCACCCCGAAGTCACCGTCGCCCACCTGCTGGTCGAGCGCGGTCAGCTCGGTCTCGGTGGCATGGGCCGAATCCGCGAACCGGTCCATCCAGCCGCTCGTGAACGTGATGTCGAAAGGTGTCGTCATGGTGTTCTCCTTCGGTTCCACGCGTGCCGCCCCGCCGGTCACCAGCGCAGTGCCGCGGTCCGTACCGGTGCGTCGTAGTAGGCCAGGGACCGGGCGTCGGCCACCAGCAGGGTGAGGGAGAACCCCCGCATGTCCAGAGCGGTGACGTAGTCGCCGACGAGATGGCGGGCGAGGCGGACACCGCGGGCGTCCAGGACCCGGCCCAGTTCGCCGAAGATGCCGTACAGCTCCAGAGGGGTGACCGCGCCCAGACCGTTGACCAGTGCCAGAACCGGCTCCTCCGGGCCCGGCCGGACCGCGGCCAGCAGGGAGTCCGTCATCTCCGCCACCAGGGCGGAGACAGGGCCTTCGGGGCGGGTGCGGTCGGCGCGCTCGCCGTGGATGCCGACGCCGTACTCCAGTTCCCCGGCTGCCAGTTCGAACGCCGGGCGGCCCGTGGTGGGCGCGGTGTGCGCCGTGGACGCGACGGCGAGCGTCCGGCAGCGGCCGGCCAGCGCCGCCCCGAGGGTTGCCAGTTCCCGCAGACCGAGGCCCGTGTCGGCGGCGCCGCCGAGGATCTTCTCCAGCAGCACGGTGCCGCCCGTTCCCCGGCGGCCGGCGGCGATGTCCTCGGAGTCGGACGCCAGGTCGTCGTCGACCAGGACCCGTGCACAGGGGATGTTCTGGTGGGCGAGGCGCTCCGCGGCGATACCGAAGTTGATCCGGTCGCCGGTGTAGTTCTTCACGATGTGCAGGACGCCCTCCGTGCGGGCCACCGCCAGCGACGCCTGGTACACCTGGCGGTTGTGCGGGGAGGCGAACACCCGCCCGGGGCACGCGGCGTCCAGCATGCCCGCGCCCACGAATCCGGCGTGCAGCGGCTCGTGCCCCGAACCGCCGCCGGAGAGCAGCCCCACACGGCGGGTCGGATCGGTGTGGCGAGCGGCGAGGAAGCCGTTCTCCACGTCGTGGACGACGAGTTCCGCATGGGCGCGGGCGAAGCCGGCCAGCGCGTTCGGCACCAAGTCGTCCGTGCTGTTCTCGAAGTACGCGGCCATGCGCGGCGCCCTTTCGTCCCGGGGCCGTACGCGGCCGGGTGAGACGACCCTTCAGACAGGTCACTTCATGCTGAGGGGCGGTTCCGCATGTGGCAACTCGCGGGTCGAGTTTCAGCCCATTAAGTGACGGCGCATCGCAGCATTCGCACCGGCGTGATAGCGCCGCGCGCCAGCTACGCGCCGTCGGAGAGGCCGATCGACTCGGCGGCACGCCGGTCGAGCGCCGCGCGCACCAGCGCGGCGGCGAGCACCGCCGGCTCCGGCCCGCCGGAACCTCGGGAGCCGCGGGCGAGGCGCAGCAGCGCCTCGGCGGAGGTGGGCAGACCCAGGCGTTCCGCGCCCCGCAACGCCTTGGCGTCGACGAACGGACCGGTCTCCGGCCAGACGGCCTGTACCTCGCGTACGAAGATGTCCGCGCCGGCCGGGCCCAGACCGGGCAGGCGCCGCACTCCCGCGCGCACCACGTCGGCGTCGCCGTCGGCCTCCCGGCGCAGGCGCCGCAGGTCACCGGCGTACGTGTCGAGGAGCAGGAGCGCGCCGTCGCCCAGCTGGGTCGCGGTCCGCTCGTCGTACCGCCGGTAGCCGCCCCGGCCCAGCGCGTCGACACGCTGCTGCCAGTCGGCGTCCGCCATCTGCCGGGGGCCGCGCAGGCCGGCCGCGAACAGCTCCTTCGCCGCCGCGACCGCGACGGAGGCCCGGATGCGCGCGCTCAGCAGCAGCGAGAGGACCAGCAGCTGGTACAACGGCTGAGGGGTGTCCCGCAAGCGGATGCCGGCCTCGTCCGCGTACGTGCGGCCGTACGTGTCGAGGAGCGCGTCGAGGGTGTCCCGGTCGTTCATGAGTACCACCGTCCTGCACCTCGCCCCGGCACGCACGCCCGCGGAGGGGGCGGACAGGGCGAACGAGCCGGGGGGAGCTTCATGATCCTTCCCGTCCGGTGCGGATCCAGGAGCTGTCGGGCCCGACCGACGAGCGCACACGGTTTCGGACGGGGCTCGGCGGTGCGGACGCCGGTCCTCGCCGTGCCGGCGGGGCGGGAGGGGACGGGGCCGCCGGGCGGCGCACCGTGAGGCGCGCCACCCGGCGGTTGTGAGCGGCCGGGCCGGAGACCGGACGGCCCGGGGCGGCTCTGCTCCGTGCCGCTACCGGGCGGAGGCCGAGGCGCTGTTGGCCGCTCCGTTGACGACGAACTGCGATCCCGGTTCGATCACCACGTCACCCTGGGCCGAACCACTGATCGTCACGTTCGTCAGGGTGGCGCTGCCCCGGGCACCTCCGTGCGCCAGAATGCCGGAGCCGTTGAGCGAATCGGTGATGCGGACGTTCGAGATCTGCGCGCCGGGGACGGACCCCCCGCCCGTCTTGAACTGGATTCCGTCGTAGGTCGAGCCCGTGATGTCGGTGTCCCTGATCGTGACGCCGGGTATGTCGGGACCGGCCGCGAACAGCGTGATGGCGCCGAACTCCTGTGCCTCGCCCCAGAAGGCGCCACCCGTGCGGTACAGGGCGTTGTTGGCGATCAGCGTCTGACCGGAGAAGGGCAGGGGGTCGTGGTCGGTCGCCAGCATGATGCCGGGGTAGTTCATCGTGTCCGAGACGATGTTGTTCTCGATGGTGTTGCCGTAACCGCCGTAGATTGCGATGCCGTTGGCCCGCCAGGGCAGGGCGATCGTGTTGTTGCGGAAGTGGTTGTCGTGGCCGATGTCCACCGACTGGTTCTTCACGTACTTGTTCGACCAGACGGCGAGGGAGTCGTCACCGGTGTTCCGGAAGGACGAGTTGAATACCGTCGAGTTGCGCGTCCCGTTCGAGAGGTTGATTCCGTCCGCGTACGTGTTGCGGATGCGCATGCCGGTGAACTCGACACCGTCCCCGGGTCCCCAGAGATCCGGAATGTTGTCGTAGTCGCGGCCCACCCACACCCCGACGTTGGAGTGCTCCAGCCAGACGTTGGTGATCTTGGTGTTCTTGCCGAAGCGCCCGTTGAGGCCCACTCCGCCCTCGGCGTTGCCGTCGCCGCCCCTGATGGTGCCGGAGCCGAAGATCGCGAGGTCGGAGATGGTGGTGCTGTCGTCGATGTCGAAGCCGAAGTTCCCCTCGTGCGGATGGTTGATGCCGCCCGCGTTCTGCGGCTGGGTGAGGGTGTACAGCTGGGAGTGCCACATGCCGGCGCCGCGGATCGTGACGTTCCTGATGCCCACCTGGTTGTACTGTCCGCGGTTGAGCGGGTCGTCGGTCAGGATCTTCTGCTCCTGCCGCCACTGCCCGGCGGGGATCCACACGCAGCCGATGTCACCGTTCTGGTCCGCCGTCACCGCACGCTGAATCGCGCCGGTGTCGTCGATGCCGTCGTTCGGCACGGCTCCGTAGGTGGTGATCGAGACACAGCCGGCCGGCTGCGCGGCGGGCGCCGCCACCTGCTCCAGGTCGACGAGGTCGATGACGTAGAAGGAGGCGGTGTCACCGGCGTCACGCTGGAGGCGGAACTTCGTACCGACCGGGTAGGTCTGCCCGAGCAGTGCGTTCGACTCGTCGAAGAGCCTGCGGGCGTCCGCCTGCGGCGTGTTGGTCAGACCCTCCGGGCTGTCGGTGTCGCCGTACAGCCAGCTGTGCTTGGAGGAGAGCGTCAGCTTCCGGGCGAAGGTGTTGTTGACGTAGAGGCTGATCGTGGCCTCCGCGCCACCGCCGGCGGGCGCGTCGGGGACGGAGTTGCGGACCACGAGGGAGTTGGTGGGTACGGTCGAAGTGATCTCGACGTACTGGCCCGTGGAGTTCAGCCGGACGGACTGCCGGCCCGAGGACTCGGTGGCGAAGTTGGTGTGACCGAAGGTCCGTTGCTGGTCCGAGGTGAGCAAGGTGCCCTGGTAGCTGCCGTGCTCGGCCTCGTACTCGGTGTAGGGGACGGCGGCGCCGCGTCCGACCACGATGGCCCGTGAGAAGACGTTGTTGTTCTCGTTGGTCTCGGCGAGCACGCCGGTCGCGTCCGCGGTGGCGGTCAGGTTGGCGCCTCCGCTCTTCGCGGTCCAGGTGCCGCTGATCGGTACGATGACCGTCCCGCCGGCGGGAACGGCTCCGGTGGTCCCGTTCAGTGTCGTGCTCTCCACCTGGAGGCGGGTCACCGTCGAGGAGTTCGCCGCGGTGGTGCCCCGGTTGTGGACGGAGACGGTGAAGGAGACGGCCGCGCCCACCGCCGGACTGGTCGGAGTGGAGGAGATGGCCGTGACCTGGAGGTCCGGCCCAGGGCTCTGGGTGACCACGAGTTTGGAGGGGGCGGTCCGGCTGTTGTTGCTGTTGTCCAGTTCGACGACCGTGTCGGTCGGGTCGACCACCGCCGAGACGGAGTACGAGCCCGTCGGCCGCTTGCCGGCGCTCACCGCGACGGTTGCCGAGGCGCCCGGGGCGAGTGCGTTCACCGAGGCGCTGCCGACGACCTGGCCCTCCAGGCTGACGTCGACCGTCGTCGCGGGGGAGCTTGCCGAACCGGCGTTGCGTACCGTCGCGTTGACGGTGACGGAGTCGCTCTCCGAGGGCGAGGCGGGCGACCAGGTGAGGTCGGAGACGGTCAGGTCCGGGTTGGGTGCGGCTGCACCGACGACCTGGAACTCGGCGACTTGGGCGCCGGGGGCGCCGGAGTTGGACGAGAACTTCAGCTGCACGTCGGCGTAGCGGCCGGACACCGGTACCGTCACCGTGTTTCCGTTGGCCGTCGGCGAGAAGGTGTAGTCCGCCCGGTCCTTCAGGGAGGTGAACCCGGTGGCGGACTGGGCCCGGCCGAGCACCTGGATGCTCTGCGTCCGGGGTCCCCACGCCGCGTCGGGGGACAGCTTGACGACGACGGCGGAGAGGTCGGCGGCGGAGCCGAGCTTCACCGTCAGCGTGGCGGGGTAGCCGTTCGACTCCCAGTAGGTGTCACGCCGGTCGTCGTTGGCGTGCGTGCCGACGTAGGTCTGCGCGTACGAGGACGCCTCGATCGGCTTGTTCAGCGCGAGGTTGGTACCGGTGGGAGGGGGCGTACCCGGGTCCGTGCCGCCGGTCTCGCCGTAGACCTCCACCTGGGAGAGCTGCGCGGCGTTCCAGCCGGTGTTGGCGGTCACCAGCACCCGTACGTACCGCACCTGGGTGGCGGTGAAGCCCAGGGTGACCACGTTGCCCGCGGACGGGGCGAACAGCCGGGCGGCCGAGGCGGAGAGCGTGCTGAAGCCCGAACCGTCCGTGCTGCCCTGAACGGCGAGCGTCTGCGTCCGCGCCTCCCAGGTGTTCGGCAGCTTCAACACCACCTGGTCGACGCCGGTCGACGCGCCCAGGTCGACCTGTACCCACTGCGGGAACGTGCCGGGGCTCTCCCAGTAGGTCTGCTGATTGCCGTCGGTGACGTTCGACGCGGGGTAGGCGCCGAGTGATCCGCTCGCCGCCACCGGTCTGCCGAGCGCCAGGTCACCGCTCCGGGCGGACGCCGTCGCGGCGGCCGGTATCACGCCGACGGTCATCAGCGCCGCTGTCACCGCGCCGATGAGCAACCGTCGCCATCCGCGTTGTCTCTCTCTCATGCTGTCCTCGGTTCCGTGGGCCCGCGGCGCCGGACGGGCCCGGGGAGCGCGTCCGCCGACCGGTCGACGCGGAGGCGCCGGACGGCCGGCGTCGGCCGCGTGCGGGCTGCCGGTACGCCGGTGGGGGGTGGTCGGTCGATCGGCAGGAGCGGGAGGAGAACGGGACCCCTGCCGTGAACTCGCGCTCAATGCTTGTCTATTTGAGAAAACCAGTCGTTTTTTTGCGGTGTTGAGGTGACAGGTTTCTCGTAGGTTCCGCCTTTGTCAACGGTTCTCACACCGTCGCACCTGTCGCCGGCGACTCCGCGCAGCTCGGAGGGGGGAGGGCTCGGTGCGGAAGTTGCGTGAGGGCGGCCGGAAGGGTGGGGTGCGGGGCACGGAGGCCGGGGACGGTCCGTCAAGGGCGGGGGACCGCGCACGACGGCGCCTTGTCCGGGCGGTGATCGCCGACGCGAGGGGCGGCCGGACCGGACCGGTGATGCCCGGCGTAGCGGTCCGCGACCTCGGGACCTTGAGGTACAGGGGTTGACGCATGGGGGTGATCACGGGATCTACGGACCGCTGTCCCGAGTCGGGGAGATCGTCCGGAGTGCCGATTTCCCGCGCGGGGGCGGGAGGACGTCGCCGGCAAGGAGGACGAACTTGCCGAAGGGGAGCGCGACGAGTACGCGTACGGGCCTTACGAACGCCTGCTGGTCACGCAGGAGGCGGCTGGCAGGCCTCCGACGGACTCTTCCTGGTCACTCGCCCCGGCCCGGGTGGGCCGGTACTTCGACGAGACGGGCTCGACGTTCACCCCTTGGCCGTTACTGCGGCACGTTCTCTCCTACCTCGCCACAGCCCTGGAGGACCACCTGCCCTTCGGCGGGCGGATGCCCCTGGCTCACGAGAGCCGGCTGATCCGGGACGGTCGTCGCCGACCCGACCTCCGCCCTGGACGTCGCCGCCGGAGCCCTCGAGCGTCATCCATGGCCGACGGGCTCCGACGGGCCCTCTCCGGGCAGTTCGGCCAGGAGAACCGCATGCAGGCGGGGCCACTCCAACCTGGGTCCAGTCCTGCGGACGCCGCCACAGTCCTGGCACGATCTCGTCCCTGGGGTGTGCGGTTCGGGCACGCCGCAGTCCTTGCGGCGTGACTTCACGGGGGGACCTCTCCGCCGAGACGGTTTCGTCGCGCCCGTCGCGCCCGTCGCGCCCGCCGCGTTCGCTGCCGTGCTCGCGGGCGGGATCGCGACGCCTTCCACGCCCGCCCGTAGGCCGTTCCCGTCGCGTTCGTCGTCGGCTCCGCCACGGGAGCGGGCCGTTCATCCCGTCGGGCGGGCCCCCTGCCGTCGTGCCGTACTCGCGCGCACGATGAGTTCCGGCGCGACGGTGCGGTGTGCGGTCCCGGTGGCCGTCCCCTCGATGTGCTCCAGCAGCAGCGCGATGCTGTTGCGGCCGAGGGCGGCGAAGTCCTGGCGGACCGTGGTGAGCGGCGGGGGGAAGAACTCCGCCTCGGGGATGTCGTCGAACCCCGCCACCGCCACGTCCTGGGGTGTCTGGAAACCCGCCTCGCGCAGGGCGCGCAACACCCCGAGCGCCATCTGGTCGTTGGCCACGAAGACCGCGGTGAGCCCGGACCCCTGGGGCGAGGAGGCGACCCGCCCGGCGAGCTGCTGTCCGGCCCGGTACCCGGACATCGGGCCCCAGTCGCCGCGCAGCGGTTCCGGGACCGGCGCCCCCGCAGCGCGGAGCGCGCCCTCCCACCCGGCGGTACGGGCTTCGCTCTCCAGCCAGTCCCGTGGGCCGGCGACGTGCCAGACGGTGGAGTGCCCCGAGGCGAGCAGGTGCTCGGTGATCATGCGGGCCCCCAGTTCCTGGTCGAGGGAGACCCCCGGCAGGTCGAGGTCGTGCCCGCCCTCCACGGTGACCACGGGACACGGGGCCTGGAGCGTGGTGAGTGCGCGCACCGCCTCGCGCTGCGGGGTGATGGCGATGATCCCCTCCACGCCCCAGGCGGAGAGGTGCTCCATCGCCTCGGTCAGGGCCGCCCGGCTGGCGACCCGCAGAGTGACGGCGGAGACGAGGTAACCCCGGTCGCGCGCTGCCTCCTGCACTCCGGAGAGCGTGCTCGCCGGCCCGTGGAGGGTCGTGTTGACCGCGATGACACCGAGCGTGTGGGTCCGCCGGGTCGCGAGGGCCCGGGCCGCCGAATTGCGGCGGTACCCCAGCCGTTCGATGGCCTCGGTCACCTGGGCACGGGTCTTGACGCTCACGTTCGGGTGCTCGCTGAGGACCCGTGACACGGTCTGGTGCGACACGCCTGCCACACGTGCCACGTCCGCCATCGTGGGTGCCCTCGCGGCGTCTGCGGGCCGGGACAATCCATTTCCTCCCTGTGGAGACCGTCATGTCTGAGGATCTGAGGAACTGCGCCCCCAAGGTACCTGCCGTGTGCAGGTGGACGAGAGCCGCTGTGGCGGAGCGCCGTCACCGGGTGGGTGTGCGCTCACATCAGGCCCCTGCGCTCGGCGGGGTTCTCCGTCAATTACCTCGCAGGGCTTGAGTTCTCCATATGTTAGCGCTCACAATCTACCTGCGTCTGTACGCGCGGCACCCTCACGAGACATCCGGTGGAGCGTGCGACGCGGGCCGGAACCATCCGGTCGCGCACGGGGCGGCACCCGGTCGAGCGGTCGGTGTCCACGCCGGGGGACCGGCCCATTCGGACGGAAGGGGAAAGACGGTGAACGCGTCATGAGCGGGACCAGGCTCCACGCACTGCGAGCGGAGGTGCTCGCCGCCAACCTGCGCATCCCGCAGGCCGGACTGGCGACCCTGACCTGGGGGAACGTCAGCGGCGTGGACCGCGAGGCGGGGGTCTTCGTGATCAAGCCCTCCGGTGTCTCGTACGCCGAACTCACCGAGGACGACCTGGTGGTGGTCTCGATCGAGGACGGCGGCGTGGTGGAGGGGCGGCTGCGGCCCTCCACCGACACCGAGACCCACCGCTGTCTCTACCGGGCGTTCCCGTCGATCGGAGGAGTGACGCACACGCACTCCGAACACGCCGTGGCCTTCGCCCAGGCCCGCGTGCCCATACCCGTACTCGGCACGACCCACGCCGACACGTTCAACGGGCCCGTGCCCGTCACCTCGGACCTCACCGCCGAACAGTGCGCCAAGGACTACGAGTACAACACCGGCCAGGTCGTCGTCACCCTGCTGGAAGGCGACGACCGGCGGGCCCAGGAGGTGCCGGGCGCGCTCGTCTCGCGGCACGGCCCCTTCACCTGGGGCGCCACCGCGACCGCGTCGCTGGAGAACGCGATCATCTGCGAGGCGGTGGCCAGGATGGCGCTGCACACCCTCGCCCTCCGGCCGGGCGGGACCGGGGCGACCCCGCCGCCGCAGCACCTGCTGGACCGTCACTTCACGCGTAAGCACGGGCCGGACGCCTACTACGGCAACCCCTGACCGCCGCCGGGGGACGAGGACCCCACCGGTCCGGCGGCATCGACCGCCGGACCGGCGCGACCCCGTCACACGAAGCGCCACAGGTGGTCGTCCGCGCCGTTGTCGTCCCCCTGCACGAGCTGGGCTCCCTGGGCGGTCGAGGCGTTCAGGACGCCCAGGACCCGGCCACCGTTGGCATTGCGGATACGGAAGTAGCCGGCCGAGCCGTACCGCAGCTGCCAGAGGTGGTCGGTGGTGCCGTTGTCGTCCCACTGGAGGACCCGGGCCCCCGACGCCTGGGAGGAGCCCTCGACCCCCAGGACCTTGGCACTGTGGAGGTTGCGCAGCCGGAACCGTCCGGCGGTGTCCCGTACGGCCAGCCAGAGGTGGTCGGCGGTGCCGCTGTCGCCCCACTGGACCGCGAGTCCGCCGTTCGCGGTGGACATGCCGCTGATGCCCAGCAGCAGTCCGCTGCGCAGGTTCTGGATCCGGTGGGCGCCGCTGGGGACGAACCACCAGGCGTTGTCGGGGCCGCCGTTGTCGCTGTCCTGGACGGCCCGTGCCCCCGCGGCGGTCGCGCCCGCCCTGATGCCGAGGACCTTGCCGCTGTGGGTGTTGCGGAGGCGGTGGGAGCCGTCCCCGGTGTCGAGCGGGGTCCAGAGGTGGTCCGCCGTGCCCGAGTCGCTCCACTGCAGGACGTCCGCGTCGTCGGCTGTGGACATGTCGCGTACGCCGAGGACCTTGCCGCTGTGGGCGTTGCGGAGCTTGAGCGCGCCGCCGTCCGTGACGAGCTGCCAGTCGTGGTCGGCGGTGCCACTGTCGTCCCACTGGAGCGCCGGGCCGCCGTCGGCCGTGGACATGTCCTGGATACCCAGCACGAGACCGCTCCGGGCGTTGACGACCCGGAAGCCGGAGAGGCCCGCCCTGCCGTCGGCGTTCCAGTAGACGGTGGCGTTCTGGTGGTGGTTGTCGTAGAAGGGGATGAGCCCGACCGGGGCGCCGTTCGCCCGGGCGGTGAAGGTCAGGGGCGTCGCCGTCGCGGTGATCGAGGCGGTCGTGAGCACGGGGAGCACGCCCCCGAGCGGGGTGTCCCCGAACGCGCCGCTGAGCACCACCGGACCGTAGGTGATCGCCTGCACCTGCGGCCGGTCGGGGGTGCCGCTCAGTGCGAGCCGCAGGGGGAACCGCAGGGTGACGGTGTCGCCCGAGGCCCAGGTCCGGTCGAGCGTGGCGTAACTGCCCGGCGTCAGGGCCAGGTTCTGGGCGGTGCCGTTGACGCTGACCGAGGCACCCGTCGTCCAGCCCGGGACCCGGACCCGCAGGGCCCATCGGCCCGCGGTGCCCGTCACCTTCAGCACGGTGGTGTCGGAGGCCGGGAACGTGGTGGTCTGGGTGACCGTGACGCCGCGTTCCGCCCAGGTCAGGACCGAGGGGACGAAGAGGTTCACCCAGAGTCCGGCGGAGTCGGAGAAGTACACCGAGTCCATGAGTTTGGTGTGGGTCTCCAGCCCCGTGCCCTGACAGCAGGTGAAGGTGTCGTAGTCCCGGCTGTAGGTGCGCCGGCCGCCGGGGACGAGCGGTGTGAAGTAGCAGACGTGACCGTGCGGATCGGCGGGGTCCTGCTGCCCGACGAGTTGGTTGGTCAGAGCCCGCTCGTAGTAGTCCGCGTACGCCGCGCGCGTGGGATCGAGGGTGAAGAGCTCGCGGGTGAGCTTGAGCATGTTGTACGTGTTGCAGCTCTCGCAGGTGTCGTCGGTGAGGTACTGGCCGACGGCCCCCGGAGCCTTGAAGAACTCCCCGACGCTGTTGCCGCCGATCGCATAGGTGTGGCTGGTCGTGACGGTGTTCCAGAAGTTGACCGCGATGTCCCGGTAGCGCGTCGTTCCGGTCGCCTTGTACTCCCGCGCGCTGCCGACGATCTTCGGGATCTGGGTGTTGGCGTGCAGTCCGTCCAGGCTGTCCAGGCCCGCCGCCAGCGGGTCGAGGACCGCCGCGTGGTCGAAGCGCCGTGCCACGGACAGCCAGCGGCTGTCGCCGGTCTGCAGGTACAGGTCGGTGAGGACCGCGTTCATGCCGCCGAACTCGGTCCTCAGGGTGGTCTGCATCTGCGCGGTGGTCAGACGCGCCGTCCGGACGTCCACCCACCCGGCGAGGGCGAGCAGTACGTCGCGGGCCCGGGTGAGCCCGGTCAGCCGCCAGGCGTCCAGCAGCCCCGCCAGCGTCTTGTGGACGCAGTAGTAGGGCACGCCCTTGCGCACCCCTGTCTCGACGGTGTCGAAGTCGGACTCCGGGAACCCCGAGAGGTAGCCGGCACGGTAGGCGGTCGGCGCGGCCTGGCACGTGGCGAGCTCCGCCACCATGTACCCGAGGCGGTCCAGGAAGACGCTCTCCCCGGTGACCGCGTACGCCTGCGCCCAGGCGCTCAGGAAGTGCCCCTGGCTGTGGGTGCGGAACTCGAAGTCCGGTGCCTCCCAGCCGTAGCACTGCTCGGCACCCCGGGTCGACAGCCCGTGATTGGCGCGGAAGTTGTACAGCAGCCGGTCCGGGTCGACGAAGCGGAGATAGGCGAGCGTACGGTCCATGTTCTCCCGCCAGCGGCCCGCCGTGAGCCGGACGCTGCCCAGCGGGAAGGGCTGCACGAGCGCCCCGGTCTCGGCGCGCACCGGGGGGACCGCCGAGGAGGCGCCGGTGGCCGCGGCCGCCGGGCCGGCGGCGAGCGCCGGAGCCAGAGCGGCGAGCGCCACCCCTCCCGAGGCGGAGAAGAAGAGTCGGCGGTTCATGGCAGTCATGGCGTGGTCGTCCTTCCGAGGGAGGTCGGGGGAGCCCGAGCGGCGGGCCGCCGCCTGTCGGAGCGGTGGCGGCCCGCCCTCACTCCTCCGTGACGGAGAAGCGCAGCACGGTGGTGGAGCGGTGGACCTCACCGGGCCGGAGGAGGGTGCTCGGGTCGTCGGGGCGGTTCGGGGAGTCCGGGAAGTGCTGGGTCTCCAGCGCCACCCCCGCGTGCGGGCCGTAGGGGCGTCCGCTCTTGCCGGTGATCCCGCCGTCGAGGAGGTTGCCGGTGTACACCTGTATCCCCGGTTCGGTGGTACGCACCTCCATGCGCCGGCCGGAGAGGGGCGCGTACAGGACGGCGGCGGCGCGCGGGTGGGCGGAAGGCGTGTCGGCGAGCACCCAGTTGTGGTCGAACCCGCCACCGCTCAGGCGGAGTTGTCCGTCCTCCTGGGCGAAGGCCTCCGAGAGGCGGCGGGATCGGCGCAGATCGAACGGGGTGCCGTCCACCGGCCGGTGCGGTCCCCGCGGGATCAGCGCGGAGTCGACCGGAGTCCACCGCTCCGCCTCGACCCGGAGGTGATGGCCGAGCACGTCGCCGCTGCCCTCTCCGTCCAGATTCCAGTACGCGTGGTTGGTCAGGTTGACGACGGTGGCGGCGTCGCTCACCGCGCGGTACTCGAAGGTCAGCGCGTCGTCCCGGTCGAGCGTGCAGGTGACCCGCACGTCCAGGGCGCCGGGAAAGCCCTGGTCGCCGGCGGGACTGCGCAGGAAGAGCCGTACGCCGGTGCGGTCGTCGCCATGGACCGGTTCGGCGCGCCACAGCCGGCGGTCGAAGCCGTCCGGGCCGCCGTGCAGGGTGTGACCGGTCTCCTGGGTCGCCAGCCGGTGGACCACGCCGTCCACCTCCAGCCGCCCGTCGGCGATCCGGTTGGCGTACCGCCCCACCGTCGCCCCGAAGTAGGTGGCCGGCCCGCGCACCGTCCGGGCGTCACGGGCCGCCAGTACCACGTCGGCGAAGCGGCCCCACCGGTCGGGGACCAGCAGGGAGTGCAGGCGCGCGCCGAGGGTGTGGACCTCGGCGCGCGCCCGCCCAGGGAAGCCGAACACCCAGCGGTCTCCGGTGCCTGTGCCGGGCAGGCGGTACGGCCGGCCGGTCCGGCCCGGACGCTCGGCGGGCGTCCGCGGCGGGGCGGCGGGTGACTCGGGCGGGTGACGCATGCGGGGGTCCCTCGATGTCGTTGTACGGGGCGGGGAAAGGGCCGGTCGGCAGGCTCCGGTGCGGTCAGCCCGTGCTCTTCCGGCTTCCGCCCAGGAGCCGCTGGAGCACGATGAAGACGAAGAGCAGGGCGCCGATGACGATCCGGGTCCACCAGGAACTCAGCGTGCCCTGGAAGTTGATGACCGTCTGGATCATGCCGAGGACCAGTACGCCGAGCGCGGTGCCGAGGACGAAGCCGGAGCCGCCGGTGAGCAGGGTGCCGCCGATCACGGTCGCCGCAATGGCGTCGAGCTCCATGCCCATCGCGTGCAGGGCGTATCCGGAGAGCATGTAGAAGGTCAGCAGCACCCCGCCGAGCGCGGAGCAGAACCCGCTCACCGCGTAGACGGCCACCTTGGTGGGTCCCACGGGAAGCCCCATCAGCCGGGCCGAGGTCTCGTTGCCGCCGACGGCGTGGACGTTGCGCCCGAAGCGGGTGTGGTGGAGCGCGACGAAGGCGGCGGCGAGGGCGACCAGGGCGATGACCACGGCGGGCGAGACGAACAGCCCGCCAGGCATCACCAGCCGGGTCTGGGCGATCTTCACCGTGCTGGGGTCGCTGATCGAGATGGACTCGGTGCTGATCGTGTAGCAGAGCCCCCGCGCCAGGAACATGCCGGCCAGCGTGACGATGAAGGGCTGGATCTCGAAGGTGTGGATGACCCACCCCATCAGGGCACCGCCGGCGGCGCCCACCAGCAGGACCAGCGGAACCGCCGCCGCCAGGGGCCAGCCCTGCCGCTCCACCGTCCAGGCGGTGAGCATGGTCGACAGGGCCACCATCGAGCCCACCGACAGGTCGATGCCGCCGGTCAGGATGACGAAGGTGACACCGATGGCGACCACCAGCAGGAAGCTGTTGTCGATCAGCAGGTTCAGCAGGACCTGGGTGGAGAAGAACCCGTCGTACCGCACCGAACCGACGGCGAACATCGCGACCAGGAGGACCGCGGTGACCACCAGCGGGACACGGGTGCGGGCGCGCGGGGAGAGGGGGGCGCGGAACGGCCGCGCGAGGGTGCCGGCGACACCCGCGATGCCGGTGCTCATGTACGTACCTCCTGCGGGAGCGTGGTGTCGTCCACCGGGGCGGGCCGGCTGGAGGACGCCGGTTTCCGGCGGCTCAGCACCTTCGCCCGGAAGACCGGTGACTGGATGAGGCAGACCGCGATCACGACGAACGCCTTGAAGACCAGGGTCGTCTCGGGCGGGACGCCCAGGGTGTACACCGTCGTGGACAAGGTCTGGATGATGAGGGCGCCGAGTACGGTCCCGCCGAGGGAGAACCGTCCCCCGGTCAGCGCGGTACCGCCGATGACCACGGCGAGGATGGCGTCGAGCTCGATCCAGAGCCCCGCGTTGTTGCCGTCCGCGCTGGACACGTTGGAGCTGATCATCAGCCCGGCGACGGCCGCGCACAGGGCGCAGAAGACGTACACGACGGTGAGCAGGCCCGCCGCCCGGATGCCGACGAGCCGGCTGGCGGCGGGGTTGCCGCCCACCGACTCGATCAGCAGCCCCAGCGCGGAGCGCCGGGTCACCAGCGAGGTGAGGGCGACGACGACCGCCGCCAGCAGGACGGCGAAGGGGAACATCAGCCAGTAGCCGCCGCCGATCATCTTGTACGGGCTGCTCGTCACCGTGATGATCTGGCCGTCCGAGACGAGCTGTGCCACGCCGCGGCCGGCGACCATCAGGATCAGCGTCGCCACGATGGGCTGCACCCCCAGCCGCGCGACCAGGGTGCCGTTGACCAGGCCGAGCACCACGGCCACCCCGAGCGCGAGGGCGACGGCGACGAGCACGGTGGGGAGGCCGCCGGGGTCCGGGGAACCGGCGATGTGCTCGCAGGCCACTGCGCCGGCGATGGCGACCGTGGAGCCGACCGAGAGGTCGATGCCGCGGGTCGCGATGACGAGCGTCATGCCGAGCGACACCAGGACGAGCGGGGCGCCGAACTGCAGGATGTCGATCAGGCTGCCGTAGAGGTGGTCGCCCCGGACGTGGACGGCGAAGAAGTCGTGGGTGAAGGCGAGGTTGCCGAGCAGCAGGGCGGCCAGGACCGCCGAGGGCCAGAACAGCCGGTGGCGCAGCAGCCGTTGTCCGACGCCGCCGGCCGCCGGGCCGTTGGCGGGGTGCGGGGTCATGAGTCCTCTCCGGTGGCGATGGTGGCCAGGATGCGTTCGGGGGTGACGCTCTGGTCGTTGGTGAGGGTGGCGACCATGCGGTGGTCGCGCAGCACGCCCACGCGGTGGCTGAGGCGCAGGACCTCCTCCAGTTCGGCGGAGATGAAGAGCACCGCTGTGCCCTGGGCGGAGAGCTGGGCGACCAGCTTCTGGATCTCGGCCTTGGCACCGATGTCGATGCCCCGGGTCGGCTCGTCAAGGATCAGAAGCTTCGGGTCGGTCAGCAGCCAGCGGGCGAGCAGCACCTTCTGCTGGTTGCCGCCGCTGAGATGACGTACCTGCGCCTCCGGGTCGGTGGGGCGGATGTCCAGCGCCGAGATCCAGTGCCGCGTCAGCTCCTCCTGCCTGGCCCGGGAGAGCGGTCTGGTCCAGCCGCGCGCGGCCTGCATCGCCAGCACGATGTTCTCGCGGACCGTGAGCTCACCCACCAGCCCTTCGGACTTGCGGTTCTCGGAGCAGAAGGCGATCTTGCGGGCGATGGCGGCCCGGGGGGTGCGCAGCGAGACCGGCTCGCCCTCGATCCGCACTTCGCCGCTGTCCGCGCTGTCGGCGCCGAAGAGCAGCCGCGCGGCTTCCGTACGCCCCGAACCCAGGAGCCCCGCCAGGCCGATCACCTCGCCGGGCCGGATGGAGAGGTCGTACGGCTCGATGAAGCCGGTCCGCCCCAACCGCGTCGCCCGGAGATAGGGTTCGTCGTCGGCGTGCTCCCCGGCCTCGGCGCGGGCCGCCTCCGAAAGCTCGTCCAGGGTGGCCAGTTCGCCGCCGATCATGTGCTGCACCAGCGAGACGTGCGTGAGTTCGCCGATGGCGTACTCACCTTCCAGCCGGCCGTTGCGCAGGACCGTCACCCGGTCGCAGATCTCGAAGACCTGGTCCAGGAAGTGGGTGACGAAGAGGATGGCCACCCCCCGGTCGCGCAGCCGCCGCACCAGTGCGAAGAGCTGCGCGACCTCCTCGCGGTCGAGACTGGAGGTGGGCTCGTCCAGGACGAGCACCTTCGCCGAGACGTCGACCGCCCTGACGATGGCCACCAGCTGCTGGACCGCGAGCGAGTGCGCGTCCAGCGGGCCGGTGACGTCGAGGCCGAGATCGAGTTCCGCCAGGAGCTCACCGGCCCGGCGCCGCAGCGCGGACCAGTGGATCAGGCCGAACCGGCGCGGTTCGCGCCCGATGAGGATGTTCTCCGCGACCGAGAGGTTGGAACAGAGGTTCACCTCCTGGTACACGGTGCTGATCCCGGCGTTCTGCGCCTGGAGGGGATCGCCGAACTCGCGGGCCGCACCGTCGACGAGGATGGTGCCGCCGTCCGCCGGGTGCACCCCGGTGAGCACCTTGATCAGGGTGGACTTCCCGGCGCCGTTCTCCCCCATCAGTGCGTGGACCTCACCCGGATAGAGCCGCAGGCCGACTCCGTCCAGGGCCAGCACACCGGGGAACTCCTTCCGGATGCCGTGGGCTTCGAGCACCGGCCGGGGGCGGTCGGCGGGTTTCGTCTCAAGGGTGGGTGGGGCTGCCATCCGCCCTCCTCTCGTCGGGTGTGGCCGAAGAGCCGCACGTGACCGGGGAAGGGTCACGCACGCTGCGACGGCACGGTCCGGTGGTCCAGGGGCGCGACCGTTCACGTCCGGTGCGCCCCCGCGGGGTTCAGTACTGACGCGTCGGCAGGGCCGCGGCGGCCTTGTCCTGCGGGAAGACGCCTTCCACGGTCTCGACGCGCGGCGGCACGCTCTCCCCGGCCGCGACCTTCTTCGTCAGCTCCATCAGCTGGTCACCGAGGAGGGGGTTGCACTCCACGACGACGTTGATCTTGCCTTCGGTCATGGCGGTGAACGCGTCCTTGATGCCGTCCACCGAGATGATCTTGATATCCGTGCCCGGCTTCTTGCCGGCTTCCTCGATGGCCTGGATCGCGCCCAGGGCCATGTCGTCGTTGTGCGCGTACAGCACGTCGATGTCCTTCTGCGACTTGAGGAAGGCCTGCATGACCTCCTTGCCCTTGGCGCGGGTGAAGTCGCCCGTCTGGGAAGCGACGATCTTGAACTTCGGTTCGGCCTTGATCACGTCGGCGAAGCCGGACTTCCGGTCGTTGGCCGGAGCCGACCCGGTGGTCCCCTGCAGTTCGACGATGTTGACGGGGTCGGCCTCGTCCTTGTACTCGCCGGTCAGCCACTCGCCGGCGGCCTTCCCCTCCTTGATGAAGTCGGAGCCCAGGAAGGTCTTGTAGAGCGAGGTGTCCTGCGAGTCGACGGCCCGGTCGGTGAGGATCACCGGGATGCCGGCGTCCTTCGCCTCCTTGAGCACGGTGTCCCAGCCGGACTCCACGACCGGGGAGAAGGCGATGACGTCCACGCGCTGCTGGATGAAGGTGCGGATCGCCTTGATCTGGTTCTCCTGCTTCTGCTGCGCGTCGGAGAACTTCAGGGTGATCCCGGCCTTCTTCGCGGCCTCCTGGACGGACTTGGTGTTGGCGGTGCGCCACCCGCTCTCCGCGCCGACCTGGGCGAAGCCGAGGACGAGCTTGCCGTCGTCCTTCTTCCCGCCGGCGCCACCACCGGACGGTGTCGTCTCGGCGGAGCAGGCGGTCAGCGTCGACGCGGCGAGGATGCCGACAGCGAGGGCGTAGGCGATTCTGCGGGCCATGGTGAGAGTCCTCTCGGAGGGATGTCGTCGGTGCCGGCGTGGTGCGATCGGGTACGCCGCACGGTGGAGTGGGCCCGGCCGGAGTCGGTGCGGGGCCTTCGGCGCGGCCGGCGGCCCGGAGTTGGCGGCAGAGGTTCGTGGGGTGCGCCGCGAGCAGTGTGAGCGCTAACACTGCGGTATCTCAACCCCTGTGCGCGAGTTACCTTTTTGTGACCCGGCGATACGTCGTGGCCCGCCCGATGGCCGGGGGAGTGGGCGGCCCGTATGCCGCCACCGGGTCGCGGCTTTTCCGAAGGGGAGGGTCAAGATCCGCAGGGCGGAACCGAGTTGGCGTCTCGTTCGTGATCGATCCGGACGCTGCGGGGCCGTCGGCTTCACGGTCGGACGGCGGCGGGGTGGCGCGTGGGGGCGAGGATGCGGCGGGGACGAGCACCCGCCCGCGCCGGGGCTGCTCCGAAGGGGTTGTCGTGGAACGGGAATCCCGAAGCAGCCGCACCGCTCTTGATTTCGCAATTGTTAGCGTTCACACTTTTGGCTGTCGGCGGTCCCGCTCATCCGGCTCCGCGCATCGCTGCCGCTGGTGGGCCGTCCGTCGGCCACCTTTCCCGAAGGGCAATCCCTGGTGACCTCCATTCCGCCCCGCACGCCAAGTGACCCGTCGCGCCCGGCCGGCGCCGAGCAGTACACCGTGGGCGTCGACTTCGGCACCCTGTCCGGTCGTGCCGTCGTCGTCCGGGTGCGCGACGGTGAGGAGGTCGCCTCCGCCGTCCACGCGTACGCCCACGGCGTGCTGGACCGCCACCTTCCGGACGGCACAACGGCGCTGCCTCCCGACTGGGCGCTGCAGCACCCCGACGACTGGTGCGACGTGCTCCGCGAGGCGGTGCCCGCCGCGGTGCGCGCCGCCGGCATCGACCCGGGCGCGGTCATCGGTATCGCCACCGACTTCACCGCCTGCACCGTCCTCCCGACGCTGGCCGACGGCACCCCGCTCGCCGCGACCGAACTCTCGGGACGGCCGCACGCCTGGCCCAAGCTCTGGAAGCACCACGCCGCGCAGGACCAGGCGGACCGCATCAACGCACTCGCCCACGAGCGCGGCGAGAAGTGGATCGCCCGCTACGGCGGAAAGATCTCCGCGGAGTGGCAGTTCGCCAAGGCGCTCCAACTCCTGGAGGAGGACCCGGAGGTCTACGGCCGGTGCGCCCGCTGGATCGAGGCCTCCGACTGGATCGTGTGGCAGCTCACCGGCGCGGAGTCCCGCAACGCGTGCGCCGCCGGCTACAAGGGCATCCACCAGGACGGCTCCTACCCGTCCCCGGAGTACCTCGCCGCCCTCCACCCGGACTTCGCCGACTTCGCGCGGACCCGCCTGGAACACCCGCTGGCGGCCCTCGGATCCCGCGTCGGTTCGCTGACCGCCCGGGCGGCGCGGTGGACCGGCCTGCCCGAGGGGATCGCCGTCGCCGCGGGCAACGTCGACGCCCACGTCGCCGCGGCCGCCGCCCAGGCCGTGGAGAACGGCCGACTGCTGGCCATCATGGGCACCTCCAGCTGCCACGTGGTGAACGGCCCCGCCCTCGCCGACGTGCCGGGCATCTGCGGCGTCGTGAACGGCGGCATCGTCGAGGGGGCGTACGGCTACGAGGCCGGGCAGAGCGCCGTGGGCGACATCTTCGGCTGGGCGCTGAGCCAGGGCGTCCCCGCCGAGTACGCGGCCGAAGCCGCCTCCCGCGGGGAGGACCTGCACGAACTGCTGACCCGCAAGGCCGCCGCGCAGCCGGTCGGCGGCCACGGACTGCTGGCCCTCGACTGGATGAACGGCAACCGTTCCGTGCTGGTCGACCACCACCTGTCGGGCGTCGTCGTCGGCCTCACCCTGGCCACCCGGCCCGAAGACGTCTACCGCGCCCTGCTCGAAGCCACCGCCTACGGCACCCGGATCATCGTCGAGACGCTGGAGTCCGGCGGCGTGCCGGTGAACGAGTTCATCGTCACCGGCGGGCTCAAGAAGAACGCCCTGCTCATGCAGATCTACGCCGATGTCCTGCGCCGCCCCGTCTCCCTCGCCGCCTCCGAGCAGGGCCCAGCGCTCGGCTCCGCCATCCACGCCGCCGTCGCCGCCGGAGCCCACCCCGACGTACGCTCCGCCACCGCCGCCATGGGCAGGCTCCGCCGGAACGTGTACACCCCCGACCACTCCCGCGCCGACGCCTACGACGCGCTCTTCGCCGAATACCGGACGCTCCACGACCAGTTCGGCGTCCGGGACGGCACCCTCCACCGCCTGCGCCGGATCCGCAACCAGGCCCTCACCGCCACCCCGGCCGACTGACCCGCCGGACACCCCGCCACCCCACCCGCACCCTTCACCCCCGGGAGTCCCCGTGCCCAGCCAGGCCCCCTCCGTCCGCGACATATGGTTCCTCACCGGCAGCCAAGGCCTCTACGGCGAGGAGACGCTCCGCCAGGTGGCGGAACAGTCCCAGCGGATCGCCGCCACCCTCGCCGAATCCGACGGCATGCCCGTGCGCATCGTCTGGAAACCCGTGCTGACGGACAGCGCCGCCATCCGCGCCCTGTGCCTGGAGGCGAACACCGACGAGCGGTGCGTCGGCCTGATCGCCTGGATGCACACCTTCTCCCCGGCGAAGATGTGGATCTCCGGCCTCGACGCCCTGCGCAAGCCGCTGCTGCACCTCCACACCCAGTCGAACGTCGCCCTCCCGTGGGCCACCATCGACATGGACTTCATGAACCTGAACCAAGCGGCCCACGGCGATCGCGAGTTCGGATACATACAGTCCCGGATCGGCGTGGCGCGCAAGACCGTGGCCGGGCACGTCTCCGACCCGGTGACCAGCGCGCGGATCGCCACCTGGGCGAGGGCCGCGGCCGGGCGTGCGGAACTCGCGACGCTGAAGGTCGCCCGCTTCGGCGACAACATGCGCGACGTCGCCGTCACCGAAGGCGACAAGGTCGAGGCCCAGCTCCGCTTCGGCGTCTCCGTCAACACCTACGGCGTCAACGACCTCGCCGCCCACGTCGACTCCGCCACCGACGCGGAGGTCGGCGGCCTCGTCAAGGAGTACGAGGACACCTACCGTCTGGCCGCCCCGCTGCGGACCGGAGGCGAACGCCACGAGGCCCTGCGCTACGCGGCCCGCATCGAAGCAGGGCTGCGCACCTTCCTCGTCGAGGGCGGCTTCGGTGCCTTCACCACCAACTTCGAGGACCTCGGCGGACTCCGCCAGCTCCCCGGCATCGCCGTCCAGCGACTGATGGCGGAGGGGTACGGATTCGGCGGCGAGGGCGACTGGAAGACGGCCGTCCTGCTGCGCACCCTGAAGACGGCGGCCGACGGGCTGCCCGGCGGCACCTCCTTCATGGAGGACTACACCTACGACCTGTCGCCCGGGAACGAACTCATCCTCGGCGCCCACATGCTGGAGGTCTGCCCGTCCCTCGCCGGCGACGTGCCGAGCTGCGAGATCCATCCGCTCGGCATCGGCGGCCGGGAGGACCCGGTCCGTCTGGTCTTCGACGCCGCGCCGGGCCCGGCGGTCGTCGTCGGGCTGACCGACCTCGGGGACCGCTTCCGGCTGGTGGCCAACGAGATCGACGTGGTCGCCCCCACCGAGCCGCTGCCCGCGCTCCCGGTGGCCCGCGCGGTGTGGCGGCCCCGGCCGAGTCTGCGGACCTCCACGGAGAGCTGGCTCACCGCCGGGGGCCCGCACCACACGGTGCTCACCACCGCTCTCGGCGCGGAACACCTGGACGACCTGGCCGAGATGCTGCGTACCGAACTCGTCCTCATCGACGCCTCCACCACCCCCCGCCAGTTCACCCGCGAACTGCGCTGGAACCAGGCCTACCACCGTCTCGCCGGCGGCCTGTGATCCACCGCGCGGACCCGACTCCGAGGAGTGGCCCGGCCGGGCGGGCCGGCCACTCCTCGGGCTCTTCCCTCAGCCCTTCTCCGCCAACCTGTCGGCGAGGGCACGGACGTCCCGCATCAGGGCGGAGGCCTGCGCGTGGGACCGTCCGATGCACAGGGCGCCGAACTTCCCGAACTCGGTCACCGGGCTCAGCAGATGAAGCACCACGCCGGTCCTGCGGACGGGGTCGTAACCGATCGGTGAAGCGGTGACCGCCTCGATGAGCCGGGCCGGGCGCAGCCCTTCGTAGCGGCGGTCCATGATGACGTCCGAGGCCTGGTAGACGTATTCGGCGCCGTCCACCTCGAAGCGTCCGTCCGGTGTGGGCCCCTGGCCCAGCAGTCCCACCGCCATGGTGAAGGGGTGCTTGGTGGCGGTGGCGCGCAGATTGATCTCGCAGCCCAGCAGGCGCCACCCGTCCCCCTCCCGGGTGGCGAGGAAGTCCACGCCGTAGTCGCCGCTCCCGACGCCGCGCTCCCGCAGCACCTCGCCCACCCGCAGGCCCTGCTCGATCAGTTGCCGCCGGTAGGCGGCGTCCGCGGGGAAGCTGCACCCGTGGTAGCTCTGCCCGTCGTCGCCGAAGACCTGATCGTGGGTGGACACCGCCTCCACCGTGCCCCGTTCGGTCAGCCGCCCCTGGAAACTCGGGCTGTGCAGGGGCACGTCGGTGATCATCTCCTCGACGATCACACCGTCGTCCTTCATCAGGGTGACGTACTCGTGCCAGGTGAGCTTGGGGTCCATGAGCGTCGCCCCGGGCAACGCACGCGCGACCCGTTCCTCGACGCCGGGGCCGTCCGGCGAGGCGATGTCGTCGTCAAGCGTCAGCAGGGCGTTCCCGAGGCCGCCACCGAACGCCGTGCTGTCCAGCTTCAGCACCAGACGGCGCAGCCCGGACCGGGCGAGCGCGGCGACCGCCGAGGCGAGCGCCCCGAGGTCGTGGCACACCCCGCTGCCCCTCGGTACGGCAATCCCCGCCGCGCCGAAGATCTGCCGGCCGGTGTGCTTGGTCCCCAGCGGGATGTGGGCCGACGAGGGCTGGGTGCCGGGGACGCCCAGCTCGCGGGCGAGTTCCTCCAGCGGCTCGGACGGTTCGAAGTAGCTCAGCCGTACGTCGGCCCCGGCGCTCCGGTGCACCTGGACGAACTCCCGCAGCTGGGAACGGACTTCCGCGGCGCGCGGGTTGACGGGATCGAGCACCTTGGTGCTGAGCCAACGGGTGCTCGCGTCGTCGAGCGGCAGGACGCGCACGAGGGCGCGCATCCGCCGCAAGCGCTCCGGGTCCGCCGCACGCGCACCGCCCAGGAGGAGGCCGAGGTAGTAGTCCACCTGTTCCTCGCCGTCGATCACACTCGGCGCCGTCACATAGAGCAGGTGGCCACCGGCGCGGCACACCGTGGTGACGATGGAAGGGCCCAGCAGCCGCTCGGGGAAGTACGTCGCGCCGGTCAGCCGCTCCAGGACCTCGGGTCCGCACTCCCTGCTCTCGATGTGGATGCGGGCGGTGGGGCGCCGGTGCGTATCGGTCACAGCATCCTCGGAGGTACGGGTGCCCACGGTGGGATCACTCAGGTCGACAACGGGTGAACCCGCGCCGGGGTCACGGTCTCCCGTCGTGACGGGGTCACGGCGGTACACGGTGAGCTCCGTCTGCGCGCGTGGCCGGACCGCTCGTCCGGAGGGACGTTTTCCGGCCGCGGGAGTGCGCCCGGAATCGGGATGTGGTGGCGCGGTCCGTCCGGTCGGGAAATCGTTCGAGGTGCCAGGGAATGTGCGCGCGTCCATATGCTGAGAACCCCCAGGGAACGATCGGCCGGCTGCCTGTTTTTCCGGTGATAACAGTGGTCGCGTTTCGAAGATCGGATGTCCGGAATGAAATTACCGACGGACGCGGAATGATGCGGAACGGACTTCCTACCCGATGATTCGGCGTCGACACACGTCGCCGGAACGGGTGTCAGTCGGTTCGGCGGCCGGACGCCGGGGCTTCTCCCGCCGTTCCGGTCGAGCGGCACCTGTGGGCCGTCGTCCCAGGTGGCGGCCGAGAGGCCGGGCGGGCGCGTCCGCCCGGGCGGGAACGACGGGCGGGTGGGCCCGGCCCGGAAGAGGCGTCCGGCGAGCGGGCCGGTGGTTCGGCGGGACCGTCGCGCGACGCCCGCACCCCTCTCTCCGCGACGGGTTCAGGACATTCTGAGAAAGCGTGGACCGGAGCGGTACGAGCTGCTTCCACAGGTGTCCTTCCACGACGGCCGGGCGCGGACCGGGGAGTCGATCGCGCCTACGGGGCGAGAAACGGGACCGGAAGCACGGGACAGGCGAGGGGCGCGGGTGAGGGTTCCGGGATTGTTTCTTCCCTCGTCAAAAACGAAAGAAACAATGACCCGGGTTCCGCCGCCTCATTCTGCGTGCACCGGGCCGCTTTTCCCCTGCGGCCCTTCGGCCCTTCGGCCCGGCACGCTCGGACGCGCCCGCCCCACCGCGGGGACGGGACCGGACCGCTCCCGTCGGGCCGGGACGACGGAAACAGACGGAAACAGGGCCGGCAGACGTGCTGCCGGCCCTGTCGGACCCGTTCGAGGGTGCTCAGCTCAGGTGCTCGGGTACGGCCTCAGCAGGCGCCGAGATCCACCCACACGCCCCACTGCCCGGTGGTTCCGGGCACCTCGCCCTGCGTCCACCACTGCGCCTTCCAGGTGTGGCCCTGGTACGAGACCTGCTGCCCACCCGTGTAGACCGACCCCGAGGCCCACGGGGCCGCCGTGCACTGGTTCGTCGCACCGCCGGTGACCTTGAGCGCGTAGGTCGCGGTGTGGCTCCCCGACGTGCCGGTACCGGTCACGCTGATCGTGTACGTACCCGAGGCGACGGCCGGGGTCGTCGCCAGGGTGAGCGTCGAACTGCCGCCCGCCGTCACCGAGGCGGGGCTGAGCGAGGCGGTGACGCCCGCCGGTGCGCCGCTGACCTTGAGGCTCACCGTCTGCGCGGAGCCGGCGGTCACCGCGGTCTTGACCGAGCTGGTGACCGAACCGCCGGCCGCCACCGTGGCGGAGGCCGGAGTGGCAGTCAGCGAGAAGTCGTTGGCCGGGGCCGTGGTGCCGCTCGTGAACGGCGCGAAGATGTGGGAGAAGTCCCAGGTGTTCTGCTGGATGCCCGAGCAGCCGTCCGCCGCGGCGCCGCCGGGGCAGCTGCCGTTGTCGCGCTGGAGCGCCCAGAACGAAAGGAGGTTGATGCCCTTGGAGACCGCCCAGTTGTAGACCTGGGTGGCGTTGGCGAGGGTGAAGGTCTCGGCGGGGCCGAAGTCGTCGACGCCCGGCATCTCCGTGATGCCGACCATGCCCCACAACTGCGCCGAGGTCTTGGAGGGATAGAGCGTGGCCAGCTGGTTGACGAGTCCCTGGGCCGCGGTCTGGGTGTCGTTCGCCATGTTGTGGGAGGCGTTGTCGTAGTAGTCGAACGTCATCAGGTTCGCCACGTCGACCCGCGCGCCGTTGGCGACCGCGTTCCGCAGGACGGCGAGTGCGTCGGGCGCGAGGCCGGAGGTGGTCGTCGGCAGGGTGTACGAGATCTCGACCTTGCGCCCGTTGGCGGCGGCCCAGTCCTGGACGAGCTTGATGGCCTTGTTGCGGCGATCGATGCCCGCGGTGTTGTTCAGCGAGTCGACCTCGATGTCCATGTCCAGCCGGGACACCTCGTACGTGGTGATGACCCTCTCGTAGGCCGCCGCGATCTGGTTGACGTCGGTGCAGCTCTCCGCGATCTCGGTGCCCGTGGTGTCGGCCGTGTAACCGCCGAACGAGGGGATGACGTCGCCGCCCGCGGCCTGGATGGTCTTGATGTCGTTGCCGAACGAGGACGCGGCGATCGGCATCCCGGTGTCCCCGCTCCAGTACAGCGTGCAGGATCCGGGGGTGGCGGTCTGGAGGAACGCCATGGTGAGGTGCTTGGCGCCGGACTGGGCGGCCAGCGCGGCGGGGCTGTCCCCGGTCCAGGTCTCGAAGTACGGCGCGAAGACGTGCGACGGCAGAGGCGTAGCCGCCTGGGCGGGCGCGCCCAGCAGCGTGAGGCCTGCGGCGGCCACCGCCGTGACCGTGGCGGTGACGACCGTGCGGAGTGAGCCGGTGAGTCTCATGGGTGTCCCAGCTGTGGAGGGAGGGGGGAGGAGCCGCCGACTGCCTTCCGGTAGCGGCATGGTGCATGGAAGCGGCGCGGGCCGAGGTGAGTCAATGGTCTGGACCAAGGGGAGAGTGGACCAATGCCCTCGGCAGGACGCCTTTCGGCTGGTGGAGGGCGCCCGGTGGGCGGAACCAACGCCGGGCCTTTTTACCGGCTTTTGGTCAACCGCCTCCCTTTCCGCACGGCGGTGCCTCCCCGGCCGGGAACGCCGGGCGCGCGAAGGCCGCACCTCTTCCGGACCGCACGGAGCGCACGCCCGGCCGGCGTGGTCGGCACGGTCGGTGAGGTGCCGGTCGGTCGCGCGCGTGCGTTTTGGCCACCGGCGGCCGTGATGCCCCGGGGGAGGGAGTGGCAGCGTGCACGCGGTGTGGAGGGGGATGACTCGGGAGTGGCCTCCGCGGTCGCCTTACGGGGCGATCCCTGGTGCGGGAGCGGCCCCAGGGGCTCCGGGGGCAGATGTGCGAGACGTGCGGAACCACCAGAACGGCCGACGCGGAAAGGCCACGGAGGGCCCTTCTTCTGGGACCTTGAGCGCCGGGCCCCGAGCGGGTGACGTCCCGTCCGCACCAGGACGGGGCGAACGTGCCTTCCGCGCGAGGAGGGCGCGGGAACGCCGCCGTCCTCCCGCGGCCGGCGGGGCGCCACACGCCGGAGCCGCACCGCACAGCACGGACCGCGCAGGCACCACCCATCTCACCCCCAGGGGGACACTCATGCACGTCGTCCGTACCGCAGCGCCGTCGAAGAGACGCGCCCGAGCCGTTCTGCTCGTCATGGGGATGCTTGCCGCATTACTGGCGGCGGCCCTCCCCACCGCCGGGAACGCGCAGGCCGCCGTTCCCGACCGCTGGGGATTCGCGTACCTGGACAACGCCACACCGCCCCCCGGCTACGTGCCCGATCCCACGCGTCAGTGGGGCAGTTGGGCCTCGCCGCCGGCCAACCCCGTCAAGGTCGACCAGCTCGGTCTCGGCTCGTACGTGGTGCACTTCCCGCTGATCGGCGGCCCGGGCGGCATCGCGCACGCCACCGCCGTCACCGCCACCGCCCGCTGGTGCCAGATCGCCGACTGGAAGGCGGTGGGAAGCGGTGAGGACGTCTTCGTCACCTGCTACCTCCCCAGCGGCGCACCCGCCAACTCGACCTTCACGGTCCTCTACACCACCAGCAGCGGTGCGCCGGCCGTACCGACCGGCTCGTACGGCTACCTCTACTCCGACAGCGGCGGCACGGTGCTCACCCAGTACAACTCCACCGGTGCCACGAACTCGGTGAGCAAGGGCTCGACCGGCATCTGGAAGGCATGGCTCCCGGGCCTCGGGCTGTCGGGGTACGCGGGCGACCTCCAGGTCACCGCCGTCGATCCGAAGCAGGGAGCGCACTGCAAGGTGGCCGACTGGGCCCCGGGCTCCACCGGTCAGACGGTGCTGGTCAACTGCTATGACGCCTCGGACGCCCTGTACGACACCAAGTGGACGTTGAGCTACTCCTACCTGCGGGCGGTCCACGGCCCGGCGTTCCCGCCGAGATCGTTCGGCTACCTCTGGTACAACGGATCGGTGCCCCCGCTCACCAACTACAACTCCAGCGGCGCCACCAACACGCTCGGAGGCTCGGGTGCGCCCTTCGTCGTGACCCTGCCCTCCGTGGCCGTTCCGTCCGACACCGCGCAGGCCACCGCCTACGGCAGCGGCCCCGCGTACTGCGGTCTGTACGCTCCTTGGGCCAGATCAAGCGGTGCCGTCCAATTGCCCGTCAAGTGCTACGGGCCGGGTGGCGCTCCGGTGAAGGTCCCCTTCTTCGCCGCGTACACCTCGGCGATCTGATCTCCTGACCTTCTGAGCGCCGTTCGGCAGCGAGACGCCGGCCCCGGGAAGCACGCGTCCCGGGGCCGGCGTCGTCGCGCGCGGGTGCGGCGACGGCATCTCCGGTCCCCGGTGCCGGGACCCCGGCCTCCGGCCCTCGGCCCCCGGCCGACTCGCCGGCCGACGCGTGCTCCGGGTGAGGGGCCGTCGCCGCTCCACCGACCGTCCACCGACCGTCCGGAACCGTTTGAGGCCGACGCGCCTGCTCTTGTCAGAGACGTGAACTCCTGACGTTCTTCGCCCCGGTTGCCCGAGCGGGGGACAGGCGTGGGTGAACAGCGGACGCTCTCCACCTGCACGTATACGGCCCATGGGGCCGTTTTGGCCAAGTGGGCACGCCCCGCTGCCCGTTCAGATGGGTGAACGAGTCTGGTGCTGAGTGTGTCCGGAACCTTGCCAGCGCTGTGACGCCCGTCCTATCCTCCCAACCAGAAAGCGCTTTCCCTCTCCACGAGCCCCGTACCGGTGAAAGTGAAGTCGCCGCATCAGCAAGCGTCTTCACGGGCGAGCCGCCACCGATCCGGAACGGTGCCGCATCCAGGATGTCGCCGCGCCAGTGAAGGGTGTACGCCATGACGAAGACTCGTCACGCCGTCCGTCATGGATGTAACGGCGACGGCTTCCCGTAGCACGGGTGGCCGGTCGTGTCGCTGCCGCGGGCAGCGTTCTCCCGGGCGGCGTTCCCGCCCCGGTTGGCACGGCCGACGGAGCGGGCGGAGGTGCGGACGCGGAGACCCCGTGACCGGCGCCGCCGACGCACGCACATCTCTGGCCGCACCTGAGCGGCCGACTCGGCCCGCCCCCTGACGCGCGCCCCGCCCCTGCGGTGCGTCGTGTGCGGGGGAGGGCCCGCCATGGCTCCAGAAATGGCATGTCCATGTCATTCAACTCCATTCCGCTGTACGAAGACGAACAGGGAGTTACCACCATGAGGAAACCAGTCGCACTGCGACTCTCCGCAGCAGTGGCCACGGCGGCCCTGGCCGCGGCGACCGGTGTCATCGTGTCGATGCCCTCGGCATCGGCCGCGACCGGTGGTGTCACCGGCTACGCCACCCAGAACGGCGGGACCACCGGTGGAGCCGGCGGCCAGGTCGTGAAGGCCACCACGGGCACCGCGATCCACCAGGCCCTGTGCAGCCGCGCCACCAGCAGCACCCCGATCATCATCCAGGTGGAGGGGACGATCAACCACGCCAACACCGCCAAGGTGTCGGGCGACAGCTGCAACACCGCCGCGGGTGTGATCGAGCTCAAGCAGATCAGCAACGTCACCCTGGTGGGCGTCGGCAGCGGCGCGGTCTTCGACCAGCTCGGCATCCACATCCGCCAGTCCAGCAACATCATCATCCAGAACGTGACGGTCAAGAACGTCAAGAAGTCGGGTTCGCCCACCTCCAACGGCGGCGACGCCATCGGCATGGAGAGCGACGTCCGCAACGTCTGGGTCGACCACACCTCGCTGGAGGCCTCCGGTGGTGAGGCCGAAGGGTTCGACGGCCTCTTCGACATGAAGGACAACACGCAGTACGTCACGTTGTCCTACAGCACCCTGCGCAACTCCGGGCGCGGCGGCCTCATCGGGTCCAGCGAGACCGAACTCTCCAACGGCTTCGTCACGTTCCACCACAACCTGTACGAGAACCTCGACTCCCGTACCCCCCTGCTGCGTGGCGGCATCGCGCACATCTACAACAACTACTACGTCAAGCTCAACGAGTCCGGTATCAACTCCCGTGCCGGCGCCCGCGCGAAGGTGGACAACAACTACTTCAAGGACTCCAAGGACGTCCTGGGCACCTTCTACACCGACGCGGCCGGCTACTGGCAGGTCAGCGGCAACACCTTCGACAACGTGACCTGGTCCGCGCGCGCCTCGGAGAACAACCCCGCCGGACCCAACCCCACGTCCAACACCACGGTCAGCATCCCCTACTCCTACAGTCTCGACGCGGCCGGCTGCGTGCCGAGCATCGTGGCGAAGACGGCCGGCGCCAACAAGGGCCTCCAGGTCTCGGACGGCAACTGCACGCCGACCACGCCCACGGAGAACCCGACCACGCCCACGCCGACCCCCACCACGGCCACCCCCACGCCGACCACGGGCCCCACGCAGCCGAGCGGCACCAACCTCAGCCTCGGCGCAGGCGCCGACGGGTCCAGCAAGGCGAGCGGGACGAGCTTCGGCAACGTCAAGGACGGTAGCCTGAGCACCTTCTGGTCGCCCGCCGGATCGACCGGCTCCGTCTCCGTCAAGTGGGACGCCGCCACCTCGGTCTCCTCGATCAACATCCGTCAGGCGTCCGGCTCCACCATCGGCGCGTGGCGGGTCCTCAACGGTGACACCGGTGCCGTCCTGACCTCCGGTACCGGCGCAGGCACCATCTCCTTCGCCAAGACCTCGCTCCGCAAGATCACCTTCGAGATCACCAGCTCGAGCGGCACCCCGAAGATCGCCGAGTTCGAGACGTACGCCTGACCGAGGGGCGAGCGCCTGTCGTAAAGGTGGGCGCCTGTCGCAAGGGTGGGCGCGGCACCGGGGCCGTCGGACACGGCGGCCCCGGTGCCGCGCCGGCGTCCGGGCGGCGGTCTCCCAGGACGGAGAGCGGCCGCCCCGACGCCGGAGGGCGGCGGCCTCCCCATGGCCATCGCTCGGCGAGCACGTCAACGGTCGGCGTCCAGTCGGCGCGAAGACTATGCATGACAGGTTCATGGCGGCATTCTCAAGACGACCTCGTGAACCCCACGAGGTGCGCGCTCACCCGGAGTCCTCTCACCCCACGGAGATGCCATGCGTCGCCAGATCGCCCTGTTGCTCGGCACCGTCTCCCTCTCACTCCCGCTCGCCCTGCTGCCCGCCGCATCCGCCTCGGCCGCGCCTGCGGACAAGTCCCAGGTACTCAGCTCATGGACCCAGACGAGCGCCTCCAGCTACAGCAGTTGGAATGCCGCCCGCAACAACCAGGGCGCGTGGGCGGCCTACGGCTTCGACTGGTCGACCGACTACTGCAGCACCTCGCCCGACAACCCGTTCGGCTTCCCGTTCCGGACGGCCTGCGCCCGCCACGACTTCGGCTACCGCAACTACAAGGCCGCCGGCACGTTCTCCGCCAACAAGGCGCGCCTCGACTCCGCCCTCTACGCCGACCTCAAGCGCGTCTGCGCCGCCTACACCGGCGCGAAACTGACCTCGTGCAACTCCACGGCCTGGACGTATTACCACGCGGTGGACATCTTCGGCATCGCACCGGCCGGGACGACCACCGCCGAACCGGCCCGGTCCGCCTGACCGGTCCCCCCTGCGGAGGCCCGGCCGTGTGGTGGCCCGGCCTCCGCAGGGAGCGGGGCTCAGGTGCGGTCGCCGTCCCCGCGCCCCAGCAGCCCGGGCAGATCGGCCAGCAGCGGGGAGGACCCGCACGCGGCGGCGGTGATCAGTTCCTCCAGCGCCTCCAGGTGCGCCCGGATCGCCGCCGGCGGCAGGTAGGCGGTGTCGGCGGTCAACATGACCGCGAGCGTGCCCTGTTCCTCGGTCACATGGACGCAGTAGCGGCAGCCCAGCCATTCCTGGGTGGCGGGGAAGGAGAACCGCGTACGCGTCCGGGCCCTCCTCAACTCCTCCGCTCCCGGCGGAGGGCCGTCCGCCGGCGGGCGCGCGAAGAACCGCTGGTCGTTGTAGCAGCAGTACGGATGCACAGGCGTGCCGCGTTCCCTGCCGATCCGCTCACGGAGCGCCTCCCACGCGACGGGGTCGTACGCGGCGGCCCGGTACCCGGCCATCGCCGCACGCCACGCAACCGGCAGCAGGTCCGTGAACCGTACGGCTCCGGTGGTGTCGAGGAGGAACGGAGCGTCCTGGGACAGCATCGCCACCAGATCCCGGTGGTCCGCGGAGGTGCGGTTGGCGACGATGGGCATCATCGCAGCCGTGCCGTGTCCGCCGTCGGCCGCGACGAGAGCCGCCATGCCCGTCATCAGTACCGTCGACCCGCTGACGCGGTGCACGGCGGCCAGCGCGTCGGTGGCCATGGCGAGGGCTTCCGACACCAGCCGGCCGCTCCAGAACCGGGGGGTCCGGGGGGTTGCGGCCTGCTGGGGAAACATCGTCGGAGGGATGCTGCGGTAGAAGGACTCCCAATGGGCCAGCGCCCGCTCGCTGCGACGCACCCCCACCGGTCCGTGCTGTTCCACGGAGAGATCCATCGGGGTGGTGCGCGGCTTCCGGCCGGCGGAGCCGCGTACCAGCAACAGCCGCAGGTCGCGCACCACCTGTTCGGCGGCGTGCCCGTCGCAGGCGAGATGGCACAGCACCAGCACCGCGTGCGTCACCCTGTCCCCGCTGCGCACCGCGCCGACCCGCAGCGGCCACTCCCGTTCGTAGTCGAACCGGGTGGCACTCAGCCGTTCGAGCAGATGTCGTGCGGCCGCGTCCGCATGCTCCGGCCGTGGTTCGTCGATCACGGTCAGCGGCAGCCGGCCCGAGTCCGACAGCGACTGCTCCGGCGTCCGCTCCGTTCCGCGCAGCCTGGTCCGCAGGGCCTCATGGCGTTCCATCAACGCCGCCACCGCGGCGGTCAGCTGCGTGACCCCGGTCGTCCGGCCGCGCTCCGGCAGGGGGAGGAGCCGACCGATGTTGAAGTAGATGTCGTTCGGGGCGGTCCGCAGGATCGCGTTCCAGATCGCCTGCTGCCCCCAGGTCAACGGCGCCGTCCCCGAGCGGTCCCCGGCGAAGGGGACCTCGACCACGTCCACCGCGAGGTCCGCGGCGGGGACCTCCGCCTCACTCACGGGGCTCTCCGACGTCCGCGGCGTCGACCCGGGCGGCCAGTGTGTCCACGGTTTCCCGGTAGAACGACGGGTCGGCGAGGTCGACCTCGACACCGAACTCCTCCTCCAGGGCGTCGGCCAGCCTCAGCAGGCCCAGCGAGGTGACACCCACCTCGGTCAGGGTCGCCCGGGACCCGAGGAGTTCGTCCGTGCCGATCTGCCCGTCCATGGCCTCGCGGATCAGCCCGGCGAGCCGGGCGCGCGTCCCGGTGGCGGGGGCGGCGCCGCTCACAGCTGTTCCTGCTCCGCCAGCCGGCGGCGCAGGCTCAGCGGCCTGATGTCGGGCCAGACCTCGTCGACGTGGACCACGCACTCGTCCTCCGTGCCGCTGAATCCGTCCGGCTGCCAGCCCTGCGGCGGGAGCGACTCGGCCGGCCAGAGGGCGTGCTGCTCCTCCTCGTTGACCACCACCTGGTAGCGGATGCTCGCGTTCATCTGTTCTCCTCCATGAGGTCGGTGACGCAGGCTGCGACACCGTGGACGGTGGGGCTGTCGAAGAAGACGTCGAAGGGGACCGACACGCCGAACTCCTTGCGGATGCGGCCCGCGATGGAGGTGATGGTCAGTGAGTGACCGCCCAGGTCGAACAGGTCCTCGTCGGGCCCGAGGTCGTCCAGGTCGAGCACGTGCCGCCAGATCGCCAGCACGGCGGCGACGACTCCCTGCTCCCCGCCGGCGGTGACCCGCTCGTCGGTCGTGTCGCGGCTCCGCGGCGGCTCGGGCAGACGGGCCCGGTCGAGTTTCCCGTTGGGAGTGAGCGGAAGGGCGTCGAGCATCACGTACACCGCGGGCAGCGCGGCGGCCGGCAGACTCCGGGCCAGATGAGCGCGCAGGGCGTCGGGGGACGGCACCGGGCCGGCCGGTGCGGGTACGACGTATGCCACGAGCCGGTCCTGTTCGCCGTCCGCACCGTCGCGGAGCACGGCCAGGGCCTGGGCCACCTCCGGATGTCCCGAGAGCGCGGTCTCGACCTCGCCGAGTTCGATCCGGTGTCCGCGGATCTTGACCTGGGTGTCGGACCGGCCCGCGAACTCCAGCCTTCCGTCGGTCCGGAGCCGGACCAGATCCCCGGTGCGGTAGAGGCGCGAGCCGGGCGGCCCGAAGGGGTCGGGCACGAACCGGCTCGCGGTGAGCCCGGCCCGCCCGCGGTACCCGTGCGCGACGCCGCTGCCTCCGATGTACAGCTCGCCGGTCGTCGCGTACGGCAGCGGGCGCAGGCGCTCGTCCAGGACGTACGTACGGGTATTGGCCAGCGGCCCGCCGATGAGGACGGGGCCGTCCGCCTCGATGTCGGCGGAAGTCGACCAGACCGTGGTCTCCGTCGGACCGTAGACGTTGACCAGCCGCCCCACGGCGCGGCGCAGCGTGGCCGCGAGGGGCGCGGGCAGCGCTTCACCGCCGGTGAGCGCGACGAGCCCGGGGGCGTGCAGTCCGGCGGCGAGCATCAGCCGCCAGCCGCTCGGTGTGGCCTGAACATGAGTGAGCGCGTGACGTTCCACGAGACCGGTGAGCGCGTCGCCGTCGCGGTGCCGCCCCTCCGGTACGAGGACGACGCGACCGCCCGTGACGAGCGGGACGAAGAGCTCGACGGTGGAGATGTCGAAGGAGAGGGAGGTGAGGCCGAGCCAGCGGTCCCCGGGCCGCGCGCCGGCTGTCCCGACCATCGCGGCCAGCAGGTTCGCCAGCGCCCCGTGCGGCACCTCGACCCCCTTGGGCGTGCCGGTGGAGCCCGAGGTGTACAGCACGTACGCGGGGTCTTCGAGGGCCGGCGGGGCCGGGGCGGGTGGTGGGGTGCCGGGCTCGCCGAGGGGTTCCGGGGCGAGGACGCCGGGCCCGGGGGCGTCGGAGACCTGAAGAGTGAGGCCGGAGTCGGCGCGGATGAACGCCAGCCGCTCCTCGGGGTGGTCGGGGTCGAGCGGCAGGTAGGCCGCGCCGGCGGTGAGCACCCCGAGCACGGCGACGAGCTGGGCGGCGGACCTGGGCAGGGCGATGCCGACCAGGCTGCCGGGGCCGGCGCCCCGTTCGCGCAGCCGGTGCGCGAACCGGCGTACCGCCGCGTCGAGCCGGGCGTAGCTGATCTCGTCGTTCCCGTCGACGACGGCGACGGCGTCCGGGGTGGCCGCTGCCTGGGCCGCGAACAGGGCGGGCAGGCTGACGTCGGCATTGCCGGGCGCGGCCGTGGTGTCGGTGAGCAGGAGCGCGAGTTCCTGCGGCGGGAGCAACGGCAGGCCGGCGAGGGGGGTGTCCGGCGCGTCCAGCACGCCGTCCAGCAGGGTGAGGAAGTGGGTCAGGACACGTGCGGGGGCTTCGGGGGCGAAGGCGGCCGCGCGGTACTGCAGGCTGCCCTCCAGCGCGTCCGGTGAGTCGACGAGCTGGAGGTGGGCGAGGTTGCGGGCGGTACGGGCGAAGCCGATCCACTCGGTACGGACATCCAGCTCGTCACCGAAACCGGCCTGCGCCGAGGTGGTGCGGCGCCGGTAGCTGAGGGAGAGCGGGCACAGCGCGGTGCGCGGCGTCAGCCCACGGACGGCACGGCTCAGCGGCACCGGTCGGTGGGCGTACAGGGCGCGCAGCTCCTCCCGGACCTCCTGGACGAACTCCTGGAACGGGGCGTGCGGACGGGGGTGCGTGAAGAGCGGCAGCTCGTTGACGTGGAGCCCGGCCCGTCCGGCTGTGGCCGGGACGCGGGTCGAGAGCTCGACGGCGGTGGCGGGCTCGGTGTTGCCGTAGCGCAGCAGGAGCGCGTGCCAGGCGGCGGTCAGCAGTTCGAACCGGGTGACGCGGAGTGCGGTCGCGGTGGCGGTCAGGCGGGCGTGCCGCCGGCCGTCGATCCGGAATTCGGCAGCGTTCCCGGGAGCGGGTGCGACCGGGTCGACCAGGGAGTGCGCGGACTGTCCCGGAAGGGCCGGAGCGGAGCTCTCCTGCCAGCGGCCGGCCCAGAACCGGGCCGCGGCGTCGACGGCCTGTCCGGTGAGGGCGGGCGCGGACGGAGGGGGTACGGGCCGGTCCGGGTCCACGGTGACGGGGTCCTGGGTCGCGGCCCGGTAGTGACGCGCCAGCCCGGACACGTAGACGTCCTTGGACTCGCCGTCGAAGACGATGTGGTGGGCGACCAGCAGCAAGGTGTGGCAGCCGGGGCCGGTGGTGAAGAGGGTCGGGCGGACCAGGGCACCGTCCGGGGCGAACGCGGCGGCACTCTCCTCCTCCTGGAGCTTCGCCAGGTCGGCGGGGGCACAGGTGTGGTGTCGCACGGAGGGAACCGGCCCGGGGACCAGACACGGTCCGGCGGGGTCGACGCGGGCGGCGAGCACCGGGTTGTCGTGCACGAACGAGGTCCACGCGGTGTGCAGGGCCGCCGGGTCCAGCGGCCCCCGGAAGTGGAGCGCGACGCTGAGGTGGTAGGCGGAACCGGTCCCCATCGCCTGTTCGGTGACCCAGACGCCGTGCTGGGCCGGGTCCAGCGGGGCCGGATCGAACGGGACGGGTCCCGTCGCAGCCGTGCCGAGCGGGGCCGTGGCCGCGGAGGGTGTGGGCAGGGTCATGAGATCGCCTCGTCGTCCAGAAGCCGGTGCAGTTCACGTTTGAGGACCTTGCCGCCCTCGTTGCGGGGCAGGGTGTCGCGGAAGAGGAACCGGGCCGGGAGCTCGTGCGCCGCCAGCCGGTCCAGCAGGAAGGACCGCAGTCCGGGGACGTCCGGCTCGCCGTGCCGGGGGACCACCACGGCCGCCACCACACTGCCGAGCACCGGGTGCGGGATCCCGAAGGCGGCGGCATCGGCGATCTCGGGATGGGCGTGCAGCGCGTTCTCCACCTGGATCGTGGAGACCTTGTACGCCCCGGACTTCACCACATCGCGTTCCCGGTCCAGCAGGTGGAGGTAGCCGTCGTCGTCCAGCATCCCGAGATCGCCCATCCGCACCCACCGGCCCTGGAAGACGTCCGCGTCGTTCTCCTGCGGTCCGAGGTAGGAGCGGGGCGAGGCGGGAGAGCGCAGCCAGATCTCACCGGCCTCGCCCGCGGGAACGGGGCGGCCGTCACGGTCGGTGATCCGCAGCTGGTCGAGCGCGGCCGGCAGACCGGGCGAGCCCGGACGGCCGGGATCGAAGAGGAGGGTGATCTGTGCGGGCGCGGCCTCGGTGGAGGTGTAGTAGTTGACGATCTGCGCACCCTCGAAGACCTGCGACAGGCGCAGCGCGACGGGCTGCGGCAGCGCCGCGGCGGTGGAGCCGACCAGCCGGACCGAGCTCAGGTCGCAGCGCGACAGGGCCGGGGAGGCCAGCAGCTCGATGGCGGTCGCCGGCACCAGGAACACGCTGCCGACCGTGTGCTCCTCGATCAGCCGGGCGAACCGCAGGGGGGTGAACTGCGGGGCCGCGACACCGGTGGCAGCCGCGTTCAGGCAGTTGACGAGCATCGTCTGGCCGGCGTTCGTCCCTATGGGAAAGCTGTGGAGGAAAGTACGGGAGTGCCGCAGCGGCCTGCGTCGCTCGTCGAGGGTGCACCCGTGGGCCAGATTGGCATGGGTCGCGCGGACACCTTTGGGCAGGCCGGTGGTGCCGGAGGTGTAGAGGTACTGCGCGGACGCGCCGGGAGCGGGCGGCGCGATGTCCGGCGCCTTCTCGCCCGCCTCGGCCTCGATCAGGTCGCCCGGCGCCGCCCACACGCCTTCGGGAAGCCGTGGCGGCGGTCCGCCCGGTGCGTGCAGGACGGCGACCGCCCGGCAGTCGCTCAGGACGTGCGCGGCGGCGGCCGGTGCCATGCGGTCGCTGAGCGGTACGGCGACCCCGCCTGCCCGCAGCACCGCGCAGTAGGCGACGGCGTACTCCGTCCAGCGGGTACTGCCGTACCACAGCCCCACCGGATCCCCGGGGCGCAGCCCGCGCGCGAGGAGGCCTGCGGCGAGGGCGGTGGAGCGGCGCTGCCAGCTGCCGAAGTCGAGGCTGCTCCCGCCGTTGTGCAGCGCGGTGCGGCCGGGGTCGAGTGCGGCGCGGTGGGCCAGCACCTCCAGCAGGGAGCCGGGAGGCGGCGCGGCGGCCGCGCGCCGGGGCGCGGTCACCGCTGTGCCCCGGCCGGCACCGGAGCGGTGCCGGCCTCCGCGGACGCTTCGCGCTTCTTCTTCGCCGCCGCCAGGGCCTGGGCACGCTCCTTGAGCCCGATCAGGTCGTCCGGCTCGGCGTCCGGTACGTCCCGGTCGAAGCGGGCGAGCACCGGCCAGCGCAGGGCGAAGGCGACCAGGACCAGCATGACGAGGCAGAACAGCAGGTACATCAGGCCGATTCCGCGTCCCGGGCCGGTCCCGAGCACCCGGCCCACGCTGCCCGCCAGCACCCCGTCCTCGGCCAGCAGCGGGTCGAAAAGTTTGACGCCGAGGGGAGCGATGAGGCCGTGGCCGATCGGCAGTGTGGACCAGGCCACCAGCGTGTTCAGTGCGAAGACCCTGCCGTGGAACCGCTGCGGCACCTTCACCTGCACGATCGTCGAGTACACCCCGTTGACCATCGAGATGGCGCAGGCCATCCCGAAGGCTCCGGCACCGATCACCCAGAGGTCGGCGCGCAGTCCGGTCACCGCGCTCGCCAGGGCGAATACGCCGGCCAGTGCCAGCATGCCGCGCACCCGGTGTCTGCGGGGCCCGCCCCACACCCCCATGAGCACTCCGCCCACGACGGCTCCGGCGCCGCTCGCCATCGCCACCCCGGCCGCGTCGTCCAGGGTGCCGAAGGACAGCACCAGCGGTGTCACCAGCAGGAAGAGGGGCGAGAGGAAGAGGTTCAGTACGGCGAACCACAGCAGCATCGAGCGGAATCCGCGGTTGTGCCAGGTGTACCTGAACCCCTGTTTGATCTCCTCGACCACCGGTTCCCGGCGGCTCCACGGCAGCGTCCGGGGGAACCTGACGCAGAGCAGCACGCCCACGGCGACGACGTAGCTGGAGATGTCGAGGATGAGCACGCCGCGCAGCCCGATGCCCGCCATGAGCGCGACCGCCACCAGCGGTACGACGAACTGCGCCGCACCGAAAGCAAGTTGTACGGCTCCGTTCGCGTGCCCGAGGTACTGCTTCGGGACCAGCTGTGGAATGGCCGAGCTGTAGGCGAGGCGCTGGAAGGTCAGCGCCACGGACAGCACGGCGAGCAGGACGTACAGGTACCAGGTGTCCAGTCGCCCGGTCAGCAGAAGGGCGAGCATGGCGACCTGGCTGAGTCCGGCGGTGAGGTCACCGGCGAGCATGACCTTGCGGCGGTCGAAGCGGTCGACCACGGCTCCGGCCAGCGGACCGATGAGAATGCCCGGCAGCATCGCGACGACGGAGTAGAGCGCGAACCGGGTCATCGACCCGGTCTCCAGCAGGATCCAGATGGGCAGGGCGAATTCGGTGAGCGCGGACCCCATGATGGAGGCGAGCTGGCCGAGCACGACCGTGAGGAAGCGGGCCATGCCCGGTTCCGGCCCGTCCGCCGTCCCCGGAGCGGCGGACGGGCCACGACCTCCGCGTGACCGGCCCGGGCCGGGGGCGCCGGACCACCTCTCGCCGGCGGACGGCTCCCGGCCCGCGGCCGGCGCCAGGTCCGCACCGTCCGCACCGTCCGCCCCGGTCGTGTCCCGCGCCGGGACGCCGGTCGGGTCGGCCGGATCGGCGGCCGCCTCCGGAGGCCCCGTCTCCCCGTGGAACCACCACGCCGCGTCCGGGGTCCGCTCCGGCAGCGACGCGGTGGTCCCCTCACGCAGGGCCCGGTGCACCGTGGTGACGGCCTCGGCGACCTCCGCGGCCCGGTACTTGACGAAGAAGTGACCGCCCTGGTCGATCACCGCGACCGCCGAGCGCTCGGCCAGCAGCAGCCACTCCCGGTAGCGCTCGGAGTAGAAGTCGGCAGCCGGATCGCGGTCACCCATCAGCGACACCAGGGGTGCGCGCAGCCGGGGCGCTCCCGCCTCCACCTCGGCGAGCGCACCGGTGAACCAGTCCTCCGCGGCCTGCGTGTCGCGGCGCATGTTGCCCACGATGAACGCGGTCTGCTCCCGGTCGAGTTGGGAGGTGTCGACCCCCATCCCGGTGAGCCAGTTGACGTAGACCCGGTTTCCGAGCAGGGCCTCCAGGGAGGCGATCCGGCTCAGCGCGGCGAGCACGCGGCTGCGCGGTCGTGCGAAGGGGAACTGCGCTCCGGCGTAGACCGCTTCGAGTTCCCGGCCCGACGCCTCCAGCAGGCGTGACACCGCCACCGCCAGCGCGGTGCCGACGCCGCAGTGCCCGTACACGATGAGGGGGCCCTCGACGCGTTCCGTTATCTCGGCGGCGAGCTTCCCGGCCAGCTCTTCGAACGGCAGGTGCTCCTCGGTGACGCCGACGTCGTGACCGGGTATCGCGACGGCCCAGAGCTCGTAGTCGTCGGGAAGCAGGTCGGCGACGGGCTGGTAGACGACCGCGCTGCCGCCTCCGTACGGAACACAGACCAAGGTGGCGCGCCGGTGCCCGGCAGGGACCGCGGGGGTCAGCCGGTGCAGCAGTCTGCGGGGGCCCCGGGCGTCCTCGGGCAGTTCGGCCAGCGCCGCCAGGTCTCTGACGGTCCGGCAGGTGAACAGGTCCATCACGCTGACCGGGCGGGCCCCGGCCTCCGGCAGCAGCATCCGTGCCCGGGCCACGACCTGGGTGGCGAGCAGCGAGTGCCCGCCGAGGTCGAAGAAGTCCTCGTCCGCCCCCACCTCGTCCAGTCCGAGCACCTCGGCCCAGATCGCGGCGAGCACCCGCTCAGCGGGGCTCTCGGGTGCGAGGGCGGCTCCTGGGGCCCGGTGCAGCTCGGGCTTGGGCAGCGCCCGGCGGTCCAGCTTCCCGTTGGGGGTGAGCGGCAGGGCGGGCAGAGCGGTGAAGGAGACGGGCACCATGTAGTCGGGGAGTACGAGCTTGAGCCGTGTCCGCAGCGCCTGCGGATCGAGGACGTCCCCTCCGTCCTCCGTGACGAGGTAGGCCGCCAGCCGCTTGTCGCCCGGACTGTCCTCGCGAACGACGACGGCCGCCTCGGTCACGGCCGGCAGCGCGCGCAGGGCGGACTCGATCTCACCGGGCTCGATCCTCAGCCCACGCAGCTTGACCTGCTGGTCGATCCGGCCGAGGTGTTCCAGCGTCCCGTCGGGGCGGCGCCTGCCCAGGTCGCCGGTCCGGTAGAGCCGTGAGCCGGGCGGGCCGTAGGGGTCGGGGACGAAGCGGCCCGCGGTCAGGCCGGGCCGGCGGTGGTAGCCGAGGGCGACACCGGTCCCCCCGATGTGGATCTCGCCCGGGGCGCCGGGCGGTACCGGCCGCAGCGCTCCGTCCAGGACGTACAGCCGGATGTTGTCGATCGGCTGCCCGATCGGCACCGTGTCCAGGACTCCCTCGCACTCCCACGAGGAGACGTCGACGGCCGCCTCGGTCGGGCCGTAGAGGTTCGCCAGCGCGCAGTCCGGCAGCAGGGCCCGGAAGGCACGTGCGGTGTCCGGCGGCAGCGCCTCGCCACTGCAAACGACCCTCCGCAGCCCGGTGCACCGGCCGGCTCCCTCCTCGGCGAGGAAGAGCGGCAGCATCGAGGGGACGAAGTGGGCGACGGTGACGGGGACCGAGCGGATCAGTTCCTGGAGATAGGCGGCGTCCTTCTGCCCGCCGGGGCGGGCCAGGACGAGACGGGCCCCGGTCATCAGGGGCCAGAAGAACTCCCAGACCGACACGTCGAACCCGGCCGGAGTCTTCTGCAGGACCCGGTCGTCGGGGCCGATCGGGTAGCTCCGCTGCATCCAGAGCAGCCGGTTCACCAGAGCACGGTGGGTGTTCGGCACTCCCTTCGGGCGTCCGGTGGAGCCGGAGGTGTAGATCAGGTACGCCGGATCGCCGGGCTGCGGTCCCGCGCCCAGGCCCTGGGCGGGAGCGCTCCCACACTGCGCGTCGTCGTCCAGGTCGTCCAGGTACAGCACAGCCGCGTCGCAGGCCTCGGGTACGGGAAGGCCGCGCTGGGTGAGCAGGACGCGCGCTCCGCTGTCGTCGAGCATGAACTGCAGCCGCTCGGACGGGTACTCGGTGTCCAGCGGGGTGTAGCAGGCGCCGGTACGCATCACGCCGAGCAATGCCGTGACCAGGGCGTGCGAGCGTTCGGCGCTGACGGCGACCACGTCGCCGCAGGTGACTCCGGCCGCGACGAGCAGGCCCGCGATCCGGTCGGCGGCCTCGTCGAGCGCCGCGTAGGTGAGCGTGCCCTCGTCGGCGGTCACCGCCACCGCTCCAGGGGTACGCGCGATCTGCTCGCCGATCAGCGACACCAGGGTGGCATCGGCCGGGAGGGTGACGGCGGTGGCGTTGAACTCCTCGAGCTCCAGCCGGCGTTCGTCGTCCGACAGGCCGTCCAGTTCGGACAGGGGCACGTCCGGGTGGTCGGCCACCGCGCGCAACAGCCGGTCCAGGTGTCCCGCCATGCGGGCGACGTCCGCCTCGTCGAAGAGGTCGGTGTTGTAGTTGAAGGCACCCCGCAGCCCGTCCGGCCACTCCATCAGGAACAGCTCGATGTCGAACCGCGTGCCGGCGGCCCGCAGACCGTAGGTCTCCGCGTCCAGTGCCCCCTTCGCGTCCCGCTGCTGTGCGGTCGCATAGTTCTGTATGGCGAGCACGGCCTGGAACACCGGCGGCCTGGAGACGTCACGTTCGACGCCCAGTTCGGTCACCAGCTGGGCGAACGGCAGTTCTTGGTGGGCGTAGGCCTCCAGGCAGGTCTCCCGCGTCCGCTCCAGCAGCGCGGCGAAGCCGGGGTCTCCGTCGAGCCGTGCCCGCAGGGGCAGCACGTTGACGAACATGCCGACGAGGCCTTCGAGTTCGGGCTCCGGACGGCCGGCCACCGGTGAGCCCACCGCGAAGTCGTGCTGTCCGCTGAAGCGGGCGAGGAGCACCTGGAAGGCGGCGAGCATCACCATGTGGACGGTGGCGCCGTGGGTCTTTCCGAGAGCGGTGAGCCGGTCCAGCAGTTCTCGGCCCACCTGGAAGCCGTAGCCGGCCCCGTCGAAGGTCTGCCGGGCGGCCCGCGGCCGGGCGGTGGGCAGTACGAGGGGCTCCACGCCGGCCAGTTCCCGAGCCCAGTAGGCCACCTCCGCGGCCATCGCGTCCCCGCTCAACCGGTCGCGTTGCCACAGCGCGAAGTCTCCGTAGCTGACCGGGAGTTCGCGCAGCGGATCGGGGTCGCCCGCCGCCTGGGCCGTGTAGCAGCGCAGGATCTCGGAGATCAGGATCTCGCTGGACCAGCCGTCGCTGACACTGTGGTGCACCACGAGGAGCAGGATGTGCTCCTCGGGTGCGCACCGCACCAGCAGGGTCCGCAGCAGGGGGCCCGCGACGAGGTCGAAGGGGCGGGCCCCCGCCTCGTCCACCAGCCGTGCCGCGTGTGCCTCGTCGACCGCTTCGGCAACGGGCAGCGGAGCGGGCGCGGGCTCGGCGATCTCCAGGACGGGCCTGCCGTCGTCGGTCGCCGGGTACCGGGAACGCAGGGTCTCGTGCCGGGCCACCACCATGTCCAGGGCGCGCTCCAGCGCCGCGTGGTCCAGTGGGCCACGCAGCCGCCGGGCCACCGGGATGTTGTAGGCGGCGGTGCCCGGTGCGAACTGCTCCATGAACCAGAGGCGTTCCTGGGCGAAGGAGAGCGGCGGCACCTCCCCGTCGTTCCGCCGGGGGACGACGGGCCGGGGCGCGGTGGTGAGGCCGGTCCGCAGCCGGCGGCTCAGCAGGGCGCGCTTGGCCTCGGAGAGGCCTGCGGAGGACGTGGTGGTTTCGCTCATGACGGCGAACCGGTTCCTTCCAGGGAGTCGTCCCCGGCGGACAGGAGGCTCGCGGCCTCGTCGTCCGAAAGGGCATCGATTTCGGCCACCAAGGCGGCTTCCACCGCTTCGGCGAAGGCTGCGGCCGTCCGGTGGGTGAACAGGGTGCGCAGGGGGACGGTCAGTTCAGCGGTCGCCCGGATCCGGGCGACCACCCTGGTGGCGAGCAAGGAGTGCCCGCCGAGGTCGAAGAAGTCGTCCATCGCCCCGACCCGGTCGATGCCGAGGACCTCGCGCCAGATGTCCGCGACGAGTTCCTCCGCCTCGGTGCGCGGGGCCACGTACGCCTCGCGGAGGGCGGGGCGCTGGTCGGGGGCGGGCAGGGCGGCGCGGTCGAGCTTCCCGTTGGGCGTGAGCGGCAGCCGCTCCAGGACGAGTACGGCGTTGGGTACCAGGTGGGCGGGGAGGGAGGCGGCGAGCGCGGCCCGCAGGGCGGAGGGGTCGAGGACCTCACTGCCCGGCGCGGTGTCCGCGACGGCGGCGGGACCGCCCTGGGCGGCGCCCGCGTACGCGCCCGCGGAACCGGCGGGCCCCGCCGAGCCGGCGGACCGGGCGTCAGCCCGGGGAGGGAGGCCGGCACCGGGAGCGTGCGGGCCCCCGGCGGGAGTCACCGGGACCACGTATCCCACCAGGGCGTCCGCACGGGCGACGACCACCGCCTCCGCGACCCCCGGCTGTCGCATCAGCGCGTTCTCGACCTCGCCCGGCTCCACCCGGTAGCCGCGCACCTTGACCTGGCCGTCCAGACGGCCGAGGAACTCCAGCGCGCCGTCGTGCCGGTGCCGGACGAGGTCACCGGTCCGGTAGCGGCGGGACCCGGGCGGTCCTTCCGGGTCGGGGACGAAGGCACGGGCGGTGGCGCCGGGTCTGCCGGTGTATCCGTGGCTCACCCCCGCGCCGCCGATCAGCAGTTCCCCGGGGGTGCCGGGCGGGACGAGGCCGCCCTGCGCGTCGCAGACCGCCGCACGGACCCCGCCGATCGGCGCGCCGATCGGCGGGCGGGTACGGCTGTCTGCGGCTGTGAGGTCGGCCGTCGTCGCGATGATCGTGGTCTCGGTGGGACCGTAGGAGTTGACGAGCCGGACCCGGTCCCCGAACCGGGCCCGCCAGGCACCGACCGCGGTGGACCTCACCTGGTCGGCGCCCAGGATCATCAGCCGCAGCGGGTCGGGCCATGCCACCGCGTCCAGGTCGCCGACCAGTTGGTGCCAGTACGGGGTGGGCAGGTCCATGACCGTGACGTCGGCGGTGAAGGGGTCGCCGAGCTGGTCCGGCAGGGCGGCACCGGCTTCGGCGACGACCAGGGTGGCGCCGGCGGCCAGGGCCGGGAAGAGCTCCTCGGCGCTGGTGTCGAAGCTGAGCGAGGCGCAGTGCAGGACGCGGTCGGTGTGCGTGATGCCGTAGCCCTCACGCATCCACCGGACCCGTTCGGCGAGCGCGCGGTGCGGTACGAGGACGCCCTTGGGGGTGCCGGTCGAACCCGAGGTGTAGATGACGTAGGCGGAGTCGTCGGGACGGGTGACGGGAAGAACGGCGGCAGGGGAACCGCCGGACTCGCCCGGAGCACCGATCCGTTCGCCACCGCGGGCCGTTTCCGTGCTGCTCCCGGGGCCACCGGAAGGCTCCTGCCCGTCGACGGTCAGGGTCCGCACGCCTTCCGGAACCTCGCGCGATCCTGCCCGGCCGGACGTGAGCACGACCCGGGTGCCGCTGTCCTCGATCATGAAGGCGATCCGGGCCGGCGGGTAGTCGGGGTCGAGCGGCACGTACGCCGCACCGGCCCGCCAGGCGGCGAGCATCGCCACGACCGCGTGCGGGCCGCGCGGCAGCAGAACCCCGACGGTGTCCCCCTGCCGGATCCCGTGGGCCGCCAGCCGCACGGCCAGCAGGCCGGCCCGCGACCACAGGGTGGCGTAGTCGAGTGACTCCTCGCGCCCCCGCAACGCGGTCCTGTCGGGTCCGTTGCGAACGGCCTCCTCGACGGCGGCGAGCACGGTCGCCGGTCCTGCGGCCAGGACCGGTCCCCGGCCCCGTTCCCGGAGGGCCGCGAGTTCCGACGCGTCCTGCATCGGCAGCCGGCGGACCGGGGTCTCCGGGTCGGCCACCGCCGCGCGCAGCAGCGTCTCGAACCACCGGCCTAGCCGGGCCGCCCATGCGGCGTCGATGAGGTCCGTCCGGTACCCGAATACGGCGACGACGTCCTCGCCGTCCCGCCGCACGTCCAGGGTGAGGTCGAACTTGCAGGCCTCCATGCCCGGGTCGAGTTCGGTGCAGGAGAGGTCGGCGAACGGGGTGGCACGCAGCAGACCCGCGTCGTGGGTGTGCACGGTCAACAGCGTCTGGAACAGTGGCGTGCGCCCCGGATCACGGTCCAGGCGCAGGGATTCGGCCAGACGCTCGAACGGGATCCGCTCGTGGGCGAAGGCCCCGAGGGCGGTGCTGCGGGCCCGGCGCAGCAGATCGGCGAACCCGGGGTCGCCGGAGAGGTCGGAGCGGAGCACCAGCGTGCGGGAGAAGTAGCCGATGACCTGCTCGGCCTCCGGGTCGGTGCGGCCCGCGGTGGGGACGCCTATGCAGAAGTCCTCCTGCCCGGTGCAGCGGTGGAGGACCGCCTGGTAGGCGGCGAGCATGACCATGAACGGAGTACAGCGCCGGGCACGGGCCAGCGCGTCCACCACGGGCCCGGCGCCGGTGATCACCTGCGTGTGGAAAGCACCGTGCGTGGAGGGCTGTTCGGGTCGCGGCCGTTCGAGGGGCAGCTCGAGGGCAGGGACGTCGGCGAGGCGTTCCTGCCAGTAGGCGAGTGCTTCGCGTGTCTGCGGACCGTCCGCCTCCCGTGCCTCCGCGGCGGCCTGCGCGCGGTAGGGGGCCGGCAGGGGCAGGCCCGTGGCACGACCCTGCCGGTGGGCGGCGTAGTGCGCTGCCAGTTCGTCGCGGAGGATGTTGAGCGACCAGCCGTCGGCGACGATGTGGTGCAGGACCACGCACAGGACGTGGTCGCTGTCGCCCGTCCGCAAGAGGGACACCCGCATCAGAGGCCCTTGCCCCAGGTCGAAGCCGCGGTTGGTGCGCTCGGCCAGCAACGTTTCCAGCCGGTGGTTCCCGGCCCTCAGGTCAAGGTGCTCGATGGCCACCGGAGCGGGCGCGCCGACCACCACGGCGGGGGCGCCGTCCTCGTCCGGGAAGCGCATGCGCAGCGACTCGTGCCGGGCCACCACCTCGTCGAACGCGGCCCCGAGGGCCGACTGCGCCAGATCACCGGTCAGCCGCAGCACGAGGGGGATGTTGTACGAGGGGTCGTCCGGCTCCATCTGGTGCAGAAACCACAGCCGTCTCTGCCCATGGGTCATGTCCGGACACAGAACTGGAACACTCATCGGGCTCCCCCGGGCGCGCACGCCGCAGGGCGTGATGAGCGGATGCTTGAGATCGAGCAGAACGAACGATGAGCGGGATCCGGGCGGTACGCATTCACTGGGGGATCCGGCGACGTTGAAGCCGACGAAATCAAGCCAAACTTGGCTTCAGATGTTTCGATGTTATGAACAGCACACGTGCGAGTCAATACAACTTCCGTATTCATGAACGGAATTGAGCACTCCGATCCCCTGCTCGCACCCGGCCGCGAGAGGGCCGGACCAACGCGTCCGCAGTCGGCGACGGAAGCGAACGCGCAGGTGGGGGCCCGAGTCCTCCGCACCGGGGCGGAGTCCTGCCGCACCGCCCGGGCCCGATGATGCTGCGGACATCGCATCCGTACGGGTGCGGGGGAAACCGCGCGCGCGAGGTGACCGTCGCCTGCGTCTCCCGGGCGCGGCTTCGTCCGTGCCTCCCAGGCGCGGCAAACTTTTCGCGGCTGTCCTGGCCGGCGCCTACTCGGAAGTCCGCACCGACCGGTCGACGGTGAGCGTGGACTCCGCCTCCTGCCGGCCCTACCGGCACGCCGCCGGGGCCCGCCCGCGGCCGCCACGCCTGCCGGGAAGTAGGCCGACGCCTCCGCAGCACCGCCCCGATGAAGGGCTCGGACACTCCCTCTGCACGCGCAGGAAGGAAATCGAGCGGACGATCAACGCCCTGAAGAACCCCCGGGCCGTGGCGACGGGATATGACAAGCGCGCCACCATCTTCCCCAGCACCGTCACCCTCACCTCGATCCGGCTCCGGCTCCGCCCATGAGCTGCCGGGTCAGCCCGACGCCTGGGCGCCGGTCAGTTCCGTGACCCGGACGGCGGTCTCCTCCGGCAGGACAGGCGGCTCCCCTCTGGTCCAGACGGCCCGCACGGACATACGGCTGATGCGCCAACCGCTGTCGGTGCGCCGGAAATCCCCCTCGTAGATTCCGCCCACCGTGAAGAGGGGGTTGGCACCCTCGCCCCTTGCTCGGAGCGTGGAGTCAAGATGGACGTGGGTCATGTGGGCGTTCCAAGAGGCATGGGCCGTCCGCGCGCCCGGTCCGGCCTGGACGAGGACGTCGGAGGAGATGTGCAGGGTGGCGGCGAACCGGCCGGTGGCCTCCTCCACGTGGCGTACCGCGTCGGCACCTTCGGCCACACCGAGCGGCGTCGTCGTCCGCAGGTCATCAGTGAAGTAGGCCCCGGGCCACCCCTCGTCGTACCGCCGCTCGTCCATGGTGCGGAAGAAGCCGCTGATGAGGGTGGCGATCTCGAAGTGGTCCCGGAGACCGGTCGTGCCGGTCATCTCGTTCATGGCTCGATCATTCGGTCTCAACCGTGCTTGAGGTCAAGACTTCCCTCCCTCGTTGCCGTCAAGACCGCGCCGGACGCCGTGGCTTGGAACATGATCCGCCGGACACGCACCAGGGGTGCGGGCCTCGCCGTCGCTGTCGTGCGTGCACAACGACGTCCTGCAGACCTGCCGCCCGCGAACACGTCCGGCACCACGCCGGGCCGGGCGGTGGCCGGACCTCTCATCAGCGTCTCCGGCGGCACTTCCCGGGCCGGTGGCACCACCCCAGGAGGCGGCACTTTTCGGCCCGGCGGCACCACCTCAGGTCATGCTTTCGGTAGGGGGACCGAGTCGCGCCGGGCCGGAGGCCGGCAGTCCCGTTGCAGGACCCCGAGGAGCATGCCGGGGCGGGAGGGGTCAGGGCTGTCCGCCGCGCTCCAGGGGAATGCGCTCACCGGCTTCGACCGCGACCGGCAGACGGTTCTCCTTCGGAGGCAGCGGGCAGGTGGCCAGGTCCGTGTAGGCGCAGGGCAGGTTCCCAGCGCGATTGAAGTCCACCACGACGGCTCCGTCCTCGTCGGGGGCGGCGATCTGGAGGGAGCGGTTCGCCGCATAGGTCGTCACACCGGAGGTTCGGTCGGTGAAGAGCGCCATGAGGGAACCGGGGCGCGTGCCGTTGAACGTGGTGAGGCGGTGGACCTCTCCGGCCAGCTCGAACTCGACCTCGCCGGGGGAGTCGTAGACGTGCTCCAGACCCTCGACCGACGCGCCGACGGTCACCGGGCGAGGCTGCTCGAACGGCACGAACCGGCCGGGGCGCACCCAGCGGGTGTCGGGGGCGTAGACGGGGGTGCGGGTGAAGCCGGTGCGCAGAACGTTCTCCGGGTGGCGGGGGCGCAGGATGTCGTGCCCGCCCCGCTTGGCGACCTCGATCACGGCATCCCCGTACCCGGGGAAGAGGCTGGTGCGTTCACCCAGCACGCCGAAATGATGACGGCCCGTCAGGGTTACTCCGTCCAGAATCAGTTCCTCGCCGTCCGCCAGATCCACCACCACGCCGTCGGCCGACGTCGACCAGGCGCCCGGTGCGTCGGCGAAGCGTTCCGGTTCGGCGCTCAGCCAGTGCAGGCTCGTGATGGCGAGGAATCCGTGCGGCCCGGCGAGCGTCTCCTCCTTCTGCCGGTGCCATGCCTCCCACTCCTCGACGAAGGTTCCCTGGGCGGTCTCCGGGACGGTCATGTCCACTCCCTCGTGCTCCGTGGCGGGCGGGCCCGCCGGGGTCGGTTGCGGTTCTCCAGCACCCAACTCCGAGGACCGCCGCCTTCATTCCCGCCCCGTCGCCGGGGTTCCGTACCCTGGGACGGCATTGTTCGGCGAGGCGTCCGCGGGTTAGCCTCTCGGAGAGATCGCCCGCGTCCCCGTGCGGTGATTCCCGTGTCGGCAGCCCTCACCCGGCCCCGACCGATCCGAGGACTGCGAGGTGAGCGACGTGCGGGCGCGCCCCTTCAGCGAGCACGGCAGCCGTCTGCCGCACCACGCCGGATCCTCCACGCTCCGTGTCCTCCGGCGCCACGTCGACCTGCTCCGGGTGAGCAGCGCGCTGTGTCCGGGCTCCACGCCGCGCCGCTGAGCGCGTCCCTCTCCGCCGGCCCGCGTACCTCGGCGTGCGCGTCCACCTCGCGCGGGTCCGGGCCCCGCGCATGAGCGGGTCGTGAGCCGCGCGCCTTCCGCGTTCCCCGGTGCGCCGGGGGTTTCCCTTTTTCCCATCCCCTGACACGCCGTCATGTGCAGTCGACTGTGCGTCCGGTGGCCGGTCACGGCTGCCCGCGCGCCCCGACCGGAAGGTTCGCCGTGCCCGAAGACGCCACGCGCAACGGGGTGTTCGCCGCGCTGCGCGTGCGGGACTACCGGATCTACTGGAGCACCGGTCTGGTCTCCAACACCGGATCCGCGATGCAGGGCGTGGCGCTGGACTGGTTCGTGTTCGACCTCACGCACAGCGGGACGGCGGTCGGGTGGGCGGCCGGTCTGCAATTCGCCCCGGTCCTGCTGTTCGGCCTCTGGGGCGGGGTACTCGCCGACCGGTACGACCGCCGCACCCTCCTGCTGTGGGCGCAGTCCCTCTACGCGGTGCAGGCGGTACTCCTCACGGTGCTGGTGGTCTCCGGCCACGCACCCCTCTGGTCGCTCTACCTCCTCTCGTTCGGCCTCGGCACCGTTTTCACCGTCGAGAACCCCGCACGGCTCTCCTTCGTCACGGAACTGGTCGGCGGAGCGCTGATCCCGAACGCGGCCGGTCTGAACATCCTGTCGCTCAACGCGGCCCGGCTGGTCGGACCCGCGATCGCCGGGGTGCTGATCGCGGTGATCGGTGCCGGCGGGGTGTTCGCGGTGAACGCCCTCTCGTTCGCGGCGGTGACCGCGGGACTGCTCATGATCCGTCCGCGTGCATCCGGGGCCGGGGCTCCCGCGGCGGGGGCGGAACGCTCGGACGGGGTGGCAGGCGGGACCGGTGCGGAAGGCGGAAACCTCCCGCCTCGTACGAAGCGAGCGCCGTTGCGGGGAGCCGGCGTGGAAGGGCTGCGGTACGTCGCCGCCCGGCCCGAACTGACCGGCGTCCTGGTCCTCTTCGGCCTCGTCTCCACCTTCGCGGTGAACTTCCCCACCACCCTCACGCTGTTCGCCGGGAGGGTCTTCGACGTCGGATCCAGCGGCCTCGGCTTCATGTCGACCGCACTCTCCGTGGGCACCATCGCCGGGACGCTCGCCGCGACCCGCCGCGCCTCGCCCCGGGTACGGACCGTGGTGGCCGGGGCCGTCCTGTTCGGCGCGAGCGAGGCGGTGGCCGCGCTCATGCCGTCCTACACCACCTTCCTGATCCTGCTGCTGCCGACCGGATTCACGCTGATGATCCTCAACACGGCGGTCAGCGCCTTCGTCCAGTCGGAAGTCGGCGACGCGGTGCGCGGCCGGGTGATGGCGGTCTACACCGTCGTCTCCATGGGCGGCGCCCCGCTCGGCGGCCCCGCCGTCGGCTGGGTCTCCCAGCACGCCGGGGTGCGCTGGGGACTCGCCTCCGGAGCGGGCGCCGCCGTCCTCGCCGCCGGGGCGGTGGCGCTGTGGCTGTCCCGGCGCGGCGCCACCGTCCCCGGCCGGGCGTCCCGGGTGCGGGCCGCCGCCCGCGCGGCGCCCTTCCGCACCCCCGCCACGATCCCGCCCGGAGCGCCTTCACCGCCCCCGGACCCGTCCCTCCCCTCGGCGTACGCCGACCCGTCCGTACCCCGCACCACTTCGACCGGAGGTATCCCTCATGACTGATCGCGACACCCGGCTTCCCGGGCTGCACCTCGCCCTGGAGGTGGACGGCGACGGCGCCCATCCCGCCGCCTGGCGCCACTCGGGGCGACCGCCGGGCGCCGTCCTCGGCCCGGGAGCCCTCAGGGACACGGTGGCCGCGGCCGAGAGCGCGGGCTTCGCCCTCGTCACCTTCGCCGACTCGCCCCTGCCCCCCGCCGCGGGCGGGCCGGCCGGACGGCTGGAGGCCGGGACGCGCGCCGCGTACGTCTCGGTGCTGACCGACCGGATCGGGCTCGCGCCCACCCTCCACGTCACCACCACGGAGCCGTTCCACCTCGCCACCCAGCTCGCGAGCCTCGACCACGCCTCGCACGGCCGGGGCGCCTGGGTCGTCGGCGCGGCCAACGGCGAGGACGACGCCGCGACCGTCGGGGAGCCGGTGCGTCCCGCGGCCGCGCTCATCCGGGAGACCGCCGACGTCATCGAGACCGCCCGGTCGCTCTGGGACTCCTGGGAGGACGACGCCGTCATCAAGGACCGGGCCACCGGCCGCTTCCTCGACGCCGACCGCGTGCACGCCGTCGACTTCGAGGGCCCCGCCTTCTCGGTCAAGGGTCCCCTCATCACCCCCCGCCCGCCGCAGGGCCGGCTCGTCGTGCTGGTCCCGGACGCGCTGGACGTGGACGACCACGCCGACGTGGTCCTCGTCGCCCGCCCCGATCTCGCCGGCGTCGCCGCCCGCGCCGCCGACGCCCGGGAGGCCGGGGCACCGCTGGTGTTCGCCGAGGTCGAGGTGGTCCTCGACGCGGACGCGCCGGCGGCCGAGCGGCTCGCCGCCCTGGACGGGGCCGCCCTGTGGCCGGAGACCGGACGGCTGCGCCACGTCGGCTCGCCCGAGGCGCTGGTCGGTCTGTTGCGCGAACTCTCCGGGCTGGTCGACGGGGTACGGCTGCACCCGGCCGTGCTCGCCGTCGACCTGCCGGTCCTGGTGGACCGGGTGCTGGGTGACCCGGCGGCTGCCGGAAACCGGCCCGTACCCCGCCCCGGCGACACCCTGCGCGACACGCTCGGCCTTCCCCGCCCCGCCAACCGCTACGCCGCCCCGGCGGCCACGACCACCTGAGGTGACCGCCATGACCGCACCGCACCCCCAGCCCCGACTCCACCTCGGTGTGTTCTACACCGGAGTCGGACCCCAGCTGATCTGGACCGACCCCGACGCCCCGTCGCACACCGAGATCGACACCTTCGTCGAGATCGCGCAGATCCTCGAACGCGGCCTGTTCGACGCGTTCTTCCTCGGCGAGGGACTGCGCGTACGGGAGAACCGCGGCCGCGTCTTCGACCTGGACGTGGCGGGCCGGCCCGACGCCATCACCCAGCTGACCGCACTCGCCGCCGTCACGACACGCATCGGCCTGGTGGCCACCCAGAACACCACGTACAACTACCCGGCCGACCTGGCCCGCCGACTGGCGAGCCTGGACCTGCTCTCCGGGGGCCGGGCGGGCTGGAACATCGTCACCACCGACAACGCCTGGACCGGCGCCAACTTCCGGCACGGCGGCTGGCTGGACCACGCACGCCGTTACGAGCGCGCCGAGCAGTTCGTCGACGCCGCCAAGGAACTCTGGTCGTCCTGGGCGCCGGACACGATCGCATCCACCGGCGGTGACGACCACTGGGCCCGGCCCGGAACCGTCGTCCCCGTCGAGCGGGACACCGACCTCGTGAAGCTGCGCGCCACCGCCACCGTTCCGGGCAGCCGCCAGGGCAGGCCGGTGCTCTTCCAGGCCGGCGACTCCGACGGCGGCCGCGAGCTCGCCGCACGCCACGCCGACGTCGTCTTCTCCGCCAACACCGAGTTCGGCAAGGCCACCGCCTACGCGGCAGACCTCCGCGAGCGCCTCGCCCGCCACGGCCGGACACCCGACTCGCTGCGGATCCTGCCGGGCGCGAGCGTCGTCATCGGCGACACCCCTGCCGACGCGGAGGAGAAGGCCCGCTGGGTACGGGGCGAACAGATCAACGGCCCACGCGCCCTCGCCTTCCTGGAGCAGTACTGGGGGAGCGACCTGTCCGGCTACGACCCCGAGGGGCCGCTCCCCGACATCGAGCCGAGCGACCAGGAGCTCGACCCGTCCCGGGGGACCCTCGCCGTCGAGCAGCGCAGCGGCAAGCTCGCCACCATCCGCAAGTGGCGGGAGCTGGCCGCCGAACGCGACTACTCCATAGTCGAGTTGGTCAGAGAGGTGTCACCGGGGCACCCGTCCTTCGTGGGCACCCCCGCCTCCATCGCCGACGAGTGGACCCGCTACGTGCGCGAGGGGGTGGCGGACGGCTTCAACCTGCTGCCGCACCTGCTCCCGGCCTCCGTCACGGACATCGTCGACAAGCTCGTCCCGGAACTCCAGGAGCGGGGCGTCTACCGCACCGAGTACCGCGGCACCACGCTGCGCGAACACCTGGACCTGCCACCGCTCGACGCGACCGACGGGTGACGGAGACGGTCCCGCCCCGCGCCGACGGCCGCGCGGGCGGGACCGTCAGGCGGGTACCGGTGGCCGCCGGAGCGCACACCCGCCGGAGCGCCGGACGCCACCCGCGTCCCTGTACCGGGGATCGGTCCAGGGACGGCGTCCCGCCTCCCACAACTGCCCGCCTATGATCGACGGATGAGAAGGATCCCCGCCCTCCGGCGCGTGCCGGACGCCTCCCGGACCGGCTCGTGACCGGGCGCGCGGCGCCGCGTGCCGAGCGGTCGGCCCCACCGCCCGCGGGGGAGTCGCACCGCACCGGAGGACGCGTCCGGGGGCGCGGGGGGCGCGGCAGGACCTGGATCCTCGCGGTATGCGGAGCGGTGCTCGCCATTCCCGCCGCCCTCCTCCTCGTACGGCTGACCGGGAGCGACTCCGGCACACCTCTCGCCGTGCCGATGGTGCTCTTCCCCCACTCGCTGGTCCTCTCCCTGCTGGTCCTCGGCGTGACGGCCGGCATCCGCGCGTCGCGGTCGCGGGGCGTCGCCGCCGCCGCGCTGGTGATGGTCGTGGCTCAGATGTGGCTGATGGTGCCGCGCTTCGTCTCCCACTCCGTCACCGTCCCGCCGGGAGCACCCACCCTGCGGGTGGCGACCGTCAACACCGACGAGGGAGCGGTCGATCCCCGGTCCGTGGTGGAGATGGTCCGGGCCGAGCGGATCGACGTGCTCGCCGTCGAACAGACACCCTCCGCGGGACTCGCCGCGCTCGACGAGGCGGGGCTGAGCGCCCTGTTGCCGTACCACGCGCTGCACCCCGAGTACGACTCCTCGGTCTACTCGCGGCTTCCGCTGTCCGGGGCGGGCACCACGCGGATCGACACCGCCTGGCCGCAGACCACCGCCCGGATCACGGTCGGCGGCCGCGCCGTGCGGCTCACCGCCGTCCACACCTACTACCCGCTCGGGGACGCCGGGCGATGGACCGGGGACATGTCCGCCCTCACCTCCCTGGCCCGGAGCGACGGGCCGGACACCGTGTTCCTGGGCGACTTCAACGCCACCCTCGACCACGCGCCGATGCGCTCCCTGCTCGCCGCGGGCCTCACCGACACCCATGCGGAACTCGGCGAAGGCTGGGCGCCGACCTGGCCGGTCGGCACCGGGCCCCTCCCGCCCCTCGTGCAACTGGACCACGTGCTGCACGGCTCCGGGCTGGCGGGGATCTCCGTCCACGAGCCCACCCTGACCGGGACGGACCACCGGGCCGTCGTCGCGGTGCTCGCGGTCCTCCCGGTCTCCGGCACCACCGGTTGACGGACCGCCCGGAGGATCCTGCCGTCCGGGCCGCCGGAGGGCGGGCCGATGCCGGAGCGGAGGGACGTCCGGACGGAGAGGTCCCACGACGGACGGGCGTCAGAGCGGACAGACGGACGGCTCCATCGACCCGTCGGACCCGCGCACCGTCACCCGGACGCTCTCCCGCACACCGCTCGTCCGTGCCGGGCCCAGGTGCGCGGCGGTGCAGACCAGTTGCAGACGGGCGAGGGTGGAGAGTCTGCCGACCGGAGTGCCGAGCCGCACCCGTACCTGACGCCCGTCGGCTTCGACCTCCACCGCCGGTTTTCCATCGGGGAGTTCCGACCAGAAGCCCGCGTCCTCCTCCGATTCGTCCGGCCCGCGGAAGAGCATCGCCAGCACCTTGCCGGGCGCGACCCGCAAGGACCGCGTCGACTGGCGGCCCCGGGAGTACTGGAGGCCCGGCACCGAAGTCACCCTGGACGCAGCCCTCGACGGCACGGACTCGGGACCCGGCGGAGGGTTCTTCGTCCGCGACTACGCCATGTCCTTCACCATCGGCGCCGCCCAGGTGGTGAAGGTCGACCTCGACCGCCACCGGCTCGCCCTGGTCCGCGACGGCCGCACCGTCATGGACGTCCCCGTCTCCGGAGGAACCCCCGGCGGCGACAAGGCGTCCTGGCGCGGTACGGCCGTGCTGATGGCGAAGGAGGGCACCATCAACATGCGCTCCGAGACGGTCGGCCTCGGCGACGCCTACGACAAGATGGTCGACTCCTCGTTGCGGCTCACCTGGTCCGGCATGTACGCCCACGCCGCACCGTGGAACGCCGCGTACTTCGGCGTCGCCAACCACAGCTCGGGCTGCGTGGGCATGAGCGACGCCGACGCGGCCGAGCTCTACGCGAAGGCACGGGTGGGAGACCCCTTCGAGATCACCGGAGCGGACACCAAGGGTGTCGTCGCCGAGGGCAACGGCTACGGCGACTGGAACGTCCCCTGGACGGCGTGGCAGGCGAAGAGCGCGCTGGGCTGAGGCCCGGGCGGAGCGGAGCCGGCAGATCCCGGGAGGCGCCGACCGGCGCCCCCGGGACCCGCCCCGGTTTCAGCCCTTCGGCGGGCGCAGACCCAGGTGGTCGCGGAGGGTCGTCCCCTCGTACTCCGTACGGAACACACCCCGCTCCTGGAGCAGCGGGACCACGGTGTCGGCGAACTCGTCCAGGCCGCCGGGCACCAGGTGCGGCGCCAGGATGAAACCGTCGGACACCTCGCTCTGCACGGAGTCGTCGATCGCACGGGCGACCGTGGCGGCCGAACCGATGAAGGTCTGCCGGGCGCTGGTCTCGATCACCAGCTCCCGGATCGACAGGTTCTCCGCCTTGGCCCGCTGCCGCCACTCGGACGCGGTGGCCAGCGGATCGCGGACCATCCGCACACTGGCGCGGCCCTTGGTCACCGTGTGCTCACCGGTGTCGGGATCGATGTCGGGCAGCGGGCCGTCCGGGTCGTAGGAGGACAGGTCCCGGTTCCACACGTGCTCCAGGAACTTGATCGCGGTCTGCCCGCTGACCTGGCTGCGCCGTACCTCGTGCGCGCGCTCCTCCGCCTCGGCGTCCGTGTCGCCCAGCACGAAGGTGGCCGCGGGCAGGATCAGCAGCTCGTCCCGCTCACGCCCGTGGCGGGCGAGGCGCCCCTTGACGTCACGGTAGAAGGCGCGGCCCGGCTCCGGGGCGGAGTGGCGGCTGAAGATGGCGTCCGCGGTGGCCGCCGCGAACTCCCGGCCCTGGTCCGAGTCCCCGGCCTGGAAGATCACCGGACGGCCCTGCGGCGAGCGGGGCACGTTGAAACGGCCGGCGATGTCGAAGTGCTGGTCGCGGTGGGCGAACGTGCCGGCGTCCGCGTCGCGCAGGAACCGCCCGCTCTCCGGGTCGGCCACGAGGTCGTCCTCGGCCCAGGAGTCGAACAGTTCCCAGGTGGTCCGCAGGAACTGCTCCGCCCGCGTGTACCGGTCCTCCTCCGCGAGGAAGCCGCCGCGCCGGAAGTTCTCGCCGGTGAACGCGTCCCAGGAGGTGACGACGTTCCACGCCGCCCGGCCCGCCGAGAGGTGGTCCAGGGACGCGAACTGCCGGGCCACCTCGTACGGTTCGTTGAAGGTGGAGTTGATCGTGCCGGCCAGGCCGAGCCGGTCGGTGACCGCTGCCAGCGCGGCGAGGATGCCGAAGGTGTCCGGGCGGCCGACCACGTCCAGGTCGTAGATCTCACCGCCCTGCTCGCGCAGGCGCAGACCCTCGGCCAGGAAGAGGAAGTCGAACTTGGCCCGCTCCGCGGTGCGCGCGAAGTGACTGAAGGAGGCGAAGTCGATCTGGCTGCCGGCCGCCGGATCGCTCCAGACGGTGGTGTTGTTGACCCCGGGGAAGTGCGCCGCGAGGTGGATCTGCTTCAGTTCGTCGCTCATGACTGTCCTCCGGCCCGGACCCGGGCGTAACGGTTGGCGGGGCGGGAGAGGCCGAGAAGGCCGCGCAGCGAATCGGCTTCGTAGGCGCGGCGGAACGCGTCACGGCTCTGGAGTTCCGGCACCAGCCCCCGGCTGATCGCCGGCAGGTCGTGGGCGTTGTCGGCCGGACGGAGCCGGAAGCCGGTCAGGCCCGCCCGCTGCCAGTCCAGCAGCAGGTCGGCCAGCTCGCCCGGGGTGCCGGTGAAGATCTCGGCGTCACTCGTCAGGGGAGCGCCGGCCACGTCGTCCAGGCGCTGCCGCCGGGCCTTCGCCGCACCGGCGGTCTCGTCCAGGAAGACCACCAGGTCCCCGAAGACGTGGACGGTCTCGCCGCCCCGCCCGGCCGTCTCCTGGGCGGCGCGGATCTCCTGCGTCACGGCCCGCGCCTCGGCCGCGTCGTGCGGCGTGACGTAACCGACGTCCGCGGAACCGGCCACCAGCCCGTACGGGATGGTGGCGTGGGCCAACGACGTCACCAAGGGCTGCCCCTGCGGCGGACGCGGTGTGATGGAGGGGCCCTTGACGCTGAAATGCTTGCCCTCGAAGTCGATGTAGTGGAGCTTCGCGCGGTCGACGAACCGCCCGGTGGCGACGTCGCGGATCTCCGCGTCGTCCTCCCAGCTGTCCCAGAGCCGGCGGAGCACCTCGACGTAGTCGGCGGCCTCTGCGAACAACTCGCGCACCAGCGCCTGGGCATCGGGCAGCAGGTAGTCCTGCGGACGGAACGGCGGCAGGTCCCGGCGGCCGAAGTGCGCTGCCTCGTGCCCGGCGGCGGACACCTTCACCCGGACCCCGGCACGCCCGCCGCTCACGAAGTCCAGCGTCGCGACCGCCTTCGCCAGGTGGAACGGTTCGGTGTGAGTCGCCACCACGCTCGGCACCAGGCCGACGTGCCGGGTCAGCGGAGCCACCCGGGAGGCGATCAGGACCGCGTCGAGACGGCCGCGCACCTGGTCGGTGCGCCGGTCGTCGGCGGTCGGATCGGTCGACTGGAGTGACAGGGAGTCCTCGAAGGTGACGAAGTCGAGCAGGCCGTGCTCGGCCTCCCGCACGGCGTCGAGCCAGAAGCCGGCGGTGAAGAGCTCGGAGGCCCGGGAGCGCGGCTCGCGCCAGGACGCGGGATGCCAGCCCGTGCCGTCCAGCGCCACGGCGAGATGGAGGGGCTCAGGCGGTGAAGAGGGGGACTGCGACATGTCCGTAATGCCTTTCGTGATCGGCAGGGAAGTACGGGGCGGCGCGGCCGCTCGGCTTCGGCGACGCGCTCCGGGGTGCGGAGGTCAGATCCCCGGCGCGGCGGCGGGGTCGCCGCCCGGGACCCGGACCACGGCGAAGAGGGTGCGCACGCGCAGGGCGAAGCCGATCGAGAGGTAGAGACGGATGGCGTTCTCGTTGTCGCCCGCCGCGTGGAGGAACGGAACGTCCCCCCGGTCCCGGATGCCGTCGGCGACATGGCGGACCAGCCGGGTGGCGAGACCCTGGCCGCGGTGGCCGGCGTCCGTGCAGACCGCGCTGATCTCGGTGTGGCCGGGAGGCCGCAACCGCTCCCCGGCCATCGCCACCAGCCGTCCGCCGCGCCGGATCCCCCAGTACGCGCCCAGCTCGATGGTGCGCGGGAGGAACGGCCCCGGCTTGGCCCGGCTCACCAGGTCCAGCATCTCGGGGACGTCGGCCGGGGTCAGCCGGACGGCTTCCGGATCGGACCGCGTGCGCAGGGTGTCGGCCACGAGTTGCACGCCCGACGCCTGCTGCACGGTCTCCCAGTGGTCCGGCACGCTCCGGATGCCGGTCACCGCCGTCACCGCCCCGGGCCCGACGAGCGCGGCCAGATCGTCCCAGGCCCGCGGGTCCGCGGCATCGCCCAGCGCCACGAACGGAGCGACGTCCGTCTGGTAGCGGGCGGCGGATCCGACGATCTCCGCGAATCGGCGGTGCGGACCGTTGAGGGCGGCCCAGGCGGCGTTGTCCAGCAGATGGGGTGCGGGCCCGCCGGGCCGCGCGGGGCCGGAGCCGGGCGCGGGGCCGGTCCGGGGGAGGGAGTGCGGTGACTGGAGATCGGTGGACATCGAAGACCGTTCTTCTTCCGGTGGTGCGGTGCGGGTTCGTGGCAGGGGAGAGATGGCCGGTCAGCGGAGGGCGGCGGGCATCGGGCGTCCGAGGGCGAAGCGCCGTGCCCCCGGCCGGCCTTCGACCAGGTCGGCCGCGAGCTCGCCCAGGGCGGGAGCGAACTTGAACCCGTGACCGGAGAAGCCGGCGAGCACCGTCACCGGGCCCTGCCGGTCGACCACGAAGTCGTGGTCGGGGGTGGACGTGTAGAGGCAGGTGACCGGCTCCGGTGCGGCGGACGCCAGACCGGGCAGCCAGGTACGTACGTACGCCTCCAGCCGCGCGGCCGCCAGCGGGTCGGGGGTGCGGTCCCGGTGGTCCGGGTCGACGACCGGGCCGACCGCGTGGAACCCGACCTTCACGCCGTCCGCGCTGCCGAGCCCGTACACCCCGCCCGGCTCGTCGAAGCCGGCGCCGGGGTGGTGCACGAACGCCGGCCACCGCAGGGCGTCGTCCACCGCGAAGTGCAACGGCTGCTCCTGGGTGACCCGCAGCGGCGGCAGCCCGTCCACCAGATCCGGCAGGACGGACGGCGACCAGCCCCCGACCGCGACGACCGCCGTGTCCGCGACGACCCGCTCACCCGCCCCGGTCTCCGCGACGACACCGCCGCTCCCGGTCCGTCGCAGGGCGCGCACCCGCACCCCGTGGCGGACGTCGGCGCCGAGTCCGGCAGCCGCCGCCAGCAGCGCCGCCACGGCGGCGTCGGCGTGCAGCCGGCCCCCTTCCGCGTGCAGGAGCACGGAGGTGTCGGCGCGCAGACCGGGCCAGCGCTCCGCCGCCTGTGCCGGGCTGAGCAGCGCCCCCGGACGGCCCGCCGCCGCCAGTGTGGCGGCGAGTTCCCGCACGGTGGCGGGCGACCCGTGGTCCACGGCTCCGGTGACCGTCAGCACCGGCCGGCCGGTCTCCTCTTCCAGGCAGCGCCACAACGGCAGGGCCCGCAGAGCGAGCCGTACGTACCAGGGATCGGCGTACGTCAGCCGGAAGATGCGGGAACTGCCGTGCGAGCTGCCCCGGTCGTGGCCCGGACCGAACCGCTCCAGCACCGTGACCCGGTGGCCGCGCGCCGCCAGCCGCCAGGCGGCCGAGGCACCCATCACCCCGCCCCCGACGATCACCGTGCTGGGTGCCATGACGGTCTTCCTCTCTGCTGTGTACGGAACGGGGTCAGGAGTTGGTGATCGGCAGGCCGGGCGGGTTGACCTGCGAGGTGCGCACGGCCTCGTCCTTGAGGTTCCACGTCTCCAGCAACTTCGCGTACTGACCGTTCTCGATCAGGTAGTTGATGGCTTCGGCCAGCGGCTTGGCGAGACCGCTGCCCTTCTTCGCCGTCGCGCAGATCAGCCCCTGCAGCGAGGCCCCGGCACCCGAGTACGTACCGCCGCTGCGCGTGGCCTGGGGCGTGCTCGCGGACTGGGTGATGTGATAGGCGATGGCCGGGTTCGGGCCGAAGTACGCGTCGATCTTCTTCGAGTTCAGCGCCAGGTGGATGCTGTTGTTGTCGGCGAAGTACTTGACGTCGAGCTTCTCGCCCTCGGACTCGAGCTTGTCCCGCCACTCCAGGAGGATCTTCTCCTGGTTGGTGCCGGACGCGACCGCGACCGTCTTGCCCGCGAGGCTCTTGTACGTACCGTCGAAGTTCCAGTCCGCCTCCTTGCGCAACTCGAAACCGAGGTTGTCCTTGCGGTAGCAGGCGAACTCGTACTTCTTCTTCCGCTCCTCGGTGTCCGTGATGTTGGAGAAGCCGGCCTCGGTGCGCCCGCTGTCGATCCCGACGAAGAGGTTCTCCCAGGTCGCGTTCTTCGGCTCGGCCTCCAGGCCGAAGACCGCGGCGACCAGGCGGCCGAGGTCGGGCTCGGAGCCCGTCACCGTCTTCTGGTCGTCGCCGAGGAAACCGAGCGGCGCGGAGCCGGCGGGGAGCATGCCCAGGCCGATGGTCAACTTGCCGTCCTCGGTGACCGACTCGGGCAGCTGCGCCCGGATCGAGGCGACCTCGGGCACGTCCAGCGTGATCTCCTCGGCGGCTCCGTTCGAGGCGGCGCCGATGACGACCGATCCCTTGGCGGCGCCCGAGGAGCCGGCGGACTTCTCGCTGTCGTCGTCTCCGCAGGCGCTGAGTCCGGCGGCGAGAGCGAGGACGGTGCCGGCGGTGGCGAGGGTGGAGAGGCGGGATCTGCGGCGGGACATGTCGGTTCCTTGTGGGTGAGGGAGAACAGGTGGAAGGACGTGTGGGTGAGAGGGGTGCGGCGCGGGCACCGCGCCGGTGGACGGACGGCCGACGGAGGTCAGAGGACCTTGCCCAGGAACTCCCTGGTGCGGGCCTCGCGCGGGTGGTCGAGCACGTCGGCGGGTCTGCCCTGCTCGACGATCACGCCGTGGTCGAGGAAGACGACCTGGTCGGCGACCTCACGGGCGAACCCGATCTCGTGGGTCACCACGATCAGCGTCGTACCTCCGGTCGCCAGCTCCTTGATGACCGCGAGCACTTCGCCGACGAGCTCCGGGTCGAGCGCCGAGGTCGGCTCGTCGAAGAGGATCACCCCGGGGTCGAGAGCGAGCGCGCGTGCGATGGCGACCCGCTGCTGCTGCCCTCCGGAGAGCTGCCGGGGATAGCTGTCCGCCTTGTCCGCCAGCCCCACCCGGTCGAGGAGGGCACGAGCCAGCTCGCGGCTCCGCTCCCGGTCGGCGAGGCCGACGGCGGCCGGCGCGGCGGCGACGTTCTCCACCACCGTGAGGTTCGGGAACAGGTTGAAGTTCTGGAAGACGAAGCCGATCCGGCTGCGCTGCGCCCGGATGGTGCGCTCGGGCAGCTCCTTCAGCCGTCCTCGGTGGTGCCGCACCCCGATGGGAACGCCGCCCACCGTCACGTGGCCGATGTCCAGCTTCTCCAGGTGGTTCACCGCACGCAGGAGCGTCGACTTCCCCGATCCGGACGGCCCGAGGATCACCGTCACCGATCCCGGCTCCACCGTCAGATCGATGCCGCGCAGCACCTGGTGCTCACCGAACCACTTGTGCGCTTGATGGATCTCCACCGCCACCGGGTCGGCGCGGACGAGGCTCTTCGTGCTCTGCGGTGCGCTGACGCTCATGTGCTCGATCCGATCGCGATCCTGGAACGGGCGGCCCGGACGGCGGCCCGGAGCTTCTGCAACGGGGTCGGGGGCACGGTGCGCAGCGCGCCCCGCGAGTAGTGGCGCTCCACGTAGAACTGGATCACCGAGATGACGCTGGTGAGGATGACGTACCAGAACGTGGCGACCAGCAGCAGCGGGACGATGTCACCGGAGTAGGTGCTTCCGAGGCTCTGCACGGTGCCGAACAGGTCGAGCAGCGAGACGTAGAAGACCAGCGACGTGGCCTTGACGAGGCCGATCAACTGGTTGACGTAGGCGGGCACGATCACCCGCAACGCCTGGGGGAAGACGATGCGGCGGAACTGGTAGCCGCGCGGCAGTCCGAGAGCGGAGGCCGCCTCGTGCTGCCCCTGGTCCACCGAGAGCACGCCCGACCTGACCACTTCGGCCGCGTACGCCGCCTCGTTGAGGCTGAGGCCGATCACGGCGACGGTCATGTCGGTGGCGAGCCGGGACTCGTCGAACTCGAAGAAGGCCGGTCCGAACGGGACCCCGACGCTCAAGGTCTGGTACAGCGCGCTGAAGTTGTAGAGGAAGAGCAGGACGACGATCAGCGGCACGGAACGCAGCAGCCAGATGTAGACCCAGGAGACGGACCGCAGCACCGGATTGGGCGACAGCCGGCCCAGCGCCAGGATCACGCCGCCGATCAGGCCGAACACCGCGCTGAGGGCGGCGACCTCGAGGGTGATCAGCAGACCGTCGAGGATCGCCGGCCGGAAGAACCAGTACGAGAAACGGTCCCACTGGTAGAAGGGGTTGCTCACCAGTCCGTGAACGAACTGGGCCACCAGGACGAGGACCACCGCGGTGAGCACCCACCGCCACGGATGCCGCAGCGGCAGCACCCGCTCCGCCGCGAGGCGGGGGTCGTGCGCGGAGGCGGCGCGGGCGGCTGCCCCGGGAGCCGGAGGCTCTTGGGGCGGTGCGGGGGAGGAGCCGGTGGTGACCGGATCCTCCGGGGGCGCGGACGTCTCGGGCATGGGTGCTCCAGCGGTCAGGGGCCTGCCGGACGGTGCGCGGCGCGCGGTCGGGCCGGAGTCGGGAACCCTGGCCGGAGCCCGGGCAGGGTGCGGAGATCACGAAAGGGCGGGGCGGACGCCGTCTTCGGCCGGTCAGCAGCCGCGGTGCGGTGCGCGGGCCGGCAGCCCGCAGGTACACGAGCGGTGAGCGCGGCACTCGTGCGACGGCGTCCGCGGGGAGGCGAGGCGCAGCGTGGCGGACGGCGCGGTGGAGCGGAGGCGGCGGACGCCTGCCGTCCTCTCCGGTGCGCTTGCCATGCTGGTCATCGTGGTTCTCTCTGCCGCGTGAGCGAGCCGCTGGGACACGCTCGGTGGAACGGGCCGCACACGGGATCGTGGCCGCCGGACCGCCGGGGGATCACCGGGCCGGTCCGGCGTCAGTAACCCATGCGGGTGAGGCCGCGTCAACGTCCCCCGCGACTGTGTGAACGGGGGTGAGAGGCCGTGCGACGGTACGGGTGATGGGCGGCCCGGACCCTCCTGACCAGGGGAAACGTCAGGAGGAGGCGGGCCGTGCGCACCGACGGGCCGGAGCCGGGAGGGCGCGCGGGGCGGCGCGCATTTCGTGATCCTGTAACACGGGCTTCATGCCCGGTCATACCGGACGCACGAGGAGCGCGGCGGCTCCCGGCGCTCCCCGTGCGCCCGTCCGAGCGGCCGGTGACGTGGACCGGCGGACCTACGGGCGCCCTGCGAACGGTACGGCCACCGAAGGCGCGGCGGCCGTCGCGTACGGGTGCCGCCACAGCCCGCGCCGCTCCAGGACCGGCAGGACACCTTCACCGAACCAGTACGCCTCCTCCAGGTGCGGGTAACCCGACAGGACGAACTCCTCGATGCCCAGCGACCGGTACTCGGCTATCAGGTCGGCGACCTCCTCGTGCGAGCCGACCATGGCCGTCCCCGCACCGCCGCGCACCAGCCCGATCCCCGCCCACAGGTGCGGGTGGATCTCCAGCCCGTCCCGCCCCCCGCCGTGCAGGGCGAGCATCCTGTGCTGGCCCTCCGACTCGCTGCGCGCCAGGCCCTCCTGCACGGACCGGACGGTCCGCTCGTCGAAACCCTCCAGCAGCCGCCCGGCCTCGGCCCACGCCTGCTCGGACGTGTCCCGGGCGATGACGTGCAGGCGGATGCCGAATCGCACGGTCCGCCCCTCTTCGGCGGCGAGCTTCCTGATCCAGGCGATCTTCTCGGCGACCGCCGCGGGCGGCTCCCCCCAGGTGAGGTAGACGTCGCTGTGCCGGGCCGCGACGAGGCCCGCGGCGGGGGAGGAACCGCCGAAGTAGATCTCGGGGACCGGCTCGGGCACCCTCGCCAGCTCGGCGCCCTCCACCCGCAGGTGCTCACCCGCGTGGTCGACCGACCTGCCCTGCCACAGCTCCCGGACGATGTGCAGGAACTCACCGGTGCGGGCGTACCGGCCGTCCTTGTCGAGGAAGTCGCCGTAGGCACGCTGCTCGCGGCTCTCGCCGCCGGTGACGATGTTCAGCAACAACCTTCCACCGGTGAGGCGTTGGTAGGTGGAAGCCATCTGCGCCGCGAGCGTCGGCGACACCGACCCGGGCCGGAAGGCCACCAGGAACTTGAGGCGTTCGGTGTGCTGGCTGACCAGGGCCGTGGTGAGCCAGGCGTCTTCGCACCAGGCGCCCGTCGGTGTGAGAGCGCCGACGAAGCCGAGCTGCTCGGCGGCGAGTGCGATCTGGGTGAGGTAGGGGACACTCGGCGGCCGGTCGCCACCCGCCGCCGTGACGGGCGTGCCGTGACCGCCCCCGACGACGTGCCGGCTGTCGCCGTTGGTGGGGAGGAACCAGTGGAACGTGAGGGACATGGGGAGAACCCTTTCGGTACGACGTCGGGAGGTGGGGAAGCCGGGTGACGGGCGCGGGCCGCCGGTGCCGGTCAGAGGAGTCCGTGGCGGGGTGGACGGGTGCCGTTCAGGGCCCAGCGACCCAGGTGCTGCACCTTCCAGCGCGTCGGATCGTGCAGGGTGTGGGTCCGGGCGTCACGCCAATGCCGGTGCAGATTGAGCGAGTCGAGTGCCGCTCGGGTACCGGCCACTTCGAAGAGGGCCGAACCGGTCTCCACCGCGGCCTCCGCGGCGACGACCTTCGCCGCGGCGACGGCGAGGGAGGCTTCGGCCGCGGAGTCGTCGGTGAGGTCGGCCTCCGCCCGGTCGACCGCGCGCGCGGCCTCCGCCAGCAGCGCGTCGGACGACCTCACGCGCAGGGAGAGTTCGCCGAACCGCTGGACGAGGAGCGGATCGTCCGCCGCCTTCTCGACGCCCGCCTCGAACCAGGGCCGGCTCTTGGTGCGCACGAACGCGGCGGCCTCCTCCAGAGCACCGGCCGCGATCCCGGCGTCGATGGCGGCGTGCAGCAACTGGGCGACCGCGCCGTGCAACTGCGGGCCGCGGAAGGTGAGGTGGTGGGGCACCACCCGGTCGGCGGGCACCATCACACCGTCGAGCCGGACGGTCCCGCTCGCGGTCGTGCGCTGCCCCATGCCGTCCCAGTCGTCCACCACGGTGACACCGTTCGCGGAGCGCGGTACGTACGCCACCCACAGCTCGCCGTCGTCGCCCCGGGCCAGCACGGGTATCCAGTGCGCGTAGAGCGCCCCGGTCGAGTAGTGCTTCTCCCCGGTCAGCAGGAATCCGCCCTCGCGGGCGGTGAGCCGCGTCCGGATGTCCTGGACGTGTCGCGTGCCGGCTTCGGACTGGGCGTTGCCCAGACGCCGGCCGGCCAGCACCTCGCCGAAGAAGAACCGGCGCTGTTCCTCGCTGCCCCGGGCGCGGAGCACGTTCACGTACACGAAATGGCTCTGTGGGATCTGCGCGAGGCTGGCATCGGCCGAGGCGAGGATCCGTACGACGCGGGCCAGGGTGGTGTGGCGCACGCCGGCTCCGCCGTACGCCCCGGGCACCGTGACGCCGAGGAGACCCGAGGCGGAGAGGCGGTCGAGCTCGGCGTGCGGGAGGCGGCGCTCCGCGTCCCGCACGGCGGCCCCGGCGCGGAACTCCGCCGCCAGTCGCGACGCGAGGGCGAGCGCCTCGGCGTCGTCGCGCACGACATGGGCGGCGGGCGGTATGCCGGCGGAGCCGGGAGGAGGGGCGGCGGGAACGGTCATGGGATCTCCGGAGGTCGGACGCGGCCGCGCGGGCGGCGGCGCCGGGCGGGTGGGTACGGGTTCGGCGGGAGACGTCCGGGCACCGGTACGGCACCGGACCGGTCGAGGGGGCGTGGCGCACCGGGACGCGTGCGGGGGCGTGACCGGAAGGTGCACGGGTGGACGGACACGCCGCGAGTTCCGCGTGAACCCGGCTACGGCGTACCCACGGCACCGGGGCGGCGTCGCGCGAGGTACGGCGGAGGAGACGGGACACGGGGGCGGGCAACGACCCCCGGACGCGCTACGGCAGGGCGGTCAGTGACCGGTGCCGGGACGACAACCGTGGCAGGGGCGACAGACGGCGCTGGAGACACGCGCGAGATCGACATGCCGCCGCCGCGTGAGGTCCACTCGCTCGTCCATGGTCACCGATCCGCTGGGAGGGGAGGGCCGTCCGACCGGGCCCGGTCCACCCGCCCGGCGGGGAGCCCGTGCCACCGGGGAACGCGGTCCGTGCGGCCGTCCCGGCCGCCGGCTCTGCCGTTCCCGCAGGGAGCGTACCGGCAGTCGGGGCGGGAGGGGGAGCCGGTATCGGCGAACCGCCGGCGCGTCGCCCTCAGGTGAGGAGAGGCAGCAGCGCGTCGCCGGAGGAGCGGCGTCCGCAGCCGCGGGCCCGGCCGGCAATGGCGCGGGGGCCGGCGAGCCCCGCTCCGGCCGCCCGCGCCCACGCCGCACACGAGGACGTCGATCCGGTCCGGCCGGTCGGCGAGTGCGGCCGCCGGGCGGGCGTACGCCGGCACGTGGCCGAATCGCCGTACCGAGGCTGCCGTCTCCCGCCGGAAGCGGTGGGCCGGTCGGGACCGGACCGGTCCGCCGGGGACGCACGGAACGGGGAGCGGCGCGTGAGCGCGCCGCTCCCCGTCGTGCCCGGTTCCGGCGACCGCCGGAACCGTGTCAGTCCACGTAGGTGATGCTGGAAGAGCTGTAGATGCAGTAGGTGCCGTCGGCGCCCGAACCGGTCTCGGACGGCTCTCCGCTCGTCACCCCCTTGTACTTCTTGCAGATGTCGATGTCGCGGTCCTCGTCGTCGTAGATCGTGACGCCCGAGAGCTTGGCCGTGTCCCCGTAGTTGGTGTTGATGCCCACCAGGGAGGTACCCGGGGCGGTGACCCAGACGTTCGAGATCTCGACGTGGCGGCCGTACTGCGTGGAGCAGTTGCCGCAGGAGCGGTAGAGCTTGCCGAAGTCGTCGACCTGGAAGTTCTTGATGACGACCGTGCCGGCGCCGTTGTGCTGGAAGACCTTGTCGTCCGCCAGGCGTGCGCCGCCGCCGTCGACCGTGGCGACCTGCGAGGAGGAGCTGCCGCGGAAGGTCGCCGCGTCCTCGCCCACGTCCTCCCACCAGACGTTCTTGAGGGTGCAGGCGCCGGCGCAGTGGACGCCGTCGGCGGCGGGGGATCCGAGGATGACGTTCTGCAGCGTGGCTCCGGCAGCCAGTTCGAACATCGCCGGCTGGTCCTCGTCCTGGCCGTCACTGCCCAGGTCGCCGCTTCCGTAGAAGCGCTTCAGACCACCGTCGTAGGTGCCGGACACCTGGATGCTGGCCGGGACGGCCTGGCTGCCCTTGGCGCTCGGCCACGCCGGCTTCGACCCCGGAGGGGTGGTGGGAGGCGTGGTCGGAGGCGTCGTGGGCGGGTCGGTCGGCGTCGTCGTCCCCGCCGCGGTGAACGTCCAGCGCTTGCTCGTCACCGAGTCGCAGGAGTTCTGCTGCACCAGCGTGCCCGGGCTGGTGGCGGAGTCCTTGGTGTTGAGGCACTTGCCGCCGTTGCTGTTGACGACCTGGTAGACGTTTCCGCTCACCTGCGTGAGCGTCCACACCTGGGTCGCGGCGCCGCTGCACGTCTGCTGCTCCACGGCCTTGCCCGCGCTGGTGGAAGCGTCCTTCACGCCCGCGCACTTTCCGCTGTGCGAGGCGGTGAGGGTGTAACCGCTGCCGGAAGCCGTGAGCTTCCAGGTCTGCGCGGCACTGCCGGCGCAGGTGTTCTGGGTGAGCTGGACACCGGCGGAGGTGCCGGCACCCGGGACCTCCAGACACAGTCCGCTGCCGACGTTCGACAGGGTGTACGACCCGGCTGCGGGTGCGGCCGTGGCCGAGCCGGTGGCGAAGAGGGCGGTGAGGGTTGCCGCTATGAGCGCGGCGACCGCGAGGAACGAGGCGGCTGCCCTGCCGCCCCGCCTTCTGGCATGCTGGTTCTCCGTGCGCATTCGTAGTTCCTTTCGCCGCCTGCGGCGTCCTCCGCAGGCACCAGGAAGAGCTGATGCGGTGGTAAGAGCAGGTTCTCGGCCAGGTGACCATGAGGTGCTTCGTTCGGATCTCTGAACCGAGTTCTTGTATGCGAACGCCGGTGACGGTACGTCAACCGGAATCGGCGGTCAATGGGTTGCGCGCCAACCGATACGAAGGGCCTTCCGGGCCACCGCACGGCACAGCCGGACACGACGCGCCCGCGCCGGACGGACCCCGCGGGGCGGACCGGAACGGCCGCCCTGCGGGGTCCGTCCGGCGCGCCGCAGGGCCGGTCCCGGCGCGCGGCGGCCGGAACCGGTGGTGCGCCGGAGACGGACCCCGTGCTCAGGACTCCTCGGCGGGCCGGCGGCGCGTACCGCCGGTTCCGCGCAGCCGGCGCTGCAACCGGCGCAGCGCGGGGTGACGTTCGTGCAGCTCCGCCGACCGGCGGTCGAGCTCCTCGCCGAGCCGCTCGGTGCGCTTGTCGATGTCGAGTTCGTCGAGCACCCGGTCCACCTCGGCCAGCAGCGCCCCGTGCAACTGCCACTGCCGCGGGTGCTCCTGCACGTCCTCCAGGAGCAGGTCGGCGATCCGGTCACGCGTCTGCCGGCCCTGCGCCAGCGCCTCGGCGAGGCGGTCCTCGGCCTGCTCACCGCCCGACGCGAGCGGCGAGGTGATCAGCCGCGCGAACGCCTCGATGGCCTCGGCCATCCGGTCGAAGAGTTCGGCCAGCCCTTCGCCCACGTCGACGGGGAACATCGGCTCGTCGGTGCGCTGCTTGGCCAGATCCGTCAGGGTGCGGGTCAGCACGCGCAGGACGACGGCGCAGATCTCCAGGGTGTCGAGACCGGTACGCAGCACCACCCTGTTCAGCAGCCCCTGGCGCACCCTCGGGTTGAGCATGAGGCTCTCCTCGGCCTGCCGCAGCGAGGCGTCCACCTCCACGATGTCGTGGTCGAGGCGCCGGGCCTCGTGCAGTCGGGCGGCGGCCTCCTTCACGGGGATGTGACCACTGATCTCCTGGCCCATGGCACGCAGCATCGTGCCCATCCGGGTGGCCAGCCCTTCGATGGAGGCGCCCGCCGTCTCCACCCAGACCGGTGGCGCGAAAAGGAGGTTGAAGAGCAGCCCCACCCCCGCGCCGATCAGCGTCTCCAGAATCCGGTCCCACGCGGTGTCGGCGATCTGCGAGACGCCGAGCACCAGCATCGCGCTGATCGCCACCTCGGGGACGAACTCGTTGACCCGCACCACCCGGCCGACCAGCAGGGCGGTGAAGATGGTCAGCCCGAGACTCCACCAGTTCAGGCCCACCAGCGCGCTGAAGCCGATGGCGATGAGCACACCGACGATCACCGAGTTGACTCTGCGGATGCCGGTGGTCAAGGTCGCGTAGAGGGTGACCTGCACGACCAGCAGCGCCGTCAGCGGAGCTGTCAGCGGAGCCGGCTGGGGCAGGGTCCACTGGGCCACGGAGAACGCGATGACGGCCGCGGCCGTGGAGCGCAGCGTCTGCACGGCCGCGGGTTCGGTGGTGCGCCGGACGAGTTCGAGTACGGGTGCGGAAACTCCAGACATTCCTACAAGCTGCCCCGAAGATCGCGTTCGCAGCGTCCCCCGCCCCAGGTGCCTCCGTACGGACGCAACGCGGTCCGCCCACGCGCTCCGGGGCGAGCCGCACCCGCGCGTACGGGCGCGCCGCTCGCCCCACGGGTGACGCGCGAACAGGGCTGGCGCGGAGCCGATAACGCGTTGCGCGCACGGGCGCGGCGCTGCGAGGCTGACGCCCATGCCCGACGACGTGACGCTCACCGCCCCCCATCTGTCCGACCTCTTCTCCCGGGGACGCCTGAAGGCAGTGCCGCGCAGGCCCGCCCGCCGGGGCCCGCTGCTGGAGCACCTCGCCGCGACGCTCTTCGACACCGGACGCTTCTACACGGAAGGCGAGGTGAACGACGCCCTTCTGACGGTCCACGACGACTCCGCCGCGCTGCGCCGCTATCTGGTCGAGTCGCGGCTGCTGACCCGCACCCGCGACGGCCGGGCCTACCGGCGGGCCGCCGAGGTTCCGTCGGCCTGACGACAGGCCCCCGGACCGGGGTGCCGGGGGCGGAGGAACCCGCGCAGAGGTCCTGTGCTGAACTGTCCTGAATCCGACTGATTCAGGAGCATCACTGTGAGCAGTTTCCGCCATCCCGGCGTGGTCTTCACGGACCGCACCTTCACCGTTCCCCTCGACCACGCCGACCCCACGGGTGAGCGGATCGAGGTCTTCGGCCGGGAGGCGGTGGCTCCGTCCAAGGTCGACGAGGACCTTCCCTGGCTGGTCTACCTGGAAGGCGGCCCCGGCTTCGGAGCACGGCGCTTCGTCGGCAGCGAAGCATGGCTCGGCCGGGCCCTGGAGGAGTTCCGGGTCCTCCTCCTCGACCAGCGGGGCACCGGTCTCTCCACGCCGGCGAACCGGCAGACCCTCCCGACACGCGGCGGGCCCGCCGAACAGGCCGCCTACCTGAGCCATTTCCGCTCCGACTCGATCGTGCGGGACTGCGAGCTGATCCGGCCCCGGCTGACCGGCCGGCGCCCCTGGACCGTCCTCGGCCAGTCCTTCGGCGGGTTCTGCGCCGTCCACTACCTGTCGGCGGTTCCCGAAGGCCTGGCAGCCGTACTGATCACCGGCGGACTGCCCTCGCTCGACGCCCACGCGGACGAGGTCTACCGCGCCGCGTACCCGCGCATCGAACGCAAGGTCGCCGCCCACTACGCGCGCTACCCGCAGGATGTCGCGCGGGCGCGCGAGATCGCCGCGTACCTCACCGCGCACCGGGTCGAATCCGCCGGTCACCTGCTCACCCCCGAGGGCTTCCAGTCGCTCGGCATCATGCTCGGCGGCGGCCAGGGCAGCCACCAGCTCCATTACCTGCTGGAGAACGCCTTCGTCACCACCCCGGACGGCCCCGCGCTCTCCGACGCCTTCCAGGAAGCCATGCGTACGGCGAACTCCTTCGCCGCCCACCCCCTGTACGCCCTGCTGCACGAGCCGATCTACGGCCAGGGCGAGCGGCCCACCGCCTGGTCCGCCGAACGCGTCCGTGCCGAGTTCCCGCAGTTCGACGCCGCCACCGCGCTCGCCGGCGACGGACCGCTGCTCTTCACGGGCGAGAGCATCCATCCGTGGCACTTCGGGACGGACCCCGCGCTGCGCCCGCTGCGCGAGACCGCGGAACTGCTGGCGGCCCGCACCGACTGGCCGGAGCTGTACGACAGGGAGCGGCTCGCCGCCAACGAGGTCCCGGTCGCGGCGGCCGTCTACCACGACGACATGTACGTGGACACGGGCCACGCGCTCACCACGGCGGCGGCGATCCGGGGGCTGCGGACCTGGGTGACCGACGAGTTCGAGCACGACGGCCTTCGCGCGGGCGGTCCCCGCGTGCTGGACCGCCTGCTGGCCCTGGTCCGCGACGAGGTCTGAGCGGACCCGGCGAGGGACCGGGGCGCGCACCTGCCAGACCGTCCCGCCGGTGCCGCGGCGGGGAGGTGAGACTGCCTCCGGCCGGGTGCGGAGAGTGCGGCCGAGCGCTCTCTCCGGCCGCACCCTCGGTTCGACGTAACGCGGGGCCGTCGCCAGGGCCGGGCACCACCGTGTCGAACGCGGCGGCACCACTGCCGGCACCCGGCGGCGGGGCGGGACCAGCGACGGGGCGGTGGCGCGCGGCCCGCTAGCCCGGGCCGCGGGCGGGTCCGGCCGGGTCGCGTACCGAGCGAGCCGGCGGCGCACCGAACGCGCCTGTCCGTGAGCGGCGAGGGCCTCGGCGGCCATGGGCGCGTGACGGGTGGGCCGCCCGGCCACCTCCGGTCCCGCACGGTGCGTGCGGGCGACGGCCTGTGACGACGGGCCCGGGACTGTCTGCCGCGACCGGCGTCCGCGCGAGCCGGAGGAGAGGGCGCGGACGCGCCGGGAATCAGCTCTGAAGGGCTTCCAGCGTCGCGTTCAGGTCGGGGGCGGTCCGGGGGGCACGGTTGTGCGGCAGCTTGGAGAGGGCGGCTGCCATGGCGCAGGAGTCGGTGACGGCGGAGAGGACGAGCCCCGAGCCGACGCCGGCCGACAGCCACCGGGCCGCGGGGAAGCGGCGGCCGAGGAGGAGCCCCGCCACCACCAGGGAACCCGCCGCGAGCCGCACCTGGCGCTCCATGGGCCAGACGGCCTTCGCCCCGGTCACGCGGTCCAGGCCGTGCCCGGCGTTCTCCCAGGCGGAGGTGCCGCCGGAGAGCGTCGCGGCGTCTATGTCGGCGTCGGCGAGTATCTCGGCCGCACGCGTGGAGCGGACGCCCGAGGCGCACACCACGAGCAGCGAACCTCGCGCGGAGGCGGACTTCAGTGCCGGAAGGGCCTCGGCCATGTGGTCGAGCGGGACGTTGTGCGCGCCGGGAACGTGCCCCGAGGCGTATTCGCCGGGACCCCGGACGTCGATGACGGTGAATTCGTCCAGACGGGCTGCGGCCTGGGCAGGGGAGAGGGATGCCGGGCTGGTCACGTGCGGGTGTCCTTTCGTTTGCGGGGCAGACGGAACGTGTTCCGTCTGCCCCGTACAGGATAAAATACCCCCGGGGGTATCAGGAGGGGTGTGTGTGGAACTCGACATGGCGGCCGACGAGCTGAAGTCCGTCCTCAACCGTCTGCGCCGCGCTCAGGGGCAGCTCGCGGCGGTCATCCGGATGATCGAGGAGGGCCGGGAGTGCGAGGACGTCGTCACGCAGATGGCGGCCGTCTCCCGCGCGCTGGACCGGGCCGGCTTCGCGATCATCGCGACCGGCCTCCAGCACTGTCTGACCGAGGGTACGGCCGCGCCGGAGGACCGTGAGCGGATGCGGGCGCGCCTGGAGAAGCTCTTCCTTTCCCTCGCCTGACCCCGCTCCCGCCCAGCCCGGCCTGCCCGATCCGCCCCTTTCCCGGCACGCCGGGCGCGTGCCGACGGCGCCGAGGACCGGGCCCGGCGGGCGACCGCCTCGGCCGGTTCCGCACACTGGGGGCATGAGCGAACAGGCGCAGAGCGATCCCGAGCTGGACACGGTGCTCTCCGGGGTCGGCCCCCGGCTGCGCCGCCTGCGCAAGGAACGCGAGGTGACGCTCGCCGCTCTCTCGGCCGCCACCGGCATCTCCGTCAGCACCCTCTCCCGGCTCGAATCCGGTGGGCGCCGCCCCACCCTGGAACTGCTGCTGCCCATCGCCCGCGCCCACGAGGTCCCGCTCGACGACCTCGTCGGTGCCCCGCCCGTGGGAGACCCGCGGGTCCGGGCCAAACCGATCGTCCGGCACGGCCGGGTCATGCTGCCGCTCACCGCCCGGCCCGGCGGACTCCAGGCGTACAAGCTCGTCCAGCAGGGCGGCACGGGCGAGCCGCCGGAGCAGCGCACCCACGAGGGGTACGAATGGCTGTTCGTCCTCTCCGGGCGGTTGCGACTGCTCCTCGCCGACCACGACCTGGTGATGGAACCGGGCGAGGCCGCCGAGTTCGACACCCGGCTGCCGCACTGGTTCGGCCCCGCCGGAGAGGAGACGGTGGAGTTCCTCAGCCTCTTCGGGCCGCAGGGCGAGCGGATGCATGTGATCGCCCGCCCCCGGGGCGACTGATTCCGGCTCACGGCATCAGCCGGCCCGCCCGCACCACCCACCCGTACCCACCGGCCGCAGCGGCGGACCCACAGGTGTTCCCACAGGGCAAGCGACCGCTTAGTATGCGCCGGAGCAAGCGAAACGCCGACAGGTTCGTGGAGGCCTTCATGCAGGCATGGCGAGTGCACCGCAACGGCGAGCCGGGCGAGGTGATGACGCTCGACGAGACGGACCGCCCGGTGCCCGGCGAGGGGCAGGTACTCCTCTCGGTGCGGGCGGCGAACATCAACTTCCCCGACGCACTGCTCTGCCGGGGCCAGTACCAGGTCAGGCCCCCGCTGCCCTTCACGCCCGGGGTGGAGATCTGCGGTCGGACCGAGGACGGACGCCGGGTGCTCGCCACCCCCGCGCTCCCGCACGGCGGCCTCGCCGAGTACGTCGTGGTGGACGAGGCGGCGCTGCTGCCCGCCCCCGGAGCGCTCGACGACGCCGAGGCCGCGGCCCTGCACATCGGCTACCAGACGGGCTGGTTCGGCCTGCACCGCCGGGCACGCATCCAGCCCGGCGAGACCCTGCTGGTGCACGCGGCCGCCGGGGGGGTGGGCAGCGCCGCCGTTCAGCTCGGCAAGGCCGCCGGAGCCACGGTGATCGGAGTCGTCGGAGGGCCCGAGAAGGCCGCCGTCGCCCGGAAGCTCGGTTGCGACCTGGTCATCGACCGGCGTACCGAGGACATCGTCGCCACCGTCAAGGAGGCCACCGGCGGGCGCGGCGCCGACGTCGTCTACGACCCGGTCGGCGGCGACGCCTACGCCAAGTCCGTCAAGTGCATCGCCTTCGAGGGCCGGATCGTCGTCGTCGGCTTCGCGGGCGGCACCGTCCCCGCACCGGCACTCAACCACGTCCTCGTCAAGAACTACTCCGTCCTCGGACTCCACTGGGGCCTCTACAACACCAAGGACCCCGCCGCCGTCCGCGCCTGCCACGACGAGCTGACCGAGCTGGCCGCACAGGGGCTCGTGAAGCCGCTGGTCAGTGAGCGGGTCCCGATGTCCGCGGCGGCGGACGCCGTCCAGCGGGTCGCGGACGGCACGACCACCGGCCGCGTCGTCGTCCTGCCGACCGGGAGCACCCGATGACCACCCACGCCGACGCCGCCGACCTCCTGCGCCGCACCCGCGAACTGCTCGCCGCCCATCCCCCCGCCACGACCGGCCGCGAGGAGTTCCTGGGCGCCCGCTTCGACGCGGGGCTCGCCTGGGTCCACTACCCGGCCGGTCTGGGCGGCCTCGACGCCCCCCACTCCCTCCAGCCGGTCGTCGACGCCGAACTCGCCGCCGCGGGCGCCCCCGACAACGACCCCCGCCGCATCGGCATCGGCCTCGGCATGGCCGCCCCCACGATCCTCGGCTTCGGTACGGACGAGCAGAAGCGGCGCTTCCTGCGCCCGCTGTGGATCGGCGAGGAGGTCTGGTGCCAGCTCTTCAGCGAGCCCGGCGCCGGTTCAGACCTGGCCGCGCTCTCCACCCGGGCGGTCCGCGACGGCGACACCTGGATCGTCGACGGGCAGAAGGTCTGGACGTCCAGCGCCCATCTCGCCCGCTGGGCCATCCTCATCGCCCGCACCGACCCCGACCTGCCCAAGCACCGCGGCATCAGCTACTTCGTCTGCGACATGACCGACCCGGGTGTCGATGTGCGCCCCCTGCGCCAGATCACCGGCGAGGCGGAGTTCAACGAGGTCTTCCTCACCGGTGTACGCATCCCCGACAGCAGGCGGCTGGGACCCGTCGGAGAGGGCTGGAAGGTCGCCCGGACCACGCTCATGAACGAGCGCGTCTCCATCGGCGGGGCCCGCATCCCCCGCGAGGGCGGGATGATCGGCCCGGTGTCCCGCACCTGGCGCGAGCGTCCCGACCTGCGCACCCCCGACCTGCACCAGCGCCTGATCACGCTCTGGGTGGAGGCCGAGGTCGCCCGCCTCACCGGCGAGCGGCTGCGTCAGCAACTCGTCGCGGGCCGGCCGGGCCCCGAGGGCTCGGGCATGAAGCTCGCCTTCGCCCGGCTCAACCAGCAGATCAGCGGCCTGGAGGTCGAACTCCTCGCCGACGAGGGTCTGCTCTACAGCGACTGGACGATGCGCCGCCCCGAACTGGTGGACTTCACCGGACGGGACGCCGGCTACCGCTACCTGCGCTCCAAGGGCAACTCGATCGAGGGCGGCACCAGCGAGGTGCTGCTGAACATCGTCGCCGAGCGTGTCCTCGGGCTTCCCGCCGAACCGCGCACCGACAAGGACGTCGCCTGGAAGGACCTGTCCCGATGACCGCCCCGATCCAGCCCGCCACCACCCCCGACCTCCTCTACTCCGAGGCCGAGGAGGACCTCCGGTCGGCCGTGCGGGCCCTGCTCGCCGACCGGTCCGACGCGCCGTCCGTGATCGCCCGGACGGAGTCCGACACGCCGTACGACCAGGAACTCTGGAAGACCCTCGCCGCCGGCATCGGCGCCGCGGGGCTGCTGGTGCCCGAGAAGCTCGGCGGCCTGGGGGCCACGCACCGGGAGGCCGCCGTCGTGCTGGAGGAGCTCGGACGGGCCGCCACCCCCTCCCCGTACCTCACCAGCGCGGTCGTCGCCACGGCGGTCCTGCTCGCCCTGGACCCCGAGGACGGCCCCGCCGCCGTCCTGCTCGGCGACCTCGCTGCGGGCCGGCGCACCGCCGCGCTCGCCGTACCCTTCGCCGCCGCGCCCGGGGGGGACCACACCGCCGAGGTGACCGCCGACTGCGGCGCGCTGACCGGCACCGTACGGGGTGTCGCCGACGGGGCCCTCGCCGACGTCCTGCTGGTACCCGCCCCCACCGGGCTGTACGCCGTCGAGCGGGCCCCTCACCGGGAGGCCACCGTCGTCCTGGAACGCCTCGTCCCGCTGGACCTCACCCGCCCGCTCGCCTCGGTCACCCTGGACGGCGCCCCGGCGACGTTGCTCGCAGGGCCAGGGGACTGCGTGGCGGCCGTGCGGCAGGGACTGCTGACCGGCGCGGGGCTCCTCGCCTCCGAACAGCTCGGCGTCGCCGAATGGTGCCTCACCGAGACCGTCCGATACACGCGTGAGCGCCACCAGTTCAACCGGCCGATCGGTTCCTTCCAGGCGCTCAAGCACCGCATGGCCGAGATCTGGCTCCAGGTCGTCTCGGCGCGCGCCGCCGCCCGCAACGCCGCCGACGCGCTGGCCACCAGCGCCCCCGACGCGGCCCTCGCGGTCGCCGTCGCCCAGGCGTACTGCTCCGGAGTGGCGGTGCACGCGGCCGAGGAGTGCGTCCAGCTCCACGCGGGGATCGGCATGACCTGGGAACACCCGGCCCACCTGTACCTGAAGCGGGCGAAGGCCGACTCCCTCGCGTACGGGACGGCCGGCCGCCACCGCGAGACCGTCGCCGGCCTGGTGGAGCTCCCGGCTCCCTGACGAAGGGCCCCGACGAAGGGCCCCGATGAAGGGCCCCGATGAAGGGCCTCGAAGAGCCCCGGCGACCGGCTCGGGCAGGAGGACCCTGCCGACCGCGGCGGGACGGGATGCGGAAGCGCTCCCGCACCCGTCCCGCCGCGACCCCTCGACCGAAAGCTCACAGCACACGTCAACCGGGGACCCGCGCCGGGCCGTCACCTTCTCGGACGACAGTCCGTCACAGCGCGTCACCACCCGTTCGGCGGACACGCCGGTCGGCCGAACGGTGCGCGCGCTCCGCCACACTGGCCGCCACGTGCCGCACACCGGTCGCGGCGGAGGAGGCGGGGCATGGTCATTTCCATCTCACTCGTGGTGTTCCTGTTGATCATCGCGATCATCTTCATGCGCAGCGGCGGCCTGAAAATGTCGCACGCCATCGTCTGCGCCCTGCTGGGCTTCCTCATCGCCGGCACCCGGATGGCACCCACGATCCACGACGGCATCGTCTCCACCGCCGAGATCGTGAGCGGGCTGAGACCCTGAAGCACCACACCCCGCGCGCGAGACCGATCCGGTGGTCCGCGCCGCCTCCGGCCCCTCCCCCCGGCCCGTGGACGCACGGGCCGCGCACGACCGTCCGCCGCATCCACGCGCGGGGGGCGGTAACGTCGTCTCCAGGTCCCGTCCCGATGTCCTTCCGGCCCTGAGCGGACACACCGCTCCGGGCCGCGCCACTGGAGAAGCCCGTCATGTCCTTCCCGCCCTCCGGCCGTCACTCCGGCGCCGCGCACCACGAGTACTGCAACAGTGCGCTGTGCTGCCGGTGCCAGACGCGGGCCTGGTCCACGAACGTGGCCGGGGAGCGGCTCTGCGGACCCTGCAGCTCCTGCTGCCGCGAATGCGGACGGGCCCCGGCGCCCCACCTGGACGGTCTCGACCAGGGGCTCTGCGCCGAGTGCCGAGGACTCTGCGGGCGCTGCCAGGGCCCCAGGAGGCCGGACGGCTCCTGCGACTGCGCGGCCTGGCACCGGTACTCCGGCAAGGACCCCCTCGGCTACGTGCTGAACGCCCTGCCGCAGCCCCTCATGCAGGGATTCGGCCGGCGGGTGCCTGCCGAGGTCCACGACCTGATCCGCGAGGAACTCGGGCGCCGGACGGCCTACCTCCTCCGGGAGCGGATCGAACGCCGGTGGAACCTCCGCTGGGCGCACGCCCTGCACGAGACCGACGACGACGGCCGCCGCCGGTGGACGCCGCTGCAGATCGCCGAGGCCCTGCTGGCGCGCGGCCGCTGCTCCGACCCGGAGTGCGAGGACGGCTACCTCGTGACCACCGGCGTCTCCTGCGGACGCTGCCGGCAGCCCACCTACCGCTTCGTGCCGTCCGTCTCCGAGCGGAGGGCGACCACCGACCACGCACGGCACACCGCCGCGGAGATCCGGCGCACCCTGCTGGAGAACCGCACCCGCACCCGTCGCACCCCGCGCGGCTGACCGGATCCCAGGGGCCGACAGGACCCCCGCCCGGCGGTGAGGCCTACGCCGCCCGGGACGGGTGGAGACCCGCGTACACGCCGCCGCGGCGCATCAGCTCCTCGTGCGTGCCGATCTCGGCCATCCGGCCGCCCTCCATCGCCACGATCCGGTCGGCGGCCCTGATCGTGGACAGGCGGTGGGCCACCACGAAGACCGTCCGTCCCCGCACCAGCCGGGCCAGTGCCTCCTGCACCAGCGCCTCGGACCGGGTGTCCAGCGCCGAGGTCGCCTCGTCGAGGATCAGCACCTTCGGGTCCCGGATCAGCGCCCGCGCGATGGCGAGACGCTGCTTCTGGCCGCCCGAGAGCCGGGCCCCGCGCTCGCCGACCACCGTGTGGATGCCGTCGGGAAGAGCCTCGACGAACTCCAGGGCGTTGGCGTCGCGCAGCGCCTGACGGACCGTGCCCTCGTCGGTGTCGCCGAGCCCGTACGTGACGTTCTCCTCCACCGTGCCCTCGAAGAGGATCGACTCCTGCGGGACGACGGAGAGGAACCTCCGGTACGTCCGCAGGTCCAGCGTCGCCATGTCCCTGCCGTCGAGCAGGATCCGCCCCGAGACCGGGCGGATGAACCCGATGAGGAGGTTGAGGACCGTCGACTTGCCGGCCCCCGACGCACCGACCAGGGCGACGGTCTCGCCGGGCCGTGCGGAGAGCGTGAAGTCCTGCACCGCGTCACCGGCGGCACCTTCGTAGGAGAAGCCGGCGCGCTCGAAGTCGATGCGCCCCTCGACCCGCTCCACCCGCTCCTTGCCCGCGTTGATCTCCAGGTCGGGTGCCTGGAGCACCTCGCCCGCCGAGCGGACCGACTCCAGCCCCTGGCTGATCACCGGTGCCAGACTCAGCAGGGTGGACACCGAGCCGGTGAGCGTGGTGAAGAAGGCGCTCAGCATCACCACGTCACCCGCGGTGATCGACAGCCAGCCGTGGTACGCGACCAGCGCGGAACCGGCGAGGCACCCGACCCCGAGCGAGTTCAGCAGGATCCAGGCCATCGCGCCGAACCGTCCGTTGAGCACGTCGAGGCGCAGCCCCGCCGTCAGCACCTGACTGAGCGGACCGTCGACCCTGCCGAGCGCCGCCTTCTCCAGGCCGTGCGCCCGGGTGATGGGAATCAGACTCGTCATCTCACTGACACGGGCCGAGAGTTGCTCGACCTCCTGACGGAACGACTCGTTCTGGGTGCGCAGTCGGGTACGCAGCTTCATCACGAGGAACGCCGCTGCCGGTACGACGACCAAGAACACCGGCAGGAAGGACGGCACCCGGACGGCAATCACGGTCAGGCCGCCGAGCAGAGTGACGATCCCCGCGAGCCCCATGTCGGCGCTCTGCTGCACCATGTGCTCGACCAGTTCGACGTCCCGGACCACCTTGGCCTGCAGGACACCGGCGCTGGTCCGCGCGTGGTAGCCGATGGAGAGCTGCTGCATGCGCCGGCAGAGCGCCTGCCGCAGCGACGTGCCCATCCGCCGCACGCTGCCGTTGAGGCAGCGCACGTAGAGCAGGTGCATGGGGTAGTTGAGGACGAGGACGAAGAGCAGCGCACCCGCGTTGAGCCACAATTCCCGCTCGGCGCTGTGCCGGACGACGACGTCGATGATGTTGGCGGTGATCAGGGGGAGCAGCCAGATGGGGCTGTGCTTCACGACGAACGCCGCCACGGCGAGCACCAGCCGGGCCCGGTCCGGGCGCAGCAGGTAGCCGAGGGTGCGGATGGGGTGTTCGCCCCGGTAGCGGTGGTCGAGCGCGGAGAGCCGCGGAGGAAGGGGGAGCGTGTGCTGCATCCGGCCAGCCAAGCCCTCCGCCCTCGGCCGCCGCAAGACCCCATCCGCATCGTGGGCGTGCGTGGGGGCGACGGCCGCATGCTGGTCAGCGGTCCTGTGCCGGCCTGCCGCCGGGAGACGGAGACGGAGACGGCGACGGCGAAGGAGCGGGGGAGGGGGACGGGGCCGGGGAACCCGCGGGGTCCGCCGTCACCCGGGTGCCGGGGTGCCGGCGGGAAGCGAGGTAAGCGAGCACGAGCGCCCCCGCCATCGAGGAGAAGACCCACTGGTTGGCCTCGGCGAAGTCCACGCGGATCGCGTGCATCGAGTCCCGCGTGATCTCGGCCGCCCTGCCGTCCCCGGTCGGCCGGCGGGCCGGCGCGGACCACCCGTGCCCCGGGTCGTGTCGCTCATGGAGCCCATGGTCGCCTCGGGCCACCCGCCCGCACGCGCAGGTCCGTGTCAGACGCGGCGGCAGAGCAGGAAGAGGTGCGGTTCGGGGGTCGCCTCCGGATGCTCGGGCGTGAACGATACGCTGCGCCGGGACAGGACCGCGAACCCGGCGTCCGTCACGAGAGCGGTGAACGCGGGCCCGGCGAAGCTGGTCACCCGCACCGGACACCCCATGAAGACGGCGTCCACGCCCTCCACGTCCAGCGGGACCGTCGCCACGGCCAGCAGACCGCCGGGCCGCAGGACCCGGGCGAGACGTGCGAGCAGCGCCGCCTGCTCGCCGCGCGTCATCTGCAGGAGCGAGAAGTAGACGCACACCGCGTCGAAGGACTCCTCCTCCAGGGGGAGCGTGCGGACGTCCGCCCGGACGAAGGACGCCCCGGGGACCTGCCGCGTCGCCAACTCCACCATGACGGGCGAGACGTCGACGCCCAGCACCTCGTGCCCGGACTCCACCAGGAATCCGGCGGTCGGGCGGCCCGTCCCGCTGCCCACGTCCAGTACCCGGCTGCGGGGCGCGAGGTGTCCGGTCAGTTCCCGCAGGGAGTCCCGGTGCGCGGGTGACGCGGCGAAGGCCCGTTCGTACTCGGCTCCCAGCGTGTCGAACACCGTCGCCGCCGGGGCGCCGCTCACGTCGTCCATGGGTGCGTTCCTTCCGCGGGCCGGCCCGGTCACCCCGGATCGTGCCACCCGGCGCCCGCCTCTTCAACGGGGCCCTTCGGCTGCCCCCGCCGCTCCCTGGGGCCCTTCTCCCGGAACGACCGCGTCCCCGGCCCTCCACGAGGGAGCCCGGGGACGCGCGCGCCGTACGGGATCAGGCGCCGGAGGCGTCCAGCATCGCCGAACGCTCCACCACCTTGATGCGCTCACGGCCCTGCTCGGCGCCGAGCGCCTTCTCGTGGGCGTCCAGGCGGTGCCACCCCTCCCACGTGGTGTAGCGGACGCCGCGGCCCTCCAGGTGGGCGACGACCGCATCGGGATCGGGCTGCGCCGGAGCGGGCAGACGGCCTTCGGCGTGGTCCTCCAACAGGCACTCGACGGTCTCGTTCGCGTCGCCCTTGGTGTGTCCGATGAGACCGATCGGGCCGCGCTTGATCCAGCCGGTGACGTAGACCGACGCCATGTGCTCCGAGCCGGCGATCACCCGTCCGGCGGCGTGCGGGACCGTGCCGGAGGCGGGGTCCCACGGCAGCTTCGGGAGCTCGTCGGAGTAGTAACCGACCGCGCGGTACACGCTCTGTACGTCCCAGTCGGTGAACGCGCCGGTGCCGCGCACGTTCCCCGTGCCGTCCAGCTCGGTGCGCTCGGTCCGCAGTCCCACGACCGCACCGTCCTCGCCGAGCACCTCGACGGGCGACTCGAAGAAGTGCAGGTACAGCTTGTGCGGGCGGTCGCCGACGTCGCGGATGGCCCAGTTCTCCAGCGTCTGGGCGACCATGTTGGCCTGCTTGTTGCCGCGGCGGGTCTCGATGGAGCCCTCGTCGTAGTCGATGTCCTCGGGGTTGACGATGACCTCGATGTTCGGCGAGTGGTCCAGCTCGCGCAGCTCCATGGGGCTGAACTTCGCCTGGGCGGGACCGCGACGGCCGAAGACGTGCACCTCCAGCGCCTTGTTGGCCTTGAGGCCCTCGTAGACGTTGGCGGGGATCTCCGTAGGGAGGAGCTCGTCGGCGGTCTTGGCGAGTACGCGCGCCACGTCCAGGGCCACGTTGCCCACGCCGAGCACGGCGACCTTCTCGGCCGTCAGCGGCCAGGTGCGCGGCACCTCGGGGTGGCCGTCGTACCACGAGACGAAGTCGGCCGCACCGTAGGAACCGTCGAGTTCGATCCCGGGGATGTCGAGCGCGCGGTCGGCCTCCGCACCCGTCGAGAAGATCACCGCGTCGTAGAAGGAGCGCAGCTCGTCCAGACCGATGTCGTTCGGGTAGTCGACGTTGCCGAAGAGACGGATCTGCGGCTTGTCCAGCACCTGGTGGAGTGCGGTGACGATGCCCTTGATCCGCGGGTGGTCCGGGGCCACACCGTAGCGGATCAGACCGAAGGGGGCCGGCATGCGCTCGAACAGGTCGATCGAGACACCCGGGTCCTTGGCGGCTTCGGATTTCAGCAGCGCGTCGGCCGCGTAGATTCCGGCAGGACCGGCTCCGACTATGGCGACGCGGACAGGGCGTGTCATGGGGCTGTGGTTCCTTCGTTCCTCGGGGCGGGTGAACGCGGGCGAGGTGCCGTCAAGGTAAGGCTCGACTAATTACACCCCCCTACACGGTATGTCCTCGGCTCTCCGGTCCCGCGCCCGGGGTCGCCGGGGTGCCGGGCCGGAGTCGGACGGTCCGCGACCGAAATGCCTTGCAGCACTTTTGCGCAAAGGATTGCGAGCGCGTCGGGCGGCTGCTTGACTCGCTCCCGTCCCTGCCGCGCGCCCCCCGGAGAGCCCTCCATGAGCATGGAGAACGACGTCCTGGTCCTGGGAGGAGCGGGAGTCGACACCATCGTGTACGTCCCCGAACTTCCGCTCCCGTACGCCGACAGCTGGATGATCCGCCCCGGGATCACCGCCCGGGCGGGGCAGACCGGCGACTTCGTCGCGCTCGGCCTCGCCTCCCTCGGCCTGCGGACCCACCACATCGACCTGGTCGGCGACGACCACGAAGGCGACCTGGTGCGCGCGTTCCACCGCGACCGGTCCCTCCCCTTCACCGGAATCCCGCAGCCGCTCGGCACCAAACGCGCGGTGAACCTCGTCGGCCCGGACGGGCGACGGCTCTCCCTGTACGACGACAGCCGTTCGGCGGAAGGCGACCGGCTGCCGGAGGAGACCGTGCGGGCGCTCGCCGCGAAGAGCCGCCACGCGCACGTGTCGATCACCCACCCGTGCGCCCTCGCCCTCCCCCTGCTGCGCGAGGCGGGCCTGACGCTCTCCACCGATCTGCACGACTGGGACGGCGTCAACCCGTACCACGAGCCCTTCGCGTACGCGGCCGACCTGGTGTTCCTCTCCGCGACCGCGCTGGAGGACCCGGTGGCCACCCTGCGGGCGATCGCCGAGCGCGGCAGGGCCCGCGTCGTCGTCGCCACCGACGGAGCCGCCGGCGCCCACCTGCTCGTCGACGGCGTGTCGACGCACGTCCCGGCGATCGCGCCACCGGCACCGGTCGTCGACACCAACGGCGCCGGCGACGCCTTCGCCGCGGGCTTCCTGCTCGGCTGGCTGGCGGGCGAGGCACCCGCGCGCTGCGCCCTCTTCGGCGCGGTCGCCGGCGCCCACGCCTGCACGGTGGAAGCCACCCGGGCGGACGCCATCAGCCGCGAGCAGCTCCTCACCCGGGTGGCCGAGTGGGAGACGGACGCCGCGACGGCCGACGGCGCGACGTCCGGGGCAGCGCGCGTCTGAACTCCGTGTGCCCCGGCGTGCGCCCGCTCCGGGCGGGGACCACCATCGAGTCAGGTGACCGTCGGCCCGTACGCCCGTACCCCCTACAGCGGCCACCGGAAGGCGGTCCCCGTGCCGGAAACACCCCGAGGTCCCTGCCGTGTCACCCTCACCGAGAACGGGCCGATGCTGCTGGAAGGGCCCGTGGAGGTGACCCTGCCGGACGGCGGAACGGCGCGGTCGGACCGGTTCGTGGTCGCCCTCTGCACGTGCCGCAAGAGCCGGATCCACCCCTGGTGCGACACCAGCCACCGGCGCCGGGTCAAGAACGACGACGGCTGACCGGGACCGGCCGGACGGTCTGGCTCACCGCTCCCGTACGGCCCGCACGACCACCAGTTCCTCGGTGACCGCGCCCTGCCCCAGCAGACCCCGGTCCCGCAGCCACGCCCGCCGTGAGCGCAGCACCGGGCCCAGCGGAACCCGGGCCCGCTCGCACACCACGGCGGGCAGCCCCGCCGCCTCCAGTCGGGCCAGGGTGAGTTCCGGGTCGCAGAGCGCCGAGTGCACCATCAGCAGGGCACCCCCCGGCCGCAGCACCTCCCGGGCGCCGTCGCAGACGCGGTCCAGGACGATCCGGCCGTCGAGCCCCGCGTCCCACGCCCGGGCCCGGCCACGCCCCGGCAGCCCCGGCGCCGGCGAGGGCACGTACGGCGGATTGCAGAGCAGCAGGTCGTAGGCGCGGCCCCGGACGGCGGCGGTCAGATCGCTGCGCCGGACGTCGATGCGGTGGCGGTGGAGCAGCGCGTTGATACGGGCGGTCAGGACGGCCCGGCGGGCGAGATCGAGAGCGGTGACCGACCCACCCAGCTGCGCGGCACGGATCGCCAGCGCCCCGCTCCCGGTGCCGAGATCCAGCACCTGTGCTCCGGGCGCCAGGATCTCGCGTTCGAGGGCCCGCATCAGCAGTCGGGTGTCGTGCTGCGGCGCGTACACACCGGGCAGGGTGAGGACGAACGGCGCGGGCGATGCCACGTCGGTGGCCATCGGGGCTCCCTCGGACGGAGAGACGGAGTGGTCCGTCCCAGATTGTGCCGTAATCAGCAGAGTCACCACTCGGCGCTCCCGGCAGCGCACCCGGTCGGGGGAGGTCCGGGCTCGGTCAGCCGCGCCACTGCGCCAGCAGCCGGTGCCCGAGCCGTTCCTCCAGAAAGGCGGTGGCGGTGATACCGAACGCCACATCGGCCTCCAGTTCCGGCTCGTCCGCCAGGAGGCCCGCGACGACCTCGCGCCGGACCACCTGTTCGTGCACGGCGTCCGCCTCGACGTGCTCGTCGTAGAAGAACGCGGCCCGGGGCCCGGCACCCACGCGGCGCATCGCCTGCGCGAGGCGCCGCGAGGCGGGCGAGCTGGTGATCTCGACGGCGGCGAAGTGGCCCACCAGGGCGCCCCGCAGCCGTCGGTGCAGTCCGAACAGCGACATCAGGTTGACCAGGGCCAGCATCTCGGCGTGGCCCTCGTCCAGGTAGTGGCCGTACGCGGTCTCCAGCCCCAGGTCCGCCATCAGATCGGCGAAGAGGCGCGCGTGGACCCGCTCCGGGCGGCCGGCGCCGAATTCGTCGTACTCGATCGCCGCCATTCCCGCCTTGGCCCGTCCCCGGAGCCTCGGCAGCACCCAGGCGTGCGGATCCGCCTCCTTCAGGTGGTAGAGCGACCGCTGCACGGCGTACGCGCGCACGTGCCGCAGCTCCCCGTGGTCCTTGAGGAAGTCCGAGACGCCCTGGCCGTGCACGGGTTCCACCAGCAGCCCGGCGAGCACGTCCGCCAGCGGGTCGGCTCCGGTGGCGTCGCGGCGCAGCGCGGCAAGGAACGACTCCTCGGCACCCCGGCGTACGGCGAGGAGGTCCGGATCCCACTCCAGTGCCGGGTCCACCCCCGCGAACCCCCGGTAGTGCAGCTCGTAGCAGGCGTAGAGCGTCAGGTGGAGGTCCGGGCCGTATGGATCCGCGCCGCGCGCCACCCCGGGATCCGGCAGCGCGCCCGCACCCCGCAGATGGCCGAGCACGGCGGCCGACAGCGGCCCCCGCGCGCCCGGCAGCCGGGGAGAGCGGTGGGTTCCGGAGCCGTCCGCTTGCCTCGCGTCCATGGTCCTCCCTCGGGTCGGGTCCGCATCGGGTCAGTCCCGGGGCAGCAGGGACCCGAGAGGACCCAGGTCGAGATTGAGGTCCTCGGGCCGTACGCCGTGCTGCTCGCAGAGCTCGGTCATCCGCTGGTCGAGCATCATCAGGGTGGCGCCGATCTCGTCGGCCTGCTCGTCGCTGAGGTCCCCCTGGTCGACCCGGCGGATCGCCTGACGCTCCATCAGCTGGCGCAGCAGTTCCACCACGGTGAGGACGAGCGTGACGAGGTCACGCCCGAGCCGCTCGCGGTCGACGTCGATCCGGGCGCCGGTCACAGCGGCCCCCCGTCGGCCCAGGGGGCCGGCACCCGTTCGCTGACCGAGGACAGCAGGGCGTGCAGGGAGAGACGGACCAACGGCACGTCCGCGATGGCGATCACCAGGTCACCGCTGATGACCACCCCGGTCGCGAGGACGCGGTCGAGCAGATCGACCAGTGGCACGCCGAGCGGGCCGGCCAGCGGTTCGGCGTCGTCCCAGGGCACCACCTCGCGGTTCATCCCTCCACCTCGGCCACGAACGAGTACGGCACCCAGGGCCCCGACAGCACGACCTCCGCGTCACCCGGCTCGCGCAGGGACTCCGCAAGCCGGTGCAGCTCGGCCGACCGGCCCTCCGCCACCAGGTAGGTGGCGTTGAGGACCTGGACGCCCTGGCCCTCCGGAGACGGCGCGGAGTGCAGCCGCAGTCGCCGGGCCTCCGCGGCGACCCGGCGGAACGCCTCGTCCACCACGTCGGCCGTGCGCCCCGCCTCCTCCTGACGGCGCTCCCGGCGCTCTTGGACACCACGGCGCCGGTTCAGATACGCGAGGCCCGAACCCGCCGCCGGACGCGCCGTGTCCGAGGGCGCGGCCGGTTCCACCCGGCCCACGGTGCTCTCCGCGGGCTCCCGGGCCGTCGCGGGGGAGAGGAACACTTTGACGCCCCACTCGGAGTGATGGGCGACCCGGTCGAGCGCGCGATCGAACCGTGCCGCCTGCGACGCGAGCGCCGTGCGGGCGTTCGCGTCGCCGTGATAGAGCGTGGCCATCGGAAGCGGCACGGTGGGCGCGCCGGCGGCGACGGCGGTGACCACGGCGTGGTGCGCCCGCGCGTATCGCTCCAACTCCTCCTGATCGGTCAGTCGTTCCTGCCACACCTCGTCGGTGAAGTCGTCCGCGGGAACCGTCTGCGCCACGGCGGAGAGGCGGCCACCGAGGTGCAGCGGGCGTACGGGCTCCTCGCCGGTGAGGCCGGCCAGCGGCCCGAGGCGGGCGCGATCGAGGTCGCGGCACACGGCGAAGACGTAGAGGGCCTCGCCCCCCGAGGTGCCGCTGCGAGGAATACCGGTCATGTGTGCGTGCGCTCCCTCGACTCGCCGTGCTCCTCCGCGTGGCCGGGGGCCTCCAACGCCTTGATCCGCTGACGGAGTTCGCGGTTCTCCTCCTGCAGCGCGCTGCGCGACGCGCGCGAACTGAGCGCGGGATCGGTCTCCCACCAGTCGATCCCGGCCTTCTTGGCCGTATCCACCGAGGCGACGAAGAGACGGAGCCGGATGGTGAGCAGCTCGATGTCGAGGAGCTCGATCTTGATGTCCCCGGCGATGACGATCCCCTTGTCGAGGACGCGTTCCAGGATGTCGGCGAGGTTGCTCGTCTGCGGACCGGGAATGGGGTCGGCGCTCTGCCGGTAAGCCAGGTCGGTCACCGTCGCCCGCCTCTCCGCTTACGGGGACGAGGCGCTTCTTCCTCGTCCTCGTCCTCCTCTTCTTCCTCTTCCTCGCCGTCCTCGCCATCCTCGCCGGCGTCCTCCTCGTCCTCGTACTCCTCGCCCTCGTCCTCTTCGTCGTCACCGTCCTCTTCGTCCTCGTCCTCGCCGCCGTCCTCATCCTCGAAGTCGCCGTCCTCCTCCTCGCCGTCCTCGCCGTCCTCGCCTTCCTCGTCGCCCTCGTACTCGTCTTCCTGGCCCTCGTCCTCCTGGCCCTCCTGCTCTTCCTCCTCCGCCACGGCGTCCTCGTGGGACACGACGACCTCGCCGTCGCGGATCTCGCCGCGCCAGCCGTCGGGCGGTTCGGCGCTGAGGGTGACGTAACGCTGGAAGTGCTTGAAGTCCAGGCGGATGCGGCGTCCCTGGACCCGCCAGAGATTGCCGGTCTTCTCGAAGAAGCCGGACGGGTAGTACTCCACCACCAGGATGATCCGGGTCAGCGACGGCGCCAGCTCGTGGAAGCTGACCGCGCCGCGCGTGCTGCCCTTGGCCCCCTCGGACGTCCACACGATCCGATCGTCGGGAACCTGTTCCTGCACCGTGGCCTTGAAGCCCCGGGAGGACGGACCGATCTTCACCTTCCAGTCGCTCGACATCTCGTCGTTCATCGAGACGCTCTGCACACCCTTGGTGAAGCTGCTGAACTGGTCGTACTGCGTCCAGTGGTCGTACGCCTCCCGCAACGGCACGCCCACATCGAGGAACTCGATGATGTTCATGGACTTGCCGCCCGACTTGCTCTTACCACCGCCCTTGCCGCCGCCCCCGTCCCCGCCGCCTCCTCCGAAGGCGTCCTTCGCCTTGCCGACGACGTTGTCCTTCACCCCCTTCGCCTTCTCGGAGACGAACGCCTTCAGAGGCGATTCCCCTTGCAGGACGCGGGAGCCGATGGCCGGCAGGGACCCGCCGTTCTGTGCCACGTCGCTGAGCTGGCCGGTGACGTCCGTCAACTTCTCGCCGGCCTTCCCCGCGAGCCGTTCCACCTGACCGGAGAGGTACTTCGACACTTCCTCGCGCAGCCGGTCGACACCGGACACCTGGTCCTGGGCACCCTCGTTCTCATTGCTTGCCATGGCTCGCTACCTCCGGCGATCGGCTCGCTTGGAAGCCGCCCGCTTGGACGGCGTCGTCTTCTTGGCCGCGGCGCTCTTCTTGGCCGGCGCCTTCTTCGCGGCGGCCTTCTTGGCAGGGGCCTTCTTCGCCGCGCTCCTCTTGGCGGGCGCCGCCTTCTTCGCCGGAGCCGACTTCTTCGCCGACGCCTTCTTGGCCGGGGGAGCCTTCTTGGCGGCCTTCTTCGCCGGTGACGAGGCGCCGTCGGTCTTCCTCGCGGCGGCCTTCTTGACCGGCTTCTTCTCCGGCTTCTCCGCGTCAGCGCCCGACGGACGCGCGCCGGAGCGCTTCCGGGAGCGGGGACGAGGCTCCGGCTCCTCCTCTTCGTCTTCCTCTTCCTCGTCCGGCTCTTCGTCCTCGTCCGGCTCCTCCTCTTCCTCCTCTTCCTCCTCGTCCGGCTCCTCGTCCTCGTACGCGCCGTCGTCCTCGTCCTCGTCCTCGGGGCCGCCGTCGTCCTCTTCGTCGTCGGCTTGGTCCTCCCCGTCTTCCTCGTCCCAGGGCTCGTCCTCGTCCTCGCCCTGGCCTTCGGCGTCTTCGTCCTCGCCGGGACGCCCGCGTTCGCCGAGCTTCGCCGTACGGTCGCCGATGGCCCCGGCCAGTGAGGTCATTCCGCGGTTGGCGGCGGCCGTGACCGCTTGGCGGCCCGCTTCCAGCACTTCGCCGCGCAGCTGTTGCTGCAGTTCGGCGACTTGCGGCACGTCGCCCAGCCTCCGCATGCCTTCGGCAGCGAGTTGCTTCGGTTCGAGACCGAACCTGCGTCCCGCCAGGTAGGTCGCGACCGTGATCGCGAGCCTGCCCTTCTTCGTCCGCCCCAGTACGTATCCGCCCACCACTGCGGCAGCGAGCGTCGCCTTGGCCGTGTCGTCCATGGGTCAGTCCCCTTCCATCGTCCGGTGTGCCGCCACGCCTTCGGCGTGGAGCCGGTCGAGCAGTAGTTCCTCTTGGCGCTCGAACTCTTCGACGTCGATGTGGCCGTCTTCGAACTCGCGGTTCAGAGCGGCTAATTGGGCTCTGAGGACGGTCGGGTCGCGCAACTCGCGCTCCGCCGCCCCGTGCACCTTGTCCGCTACCCACACCACCCCGCGGACGGGGGCGAGGGGGAGTGTGAGGAGCCCGGTGATCAGCCCCATGAGGCACCCGCTCGGGCGAGCGAGGGGCCACCGGCCACGAAGCTGTAGCAGGGCAGCGGTCCGACGATCCTGAGATCGACATGGTCGGGGCGGGCGTCGGCAAGACGCCGCGCCGACATGCGGAACTCCTCCTGCCGCGCGCGGTCGACGAGGAAGGAGACGTTGAGGGCGCAGTCGTGGACCTCCGGGCCCCTCGACACCGCGTGGGACATCGGGGTGAGTTCGGCGAGGATCTCCTCGCCGGCCTCGGCCGCTCTGCGCGCCAGCGCCTTGGCCACCGCTTCACCCAGTCGTACGGAGGACTCGTACCCCGGCGCCCGACGGGCGTCCTGGCGGAGCCGGCGCACCTGCGGCTCCTGAGCGAGAACCGAGGCGAGCGCGTCCTGCGCGGGGAACGCCTTGACGTTGATCTCCACGCGTCCGGCCAGGTGCTCCAGCGCCTCCAGGCAGGCTTTCTCGGTGGTGGCCAGTTGCTGGAGCACCGTCTGCTCGCCCGTCGCCACCATGCCGAAGCGCATGGGCAGCACCGAGTCGACCTCCGAGAGCCGGACCAGCAGTTCCTGGTGTGCCATGAGGTCCCGTCGGCGGGCGCGCAGACGCGCGGGGGCCTCGCTGACAACGGCGCGTACCGCTCCCCGTCCGATGGACGTGAGGCGGGCGGGAGGAGTGCCGACGCCGCTCAGCCCGATCGGCACCGCAGTCGTGTGGCGGACGACGCCGTAGACGTACACACCCTGCGTCGGCATCGCTCAGGCCTCCACGGGCCGGCGGCGCCGGGCTGCGCCCGAACGCTCGGGCGCACGCCGCTTCTTGGGCCGTGCGGCGGGCTCCTCATCGTCCCGGTCGGCGTCGTGTTCGTCCGCGCCCAGCACCTTGCGCACGCTCTCTCCGACCGATTCCGTCGCCCTGCGCACCTTGCGCTTGCCGATCGACTTGGCGGCTGTCCCGCCGAGCAGTTCGGGGATCGTGGTGCTGCCGGAATCCCGCTCCAGGTCCAGGCGGTTGCACGCCTCCGCGAACCGCAGATACGTGTCCACGCTCGCCACGACGATCCGGGCGTCGATCTTCAGGATCTCGATCCCGACCAGGGACACCCGGACGAAGACATCGATCACCATGCCCCGGTCGAGAATGAGCTCCAGTACGTCGTACAGGGTGCCGGAGCGTGGGGGGCAGGTGACTTCGTCGGAGTAGGAGGTCGTGGCCATGGGGGTCCTTCCGGTTCTGGGACGCCGCTCATTCGTCGGCGGCACCCCGTCGGTAACGGCGCACTCGGCGGTACTCCACGAGTTCGCCCTCCTGGTCGAGCCGCACCTCGTAGGAGGCGAGCAGGCTCGTCGTGTCAGGAATGCGGGGTACTTCAAGGACGTCGACGACCACGCACCAGCCGTCGTCGGCGCGCCGGACGGCGGAGACGCCCTCCAGTGGATGCGCGATCAGGCCCTCCAGGCTCTGGCAGGCCGAACGGGCCGCTCCCTGGGGACCGCCGTCCGAGGTGACCTGGGCCTTGCGCGCGCCGGAGGAGGAGGTGTGAGCGGCACGCTTACGACGTTCTTCTGCCATGTTCCTCAGTCTGGGCGTCGTGGCGCGTGCTGCATCTCGGGCAGAGCCATCGGCGTGTAACCCCTGGTCCAGGGGTTGCACGGCACCGGGGCCCTCCCGCCGCGGGCGCGGTCCGCCGACCCGTGCACAGCTCCGAATAGGCGCATACTGGAGTCACCAACCGGAGTGAACCGGACGGAGTGCGCCATGATCGTTCTCGGTGTGATCCTGCTGGTGATCGGTCTGATCACCGGACTCTCGTTTCTGTGGACCATCGGCATTGTGCTGCTCGTCATCGGAGCCGTTCTCTTCCTGCTCGGCGCGACGGGGCGCGCGGTGGGCGGCAGGCGGCACTACTGGTAAGGGGATGCGGCGTGGTTCCCCGGGGAGTGGTGGCGGTCGAGTGCGGGTGCGGCCAGGGGATCGAGGACACTTCGCCGTCGCCCCGCCCCGATCCCGGCGCCCCGATCCCGGCGCCCCGATCCCGGTGCCCCGATCCCGGTGCCCCGATCCCGGTGCCCCGATCCCGGTGCCCCGATCCCGGTGCCCCGATCCCGACGCCCGGACGCCGGCCCGGTCTCCGACGCCCGGTCTCCGACGACGGTGAGACGCCCGAGCGGTGGCGGCGGGCGGCGACGATGCGGCCCCACCGAACTCCGTCGTCCCGTGGGAGGCCGACCTCGCGGCCCGGAACAGCCATGGGTTCATCCACGCGCACAAAACAAGACAAACTCCGCGATCGGCACTAGATTCCCGTCGCAGTGAACGGGTGTCATATCGACCGGTGCCGGATCGACCGGAGTGCGGGCGACCGCGCGGGCCGGACGGGGCACGTCGCGGAGGGGACGCATGAGCAGAGCCGAGGCCGGTTCCGACACCTCCACCCCGGCGTCGCCGCCCGCGGCCAAACTGACGCTGATCACGCTGACGGCCATGGTCGTCGGCTCGATGGTCGGAGCCGGCGTCTTCTCGCTGCCCGGGCGCTTCGCGGTGGAGACGGGTGTCGCCGGCGCTCTGATCTCCTGGGCGGTCGCGGGCGTCGGCATGCTGATGCTCGCGTTCGTCTTCCAGAAACTCGCGGTCCGCAGACCCGACCTCGACGCGGGTGTGTACGCCTACGCGAAAGCCGGCTTCGGCGAATACCTGGGTTTCTTCTCGGCCTTCGGCTACTGGGCCAGCGCCTGCGTCGGCAACGTGACCTACTGGGTCCTCATCATGTCCACCATCGGGGCCGTCGCCCCGGCGCTCGGTGACGGCGACACGGCGCTCGCCATCGTGCTGTCGTCGGTGGGGCTGTGGGCCTTCTTTCTCCTCATCCGGCGCGGGGTGAAGGAGGCTGCGGCGATCAACCGGATCGTGACCGTGGCGAAGATCGTCCCGATCCTCGTCTTCGTGATCCTCGCCCTCTTCTGTCTCGACCCCTCCGTGTTCGCGGACAACTTCGCCGGAGCCGACTACGCGGGTTCGCTCTTCAACCAGGTGCGCGGGACCATGCTCGCCACCGTCTTCGTCTTCCTCGGCGTCGAGGGCGCCAGCGTCTACTCCCGCCACGCCAAACGCCGCCAGGACGTCGGCCGGGCCACCGTCCTCGGCTTCCTCAGCGTCTTCGCGGTCTTCGCGTCCGTCACCATCGTCTCGTACGGCATTCTGCCGATGGCCGAGATCGCCGAACTGCGCCAGCCCTCGATGGCGGGGGTCCTGGAGGCGGCGGTCGGCACCTGGGGCAAGGTCTTCGTCAGCGTGGGACTCATCGTCTCGGTCCTCGGCGCCTACCTCGCCTGGACCCTGATGGCCGCCGAGGTGCTCTTCGTCGCGGCCAAGGACGAGGACATGCCGCGCTTCCTGGGGCGGTCCACCGCCGCCGACGTGCCGGTGCCCGCGTTGCTCATGACCACGTCGCTGAGCCAGGTGGTCCTCGTCATCACCGCGTTCTCCGACGACGCCTTCAACTTCGCCCTCGATCTGACCAGTGCGCTCAGCCTGATCCCGTTCCTGCTGGCCGCCGGGTTCGCCGTCAAGATCGCGCGGAACCCGGAGGGCGAAGGCGCCGTCGGCCGGTCCACCCGCGGCGAACTCGTGGTCGCCGCCGTCGCCACCCTCTACACGGCGTTCCTGCTCTACGCGGCGGGGCTGAAGTTCGTCCTCGTCTCCTTCATCCTCTACGCCCCGGCCACCATCCTCTTCGTCAAGGCCCGGCGCGAGCAGAACCGCCGCCTCTTCTCACCGGCCGAAGCGGTCATCTGCGCCGTGTCGGTCGCGGGAGCCGTCACGGGTGTGATCGCCCTGGCCGCCGGCTGGATCGAACTCTGACCCCTTCGACCCCGGCCGCCCGCCGGTGAACCGCGAAAGGCACCCCCCATGACTGACACGACCGCCCAGGGGCCCGCCCTCGGCGTCCACTCCGAGGTCGGCAAGTTGCGCAAGGTCCTGGTCTGCGCCCCCGGGACGGCCCACCGGCGGCTCACCCCCACCAACGCGGACGACCTGCTCTTCGACGACGTGATGTGGGTGGAGAACGCCCAACGCGACCACGCCGACTTCGTCAACAAGATGCGGCAGGCGGACGTCGAGGTCGTCGAGCTGCACGAACTGCTCGCCGGAACCATGGCGATCCCGGAGGCCCGGGACTGGCTGCTGGACCGGAAGATCACCGCGAACGAGGTCGGCCTCGGCCTCATCGACAACACCCGCGGCTACCTGGAGTCGCTGGAGCCCCGCCGGCTCGCCGAGTACCTGATCGGCGGCCTCGCCACCACCGACCTCCCCGACGAGTTCCGCTCCGGCTACCTCGCGCTGGCCCGCGAGTCGACCGCCGCACGCGAGTACCTCATGCCGCCGCTGCCCAACACCCTGTACACCCGTGACACCACCTGCTGGCTCTACGGTGGAGTCACCCTCAACCCCCTGTACTGGCCCGCCCGGCACGGCGAGACGCTCCTGATGGCCGCCATCTACGCCTTCCACCCGGAGTACCGCGGCGCGAGGGTGTGGTGGGGCGACCCGGAGCAGGACTGGGGACAGGCCACCTTCGAAGGCGGCGACATCATGCCCGTCGGCAACGGCGTCGTCCTGATGGGGATGAGCGAGCGGACCTCGCGCCAGGCCATCACCCAGGTCGCCGCCGCCCTCTTCGAGAACGGGGCGGCCGAACGCGTCATCGTGGCCGGCATGCCCCGACTGCGCTCCGCGATGCACCTGGACACCGTCTTCACCTTCGCCGACCGCGACATCGTGACGCTCTACCCGAAGATCATGGACGCGGTCCACACCTTCTCCCTCCGCCCCAGCGACAAGGCCCCCGGCGTCGAGATCACGGACGAGGGGTCCACCCCCTTCGTCGACGTCGTGGCAGCGGGGCTCGGCCTCCCCGCGCTGCGGACCATCGAGACCGGCGGAGACGTGTACGCGTCGGAGCGCCAGCAGTGGGACAGCGGCAACAACGCCGTTGCGCTCGAACCCGGCGTCGTCTTCACCTACGACCGCAACACCCAGACCAACACCCTGCTGCGCAAGGCCGGCGTGGAGGTCGTCACCATCGTCGGCGCGGAGTTGGGGCGCGGGCGAGGCGGTGGCCACTGCATGACCTGCCCGCTCGTCCGCGACCCCGTCCCGTTCTGAACCGCCGGCCCCGCACCGGCCCCGCCCCCTCGTGCCTCGTGCGGCGGGGGCCTGCGGCCGGTCAGACCGAGGCGGTCAGCCTGCCGGGCAGCCAGGCGAGCTGCGCCGCCTCCTGGTAGGGACCGCCGCCCTCGTGGTCGTTGAAGTCGTACACCTCTATCGACTTGTCTTCATGGGCGTACGCGTTGAACGCGGCGAACACCGTGGACGGCGGGCAGGTCAGATCCTCCAGCGCCGTCGAGAAGAGCGCCGGAGCGCCGGCCCGCGCGGCGAAGTGCACCCCGTCGAAGTAGGCGAGCGTGGCCTTGACCCGTTCGGTGCGGCCGCGGTGCGTCTTCAGGTAGTTGCCCAGCTCGCGGTACGGGTCGCGGTCGGTCACCGTGAGAGCGCGCGGGAAGTCGCACAGGAACGGGACGTCCGGCGCCACCGCCACGAGGTCCGGCACCAGACCGGCGACGGCGAGCGTGATGCCGCCCCCCTGGCTGATTCCGGCGGCCGCGGTGCGCGAGGCGTCGACGAGCGGGTGCGAGCGGGCGGCCTCCACGGCCCGGACCGCGTCGGTGTAGAGCCGCCGGTAGTAGTAGGTGTACGGGTCCTCGACGCCGCGGGTCATGACCCCGGGGAAGGAGGGTGCGCTGCCGACCGGGTCGGCCGTGTCGCCCCCCGCCCAGCCGCTGCCCTGGCCCCGTGTGTCCATCACGAAGTGCGCGAAGCCGGCGGAGGCATGGAGGAGATGGGTGTGCGGCAGACCCCGGCCGCCGCCGTACCCGACGAACTCCACCACCGCCGGAATCGGTTCGGTCGTTCCCGCCGGAAGGACGAGCCACCCCTTGACCGGGTGACCGCCGAAACCGGCGAAGGTCACGTCGAAGACCTCCACGGTCTTCAACCCCGTGCCGTCGAGCCGCTCGAAGCGGGCGTCGAGCGGGTGCTCACGGGCCTCGTCGAGTGTCGACGACCAGAACGCGTCGAAGTCGGCGGGCTCCACCGACGTGCTGCGGTAGGTACGGAGCTCTTCGAGGGGCAGGTCGAACAGGGGCATGCGGAGCCGCCTTCGTCGCACGGATGAATGATCACACGGTACGTGGAGCCACCCGGCCGACAGAAGCCCTTCCGGCGCCTGCGAAACCGAGCACCGACGGCTGCGGCTACGAGCTCCGCAGGCGCACGGTGACCGTCTTGGGACGCTGGTACTCGTCGAGGGCGAGCAGGCTCAGATCCGTACCGTGACCCGAGGAACCCCTCCCGCCGTGCGGGAGTTCGGCGGTCTGCACCAGATGGCAGTTGACCCAGGCCTCACCCGCGTCGAGCCGGGACGCCAGGCCGAGCCCGCTCTCCAGGTCGCTCGTCCACACACTGGACGCCAGGGCCTGGGGGACGCTGTTGGCGAGGGCCAGCGCCTCCTCGGCGGTGGCCACGCACTCGACGGTGAGCAGGGGACCGAACACCTCCTCGGTGACCGCCGGGTCGGCGGGCGGCAGATCGGCCAGCACCCGGGCCGGGCGCCAGTACCCTTTCTCCTCGCCCGCCACCGCACCGACGGTGCCTGCCGTCACCCGTCCCGCCTCCGACGCGGCGACGATCCGGTCGTAGCGGGCCGCCTGGTCCGCGTTGTTCAGCGGTCCGAAGTCGCGGCCCGCCACACGCTCCGACATCGCCGCACCGAGCAGCGCGACCACGCTCTCGTAGTTCTCCGCCAGTGTGATCACGCGCGCGGGAGCCGCACAGCTCTGCCCCGCGTTGTACGTCGCCGCTTCCGCGAGGGCCGCGCACGTCCGCGGCGGCGCGTCGGGGAGGACGATCGCCGGCGCGTTGCCGCCCAGTTCGAGGCTGACCCGGCGGGTGCCCGCCCGTGCCGCGACGTCCCGGCCCGCCGCCGGGCTGCCCGTGAACGCGACCATGTCCACTGCGGACTCCACCAGCAGCCGTCCGGTCGTCCGGTCGCCCGGCACCACCTGGAGCACCCCTTCCCCCAGCGCCGTCTCCGCGTGCGCGGCGAGCAGCAGCAGGGAGTCCGGAGTGGTCTCGGCCGGCTTGACCACGACGGTGTTTCCGGCGGCCAGCGCCGGTGCGCACCGCCACGCCGCCATCAGGAGCGGGTAGTTCCACGGGACGACCACCCCGACCACCCCGATCGGCTCCCACCGCACCCAGCTCTCGTGTCCCTCGACCAGCCCGCCCGAGGCCGGGACGGTCCGGCTCCGCACGGCCGTCGCGTAGAACCGGAAGAGGTCCGCCACCTGCGCGATCTCGCCCGTAGTCTCCGACTCGGGCTTGCCGGTACCGGCCCGTTCGCACGCCGAGTACTCCGCCGCACGCGTCTCGATCGACGCGGCCAGCCTGCCCAGGCGGTCGGCCCGCGCCCGGGGGGTGAGGGCGCTCCAGGCCGGCAGCGCCGCCCCGGCGGCCGACACCGCCCCCGTCACCTCCGGCTCCCGTGAGACGGGCGCCGTGCCGCGCGCCGCGCCGGTACGGGGGTCGATGAGCGTGCTCTTCATCCGTTGATTCCTCACGGGTTCGGGGGAGTTCCGTACGGTGCGCGGTGTCCGGACGCCGTCAGAGGCCGTAGGAGCGGAGCCACAGCTCCAGCGTCAGGACGAGCCAGAGCTTTCCGCCCTGGCGCGGCAGCAGCGTGCCCTCGCCCTTCATCCACGTACGGATCGTGTCCTGGCGGAACAGGCCGCGCCGACGGGCCTCGGGCCCCAGCAGCAGGTCGTTGCCGAGGTCCCGCAGCGGACCGGTCAGCCACTGCTGCACCGGCACCCGCATCCCGCTTTTGGGGCGGTCGACGACGGTGCCGGGGAGGAGGTCGCGTACGGCCTCCTTGAGAATCCACTTCTCCACCGTGCCCCGGAGCTTGTCCCCGGCGGGAACGGCGAAGGCGTGGTCGACGACCCTGCGGTCGAACAGGGGGGCGCGGCCCTCGATGCCCTGGGACGAGGTCAGCCGTTCCACCTTGGTGAGGATGTGGTGCGAGCCCTTGGTCCGCACGTTGCAGTGCAGCAACTGGTTGAGCAGGCCCTCCATCCGGTACGGACTCCGCGGGCCCGCCAGCAGGTAGGGCTCCACGAAACGCTGGGGGAGCGGCGCGTCCCGCAGAGCGTCCAGCGCCCGCGGGGTCAGCAGCACCGGAAGGTCCGTCCAGCACTTGCGGTACGACCGCAGGTACGCGGTCGCCCGGTCCTCGTCCCACGGCGCCCCCGCCTCCCGCTGCATCTCCTGCACCAGCATGGGGAGGTTCTTCGGCCCGCCGAAGACGGGGTCGCCGCCCTCCCCGTTGAGCACCACCGTGGCCCCCTCGTCGGCCACCGCCTCCGCCAGCAGCAGATTGGGCACCGTCAGCGGATCGCCCACCGGACTGTCGAGCAGCGCCGCCGCCTCGGCGAGCCGCGCCGCGACCGTCGTACCGGAGACGTTCAGCACCCGGTGATCGGTCCCGCAGTGCGCGGCGACCATGCCCGAATACCCCAGCTCGTTGGGGAGTTCGTCACCGAAGCTGATCGAGTAGGTGCGGACCGGACGGCTGTGCAGCTTCGCCGCGAGCGCCGTCACCAGCGAGCTGTCGACGCCCCCCGACAACAGCACCGCCACGGGCCGCGCCTCCGGCAGCCGGCAGGCCACCGCGTCCTCCAGCAGGGACCGGAGCGCCAGGACGCGGTCCTGGCGACCCTCGGCCCCGGAGGTGTCGAGCCGCTCGGTGGGCTCCCAGTGGACGGTCTCCGAGACCGAGCCGTCCGGCGACAGTCGCAGCACGCGCCCGGGCAGCACCTCCCGTACACCCGTCAGCAGCGTCTCCTCGCCGGGCAGGTACGCGAACGTCAGGAACGAGCGGACCGCCGCGAGGTTCACCGACGTGCCGAGAGCCGGCCAACGGCGCAGTGCCCGCAGGGAGGTGGAGGCGGCCCACGCCCCCTGCGCCCGGGCGTAGAACACGGTACGGGCACCGAGGTGGTCGCGGATCAGCACCAGGTCCGTGCCGTCGAGCACGGCCAGGACGAACATCCCCTCGGCGAGCGCCACCCCCTCGGCCCCGAGCACCGCCCACATGCGCAGCAGCAGTTCGCCGTCCGTGCAGCGGACCGGGGCCGGATCGCACGCCGCGGCCAGGGCGTTCAGCAGGACCGGCCTGTTGTGCAGGGTGACCTCACCGGCGGCGGTGAGGCCGCACGCGGTGAACGGGCCCTCGGCCGGGCCCGGCTCGCCGCGCAGCAGTGCCAGGTCGGCACGCCGGACGATGGCCCCGGGCCCCGCCCCGCCGATCGCCCCCATCGCCAGGACCTGGGCACGGGCCCGGTCGGTGGTGGGTGCCACACACACGCAGAAGCGCGCCATCGACGGCTCCTTTCCGCTCTGTTCCTCGCCGGGTTCTCCGGATCTCCTCCACGCACCGCTCCGGCCGGTCAGCCGAAGTCGTCGTCGCTCCAGTCCCCGTCGTCCCCGCCGCCCCAGTCACCGTCCCAGTCGTCGCCCCCGGAGCTCCCCGAGTCGCCGGCTCCGTCGCCGCCCCCGCCGGAGGGCTGCTCCTGTGCCTGCCGGCGCAGCTCCTCCTCCTCTTCCGGGCTCAGGTGCAGCGGCGGCAGCTGCGCCTCCGTGACGGCCAGAGCCGTGACGCCGACCCCCGCGAGCAGCAGCCCCATCCGGCCGCCGAAGGAGGTGCGGTTGACCATGAGGGTCTCGCCGCGCCCCCAGACCGTCCGCCCGTAGCCGATGTCCCGGCCGTAGGTGACGGTGCCGTCGCAGACGCGTTTGACGATGCGGTCGCCCAGGAGTTCGTCCGTCCCCGACGCCGACGCGTTGTCGTACCAGCGCACCACCCCCGGGCGCGAGGGATCACGCTGCCGCCACTCCTCCCGGCCCCCCTCGTACGTGCGGTGCACACTGCCGTCGGCCAGCAGCTCGTCGCTGTAACCGGTCTCTACGGGCCTGATCATGGTCTGCGGTCCTCAGTGTCGTCCGGTCGGATCGGGCCAGGTCAGAAAGCCGGTGGTCCGCAGGTCCCGCAGCCCGGTCCACACCGAGGCACGCGGGACCCGCGGCCCGCGGGTGAGGCGCAGCACCCCGCGGACCAGCCGGTCCGGAGGGACGGCGGCGACCTCGGCGAACCGGCCGCGCGCCAACCAGGCAGTTTCCTGCGGCCGGAGGGTGGCGGGCAGCCCGGCGAGTTCCGCCGGCCGCACCGGGCCGCGTCCGGCCGGCAGCCGCATGGCCCGCGCGTGGCGCGGGACCAGCCCGAGGGAGGAGACCCGCACCCCGGGCAGCGCCCCGAGAGCGGCCCGCACCCGGCCAGGGAGCGCGATGCCCAGGGGGCCGGCGTCGTGCAGGACGTACACCGTCGCCTCACCCGCCCGTTCCAACGCGGCGGTCAGCCGCGCGTCGAGCAGCAGCGCGTCCTCGCCCGCGAGAACCGGGCAGGCCGCCTCCAGATGGACGTGGTTGGCGAGCAGCATCCGGGCGATCGAGCGGTCCTGGCAGACGAGGAGACGGGGGAGTCCGTAGGCGTGGAGGTCGGGCTCGCTCTCCCGCTCCGGGGCGGGTGCCCCCGCCGGCGCGGGCGGCAGCAGCCCTTCGACCGTGTCCCGGCCCATGGCGTCCAGGGCCCGGGAGAAGGAGGACAGCCGCAGGTACGGCCGCACGGTGCGCGGAACACGGCTCAGCACCGTCGGCGAAGGATCGAGCACCCGGCAGGTCTGGAAGTACAACTGCCGTTCGGTGAAACGCAGTCCGCCCGGTTCCGCCGCGCGGGCGGCCGCAGCGCCGATCGCGGCCCGCAGCGCGTACTCCTTGGCACGGGCGAGTACGCGGGCGCCGGTCGGGGCGGACAGGGCGCGTGTCCCGGTGACGGGAGGGCGTCGCGACGTCATGAGGTGCTCCTGTCGTGCCGGTCGTGCTTCTGGGGGGTGCGGCCGGTCGGGTCGGGCCAGGTGAGGAACCCCTGCGCGAGCGTCGCTCCGCCCGCGGCCACCGGCGTGGGCGACGCCACGGCGTGCTCGACCGCGCCGGCCACGGCCTTGGCGAGGAGCGGCGGCGGTACGGCCGCCAGCGGCCACCACCAGCCCTCGGCCAGCAGGGCGGCCTCCGGGTCCGGCACACCGCCCACCGTGCGCAGCACCTCCGCGTCGTACCCGGGACGGGACGAGAGGAGGCGGACGGCGCGCCGGTTGCGTGCGGCGGCGCCGGGGCGGAGGCCCGCGTCGACGACGGTCCGCCCGGGGAGGGCCGCACGGAGTGCCGGTGCCAGCAGCGCGCCTTCGGCGTCCGCGTCGTGCAGCACCACGACGGGCAGGCCCTCCGCGTGCCCGGCCAGCAGATCCAGCGCCTCCCGTACCTTGGCGAGTCCGCCGGAACCACCCTTGCGCGCACCGGTTCCCGTCACCAGGAGGGTGTGCGGCAGATCCGGGATCCGGTTCTCGGTGAGGAAGCGCGCGATGACGGGGTCGCAGACGATCGCCACCCGGGGCGGCCCGGTCCCCGCCGCCGCAGGGCTCCGGCCCGCGGCTTTCCGGCCGGCCTTGCGGGCCTCGTCCACCACACCGCGGGGCAGTCCGCCGTAGACCGTGGTCCACGCGCCCCGCAGCAGCCCGGCGAAGGTGTCGCGGGCGGGCTGGACTCTCGCGGACGCACGCCTCGCGGGACGGTGGCGCAGAGCCGCCGCGAGGATCAGCACCACCGGAGCGAGCACCGCGGCGACCACGCCGGGAGCACCGTCGGCCGACAGGGCGGCTGCCACCAGCGCGGCAGAGAGCGGTAGCGCTGCCGTCCAGCGCTTCCACGCCCGCACACCCCGCGCGGGAGCCGCCTCGGTGACCGGGTTGGCGGCGCGCGACGCGTACCAGAGCTGGGTCAGCGTGATCCGCAGGCGGCCGTCGTCGGTGGCCCGCTCGACGCACCGCCGTATCCGCACGTCGTGCATTCCCGGCCCGTCGGTCCAGGGATCCAGGGCGAAGCGCCGCCCGCAGTGCACGCAGGTGCCGCCGACCCGGTCGGCGCGCTTCAGGGATGCCTCACAGCCGGGACAGATCACCCCTCGCCCCCCGGGGCCGTACCGGCGGAGGGCCAGGTCAGGAAGCCGAGCCCCACCGCCCCGGCGTGAGCCGGATCGGGCCTCCCGGTCACCCGCCCCGCGCACCGCGCCACGACCTCCAGAAGGCGGGCCGGGGGGAGCCCGACCAGCGGGAACCCCCAGCCGCGCCCCAGCCACCGCAACTGCGCGTCGCTGAGGCCGCCGACCGCCGCCAGCTCCCGCCGGGCGGTTGCGTCGGGCCTGCGCCACCGGTCGCGTACCGGTACCGCGTGGGCGAGGCCGTACACCCGGTGCACCGGGAGTCCGGCATCGACCACCCGGGACCCCGGAAACGCCTCGCGGGCGCGGAGGACGAGCAGGGCGCCGTGCGCGTCGGCGTCGTGCAGCACGATCACCGGCCCGTCCGGCGCCAGGGCCACCGCCGCGTTGACGCTCCCGGCGAGCGCGAGCCCGTACTGCTCGGGCACCCCCTCGGCCCGCAGGAACGCGGTGACCGACGGATCGGGGCAGAGCAGGACGCCCGTCGGGCGCGTCGCCGAGGAGGGCGGGCCGGGAGCGGGTGCCTCCCGGGCGGGCTCGTCCACCATGCCGGGCGGCAGTTCGCCGTACACCCGGATCCACGGGGCGAGGACTTCGGAGCGGAAAGCGGCGCGGTCCATCGTCGGGACGCCCCGGCCGAGCCCCGCGGCGCGCGCGAGCAGCACGGTCACCGCGAGCAGCAGGAGGGCTGCGCCGGTGAGGAGCGCGGGCACGAAGGGCACGAGGGCACCGACCAGCAGGAGGAGAGTGCCCAGCACCGCGAGCAGCGGCATCCATTCCGCACCGAGGCTGCTGGTCCTGAGGGAACGCCGCGACAGGGCGTACCACAACTGCCCCGGGGCGACCGTCACCCGCCCCCCGGCCGACAGCGCGGCCACGACCCGCCGCACCCGCAGGTCACTGAGCTTCAGGCGGTTGGTCTTCGGATCCAGCGCGTAGAGGCGCCGGCAGTACCCGCACCGGTTTCCGGTGCGTTCCTTGCGCAGCAGACTGTGCTCGCAGTGCGGACAGATCACGGGCGCCCCTCCAGTGCCGTCGCCATCCGGCGCAACCGCTCGGCCAGCCGTTCCCGGACGGTGGCCGGGGCGATGCCGTGGAGCCGCTGGCGTTCCTCGACGGACCGCAGGGCCACCGCCAGGGCCCGGAAGTCCGTGGTGGACGCCGTGGCGAGAACACCGCTCTCCGTCGGGGGAGCACTGCCGAGGGCCCGGCGCTCGGCCTCCGGAGCGGTGATCGCGTAGTCCTCGTGGTCGATGCCGTACCCCGTGTTCGCCGCGACGATGGTCAGCGGCCGGCTGCCCCGGTTGGCGAAGGAGTGAGGCATCATCTCCGGGATGCGGATGAGCATCCCCGGCACGAGCGGGATGTCGGCGGTCCTCCCGCGTTCGGCGTCGTAGAGGCCGCAGGACGCGTGACCGAGCGACAGCACGTAGTGCTCGCCGCCGTGGGCGTGGGGCGTGAACGCGCTGCGGGGACCGACCCTCCCGAGCTTCACCGTCGCGTTGGACGGCCGCTCCGGCGAGGTCGCCGCGTCCCCCACCAGATAGTGGGCGAACTGTCCGTCGTCGATGAACGGGATCATTCCGCCGTCGGGACCCAGCGGCCGGCAGTCGTCACGGTCGGCGACGACGACGGAGCCGTCCGGCCGCACGTGGTAGAGCCGCACGCCGCGGGGGAGCACCCCGCGCACCCGCTCCGGTATGTCCCCGCTCGCGCCCATCGCGCCTCCCCCCGCCCCGTGAGGCGCGGCGCGCGCTCCACGGGGGGAATGGTAGGGCCGGAGGAGCCCGCGCGGGAGACGCGGGCGCATCTCCCCGGTGAAGCAGCGGTGAACGGAAGGGCCCGACGCGTGGTCGCCGGCACCTCCGGGCACCGCGGACGGCCGAATGGCGGTCCCCCGACCGGACGCCTAACGTCGAACGGGTAACGCGTCCTGCCCGTATGGACCGAGGGCACCGCCGTCGGCAGACATGGGTACTGATATGACGGACTCCCACGCGCACGTCGCACACCGTGCCGCGCCCCGGCCCCGCAACGAAGGCCGCGGCAAAGGCATGGCACTCCTCGTCATCACCTCGTGCCAGTTGATGGTGGTGCTCGACATCACCATCGTCAACATCGCCCTTCCGCACATCCAGACCTCGTTGGGCTTCAGCACCGAGAACCTCTCGTGGGTCATCAACGCCTACACCCTGACCTTCGGCGGCCTGCTCCTGCTCGGCGGGAGACTGGGAGACATCCTCGGACGCCGGAGGGTCTTCGTCTTCGGCGTCCTGCTCTTCGTCTTCGCCTCCCTCCTCGGCGGTCTGTCGCAGGAATCCTGGCAACTGCTCGCCGCCCGCGCGCTCCAGGGCGTCGGCGGCGCCATCGCGTCCCCCACGGCGCTGTCGCTGATCACCACGACCTTCCGTGAAGGGCCGGAGCGTAACAGGGCGTTCGGTGTCTTCGCCGCCGTCTCCGCCGGCGGCAGCGCGATCGGACTCCTTGCCGGCGGCGTGCTGGTGGAGTGGCTCGACTGGCGATGGATCTTCTTCGTCAACGTGCCCATCGGCCTCCTGATCGCGCTGGCCACCCCCCGCTACATCCCGGAGTCGGTACGCCACCCGGGCCACTTCGACGTCCTCGGCGCACTCACCTCCACCCTCGGCATGGTGGCGCTGGTCTACGGGTTCATCAGGGCTTCGGAGGACGGCTGGAGCGATCCGGTGAGCCTCGGGGCGTTCGCCGCGGCCGTGGTGCTGCTCGCGGCGTTCATCGCGGTCGAACAGCGGTCGAAACAGCCGATCACCCCATTGTGGATGTTCCGTGACCGCAACCGCGCCGGGGTCTACGGCATCATGCTCTCGCTGTCCGCCGCGATGTTCGGCATGTTCTTCTTCCTGACCCTGTTCGTGCAGAACGTCCTGAGCTTCAGCCCGCTGCGCGCCGGGCTCGCGTTCCTCCCGGTGAGCGCCATCATCGCGGTCGGAGCCGGGTTCGCCTCCCAACTGCTGCCCCGGTGGGGGCCGAAGCCGTTCATGGTGGCGGGCGCCGTCCTGGCGGCAGGAGGGCTCGGTTGGCTGACCCGGACCGACGCCGACAGCACGTACCTGGGCAGCCTGCTCGGCCCGGTACTCGTCTTCGGTTTCGGCATGGGGCTGCAATTCGTGTCGTTGACCCTGATGGCGGTGTCCGGTGTCCGCCCCAAGGACGCCGGAGCGGCGTCGGGCATCCTCAACGCCACCCAGCAGGTCGGCGGATCGCTCGGCCTCTCCATCCTGGTGACCGTCTTCGGCACCGCCAGCCGCAACGAGGCCACCGACCAGATCCCCGCCTTCATGCGCCAGGCCACCCCCGCTCAGCAGGCGGAGTTCCGCAGGACCGGCGAACTCCCCCCGCCCTGGGGGAACGAGGTGCTCGCCTCCGGTGTGTCCGCCGCCTTCGTCGTCGCGGCCGTGCTCGCCGTACTCGCCGCGCTGATCGCCCTCTTCGTCGTCCAGGTCCGCGCCTCCGACCGGGAACGGCTCCAGGGCGGTGCGGCCCCCGCCGTGGACGAGGACGAGGACCCGGCCGGGGCCCCGAGGGCGACGAGATCGCCGGCACCCGTGGACGGCACGGCTCTTCGGGACGGCACCGCCCTGCGGGAGGGCACGTCCGACACCGCCGCCGACCGCCCGGCGTGTCCGGGGGGCGGCCCCGAGCCGGACGACGGGCGGCCGCCCCGCCGTTGAGAACGCCGTCGGAAACGGAGCCCGCCGGCACGGGGAGAGCGAGCGGTCACAGGCCGGCGAGGGAGTCCGTCCCCATGTCCAGCCGCATGGCGTCCCGTACCCCGGCCAGGGCGTCCATGACGTCGACGAAGGCACGCTCGCAGCGAGCGTCACCGTCCACCACCCCGCCGCCCGCCTCGTCGCGCAGCGTACGCACGCAGCGGAAGTAGCGCAGGGCGGGCTCGACGACGGCGCGCGGCGCGAACACCTCCAGCTGATAACGGAGTTCGTAGCACCTGGCGAAGATCTGACGGGCGAGCACCAGGCGTTCCCCGTCGGACGGCGCCCTGTCCAGAATCAGGAGCGCGAGCTCGCCCCGCACCTGCGAGAGCGTGCCGAGATACGCCCCGTACAGCTCACGCCTGCCGCGCCGCCACTCCCCGGTGGTCTCGCGCCGGTCCTTGCGCGCCTCGATCAGCAGGGTCGAACCCATGGCGATCACCGCACCGAGCAGCGTGGCCACCAGTGTCATCCATTCCATCCGGTACACGGTAGGGAGGGGGCGTGATCCCCGCCAGGGCGATACGGAGAGGGCGCCGTGCGGGGCCGCCTCCGGGCCGTGACCGGTGGAACGACGCGCACGGACGGACGGAACGGGTCGACACGTCCCGCGCCGGAATTCCGGTGCTCCTCGCTTCGGCCCTGACCTCCCGAGCCGTTGGGCACAGCCTAGGCTCGGAGCCATGACGACACCCCTCGCCGACAGTGCCTTCGATTCACTCCGCCTCGACGCCGTGCCCGACCGGGAGACGCTGCGCCGGGCGTACGCCATGCCCGGTGACGCGGCCGTACGCAAGCTGACGACGGAACTCAACGATCAGACGAGGAAGTTGATCGGCTGTTCCCCTCTGGTCCTGATCGCCAGCGCGGACGCCGAGGGTAACTGCGACGTCTCCCCGCGCGGTGGTCCCGCCGGGTTCGTCGCCGTCCTGGACGCGCGGACGGTGGCGATACCGGACGCGACCGGCAACAAGCGACTGGACACCCTGCAGAACGTCATCGCCACCGGACGGGCCGGACTGCTCTTCGTCATCCCCGGGCGGCCCACCACGCTGCGGGTGAACGGCCGGGCCGTCGTCTCCACCCGACCGGATCTGCTCTCCCGGCTGACCGCCGTGGGAAAGCCGCCGGCCAGTGCGCTGGTGCTGGGGATCGAAGAGGTCTACCCGCACTGCCCCAAGTCGTTCCTGCGCAGCGCCGCGTGGAAGCCGGAGCAGTGGCCGGCGGCGGACGCCCAGCCGGCCTCCGCGGAAGTGACGCTGGCTCAGCTGGGGCAGCCCGAGCTGACGATCGCCGACATCGAGCAGGTGGAGGCGGACTCGCTGCGGTACCGGTACGAGTGATCGCCCGCCGCTGCGCACGACCCGAGCGGCGGCTTCCACGCCGCCCGGCGGTACGGGCCGTCACCGCTCGGCGGTACGGACACCGGCCGTCGCCCGGCTACGTGCTCCACCACAAGGCAGCGGTCAGCGAGTCGGCCGGGCCGCCGATCCTGGTCCAGGAGGTGCCCTGGCCGTCGTAGCGGTACACCCCGCCGCCGACCGGGTTGGTGCTCAGCCCGAAGATCGTCTCGTAGCCGACCGAGAAGGCGGCACCGGGGCCGCCGACCTGGCGCCACGTCCCCGGGGAGATCTCGGGGTCGTCCTCGGGGCCGACGTACTGGAACCCGAAGAGGTCACCGCTGACCGGGTCGGTGGCAGCGAGCCCCCAGCCCCCGCCGTAGATCCGGCCGGCCGGACCGCCGATCCGGGTCCAGGAGGTGCCCTGGCCGTCGTAGCGGTAGACACCGCCGCCGACCGGGTTCGCGCTCAACCCGTAGACCGATTCGTCGGTGACGGCGAAGGTCACGCCGGGTTCGCCGATCCGGACCCAGGTGTCGGGGCTGCCGAGGTAGTGGAAGAGGTCGCCGCTGCCGGGGCCGGTGGCGACCAGCCCCCACCCTCCGCCGTAGATCTCGCTCGCCGGACCGCCGATCCGGGTCCAGGAGCCCGAAGAACCGGTGTAGGCGTACACGCCGCTCCGATCGGGGGCGAGCCCGAAGATCCCGCCGCGGGTGACGGCGAACGTGGCCCCGGGGCCGCCGATGCGTTCCCAGGTGTCGGGGGTGTTGAGGTAGCGGTGGACGTCACCCCCGCCGGGGCTGGTGGCCACCAGCCCGCCGCCCCCGCCGAAGAGCCGGTCCGCCGGGCCGCCGACCCTGATCCACGCCCCGTCGTGGAAGTGGTGGACACCGTTCTTGTCGGGGCTCAGGGCGAACACGCTGTGTTCTGTTCGGGTCATGACAGTGACCTCCCAGCCGTCGAGGCACCGTGCGGAAGAGGAACCGCCAGGAGTTCCGGGCAGCCCGCAGATCGTGACTCCGCCCGCATGCCCCCGCCGACGCGTCTCCGCCTGCGGGGCAGCGGAGGCTGTCACGACGTGTGAGCGTCTCTCACGGCGGTAGGGGCGCACGTCTCCCGCGGGGACGTGCGCCGGCCTGCCCGCGCGCTGTCGAACACCGCGCGGGGCAGCCGGCAGCCCTCGCCGCTGCGGGCCGGCGGCCGGACTCAGCCGTAGCCGAAGATGCGGGCGAGGAAGAACGCGGCGAAGAAGGCCGCGCCCACCAGGACGACGGCCGCCCAGATGCCCGGGTGCTCCCACATGCCTCCGTCCGCCCGCTCCTGGTGCGCCTCGCCGATGCAGCCTTCGGCCGGCGGCGTCTCTCCCGGGGGATTCAGTGCCGTAGTCATGTCTCCACGGTCTCTCCACCCGGGCTCAAGCGCACGCCGTGGCGGTGCGCCGGACCGACGGCCGGTGCGGCGGGCGCGGACACGACCCCGGCGCGGGTCCCGGTCACGCCTCTTCGGCCTCCCGGCGGGCGGCGGCCCGGCCCCCCGCTCCCAGCAGCCCCGTCGCCTCGAAGCGTGCCCGTTCCTCCAGGCGCGGGAGCTGCCTCCGGGACACCCAGGTGACCACCGTCGGCAGGTAGGGGCGGACGGGCTGGGCCAGCCGCAGCCACGGCGGCGCGTACACCGTGGGGGAGCGGCGTTCGATCCCGCGCACCAGCCAGCCGGCGACCTGCTCCACCGGGTGGACGCGGCGCGCCGGGGGCGGCATGTGTCCCCGCAGCTCCCGGAGCACGTCGTACCGGTCGGCGTCGCGGATCATGTCGGTTCCCGTCCAGCTCAGATACGCGACGCCGACGCCGACGCCGCGGTGGGCGAGTTCGGCCCGCAGCGACTGGGCGAGGGACTCGACACCCGCCTTGGACGCGCAGTAGGCGCTCATCATCGGGGCCGCCCCGAACGAGGCCGTGGAGGCGATCTGGAGGAAGTAGCCGCGGGTGGCGAGCAGTCCCGGCAGGAAGGTGCGCGCGGTGATGGCGCTGCCGATCAGGTTGACCTCCACGACCCGGCGCCAACTCACGGGGTCCGACGTACCGAAGGGCCCGCCCTCGGCCACTCCGGCGTTCGCCACCACCACCGACGGGGGACCGAGGCGCGCGGAGATCTCCTCCGCCGCGTCCCGCATCGCAGCGTCGTCCGTGACGTCCACCTCGAAGCAGTGGGCATCCGTCTCCAGGGTCGCCGCCACCCGTGCCAGGGTGTTGGCCTCCCGCCCGAGGAGCGCGACCCGTACGCCGCGGTGCGCGAGCTCCTTCGCGACCTGGGCGCCCACTCCGCGCGCCGCCCCGGTGACGACCGCGAGGCGCCCTTCCAGCGGATTCCTGTCGCGCATGCTGCACTCCCCGGCCGTACGGACGCGGACCGTGGACCCGGTCCCGGCGGCGTTGCGCCGTCCGTTCCACCCAAACACGCCGGCCCGGATCGGGCCCGCGCTGAGGACCGATCGGCCCCGGGCCGACCCCGTGAGCCCCACGGCGACGCGCGCGTCCGGCCGAGCGGCCCACAGCGGCGCGCGTCCGGCCCACCCGCCCACGGCGGTGGCCCTGTCAGTGGCGCGGCGTACGGTCCTCCCATGAATGATCAGCCGCCATCCGTGCCTCGTACCGACAGCGTGACGGACGTACGAGGCGCATGGGGCCGGGTGACCGCGTGGCTGGACCGGCACGACCCCGAGGCCTTCGCCGCCCTCGGCGGCCCCGGGAGCGAGGCGGCCATCGACCGGGCCGAGGGGCGCATGGGCCTGGCGCTGCCGGCGGAGATGCGCCGGTGGCTGCTCTTGAACGACATCGACACCGGCAGGCATCCCGGCGGCCCCTCCAACTGCCGGGTGGCGCTGGGGTGCGAAGGGGTCGATCCCGGTGGGTACCTCCTTCTCGGCCTCGGTGACATCGAGGGTCTCCACCGCAGCCGAGCGGGCCTGGAGGAAACACACCCCTCGCCCGACCCCGACCACCCCTCCTGGCGCCGTGAGTGGGTCCCCGTCGCCGCTGAAGCCGACGGACTCCACGGCACGTTCCTGGACGCGCGCACCGGGACCGTCGGGACGTGGGGCGAGGGGAGTGGTCCGCGGGAAGGCGTGTACGCCTCCCTGACCGCCTACTTCCACGAGGCGGCGGACCGGCTGGAGGGAATCGCCGCGGGAGACCGGCGGAGCCCGGGTGGGCGCCCCCGGTCCCTGGTGAGCCATCCGCGCCCCGAGGACGAGCCGGTTCGCCGCTGGGCCCGGGAGAACGGCCACCGCGTGCACGACCGGGGGCGTGTTCCTTCGGAGATCCGTGAGGCCTACGAGAGATCGCGGAGGTGAGCCGTACTCCCCGGCACTGAGTACGGCGACTCACGCGGAGGGCGCGTCCGTCCACGGACGATGGTGTTCGCCACGCCGACCGACCGCAGGAGAATCCCGTGCTCAGCCGCATCGCCGCCGCCGTCGTGCCCTCCCTCGGACACCTCACCACCACCTCCGACGAAGAGGCCGCCCCCGTCACCGGGTCGATCGTCGTCGCCAACCACACCTCGCTCGTCGACCCCGGGATCGTGCTGGCCGCTCTGCTCCGCCACGGTGTCGAGCCGGTCGTCCTCGCCACCGCCGGCCTCTGGCGCATCCCGGTGCTCCGCCCGCTGCTGGTGCGGGGCGGACACGTGCCGGTCCACCGGGGCAGCGTCCGGGCGGCCGAGTCCCTGGACGAGGCGGCCACCGCCCTGCGGGCGGGCCGTCACGTGCTGATCTACGCGGAGGGCCGGCTGCCCCCGCGGAAGGATTCCGCCGAGGCCGAACCCGAGCCGTTCCGCAGCGGACTGGCCCGTCTGGCCCTGGCCGCCGACGCCCCCGTGCTGCCGCTCGGCCAGGCCGGCGCCCGCCGGGTGGTCTCCGGCGGCACCGTGAAGCAGATCGCCGGACTCCTCACCGCACCTGCCCGGAGGCCCCGCCTCCACGTCCACCTCGGCGCCCCCGTACGGCTGCCGGGGGACATCCCGGCCGCGACCGCCGCCGCGCACCGGGCCGTCACGGCAGCCTGGCGCACGGCCGCCGCGCATCTCGCCCGCGAAGTACCCGGGGGCGGCGCGGATCGCCGAGGAGCGGCACCGCACCCCCGGTGAGCGCGGGCGCGGTGCGGAGACGTACCGGAGCCGGCACCTCCCGCACCCGGGGACATGGCGGGGACGTCCCCGCAGGGCCGACGCCGACCCGAACGGCCGCCGCCCGGGGCCCTGTCAGCCCACCAGGTCCGTCGCGCGCAGCATCTCGGACGGGATGCCCCAGGCGTCGACGAGGTCGACGGCGAACGGCCGGATCGTGCGGCAGAGCTCGTTCACCTCGCGGCTGATCGCCTTGGACCGCTGGGCGCTCAGCCGGCCGTGCTCCAGGAACCACGCCCGGTCCGCCTCGATCGTCGACAGGGCGAACAGGTCGCGGAGCAGGCCCAGCGCCACCTTGTTGCCGCCTTCGGGCAGCGTGCGCACCTTGTCGACGAAGGCCTCCAGCACCAGCCGCTCCACGTGCGCGTGGGCGACGGCGATGACGTGGTCCTGCACCTGCGAGAACACGACGCCCGGGTCGCCCTTGCGGTCGATCCCGCGCTTGAGCCGGCGGGCCACGCCGGCGAGCATGTGCTCCTCGCGGTGGCGGAGCATGGCGAGGTGGTACTCCGGGTCGCGCAGACCGGCTTCCCGGTCCCACTCGTCGCCCCCGGGCAGCAGGTCGTGCACCCGTTCGAGCAGGGTGTGGACCGCGGTCTTCTCCAGCACCGTCTCGAAGGCGAGACCGGCGATGTGGCGGACCATGCCGAGTTGGTCCAGGTCTTCGAACTCGCTCGCGTAATGGGTGAGCAGGCCCTTGGCGACGAGCTGGAGGAGGACGTGGTTGTCGCCCTCGAAGGTGGTGAAGACGTCGGTGTCGGCCTTGAGGGCGGCGAAGCGGTTGACCGCGAGGTATCCGGCGCCCCCGCACGCCTCGCGGCACTCCTGGACGACCCGGGTGGCGTGCCAGGTGCCGAGCGCCTTGGTGCCGGCGGCCCGTGACTCCAGCCGGCGCCGGGCGGCCGCGTCGTCCTCGGTGCCGGAGAAGACCTCGTGCAGCCGTGTGCGTACGACGTCCTGCGCGAAGTGCAGCGCGTACGTGCGCGCCAGGAGCGGCAGCAGACGGCGCTGGTGCATGCCGTAATCGAGGAGCACCTGCTCCCGGCCGTCCGAGCCACCGGCGAACTGCCGTCGGCGGACGGCGTACTTCGTGGCGATCGCGAGGGCGACCTTGGCCGCGTTGACCCCGGCCCCGCCGATGCAGACCCGGCCCTGCACCAGCGTGCCGAGCATGGTGAAGAAGCGCCGGTCCGGGTTGTCGATCGGGCTCGTGTAGACGCCCTCGGGGGAGACGTCGGCGAACCGGTTGAGCAGCGCCTCACGCGGCACCCGCACGCCGTCGAACCACAGACGGCCGTTGTCCACGCCGTTGAGGCCCATCTTGCGGCCGTCGTCCTCGATGCGGACACCGGGTGCGGGTTCGCCCCCGGACCTGATCGGTACGACGAACGCGTGTACGCCCTCCGACTTCCCGCCCACCTCCAGCTGGGCGAAGACGACCGCCTGCTCGGCGTGGCGGGCCGCGTTGCCGATGTAGTCCTTGCGCGCCTGCTCGCTGCCGGTGGTGATGACGAACTCCTGGCTCGCGGCGTCGTAGCGCGCGAGGGTGCCCAGTGACTGGACGTCGGATCCGTGCCCGGTCTCGGTCATCGCGAAGCATCCCATCAGACGCCCGGTGACCAGGTCCGGCAGCAGGGTTTCGTGGTGGCGCTCCGTGCCCAGTTGCAGGATCGCGCCGCCGAAGAGTCCGAACTGCACACCGACCTTCACCAGGACCGAGAGGTCGCCGAAGGCCAGCGTCTCGAACGCGGCGATCGACGCTCCCACGTCGCCGCCCCCGCCGTACTCGCGCGGGAAGCCCATGCCGGTCTGGCCCGTGGCCGCCATCTCCACCACGACGTCGCGCACCCGTTCGCGGAACGCGTCGACGCCGAGCTCCTCGGCGTCCTCCAGTACGGAGGCGTACGTCACCAGATTGGACCGGACGAGGTCGCGGATCCCGGCGTACTCGCCGTCGAGCACGGCGGTCAGGGCCCGTACGTCCACCTCGGGCTGCTCGTCACCGCTCGCGGCAGGGGTTGTGTTCTCAGTGGCCATGCCCTCCCGCTACCCCGGCGGAAGACGATCAAGCGGTCGGCCGGGGCGGCGCGGGCCGGGCGAGCCCGACGCGGCTCAGGAGGCGCCCGGGGTCCGGACCACGATGTCCTCGGGCAGCAGCAGGCGCAGATCGTCGAGGCTCGGCGCGGCCAGCGGACTGAGCCGTCCGGCCTGCCGCGTGATCATGCCCTCCAGTACCTGACGGGCCAGGCGCGCGTTGCCGAAGCTCCGGTCGCGCGGCCGCGTGTCGAAGTACTCCCGCAGGAGCGCACCGGTGCCCGGCCCGCACTCGTACCCGCCGTCGGCCGCGTGCTGCCGGACGATGGTCACGAGCTCGTCGGAGGAGTAGTCCGCGAACTCCACCCGCCGGGAGAAGCGCGACGTCAGACCGGGGTTCGAGGCGAGGAACCCCTCCATCTCCCGCGTGTACCCGGCGACGATCACCGCGACCCGGTCCCGGTGGTCCTCCATCAGCTTGAGCAGGGTGTCCACCGCCTCCCGTCCGAAGTCGTTGCCGGACCCGGAGTCGGCGGGGGTCAGGGTGTACGCCTCGTCGATGAACAGCACCCCGCCCAGGGCCCGTTCGAAGACCTCACGGGTCAGCTGAGCGGTGTGGCCGACATAGCGGCCCACCAGTTCAGCCCGCGAGACCTCGACGAGCTGCCCGCGCGGCAGCACGCCGAGCGACACCAGCAGCTCCCCGTAGAGACGGGCCACCGTCGTCTTGCCCGTTCCCGGAGGGCCGGTGAACACCAGGTGGTGGCTGAGACGTGGCACCGGCAGGCCGGCCGCCTCGCGCCGGCGTGCCGTGGAGAGCAGGTTCACCATGTCGGTGACGTCCCGCTTCACCGCCGCCAGTCCCACCATGTCGCCCAGCCGGGTCAACGCGTCCCCCGGCGGCGGTGCGCCGTCACCGGCCCCGGACTCCACCACGTCGTCGCCGACGTCCTCGGGCATCAGCAGCGTCAGGTCCTCCGCGCCGACCGCCTGCTGCGAGGAGAGGCGCAGTGCCTGGCGGTCGATCATCTCCTCGAAGACCTGCCGCGCCGCCCGGCCGTTCCCGAACGAGCCGTCCCTCGGCATGCGCTCGAAGCGGACCGCGAGCGCCTTGCCGGTCTGCTCTCCCAGGGCGTACTGGTGCTGGACGCACATGCTCTCGATGATCGACACCAGCTCGGGCACGGTGTAGTTCTCGAACTCGACGGTCCGTGAGAAACGTGAGGCCAGACCCGGGTTGGAGCCGAGGAAGGCGTCCATCTCCTCGGAGTAACCGGCGGCGACCACCACCACGTCGTCCCGGTGGTCCTCCATGAGCTTGAGCAGGGTGTCCACCGCCTCCCGCCCGAAATCCACCCCGGAGCCACGGCTGTCGCCCGTCAGGGTGTACGCCTCGTCGACGAACAGCACCCCGCCCAGCGCCCGGTTGAACGTCTCGGTGGTCTTGATCGCCGTACCGCCGATCACCTGCGCCACCAGATCGGCCCGGGACACCTCCACCAGATGTCCGGAGCGCAGCACGCCCAGGTCGGCGAGGATCGTGCCGTACAGCCGCGCGACCGTCGTCTTGCCCGTGCCGGGAGGGCCGGCGAACACCAGGTGGCGGCTCATCGGCGGCGCCGACATACCCAACTGAGCCCTGCGCTGCGCGAGTTGCGTGAGGTTGATGAGGGTGTGCACCTGCTGCTTGACGTGTCGCAGGCCGATCAGCGCGTCCAGCGCCCGCAGCGGTCCGCTCTCGCCGGGGGTGTCCGCGCCCGCCGAGCCCGCCGGATCCGTGCCCTCGGCGTCCCCGAGTCCCCAGGCGTCGCGCTGGGCGTTGCCGGTGCTCGTGAGCCCTTCGACGGCGAGCCGGTCACCGGCCTTCGACTGCACCAGTCCGCCACCCCGGTTCTCCCGGACCACGCAGTCGACGAGGGAGACGGGCGCCACCGACTCGACCCGGACACCGTCCCTGGCGTTGCCGGAGAACTCGCAGGCGTTGAGCGACGCGCGTCCGCCCTCACGGACGACGAGTCCGTGCTCGACGGCCTCCGACACGCGGATCCGGGTCGCGGTCAGCTCACCTTCCGCGTCCACCGCCACCCCGTCGGCCGCGGGGGTGCGGATCTCGCAGTCCCGGACGGTCGCGCTGCCGCGCGGCCCCACGGTGAGCCCGGCCGCACCCGCCGAGGTGACGGTCCCGCCGCCGATGTAGACATTGCCGTCCGAGGCGACATGGATGCCGGAGCCGCCCGCGCGGTCCACCTCGCAGTTCTCCAGCCGCCCCCGGCCGTCCTCGTCCACCTCGATGCCGTGGCCACCCGAGCGGGCCACCCGGGCGCGGCGCAGCAGGGGATTGGCGCCCGAGCGGACGGAGACCCCCGCGCCCGCCGCGTCCAGCACCTCCAGCCGGTCGAGTTCCGCCGTCGACTCGTCCTCCAGCAGTACGCCCGTACCCTCGCAGTCGCGCACCGTCAGCGAGACCAGGGCGGGTGAGGCGGAGCCTGCCACCCGCAGGGCCGGAGCCTGCGCGGAGTCGAGCCAGCAGTCCTCGAAGGTCCCCCGGGAACGGTCCGTCACGAGGATGCCGTTGCCCCGCGTCCGCGCGGTCCGGCAGCGGCGCAGCAGCGGGTCCGTGCCGTGCGACAGCACGAAGCCCGGTCCGGTGGTGGCCGTCACCCGGACCTCTTCGAGCAGGGTGCGGGACTCGCTGGTGAGGTGGACGCCGATCGACGTGTCGTGCACCACCGTCCGCAGCACCTGCGTGGTCGCGCGCCCCTCCAGCGCGATCGACGGCTTGTCGGTCGAGGAGATGTCGCACTCCTCCACCGACCCCTGCGCCTCCCCGTTGGCCAGCACACCGTTGCCCCGCGCGTCGCGGACGGTGCAGCCACGCACGGTGACCCGCCCCCGCTCTCCGATCACGATGCCGGAGGTGCCGAGGTGCTCCACGGTGCACGACTCGACGGAGCTCTCCACGGACGAGGTCACCACGACACCGGCACCCTCCGGATTGGTGACCCGGCAGTCGCGCATGGCCACCGAGCCGGTGCCCCGCGCGAGGACCGCGGTCCACGCGGCGCCGGTCACGTCACAGCCGTCCATCGCCACCTGCCCCCGCACGGCGTCCACCGCCGGCAGTTCCTCGTCACGGGAGCGCAGCACGAGGTCGGTGAGCATCACGGCATCGGCCTTCAGCGTGATCGCGCTGCCCCGGCGCGGGCGTATCTCCACGGTCCCGCGCGCCTGTTCGGCCACGATCGTCACCCGGGTGGTGACCGTCAGACTCTCCTCGTACGTCCCGGGCCGGACACTGACGACAGCGCCGCTGCGGGCCCCCGCCAGCGCCTCCGCGATGGTCCTGAAACCCTCGGAGCCGTCGGGGCAGACCGTCAGTACCTGGCGTGACACGCGTGATCCTCCTCGGTTCGGCAGCTCCGCGGCACCCTGCACGCGCGCTGCCGGCACGGGCTCGCGGGGCCCGGGTCCGGGCGCCGCAGGCCGTGCCGTCGTCACCTCACCAGGCGAACAGCGGCGCGGCGGCGTACCGGGGGTGTCCGCCGGGTGAACTCTTGGGCAGGAATGCCGGGCGGGGGCGCGGACGGCGGGAGCCGCTCCGGCCCGGATGCTCAGGAGAGGTCCTCGGGAGTCAGATCCGGGCGCAGCCGGTGCCAGGACGGGTGCCGCAGCAGCCCGGCCCGGGTCCGGCTGGCATAGGCGACCTCGCCGACCAGGCGGGGCAGGACCCACCGCGCGCCCGGGACCGCCACCGGCGGGGTGAAGGGGCAGTCGGCGCTCGCCGCGGCGCGCAGGAGGCCGGCGAGCGCACGCCGCTCCGCGTCGCTCCACCCGGTGCCGACGTTCCCGATGTGCCGGAGCCTCCCGGCCTGCCGCTCACCGAGCAGGAGGGCGCCCGGCAGATCGCCCAGGCGGCCGCGGCCGGGGAGCCAGCCGCCGACGACGACGTCGGCGGTGCGCAGGTGGCGGATCTTGACCCACGCCCGCGAACGGACCCCCGGCTCGTAGCCGGAGTCCAGCCGCTTGGCGATCAGCCCTTCCAGCCCGGCGCCCCGGGTCGCCTCCAGGGCCCGCTCCCCGTGCCCCGCGATGAAGGCCGGCGTCGACCAGTGCGTCCCGGTCAGGCCGAGCGACGCGAGGGCGGCGCGGCGCTCGGTGTACGGCGACGACGTCAACGGACCGCCGCCGAGGAACAACGCGTCGAAGACGACCAGATGGGCGGGGACGGTACGGGCCATCCTGGCCGCCTTCGCGGGAGCGCCCGCCAGGCCCATGCGGGACTGGAGCCGTTCGAAGTCGCTGCGCCCCGCGTCGTCGAACGCCACGATCTCCCCGTCCAGGACGGCGGCCGTGCCGCCCAGCGCCGCGCCGAGCGGCGCGAGGTCCGGGTATGCGGCGGTGATGTCGGCGCCGGACCGCGAGCGCAGCAGCACCGTCCCGTCACCGGGCAGGTAGACCACCGTGCGCTGCCCGTCGTACTTCACCTCGTAGGCCCACCGCTCGTCCGCCGCCGCGGACGGCAGCCGGCCGGGAGTGGCGAGCATCGGGGCGATCCGGGGGAGATCCACGGGTGCGGCGCCTCAGGACGCGCTGCGCTTGCGGGCGGGTGCCTTGCGGGCGGGGGCCTTCCTCGCGGCAGCCCTCTTGTCGGCGGTGGCCTTCTCTCCGGTGTCCTTCTCCGCCGCGACGCCGCGACCGGAAGCCGTCTTCTTCCGGGTGCTGCGGCCTTTGGCGGGCATCTCGTGGACCGTGGCGTCGCCCCCTCCCTCGCCGCGGCGTCCGCCACCCTCTCCCCGGCCCTCCCGCGCGGCCTCGACCGAGGCGTTGAGGGCCGCCATCAGGTCCACGACCTTGCCGGGCTCCCGCTCGCCCTCCTCGGCGGGCGTGGCCGGCTCCCGGCCCTCTGCCTTGGCGGTGATCAGCTCCTCCAGGGCCTCGCGGTACTCGTCCCGGAATCCGTCGATGCCGTCGAGGGCCATCGTCTCGGTGAGTTCCACGGCCCGGTCGATCTCGCCCTCGTCCAGCTCGACGTGCTGCGGCGCGAGCTCCTGGGGGCTGCGGATCTCGTCGGGCCACCGCATCGAGTGCAGGACGATCGCGCCTTCCCGCACCCGCAGCAGCCCCAGGCGCTCTCGGTTGTGCCAGGCGAACTTGGCGACGGCGGCCTTCTCGGAGCGCTCCAGGGCCTTCCGCAGCAAGGTGTACGGCTTGTTCGCCACCTCGCCGTCGGCCGTCAGGAAGTACGAGTCGCCGATGCGGACCGGATCGATGGTGTCCGCGTCGACGAACGCGACGATCTCGATCGCCTTGGCGGTCGGGAGCGGCATCCGGCCCAGCTCCTCGTCGGTGACGGGCACGGTGTGGTCCTTGGCGACCTCGTACCCCTTCGCGATCTCGTCCGGTGGGACTTCCTCGCCGTCCACCTCGCACACCTTGCGGGTGCGGACGCGCCCCAGGTCCTCCAGGTGCACCTGCCGGAAGTGGATGCCGTGGTCCTCGGTCGCGGACACCACCTTGATCGGGATGGTCACCAGCCCGAAGCTGATGGCACCGGTCCACAGGGGTCGCGGCATCGACTACCTCCAGGCGCCCCGTCCCGGTCGCGGGCGGCGGGGCGGGAATCGGTCGGCGGACGGACGCCGGGAGCACGTCCCTCCCGGGCCCTCGGGCGTCCGCGCGGATCCGCGGACACGGCCCTCGGTCCGATCTTCGCGCGCGTGTCCCTCCCGCGCATCCGGGGTGCGCGGGAGGGGACGTGCGGTGACCTCTCAGCCCCGGTCGAAGCAGCGCCGCAGCTCGTCCAGGTCGTAGAAGTGGCTGCCCCGCGAGACCGGTCGGCAGGACGCCTTGAAGGAGGTCTCCTTCTCGTTGTAGAGCATCCGGACCAGGTAGCGCGTGCCGCGCACGGCCCCCTTCTTCCCGCTCTGCCGCGGCCCGGCGAACAGGTCCCACTGCACGTTGGCGGCCATCGGCGCGACCCGCGCACCGCGCCACGCGTTGTCCTTGTACGTGTACGGCTCGTCGAGTTCCGCGGGCTCCGTGCTGCCGGGCAGTCCCAGCAGGACGGCGAGCGGGATGATCTCCTCCGCGTGCGTGAAGCGGAGGGCGGCCCCCTTCGTGCTGGTACCGGCGGCCTTCGCCTCGACCTGGTCGAACAGGTCGTCGAGCAGCACGTCCGCCATGTCGTACGTGATCGTGCGTCCGCTGAACGAGGGGCCCTTCTCGTAGAACTCCTCGGCGTCGTCGAGGTACGAGAACCACTGCGCGTTCCGGGCGGGCACGAAGACGTCCAGGTCGACGCCGGGGGCCTCCACCCGCAGATCGGGAGCGGCGGCGTAGAGCTCGTACAGCGACCGCGCGAACGCGATTCTTTCCTCGGCGGTCATCGCGGCGACGTACCGGCCCGTGAAGAGGCGCGCTGCCACCTCCCGCGCGTTCCGCGCGGTGGCCGGCGCCCCGTCGATCCGCGCGAGCACGGCCGCCAGGTCGGTGTCGTTCTCCACGTACTCCCGGTACGCGGCGTTCTGCGGCTGCTTGTGGAAGTAGAGCAGGTCCTTGTCGGTGACCGGCGCCTGCACGAGCTCCGCCAGATCCGGCTCGCCGGCGGTGAGGCCGCCGGTGAACGCGTCGGCGCTGGCCGTCGCCCGGGCCACCCCGGAGGTCTTGACCTCGACGGGCTCCCGCCCGGCGACGATCCGGCGGAAGAGGGAGGGGAGCCGCTGCTCCATACGCCGCGCGGTCTGCCGCTGCTCCTGGACACCGCGGCCGGCCAGCTCCCCGTATCCGACCGAGGAGGCGGCCGCGAGCAGCGACTCGACCTGCGGGCCCAGCCGGGCGCCGAGGCGGGTCAGCGCCCCCTCGCTCTCCGCGTCCCGCACCACCGCGAGCACCGCGTCGCCGTCCTCGCTGTCGGACATGGCGCGGGACCCGTGACGGGAGACGCTCTCCGTGAAGACCGGGGTGAATGACGCCGGGACCGCCTCGTACGCACGCGGGTCCTGCTGCGGGGCGTACGTCGTCTTCGTCGTGTAGAAGTGCCGGCCGGAGCCGGCGGCCGGGGTGTGCGCCGAGGCGGCGGGGCCCGCGGTGGTGACGGCGGCGGCGGCCAGGGCCAGGGCGGCCAGGGAGGAGAGCGTGCGCTTCACAGGGGTCCTCGGGGTGCTTCGGAACTGCCGACCGGGCGGGTGCGACGCCCGAAAGGCTCACAGCGCCGGCCGAACATCCGCACGCCTTCTGCCGAGCACCGGGTGAGGGGCGGGTGAACACCCGGCGTCCGACCAGCCCCGCTCGCCCGCACGTCCCGTCAGGTTGGGTGCGCCGCCGCAGGCATCGGATCGACCTGGCTCCCCTTCGCCGGAAGCCAGCCGGTCCAGGGCCTCCCGGCGGCGGAGCCCGGCGAGCGCCGTCGCGACGCCGAACAGGGCCTGCGCCCACCCCTCCCTCTCGCCCGCCCCCCGGAAGAACTCCTCCGCGGGGCGGGCGTACGCCGCTGACTCCTCCGGCCTGCCCGGGGCGCCCACCGCGGCCGCCGCGCGGATCGCGGGCGGCGGTGGATCAGGCGGAGTGCAGGGCGGCCCTGAGGGTCCGGACGGCCTGCTCGATGGCGGCCCCGGCGGCGTGCGTCCCGCGCAGCGCGTCGAGCATCACGAAGTCGTGGATGATGCCCTGGTAGCGGACCGCGACGACGTCGACACCGGCCTCGCGCAGCTTGTTGGCGTAGGCCTCGCCCTCGTCGCGCAGCACGTCGGCCTCACCGGTGATCACCAGCGCGGGGGGCAGCCCGGTGAGCTGCTCGGTGGTGGCGCGCAGCGGCGAGGCGGTGATCTCCGCGCGCTGGGCCGGGTCGGTCGTGTACTGGTCCCAGAACCAGAACATGCCGTCCCGGCGCAGGAAGTAGCCCTCGGCGAACTGGTGGTACGAGGGGGTGTCGAAGGACGCGTCGGTGACGGGGTAGAACAGCACCTGCTGGACCAGCGGGACATCGCCCCGCTCCTTGGCCATCAGGGTGAGGGCGGCGGTCATGTTGCCGCCCACCGAGTCGCCGGCCACCGCGATGCGGCCGCCGTCCAGGCCCTTCCGGGCGCCCTCGGTGACCACCCAGCGGGCGACCGCGTAGTTCTGCTCGATGGCGACCGGGTATCGGTGCTCGGGGGAGAGGTCGTACTCCGGGAAGACGACGGCCGCGCCGGCGCCGGTGGCGAGTTCGCGGACGAGCCGGTCGTGGGTGTGCGCGTTGCCGAACACCCAGCCCGCGCCGTGGATGTAGAGGATGACGGGCAGCGTGCCGGTGGCTCCCGCTGGCTTGACGATGCGCGCCTTGACCGAACCGGTGGGACCGCCCTGGACGGTGATCCACTCCTCGGTGATCGAGGGCTTCTCGATCTCCCCCGACTGGACCTCGTCCACCGCCTTGCGGCCGTCGGCCGGCGCCAGCTGGAAGAGGTACGGCGGGTTTGCGGTCGCCTCGGCGAACGCGGCGGCGGCCGGCTCCAGCACGGGGGGAGTCGTCGGGGTGGCGGGGAAGTCGGACATGCGTGTCTCCTGTCGTCCGGGCCGCGGCCCGGGCCGGTCGGCCCGCGGCACCGGGGCCCGGTGGGCGGAACGGGGGTGGTGAGCACGAGACTAGGACGCGGGAGCCGGGGCGACTTGCCCGAGAACGACCGGAAACTGTCCTCTCCGTGCGCGGCAGCGTCGCGGGCCGCTTCGGCGCAGTGAGGACCCACCGGTGACCCCACCCGGGGCGTCCTTCCGCACGCGCCCCGCCCGGCGCCCCCGGTCAGCCCGGCGAACCGGGCGCCGCTCCCCGTCCCCCGGTCGTCTCCACCGTCGAGGTGATCCGGACGAGCGAGGGAGTACGGGGCGCCGAGCCGAACCCGAAGGTCACCGGCGGGTCCACGGGGGCGAGGCCGCCCAGATCGGCTCCGGCCAGAACGGCGCGCACCGACACCACACGGTGCTGGTCCCGGGCCCCGTACCACTCGCGCCGGCCGGGACCGGCGCTGCCGAGCGTACGGACACCGGGCAGCAGGCGGGCCGGCACGTCGCACACGGCGGCCCAGGTGTGGCTGCGGGCGAGGGGCGGGGGTACCGCGCGCAGCAGCGCTCCCAGCGCCGTCCGGCGCCCGGTGACGAGGTCCAGGGCGAGCGGTCCCGCCCGGACGCACCAACGGGCTCCGTCCCGCCACACGGCCACCGGCACCACCTCGACGCGGTCGAAGGCGTAGGTCCGCGCGACGAACCCGGCCACCTCCGGTGAAGGGGCCAGCAGCAGGCGCTCTCCGTCCGGGTGCTCGATCATGACGTCGCTGAACGGCCCGAACGGGGAGCGCGGCCAGTGCCCCAGCACCAGCCGCGTGCCCGAAGCGGTGCCCGCGGCCCCGATCCATCCGTCGAAGTACCAGCGCCGCCGTGTCATGGGGGACAGTCTGGCCCGGGCGCGCGGAGATCGCCCGCGACGCCGCCTACCAGGTCACCGCGAGGCGCACCGGACCGCGCGAGGTGGAGCCCAGGCGCCAGCGGACGGACGCGGGCGGATCCGTCAGCCGGAGCCCGGGGAACCGGGCCGCCAGACGGTGCAGCGCCAGCTGGAGTTCGGTCCGGGCCAGCCACGCGCCCAGGCAGTAGTGCGGTCCCGCCCCGAACGACAGGGTGGGCGTCTCCAGCGGTGCGAACAGGTCCGCGGACCACGGTTCCGAGAAGACCGCCGGGTCCCGGTTGGCCATCCCGCAGTCGGCGACCACCACCCCGCCGGCCGGGATGAACACGCCCCCCACCTCCGCGTCCTCGTGTGCGAGGCGGGTGGTGCCGCGGTCGTCGCCCAGCGGAATGCCGTGCAGCAGCCGGTCCGCCACTCGTCCCGCCGCCTCCTCGCCGGAGGTGGCCAGGAGCGGCCAGCTCTCCGGCCGCTCGCCGAGCAGGTAGAGCAGCGAGTTGCTCAGCATGGTCATCGTGCTGTCGTGGCCCCCGACCACCAGCCCGCAGACCAGACTCACCAGCTGCGCCTCGGGGATGCCGCCCTCCTCGTCCGCGGCGTGCACCAGCCCGCTCACCAGGTCGTCCCCGGGTTCCGCGCGCCGCCGGGCCAGCAGTTCGGCGCCGAATGCGGAGAACTCCGCCATGGCCGCCCCGACCTCCTCCTCGGGCCGGGAACCGTTGGAGAGCGCGTACTCGCTCCAGTGGCGCATCCGGTCCCGCGCGGAGGCGTCGAGCCCCATCAGCCGGCTGACCACGGCCACCGGCAGGGGCAGCGCGAACCCGGCGACGATGTCCACGGGGGTCTCCCGGGAGGACAGCCCGTCGAGAAGCTGCTCGACGATCGCCGCGATCCAGGGCTGCCAGCGGGCCACCGCCCGCGGGGTGAAGGCACGGTGCATGGTGCGGCGCAACCGCAGATGCTCGGGTCCGTCCTGATTGAAGAGCAGGTCCGGGTCGTTCACGAGGACGGGCACGTCCGGCAGGGACGGCCCGTCCGGCGCGTACAGCCCGGCCCGTCCGAACCGGGCGTCCCCGAGCACCTGCCGTACGTCCGCGTACCGGCTCACCAGCCAGGCCGGCGACCCGTCGGGCAGCTCGACACGCTCGGGCGGACCCGGCGTCCCGAAGTCGAGGCGGTGGAGCGGGGGGAGCGCCTCTTCACGGCCAACGCTGTCTCGGAGTGCGGCGGACACGGAACCTCCTGGCTGTCGCGGTGACGCGGACGGATCACGGACGGGGCGCGCATCACGACGAGGGGCGCCGGCCCCGGACGGGGCGCGAGACCCCGGGGGCGTCACAGCTCCACCAGCACCTTGCCCAGGTGGGAGGCCCGGTCGTGGTAGAGGCTCCGGTAGGCGGCCGGGATGCTGTCGAAGCCCTGGTGGAAGGTGTGGTCGCAGACGATCTCGCCCCGCCGGATCCGGCTGCCCAGCTCCGTGTGGAGGGCCTGCCAGTTCTCGTCGGTGAACCACTCCAGGGAGAAGATCCCGCGCACCGTCGTACGCGGGTACATGATGTACGGCAGCAGCCGCGGCCCCACCGCGTCCCGGTCCACCTGGGTCGCCCACTGCCAGCACACCGCCACCCGGCTGCCGACGTTGAGCAGGGAGAACACCGCGTCGGTGACCGCGCCGCCCAGGTTGTCGAAGTAGCGGTCCACGCCGTCGGGCGCCGCCCACGCGAGCGCGTCGCGCACGTCCTGGGCGCCGTCGCCCTGGCGGTAGAGCACGACGGCGTCGAACCCCAGGCGCGTCAGGTACTCCGCCTTCCGGGCGCTCGACGTCGTGCCGACCACCCGCGCTCCGGCCAGCCGTGCCATCTGCCCCACCAGCGTGCCCACCGCCCCCGACGCGCCGCTGATCACCAGGGTGTCGCCCGGCCCGGCGGTCAGGAAGGTGGTGAGCGTCCCCCAGGCGGTCATGCCGGGGCCACCCATCGCGCTGAGCGCCGTCGCGAGCGGGAGCGCTTCGTCGAACCGGCCCGGATCGAGGCGGCGGTAGGCGGGGAAGACCATCGGGAAGGTGCCGGTCTGCCACAGCGACTCCCTGCCGGTGCTGACGAGGTGGGAGCGCCAGCCGCCGAAGCCCTGCACCAGGTCGCCCGGCCGGTGGGCGGCGAGCGGACCGGCCTCCAGCACCTCCATGACGGAGTCGGCGCCCATGTGTCCGCCGAGCGGGGTGTCCAGCGCGATGCCCTGGAGGTAGGGGTCGACCGACACGTAGAGCGTGCGGAGGAGCATCTCGTCCGGCGCCAGATCCACCTCGACGTCCTCGACCACCTTCTCGTAGATCCGGTCCACGTCCGGGACCCCCTCCACGTGCTCCCGCACGACCCACTTCTTGATCTTCACTGGTGCTCCTTCTCCGCGCCGGTGGACGTAAGGCTCGCCGTGGTGGTGGGGTACTGGGGGCGCCTCACCACCGGGATGACGCGGTGGGTCGGGGGCGGGCCGCTCTCGTCGACCGACGCGGTGAAGGCCCGGCCGTCGTCGCGGCAGACGAACTGCACGACGTGCCGGCCGGCCGCGGCGGCGCGGATCAGCCCGCCGGTCGTCGCCCAGACACCCGAGAGGTAGAAGTTCTCCAGGCCCGGCAGTCCGGGGCCGTGCTTCTTGACGAGCTCCTCCAGCGTCTCGCCGCTCTCCACGAACGGCTGCCACCCCAGCACGGTCCCGTCGTGGTTGCCGGTGTACCGGACCTGGGTGAGCGGGCTCGACACGTCACGTACCGCGACGGCGTCCCCGATCCCCGGGTAGCGCTCCTCCAGGAACCGCACGAGCGCCGTGCGCGCCCGCCGTTTCGCCGCGTAGTAGCCGCGCCCGTGCCGTACGGGCAGGGTGTGGAGCTCCTGACCGCCGCGGGTACGGGTGAGCCGCTCGGGTCCTTCGTCCAGGGCCCGCCAGGGGGCGATGTCGCAGAAGTACGTGGCGTAGACGACGGAGGTCCCGCTCGGTGACAGCTCCGGGTAGTGGCGGCTGCGGAACTGGACGTTGATGCTCGGGTGGCGGATGCCGGTCAGCTCGGCGGCCTGCGCCTCGTCCAGCAGGTAGGTGGTGCACGGATCACCCTCGGGAAAAGGGCGCTTGAGCCCGAGGAAGAGGGTGAAGTAGCCCGGGAAGACCATGCCCGGCTCGTGCAGGGTCCGTGTGTAGAGCCGGCGGTAGGCCTCGTTCAGATACCGCCCCTTCAGCAGCTTCGTCATCGTGGTGGGCCCGTCGCAGGCGGAGACGACGATGTCCGCGCGCAACCGGCGGCCGTCGCTGAGGCGCACCCCGACCGCGCGGTCGTCCTCGACCAGGATCTCCTCCACCCTGGTGTTGTAGGTGACCTTGCCGCCGAGCCGGCGGTAACGCCGCTCGATCGACTCCGCGAGGCCGAGCGACCCGCCCTCGGGCACCCCGGCCGACAGGTTGGCGTGCGAGGCGAGCTGGAAGTGGGTCGGCAGCACCGGGAACCCGGGATGCCTCTCGTAGAGGACGAAGTTGAACGCCTGGCGCAGCAGCGGGTCCTCGAACCGCGCCGAGTAGTCCGACATCAGCACCGAGATCGACTTGCGGACGGCGTTGAAGTACGGCACGAACGACGCGAGCATCCGCCAGCGCTCGACCCGGCCCATCAGCCCGACCGGCTTGAGGAAGGGGTAGACCGCCAGGGCCTTCCGGAAGGCGCGCAGTTGGCGGCAGAAGTCCTTGATCCGCCTGGCGTCGGCGGGGGACAGGGCGGTCAGGTGCTCCTGCAGCCGGTCCGGGTCGGAGTAGAAGTAGACCGCCCGCCCGTCCTGGCCGCGCACGATGTTGAACACGTCGAAGTGGCGCACCTCCTTGCCCTGCAACGCGCCGAGTTCCAGCCAGATCTGGTGCATCTCGTTGCCCGGCCCGCTGCCCAGCATCCAGCTGACACAGGCGTCCAGGGTGAAGTCCCCGCGCTCCCAGGCGGTGCAGCAGCCGCCGGGGATCTCGTGCATCTCCAGCACCTCGGTGCGGTAGCCGTTCATCTGCGCGTAGCACCCGGTGGAGAGACCACCGAGCCCCGCACCGATGATGATCATGGTCTCCCTGCCGCGCGGTGAACGCGCCACGGGCCTGCTCCCCTCGGTCGTCACGCGCCGGTGCCCTCCTTGGCGGTCCACCGGTCCAGCTGCGGCAGCCGCCCCAGCTTGCCGGTGTGCCAGGGGCCGGAGGGCGTGCTCTCCCAGGCCCGGAACCCGATGCCCAGCTCCTCGCAGAGGTACTGCACGGCGAACCGGCCCGTCGACGCGGCGCGGATCAGGCCGCCCATCCCGACCCACTGGCCGGCCATCGAGAAGCCGCTCAGCCCCGGCAGCCGCATCCGGTCCTTGCCGACCAGGCGGGACGCCACGTCGTCGGCGTCCGAGAACGCCTTCCAGGCCAGGATCGACCCGTTGTGGTTGCCGGTGTAGCGACGGGTCGTCGCCGGTGACGCCACGTCCACCAGCTCGATCCGCTCGGCCGTGCCCGGCCACCGCCGCGCCAGGAACTCCCGCACGAAGTCGGCGACCTGCTGCTTCTGAGCCCGGTACGCTGTGCGGTCACTGCGCCGCAGCGTCTGCCAGGAGGTGTAGTCACTGAAGTAGGTGCAGTGGACGACCGACTTGCCCGGCGGGGCGAAGCCGTCGGAGTAGCGGGACCGCAGCTGCACCACCAGGCTGTCCTGCAGCGCGCCCGGCAACCGGGCCGCGTCGCGCGCGTCCAGCAGGTACGTGGTGCTGTGGGCGTCCTCCGCCGGGAGCGGGCCGCGGACGCCGACGAAGGCCGAGACCACCGCGGGGAAGAGGGTGCCCGGCTTCTCCAGCAGGTCGTCGTAGAGCCGGTCGATCCTCGGGCTGGTCCACCGTCCGCCCAGCAGTTCCCTGATGGTGGTGCGGCCGTCGCAGGCGGAGACGACGTGGTCGGCGAAGTACTTCCTGCCGTTGCGGAGTTCGACCCCGATCGCCCGGCCGTTCTCCACCAGCACCTTCTCGGTGCGGGCCCGGTAGGTGATGCTCCCGCCGAGCCCGGTGTACCGCTCCTCCACCGACCGGGCGAGCCCGAGCGAACCCCCCTGGGGGAAGCCCGCGTTGCCATGGTGGGCGGCGGCCATGTTGAAGAGGTACGGCAGCAGGGGGAAGCCCTCCGGGTCCTGGAAGAAGATGTTCCGGAACGCCCGGCGCAGCAGTGGGTCCTCGAACCGGTCGGCGAAGGTGTGCATGGGGGTCGCGGCGGTCCGCCAGAAGAGGCGGAACGCCGGCAGCACCGTGCGCAGTGTCGCCGCCCGCTCCCGTACGGTCCGCAGCGCGGGCGCGGTCAGGAACGGATAGAGCTCGATCCGGGTGAACCGCCGCAGGTCGCGGCAGAACGAGCGGATCAGCCGGGCGTCCGCCGGGGAGAGACGGGTCAGGTGCTCCTCCAGCCGCGCCGGGTCGTTGAAGAAGGTCACCGACCGTCCGCTCTCGTCGACCACCTTGTTGAACAGCTCGAAGTTGGTGACCGACTTGCCGTCCAGCGCGCCCAGTTCACGCCAGATCCGGTTCGCGTCGTTGCCCTCGGCGGTACCGATGAGCCACTCGATGCAGTAGTCGAAGAGGTAACCGTCCCGCGACCAGGCCGTGCAGCAGCCGCCGGGCAGCACGTGCTTCTCGAAGATCCTGGTCCGCATCCCGCTCATCTGCGCGTACACCCCGGTGGAGAGCCCCGCCATGCCCGCGCCGACGATGATGACGCGGGGCTCGCTCCCGGGTGTGCGCTCGCGTCGGCCCCAGTCGGAGCCGGCCTCATCCCGCATGCTCGGCGCCTCCCGTCAGCAGGGCGCGCACCAGTGCGGCGTTACGGGGCAGATGCCGGGGATCGAGCATGTCGGCGTGGGTCCCGGACCCCTTCAGGACCCGTGTCCCGGCGGTGGAACCGCCGTGCCACGCACCCGGAGAGCCGACCGCGTGGAGGGCGGCCTTCTCCTCGTCCGTCACCACGCCCACCGGGGCCGCCACCGTCCCCGTGTTGGGCGTCCTGCCGCAGAACTCCAGGTACTCCGCCGCGTGTTCGAGCACCGTCCGGGTGACGATCTCCGACCCGGTGTGCAGGTGGATGTGGCGGCCCAGCTCCGCCTCGAAGGTCCTGATCCCCTCCTCTCCCGGCTCGTACGTCTCCGTGATGCGATGGGAGTCGAGCACCACCACGTGCCCCACCTCGCGGCCCCGCGACTCCAGCTCCTTGGCCACCTCGAAGGCGAGGTTGCCTCCGAGGGAGTACCCGAGCAGCAGGTGAGGGCCCTCCGCGTCCACCGACTCCACCAGGTCCGCGTACCGGACGACCTTGGCGTCACCCGGCAGGTAGTTGAACGCGACGGTCCGGTACGGCGCGAGCCGCTCCGCGAGGCCGCGGTAGACCAGACCGTGGCCGCCCGCCGGCGGAAAGCAGAAGACGGGCCGGCCCGGGCCGGGGTTGAAGGTCAGATAGGGCAGCTCCTCCGCGGACGTGCTGTGGACGAGGTCCTGCACCGTCGCCGCCATTCCGTGCAACGTCGTGACCTGGTACAGCCGGCTGACCGGGATGCTGACGCCGAACTCCGTCCGCAGACGGTGGAGGAGTTCGATCAGCTTGATGCTGCTCCCGCCGGACTCGAAGAAGTCGTCCCCGAGCCCTGCCCGCTCCGTCCCGAGCAGGGCCTCCCAGTGCCGGGCCATGCTCACCTCGTACAGCGTGACCGGCGCCTCGTGCGCCTGCCGGCGGTCCTCGCCGCGCGGCACCGGCAGGGCCTTGACGTCCACCTTCCCGTGCGGGGTGAGCGGCAGCGCGTCGAGCTCCGTGATGTACGAGGGCACCATGTACGACGGCAGGGCTCCCGCCAGGTGGCGGCGGAGCGCACGCCGGTCGAGCACCGCCCCCGGCTCCGCCACGCAGTAGGCGCAGAGCGTGGCGTCCCCGGCGGCGTCCGGGCGTACGGCCACCACGGCCCGGGCGAGACCCGGCCAGCCGGCGAGGTGTGCCTCGATCTCCCCGATCTCGATCCGGTGGCCCCGCAGCTTGACCTGGTGGTCGCCACGACCGAGCAGGTGCACCCGGCCCTCGGTGTCCCAGCGGGCCAGGTCCCCGGTCCGGTACAGCCGCTCCGGCGGGGCGCCGGGCTCACGGCTCAGGGTCTGGGTGACGAAGCGCGCGGCCGTCTGCGCCGGGTCGCCGGCGTACCCCGTCGCCACGCCCTCGCCCCCGATCCAGAGTTCGCCCGGCACACCCGGCGGTACCGGTTCGCCCTGCGCGTCCAGGACGTGGAGGGTGCTGTTCGGCAGCGGACGCCCGATCGGCACCATCTGACCCGGCTCCAGACCGTCGGCGGGTCCCTCGAAGAAGGCGCTGTCGATGGTGGCCTCGGTGAGGCCGTAGGAGTTGATGACCCGGGTCCCCGGCCCGCACAGGTCACGGAGCCGGGTGTACTCCGCGACCTTCCACGCGTCCGAGCCGACCACCAGGAGCCGCAGGAAGTCGAGCCGCTCCCCCTCCCGCGCGCAGTGGTCCATCAGGCCCCGCACGACGGCGGGAACGAACTCCGCGCAGTCCACCCGCTCCGCCCGCATGGTGCGGTGGAGCCGGGGCGTGTCGAAGATCAGATCCCGGTCGGCCAGCACCAGCGTGCCCCCCGAGCACAGGGCGCGCACCAGGTCACCGGTGAACACGTCGAACGAGGGCTCCGCCATCTGGAGATGCACGCACGACCCGTCGAGCCGGTACTCCTGGAGCCACGCGGCGCACGCCGAGGCGAGGTTGCGGTGGCTGACCCGGACCGCCTTGGGACGACCGGTCGAGCCCGAGGTGTTGATCACGTAGGCCGCGGCGTCCGGGTCGGCCGTCCCCGGCGGGGCAGGCCCGTCGGTCTCCGTCCCCAGCAGAGCCTCCAGTATCGTCACGGGGACGGACAGACCCGCCGCCCACGGGGCACGCGCCTCCCCGACGACGACCAGCACGGCCCCGGCGTGGTGCAGAACGTGCCCGGCACGGTCAGCCGGCTGGTCCGGGTGGAGCGGGAGGTACGCGCCGCCCGCCTTCAGGACCGCGAGCAGGGTGACGATCAGCTCCGGCGACTTGTCCAGGCAGACCCCGACCACCGACCCCGCGCCGACCCCCAGGTCACGCAGGCGCCGCGCCCGGGCGACGGCCCGGCGCTCCAGCTCGCCGTAGGTCATCCGCACCGTCGCCCCCGACAGGGAGGGCATCGAGACGGCGACCGCGTCGGGCCGGGCGGCCGCCACCTCCTCGATCAGCCGGTGGACCGGAGTGGGTACCCGCCCGTCACCCTCCCGGAGCGCCCGGGCGCCGCTCCACTCGCCCACCAGCCGTTCGCGCTCCGGCGCGCCCAGCATCTCCAGCCGGGGCGTGGGGAGGTGGGCCTCCGCCCGGGTCATGCTGTCGAGCAGCCGCACGTAGTGGGAGGCCATGCGGCGCACGGTCGCCGGCCGGAAGAGGTCGGAGTTGTACTTCAGCACGCAGTGGAAGCGCCCTTCGGCCTCGTCCTCGTAGACCGACAGGGTCAGGTCGAACTGACCCTCCTCCTCCGGGAGTTCGATGTACTCCAGCCGGTAGCCGTACTGCTCGGTGGCCACCTTGTGGGTGAGCAGGATGAACATCGCCTGGAACACCGCCGAGCGGCTCGGATCGTGCTGGAGTCCCAGCTCCTCGACCAGCAGCACGAACGGGTACTCCTGGTTGTCCAGGCCGTTCAGGACGGTCGCGCGGACCTGCTCCAGCAGTTCGGCGACGGTGGGCGCCCCCGAGAGGTCCGCGTGCAGGGGGAGCGGATTGACGAAGTAGCCGTAGACCGGGGCGAACTCCTGCTGGGTGCGGCCGGTCACCGGACTGCCGACGACGATGTGGTCCTGCCCGGAGTAGCGGTGCAGCAGGAGGTAGTAGGCGCCCAGCAGCACCATGAACGGCGTCACCCGGTGCTGCTGCGCCAGGGCGTGCACCCGGGCGGTGAGCCCTTCGTCCAGGACGAAGAACTCCGAAGCGCCGTTGTGCGTCTGTACGGCCGGACGCGCTCCGTCCACGGGAAGGTCCAGCAGCGGCACCTCGGCGGGCAGGTGGGACCGCCAGTACTCCAGCATCCCGCCCGCCTCCCGGCTCGCCAGGAAGCGGTTCTGCTGGTTGAGGAAGTCGAGGTACCTCGCGCCCACCGGCGGCAGTGCCGGCTCCCGGCCCTGCTTCAGGGCCTCGTAGACGGCGAGGAGTTCCTCGATGAAGGTGAAGGTCGAGATGGCGTCCGAGACGATGTGGTGGACCGCCTTCATGATCACCCAGCGCCCCGGCTCGCGCTTGAACAGGCGGAACCGCACCAGCGGGTCGCGTTCGAGGTCGTACGGCTTGCGGTACTCGCGGATGATCGTCCGCCGGATCTCCTCCCAGTCCTGCCCCTGCACGTCGAAGAGGGCGAGATCGGGTTCCGCCCCGGCCGTCGTCCGCTGCACCGGCAGTCCCTCTTCCAGATGGAAGTTGGTTCGCAGCGCCGGATGCCGGGCGATGAGCCTGCGTACCGCCTCGAACATCACGTCGGGTTCGAGTGCGGCGCGAACCTCCACCGCACCGCCGATGTTGTACGCGTAGCCGTCCGGGTTGAGCTGCTTGAGGAACCAGAGCGCCTTCTGGTTCTGGGTCAGCGGATGAGAGTGCTCGTCGGTGAAGACCTCGACGGCCGCCGAGGGGTCACCCTCCCCGGCCGCGTCCGCCGCCACCCGCTCCAGGAGCCCTTCACAGAGCTGGTCGGCCAGTTGGCCGACGGGTGTACCGCTCAGCAGGGCGACCACCGGCAGGGCGACGCCCAGGTCGGCTTGCACCCGGGCGCGGAGCTCCATCGCGAGCAGCGAGTCGAGCCCGAGACCGCCGAGTCCGGCCGACGGGTCGATCTCCTCCGCCGCCGTCCGCAGCACGGTGGCGGTGAGCGAGGTGAACCGCTCGGCCACCAGGGAGCGGCGCTCCGCCCCACCGGCGCGCCGGAAGGTCTCGAGGAAGCCGTCACCCTCCTCGGGCGCGTGGTCGCGGGCGGTCGCGGCGAGCTCGGAGACCAGCGGGGGAGGCGAGTCGTACCAGGCCAGGAAGGTCGGCCAGGCGACGACCGTCGCCACCAGCAACTGCGCCCGGTCCTGACCGACCACCCGTTCCAGGACACTCATCCCGGCGTCCGGGGACAACGAACTCATGCCCCGGCTGTGCAGGTAGTGGTCGACCAGACCGAGTTCCTCGATCATGCCCGTCGCCCACGGACCCCAGTCCAGACTCAGGGCGGGCAGCCCCTGCGCCCGCCGCCGGTGCGCCAGCGCGTCCAGGAAGGCGTTGCCGGCGGCGTAGTTGGTCTGGCCGGCGGTCGTCAGCAGTGAGGCGATCGAGGCGAAGAGCACGAAATGGTCGAGCGGCTCGTCGCGCAGGTGCCGGTCGAGCAGGTACGCGCCCATCACCTTCGGCTCCAGCACCGCGTCGAAGGTGGGCCGGTCCATGTCGGCGACGAGGGTGTCCCGCACCTGCCCCGCCAGATGGAAGACACCGCGCACCGGGGCGCCGCCCCGGCGCCGGTACGCGTCGAGCCAGCCGGTGAGCGCGTCCTCGTCGGTCACGTCCACGGGCGCCAGCACCGTCTGCGCACCCAGCGCCTCCAGTTCGCGCAGCAGCGCCACGGCCCTGCCCCCGGCGGTCGTGGCGTCGGCCGCCGCCCACTCCTGACGCGGCGGGACGGGCGTGCGGCCCATCAGGATCAGCCGGCGGGCGCCGCGCCGCACGAGCGTCCGGCAGAGGAGGCGGCCCAGCGCCCCGAACGCCCCGGTCACGAGATAGCTCCCGTCCGCGCGCAGCCGTAGCGGCAGCGGCCTGGTCAGCCCTTCCGCCGGGCGGAGCCGACTGGTGGCGCGGCGGTCGCCCCGCAGGCCGATCTCCTCCTCGTCGTCGGTCAGGAACTCGCGCAGCAGGGCTTCGGCGTCGGCCCGCAGACCTGCCTCGCCGGGTTCCCGCGCCGGATCCAGATCGACCAGTTTGCCGCGGTGTCCGACCAGTTCCTGGTGGCGCAGCACCCGGGTGACACCCCAGGCCGGAGCCGCGAGCGGCTCGACGGACTCACCCGGCGACACGGGCTGCGCGCCCCGGGTGACCACGTGGAGCCGCCCACCGGTGCGCCGGGCGGCGAGGATCCGGGCGAGGGCCACGAGGGAGTAGGCGCCGTTCCCCACCGCCCGCGCCAGATTTTTGCGCTCGCAGGCCGGGAGAGCCGGCAGGTCGAGGTTCCACAGGTGCACGATCGTGCCGCCGAAGGGCGTGCCCTCCCGGTCGAGTTCCGCGAACACCCGTTCCAACTGCTCGGCGGAGTCCGGAGCCGAGCTGAACTCCCCGTCCCGCGGCAGCCGTCCCCGCGGAGCGCCGGTCCGTACGACCCGGCAGCGCTCGCCCCGTGCCGTCACCAGATCGGCGAAGGCGTCCCCGAGCCCGCCGCCGTCCGCGAGGACCAGCCAGTCCTGCCCGTCCGAACCCCCCTGCTCCGTGGCGTCCCCGGGGACCTCGCTCCACGGCCGGTCGATCCACGCGGGTTCGGCGAGCCAGGAGTCGATGGTGCTCACGGAGACGGCGGCCGAGGCCTTCTCCACGTCGGCCGCACGGAACCCGCGCACCCCGCCGAGCGCCGTTCCGTCTTCCGCGTACAACGCCAGGTCGCCGACGAGTTCGTTCCCGTCGTCACGGGTCACGGTGGCGTGCACCCAGAGCGGCCCGTCGCCGACGGGGGAGATGCTCATCTCGTCGATCGAGAGCGGCAACCGGATGCCCGTCCCCGGCGCGGACGCCTCACCGGCCACGACGCCCGGCGTCAGCAGGCTCTGGAAGCAGGCGTCCAGCAGGACCGGGTGGATGTGGTGGCGCGAGGCGTCCGCGCCGATCACCGCCGGCGGGCGGATGCGCGCCAGCACCTCGCCGGTGCCGATCCAGACCTCCTCGACGGCCCGGAAAGCGGGGCCGTAGTGGTATCCCAGAGCGGCGAGTCCCGCGTAGCACTCCTCGGCGCCGAGCCGGTGCTCGCTCCGTCCCTTGACCAGGCCGGTGTCGAGCGCGGGTCCCGCCGAGCGCCGCTGCGTGGAGCGGACCACCCCGCTCGCGTGCACGGTGCGCTCCGCGTCGCCTCCGGCGGTCGCGGAGGCGATCGTGAAGTCCCCGTCCTCCAGGGACAGTGAGAGTTCGACGGTGGTTGCCTCCTCGTCGGAGAGGAAGAGCGCCTTGCGCAGCCGGACGTCGGCGAGCACCACGTGGCTGCCCCCGGTGAGGGCACGCACCGCCTGCGTCGCCATCTCCAGGTAGCCGGCGGCCGGGAAGACCACCGTGTCCTGGATGCGGTGGTCGGCGAGGTACGGCAGGGTCTCGATGTCGAGCCGGGCGCGCCAGGTGGGTTCGGTGTGCCCGGTACGCCGTCCCAGTAACGGGTGGTCGAGCAGACCGAGCCGCACCTGGGCGACGGAGGCCGGCTCCGTCCAGTGGCGGTCGCGCCGCCACGGGTAGCGGGGGAGCGGGACCGTCTCGCCCGCCGGGTGGAGCACGTCCCACGCGACGGGGACACCGGCGTTGTGCAGGGTGGCGAGGGAGAGGGCGAAGCGCGCGTCCTCGTCCTCCCCGCGGCGTACCGAGGGCACGCAGACGCCGGTGAGGCCGCGGGCCTCCAGGTTCTCGCGGATCGCGTGCCCGAGCACCGGGTGCGGGCCGACCTCCAGGAAGAGGCGGTATCCGTCGTCGGCGAGCCGGTCGACGGCGCTGCGGAAACGCACCCGGTCACGGACGTTCTTCCACCAGTACCCCGCATCGAGAGTGACACCGTCGGCGATGCCGTCCACACCCGTGAGGTACAGCGGAAGGCGTGCCGGCCGGGGCGCGAGGTCCGCCAGCGAGGTCAGCAGTCCGTCCTTGATCCGGTCCATCGCGGCGCTGTGGTAGGGGACTTCGACGGCCAGGAACTTGACGAAAACCTGCTCGGCCCGGAGCGAGTCCGCCAGTTCGCCCAGCGCCGCCTCCTCCCCGGCCAGCGTCACCGAGGCGGGGCTGTTGACCGCGGCCACCGAGATCCGCGACCCGAAGGGCCGCAGCCGCTCCTCCGCCTCGGCCTCCGGCAGACCGACGGCGAGCATGGTGCCCGCGCCCGCCAGCGTGTGCTGGAGGCGGCTGCGGTGCACGGCGACGGCCACCGCGTCCTTCAGGGAGTAGACGCCCGCCTCGTAGAACGCCGCGATCTCTCCGGTGCTGTGCCCCACGACCGCGTCCGGACGCACCCCGTACGAGCGCCACAGGGCCGCCAGTGCGATCTGCACCGCGAAGTTGGCCGGCTGGGCGAGCCAGGTCTCCGCCATCCTCGACCGGTCCTGGTCGGCCGTCATCTCGTCGAGGAGGGACCACCCCGCGATCCCGCGGATCTCGCGGTCGCAGGCGGCGACCGTCTCCCGGAACACCGGCTCGCTCTCCAGCAGTCCGCGGCCCATGCCCCACCACTGGGGGCCCATACCCGTGAACACCTGCACCAGGCGCCGGTCCTGGGGGTCGAGCTGCTTCGACCGGACCACCCGGGGATGCGGTTCGCCCCGCAGGTACGCGGCCAGGGCCTCGTCCAGGGACTCCCGGGAGGAGTGGACGACGGACAGCCGGTTCTCCAGATGCTGGCGGCGGTGCGCCAGGGTGTGGCCGAGGCCGGAGAGCGGGACGGCCGCGCCCCGCTCGCCGGCGAGTTCGCCCCGGATGCCCCGCGCCAGATCCGCGAGGGCGTCCGGGTGACGCGCGGTCAGCGGAAGGACGGTCCAGGGGCGCTCCGGCGCGGAGGGCGCCGGGTCGGCGGGGGCACGCTCGGGTGCCTCCTCCAGGACGAGATGCGCGTTGGTGCCGCCGAAGCCGAAGGAGTTCACCCCCGCCCGCGCAGGCCCCTCGTGTGCGGGCCACGGGGTGACCCGGTCGGGAATCTCGTACGGCGAGGAGTCCCGGTCGATGGCGGGGTTGACGCGTTCGAGATTGATGTGCGGGGGGATGGTGCGGTGCTTCAGCGCCAGGGCCGTCTTGATCAGCCCGGCGATCCCGGCGGCCGACTCGGTGTGCCCGATGTTCGCCTTCACGGAACCTACGTAGCAGGGGGCGCCCGGGGCGCGCCCGATGGCGAGCGCCCGGGAGAGGGCGTTGGCCTCGATGGGGTCGCCGACCGGCGTGGAGGTGCCGTGCGCCTCCATGTACTGCAGGTCGCCGGGGGTGATGCCGGCCTCGGCGCAGACCTGCCGCACCAGGGAGACCTGGGCCTGGCCGTTCGGGACGGTTATGCCGTTGGTCCGGCCGTCCTGGTTGACCCCGCTGCCCAGGATCACCGCGTGGACCGGGTCCCCGTCTCGTACCGCGTCCTCCAGCCGCTTCAGCGCGACCAGGCCGACGCCCTCGGACCGTACGTAGCCGTCCGCCGAGGCGTCGAACGTACGGGAACGCCCTTCGGGGGACAGGAACCCGCCCTTGGTCTCCGCAACGGTGTACTGCGGCGCCATGTGGAGCAGTACCCCGCCGGCGAGCGCCAGATCGCTCTCCCGGCGCTTCAGACTCTGGCAGGCCAGGTGTACGGCGACCAGGGAGGAACTGCACGCCGTGTCGATGGAGAGGCTGGGCCCCCGGAAGTCGAAGGAGTGCGAGATCCGGTTGGACACCATCGTCATCATGGTCCCGGTCGCGGTGTGGGCCGCGAGCGTCTCGAAGCTCAGGTCGGAGAACTGGAGGATCTTGTAGTCGAGCGTGAACGCGCCGACGTACACGGCCGTGTTGCTGCCCGCCAGATCGGCCGGCCGCTGGCCGCCGTCCTCCAGCGCCTCCCAGGCCACTTCGAGGAGTTTGCGCTGCTGGGGATCCATGTGGTCGGCCTCGCGACGGCTGATGCCGAAGAAGGCCGGTTCGAACTCGTCGAAGCCGTCGATGTATCCGCCCCGGCCACCCACCAGCCGCCCGGGTTTGTCCCGGCGGCCGCTGCGATGGGTGGTGACGTCGTAGCGGTCCGGCGGCGTGGGGGTGACGCAGTCCTTGCCGTCCAGCAGGTTCTGCCAGAAGGCGCGGGGGTCCGAAGCTCCGCCGGGCAAGCGGCAGCCGATGCCGATGATCGCGATTCTGCCCGTCGAAACGTCGTGGGTGGCGTCAGCCACGTTCGCACACTCCTCATCAAGTGGTCGCGCTGCCACAGGCGGCGCCCAAGTCAGCGGTGCGGGGCCCGGGAACGGGCCCGGTCAGGCGATGCCGTCCCCGGCCCGCTTCGCGCGGCGCCACGGACGGAGGAGACTGGCGAGGATCTCGCCGGTCCCGGGGAACGACGAGGGATCGCTGAGACCGACGGCGGCCGGCTCACGCCCGGGCCGCCAGGTGAAACTGCCGAAGAGGTGGTCCCAGCACGACAGGTCGGAGCCGTAGTGGCCCGCCTCGGAGAGATCGGTGCTGTGGTGCAGACGGTGCTGTTCCGGACTGGCGAAGAGGTGGTTGAGCCGGCCGATCCGCACGTCGACGTTGGCGTGGACGAAATAGCCCTGCATGGTGACGAAGAACCCCGCGGCGAGCACGGACTTCTGGGAGAACCCCGCGAGCGCCAGGGTGAGTTGCACGACGCCCTGGGCGAGGGTGATGTCGAGGACGTGGTTCACGCCGTTGTTGGCGACGTTGACCTTGCGCGGGACGTGGTGGACGCCGTGCAGGCGCCACAGCACGGGATTGGTGTGCCCCAGACGGTGCACCAGGTAGCCGGCGAGCGATCCGCTCAGCAGCGCGGCCGGGATCTCGGCCCCCAGGGGAAGCGCGGGATCGTCGGGGGACACCTTCCCCACCGCGGTCGTGACGAGGAACTGCGCCAGCACGCTCCCGGCCATGGTCAACGCGAAGTAGACGCCGTACCAGCGCCATTCCGCCCTGTCCGGATGCCAGTCACGCCGGTGCGGAATGAGCCTTTCGAGAACGGAGAGGTAGAGCACGGTGCCGGCGAGGAAGAGTGAGCTCACCCATTCCGGATTCCAGTCCAGCACGAGCGTCGCCGACGCGACCAGCAGGGTGGCCGTCAGGAGGGCGGGATAGGCGAGGACGCCGAGAACGCGTCGTCCGAGAGGGAGAAAGGAATGGGGCGGAGATATCTTCGCCGAGTCCCCGGCGGGGTCGAGATGCCTTTCGTTTTCATCCACCGGGCATACCTCCGTAGGAACGCGGAACTGAGGGCCGTCCCGCGACCGGGGGCGGGTCGGTGCACGCTTCGGACGGGCGCGGAGCGCAGGGCGAAGGCGTCCGCGCACCGGCGTACGCGTGGTGACGCCGCTGCGGGCGCCGCGTGGGTCGGCGCGCATGCGTGGGGCGGGGCGGTTCGGCCGTTCGCCCCCGTGGCCTGCGCCGTTGCAGGGCAAGGGGTCGACGGACGCGTGCGGAGGTCTCAGGGGCGTACGGGAGAGGGTGAGCTGTTCCGTGGGGTGGCGCCCGTGCGAAAGTCGGCGGAAGAGGCCGTAGGAGCGAATTACGGTGCAGCCGCCGGGCCGGCGTGGCCGCCCCGTTCTCTCCGCCCTCTGCGGGTTCGGTTGATTCTTTTCCGATTTCGTGGAATTCAATCCCCGACCGACGATGTGCCGCACCGGTTTCCTGAGTGTGCTGTAGTCGGTCCCGGAATCATTGAACCGCCCTCCGCGTCCGCACGGAACAGTGGTCCGGTCCTTGTCGCCGATGTGAGTGACTTAGTCATTTTGGCGTTCTTGTGCAGTGTTCCGACCATCATTTTTATGGACGGGCGGGGTAGTGCGTACAGGCGCACTCCGGGGTGTTTTTCGCACCGGCGCGAAAAGCGGCGGCACGCCCGGCATCTCAGGAGCGTTTCACTCGTGCGGGCCGCCCCGGAGGCCCCCCGCGCCCCCCTGCCCCAGACTCGGACGCACCGATGATCTTCCCTCCCCGTCCGTCGGGGCCGACCGCGGGAGACGAGGCACCGAAAGCCCTCGGAAAGGGGCGGACGCATGGCCGGACCGAGGAGACGGCCGGGAGCGCCCCGGCCGCGGCAGGACAGCCAGGCGGTGGACCGCATGCTGCGCACCCTCGTGCGCCGCCGCAAGAAGTCGTTCCGGGCCGCGGACATCACCGTCACCGACCCGCCGAAGGTCCGCCGGGCGGTCACGGCCGCCGCCCTCGGCAACACCATGGAATGGTTCGACTTCGGCGTCTACGCCTACCTGGCCGGAACGCTGGGCAAGGTGTTCTTCCCCTCCAGCTCCCCGGGAGCCCAGGTGGTGTCGACCTTCGCCACCTTCGCCGCCGCGTTCCTGGTACGGCCGTTGGGCGGTCTCGTCTTCGGCCCGCTCGGAGACCGGGTGGGGCGGCAGAAGGTGCTCGCCATCACCATGATCATGATGGCGGCGAGCACCTTCGCAGTCGGTTTCCTCCCCACCTACGCGGCGGTCGGCTTCGCGGCCCCCCTGCTGCTCCTGGTGTGCCGGCTCGTGCAGGGTTTCTCCACCGGCGGGGAGTACGCCGGAGCGACGACTTACATCGCCGAGTACGCCCCCGACAAGCGCCGCGGCTTCCTCGGCAGCTGGCTGGACTTCGGCACCTTCGTCGGCTACTCCCTCGGCTCCGGCCTGGTCACCGTGCTCACCGCCGTCCTCGGCACCGACGGGCTCACGGACTGGGGCTGGCGGATCCCCTTCTTCGTCGCCGGGCCCCTGGGACTGATCGGCCTCTACATGCGCCTGAAGCTGGAGGAGACCCCGGTCTTCCGGCGGCAGGAGGAGGAACAGGCCGAGGCGCTCGCCGAGGGCGACCCGGTCGAGCAGGCCAGACAGTCCGGCAAGGGCAGGATGAAGGAGATCTTCACCGAGCACTGGGAAGCCGTACTGATCTGCATGGGCCTGGTGCTCCTCTACAACGTCACCAACTACATGGTCACGTCCTATCTGCCGACCTACATGTCCGAAACCCTCGGAGAACCGGAGACCACGTCCCAACTGCTCGTCCTCGGCACCATGCTGCTGGTCGTCCTCACCATCACCACGGTGGGCCGCAGTTCCGACCGGTGGGGGCGCCGCCCGGTGTTCATGGCCGGGAGTGTGGCGCTGGTGGCGCTCTCGATCCCGGCCTTCCTGCTGATCCGCCAGGGCGGCATCCTGATGCCCGCCTTCGGCTGCGCGATCCTCGGCCTGCTGCTCGTCTGCTTCGCCGGGACCTCGGCGTCCACCCTCCCGGCCCTCTTCCCCACCCGCATCCGCTACGGAGCGCTCTCCATCGCGTTCAACATCTCCGTCTCCCTCTTCGGCGGAACCACCCCCCTGTTCGCCGCCGGGCTGGTGGAGGCCACCGGCAACGACATGGTGCCCGCCTACTACCTGATGGTCGCGGGCGTCATCGGGTTCGTCGCCACGCTGTTCCTCCACGAGACGGCCGGCCGGCCGCTGCGCGGCTCCGGACCCATGGTCGAGACCCCCCAACAGGCGCGCCGGCTCGTCTCGGTCAGCCGGACGGCCGCCGGCCGCCAGGCGCGCGACGTCTGGTTCCGGCTGCGCTACGGGAGACGACGCCGGAAGGGATGAAGGCAGGAGCGGCTTCTCGCACAGAACCTTCGCCAACGTGAAGTCGCAGGTCAATGGGCTCATGTGACCGCTGCTCGGGGTGCTCACCCTGGTCGTGGGCGGGAGTCTACGGAGAAGATCATCCGTCAGCGGTTGACTTCGAGGTTCGTCACGACGCGCGGGGCGCGCAGGAGTTGGGTGGCGCGGGCGGGGCCGGTGCGGAGCTTGGTGAGGATCCGCCAGTTCTTGAGGTGGGCAAAGCCGTGCTCGACCGGCGCACGTCCGACGGAGAGGACGCGGTTGGGTTCCTTCTGGCCCGGGGTGAGCTTGGGGGTGCGGCTGGCGGCGTAGCCGGTGACGATCACGGGGTCGAGGATGTCGTTGTCCAGGCCACGGAAGCCGAGGTCGGCCGGCGCCCCGAGGCCGGCGCCCCGAGGCCGGCGCCCCGAGGCCCGCGCCCCCAGGCCGGCGGCGCGCAGGTGGGCCAGGATGTGGTCGTGGCGGGCGGCGGCGTTGTCGTGAGTGCGGCCGGGCCGGGCGGCGGATATCCAGATCAGGCGGCCCTTTTCGTCGGTCAGGGCGAGAAAGTGCACGCCGTGGCTGTGGTGCTTGCCGGAATGGTTTTGCAGGTCGACTCTTCCGGTTCACCGCCCGGTGCGGATGAGGGTGCCGTCGATCAGGACCGCTTCCCCGCCCTGCTTGGCGACCTTCTTCAGGGCGCTGTCCAGGCGCGGTGCCTGGGCGGCGAGCAGTCCGATCAGTTCGTCGCGTCGGCGGCGGACGGTGGACTCGGACACGTTGTCGCCGCCGGCCATGTCGGCCAGGAGCTGGTCGTGGCGCAGTACGGCCAGGACGATCACCGCGATCTTCCCCGGCGGCAGGATCCGCCACCTGGACCGGATCGCCTTCAGATGGCGCCTGAGCAGATCGGCGAGGTGGTTGACGGTGCGCGTGGACAGCGGCAGACGGCACTGGTAGACAAGCGGGCAGGTGTCCTCGGCGTGCTCTTTGGTATTCGTCACACAATTCCAACGGTCGCCGGGGGCACCGCGGTTACACTCACCGCGCTTCCTGCAGGGGCACGACAAGCTACTGGATGCTCCAGCGGTGCGGATGCTCGGGATCGTTGGGACAGGCGAATACGTTGAGCTCACCCCAGCGGCCCACAGTGACCTCCGTAGGAGTGGCGCAACGGTGAGTGGGCTGGTTCTGGTCCTCCAGCGGTTTCCAGCTGCCGCTGCCGCCGTCCCATTCCGAGCTGTCGACGGTCAGCAGCAGATGCATCGGTGTCGTGCAGGTCAGACACTCCCTGGGATACGGGTCGGTCGCGTGCCAGGAGGCGAAGCCGCCCACGCGCCAGCCTGGCGGGATGGACAGGTCGTACTGGTAGCCGAGCGGTTCTGTCGTGCTTTCGTCCGCCGACTGCTCAGCTTCCTCTTCAAGGGCTTCCTCCCAGGCGTCGATCCGGGCGCCCAGTTCCTCCGGCAGAAGGCCGGCAAACGGGTAGGTGACCACCTGCTCCGGGTGCAGCACACAGGGCTCGGGCACGAAGCCGTCGGACCCGACGACCAGCGGCTGTGGCGGCGTGGTCAGCACCTCGCCGATCTCCCACGACCGCCACCAGCGCAGGTGCAGCGCCAGATCGTACCGGCCCGGGCCGTGCGCGTTGAAGGGACACCAGAACACTTGAAGCAGATCGCAGTCGCCCGGCCCCGCCAGCAGGTCGGGCACATCCCGCCGGTACAGCTGCGCGAGGCCGATCATCGGCAGCGGATCGGTCTCGGAGGCCCCAGGGATCCGGTGCTCCCGGTGCAGCTCGCCCAGGAGATTCCGTTCCTCATCCGTCGGGCCGGGAGCCTCCTCGCGGGCCCATGCGGAAGCCAGAACCTGCCGATAGCGACGGATGTCAGCCGGGCGTCGACCACGCCCACGGCCGTGTGCCTCGCCGCACACCGGCCACGGCTCGTCCGCCGGCCACAGGATAGGACCGCCCACGGAACTGGCTGAAAGGTCTGGTATGCCCGGCCGTGGATGGAGCCGAGTTGTCGTCCCCCGAAAGGCGGCCAGTTCCGGGAAGAGCGCCTCGACATCGAGAGGGCGCGCGGGCGTGGTCCTCGTCATGGACGCGACCTTAGACGCCTGAAAACCCCGGTCAACGAGCACCCCCGGCAGATTCACTCCAGCACCGGCGCTGTCAGAGCCCGTTCTCGTGTAACAGAGCCAATCAGTCGGCTGCGTCACCGCTCCTAAGAACTCCTAACGAAATGGGTCTTTGGGGAACGCTAGGCTCGGTGGCCATGAGTCAGAGCGGTTCGCAAGCAGCGGCATTCTTCCGAGACGTCCGCACAAGCAGAGTGGTCTGGCTTGTCCGGAAGGATGAAGGAAGCCCGACTCACCTCTCCGCGGACGGCACGCGCAGTTTTCCCTTCTGGTCGACCTCGCCCCGGGCTCAGAGGGCGGCGAAGATCTGGGGGCATGGGCTCCAGGTCGATTCCATGCCCCTGGGCACCTGGTGCGATCTTGTACTGCCCGATGCCGCTAGGGATGGACTCGTGATCGGCACCAACTGGAGCGGGCCGCGCCTGGTCGGCTGGAGCTTCACCCCCGGGGAAGTCCTTAACCGGCTAGCGGCAGATAGCTAGCCCACGGCATCGGTCACCAGAGCGCGCAGGCGTCGCCAGCAGACGAGTGCGCATCCGAGGGTGAGGAAGGCTTCGCGGATGTCGTCGCGTATCTCCCAGCGGATCCGCAGGCGGCGGAACCAGTGCAGGTGGGCGAATGCGCGCTCCCCTACCCAGCGTTGAGTGCCCAGTCCCGAGCCGTGCTCGGTGCCGCGCCGGGCGATCACCGGCTTCACGCCGAGGCCCCAGACCAGACGGCGGTATTTGTCGTGGTCATAGCCGCGGTCACCCAGCACCACGTTCGGGCGGCGCCGGGGCCGGCCACGCTTGCCCCGTACGGGAGGCACAGCCTGGAGGAGTGGGATCAGCTGGGTGACATCGTTGCGGTTGCCACCGGTCAGGATAGCGGCGAGCGGGATGCCCGTGGCGTCGGTGATCAGGTGGTGCTTACTGCCCGTCCTGCCCCGGTCAACTGGGCTTCGTCCCGTCTTGGAGCCCCCTTTAACGCGCGGATATGGGAGCCGTCGACGGCCGCCCGGGAGAAGTCCAGGGCGTTCGCGCTGCGGAGCCTGGCGAGGAGGGACTCGTGCAGTCGAGGCCACACACCGGCCTCGGTCCACTCGGCCAGTCGGCGCCAACAGGTCATGCCCGAGCCGAAGCCGAGTTCCTGCGGAAGGTGTTCCCAGGCGATCCCGGTGTGCAGGACGAACAGGATGCCCTGGAACACGAGCCGGTCCGGATGCCGCTTGCGCCCGGGATGCCGGGCCCGACGCTCAACCTTGGGCAACAGCGGCTCGATCACCGCCCACAACTCTTCATCGACTTCCCACGGCTTCGGCCGAGCCACCCCGCACCCCCGGATCGTCAGTCCCGGAGTGATCCAACCACCTCGGAAATCATTTCGTTAGGAGTTCTAAGAGCTGTCCCGCAATTCCTGGCGGGTGCGCGACGACAGCTACGGCACCTCGCCGCGTTGTCGGAACGTCCACATACATCCAGTATGCGGGCGCCCCTCCGCCTTGCGATGCACCGCATCTGACGCCGCGCACTGATCCACCACGAATTGCGGGACAGCCCTTAGGCGGGTGGTGAACTGGCCGTCGGGCATTTTCCGCAGCCACCCGCGGTCAGTCAGTCTGACCAGCTTCTCCCGCAGCGGTTCCAGCTTGGACCGCACGCTGACGTCCACGACCAGCATGAGCACCCCGACAGACCGGCACACCAGCCCTTCGACCAGCGACTTCAAGTTGGCGGAGGCTCACACCGTTCGGAGCCCGGAAGGGCCGCGGGAGGAAGGCCGCTCAGGCGAGGCGGACGAGCCCGAGATAGCGGTCCCAGTCCCAGAGCGGACCGGGATCGGTGTGGTCCGTCCCCGGCACCTCGTAGTGGCCGATGATGTGCGTACGGTCCCTGGGGATGCCGTGGCGGTCGCAGATGTCCGCGGTGAGCCGGGCGGAGCGTTCGTACATCGCCGCCGTGAAGTACTCCGGCCGGTCCACCCAGCCCTCGTGCTCGATGCCGATGGAACGGACGTTGTGGTCCCACGCGCCGGCGTGCCAGGCGATGTCCCGTTCCCGTACGCACTGGACGGTGTAACCGTCGCCGGACCGCACGAGGTAGTGCACCGACACCCTGTTCGCCGGGTTCTGGAAGATGCCTATCGTCTGCGTGAAGGTCTGCTGGGTGACGTGGACGACCACCCGGTCGACCCGCCGGGGCGCGACGCCCCCGGGAACGGTGTAGTTGGCGGGCGAGGCGCGGGCCCAGCGGGCGTGGGCGCTGTCGGTACCCGCCGAGGGCGCGTCCACGCCGCGTACCGGCGCCGGTACGACGAGGCCGGCAGCGGTACCGGCCGCCCCCCGGAGGATCCTTCTGCGGTGCACGGTCTGCTCCAGGGGCGCGGGCGGATCGGGTGGAGGCCCTTCCGGCGAGCGGCTGCGGGCGGGTTCTCCTCGAACGACGACGTGCACGGCTGTTCGGTTCCGGGTACGCGGTGCCCGCCTCCGTCTATCCCTGGGGCTCGGACCGGCGACCCGGCAGGTGCCCGGCGAGCAGCACGGCGCAGGCACCGGCACTCACCAGCCCGCCGGCGAGGAAGGCGCCCCGGACGCCGGCGAGGGGGAGGACCAGGCCACCGAGCGCGGCGCCCGCCGCGATACCGGCGTTGTACCCACCGGAGTTCGCCGCGAGGGCGATGTCCGTACGCCCCGGTGCACAGTGCAGCATGGCGTTCTGCGTCGTCATGAAGACGGGTCCGAGCGCACCGCCCATCAGCAGCATGGACGCCACCGTCGCCGCCGGTTCTCCACCGGCGGCGCCGAGGCCGGTCATGCCGAGGGTCTGCGTCGCCACCGCCGCGGTCAGGGCGGCGTACGGGAAGCGGTCCAGGACCGCCCCGGTGACGCTCACCCCGGCGAGACACGCGACACCGAACGCCACGAGCAGGGCGTTCACCGTGCCGGGAGAGAATCCGCCGACCTCGCCGAGGAACGTCACGAGGTAGGTGAACCCCGTGAACGCCCCCGTGGCGGACAGGGCCCCGGCCACCAGCACGCTCGCGAAGCGGCGGGAGTCCGGGCGGGTCGCGTGGGCGGCGGGCTGTTCGTCCGGAGGGGAGGTCGGCAGCAGGAACGCGATCGTCACGAGGGAGACGAGCCCCAGTACCGCCGGCCCCGCGACGGCCACCGGCCAGTCGGTCCGCCTGCCCAGCCAGGTCCCGGCCGGGACACCGAGCACGAGGGCCAGCGAACCGGCGACGGAGAGCGCACCCACCACCCGCCCGCGCACCCCGGGCGGGAAGAGACCCACCGCCACCGGCCCCATCACGGCCCAGAACAGCGCCTGGCCGAGCGCCGTCAGCAGCCGGGCCGCCAGGAGCAGCCCGTACGAGGTCGCCAGGGCCGCCATGAGACTGGACACGACCAACGCGGTCAGCAGCCCCGTGAGGACATGGCGCCGCGGCACCGCCCGGACGGCGTGGGCCAGCGGCAGGGAGGCGACCGCGACCGTCACGCCGTACCCGGTGACCAGGAGGCCGACCGCCGACACCGACACCCCCAGGCTCCTGGAGATGAGTTCCAGCAGGCCGATCGGCAGGTTCTCCGCGGTGTTGAAGGTGAAGGCGGCGAGCATCAGGGCGGCGAGCACCGCCGAGCGGCGCCACCGGTCCGGACGCGCCGGAACCGTCGTACCCGCTCCCGGCCGCGCCTTCCGCACCTCTTCCGCAGCACCGTCCACGGTGGTACCCCACCGCATCCGTCGGTGACCGTGCAAGCCGGTTCGGCAGCCGTACGCCGCGAAGACCGCCCTCGGCCGGGCGATGCCCGGCCGCCGCCCACCGGGCCCGGCGCCGACGGCTCAGTCCTCGGCCCCGGCGCCCGCCAGCGCGCCGGCCGGGTCGGCGTCCGCCGGACCCGCGGGGACCCAACGGCCCCGGTCCTTGCGGTACCCCCACCAGCGACCGTCCCGCCCGAGACGCAGTTGCACCCCGAGGCCCGGCGCCGTCCAGCGGTTGCCGCTCCGCCGGAGGGCGGGCGCCTCACCCTCGTCCCAGGCCGCGGAGAGCTGGTCCCGGGCCCTGCCGAGCGCCGCGGCGCCGGGCTCCCACTCCTCGTCCAGAACCGCGAGCGCCGCGACGCCGCCGAACTGCCAGGCGAGCACGGCGGCGGCCGGCCGGGCCCTGAGGTGCCCGCCCGCCGACGCGAGGCGGGCGACGGCCCACGGTGCGGCGCCGCTCCCGGCCGCGAGACGCACCGCGTCCTGTTCCGGCGTCAGCACCTCGGGGAGCGCCTGGTCCCGGTGGCCGGGGGCGAGCGCCTCCAGGAGCATCCGGTGGGCCCGCACGGCGCTGTCCGCCGCCAGTACCTCCAGCGCGGCCGGATCAACGCCGGGGGCCGCTCCCGTCCCGGTGTCCGGCGACGGCGGCGCACCGGGCTCCGGGGGGAGTGGCGGCAGAGCGGGCAGCGCCGGGAGGTTCCCCGCCCGGGCGAACACCTCGGCGGCGGGAACACCCCGGCGCGCCGTCGCTGCGGTGTCCTCCCGGCCCGCTGTCCCGCGGGTGCGGAGCTCCTCCAGGAGACGGCGTTCGTCACGTCCGCGCAGGAGCAGCAGGACGAAGGGGTCCTGGTCGAGCAGGCGCGCCACCTGGTAGCAGAGCGCCGCCGAGTGCGCGCAGTGGTCCCACGCCCCGCAGGAGCATTCCGGTTCCAGATCACCGATCCCCGGCAGCAGGTCCACCCCGGCCGACGAGGCGTCCTCGATCAGATGCGGGGGCATCTCCCGGTCGAGCAGCGCCGCGACATGACCGGACCGCTCCACCGCCATGCCCAGGAAGCAGCCCCATCCCTCGTCGCCCAGGGTCTGGACCAGCACGTCGCTGCGGTACGCGCCGTCCCGGTCGCGCACCACGGCGGTGATCCGGCCCGGGCGCACCGACATGGCGCCCACCCGGCCTTCCCGGGCGATCCGCCGGCCCGCTTTGAGCTGCGCGCCGTCGAGCGCCGTGTCCTCCAGGGCCTTCAGCCAGGCCTTGCCCCACCAGGACGCCGCGAACGCCCGGCCCGGCGCGGGAGGCAAGGCGTCGAAGACACGCTCCGGAGCACTCGGCGCCCGCGACGCGCGCGCGTCGTACCCGGCTCCCTCTCCGTCGTCGTGCACGCCCTCCTCGTCCTCCTCGTACGGGTCCCCGTGGTGTTCGTGCGTACCGCTCACCGTGTCTCCCCCCGCAGTGCCACCAGATCCTTGAGTTCCGCGTCCGTCAGCTCGGTCAGCGCCGCCTCGCCGGACCCCAGCACCGCGTCCGCCAAGCCCTGTTTACGGGCCAGCAGACCGGCGATCCGGTCCTCCACGGTTCCCTCGGCGATGATGCGGTGCACCTGCACGGGCCGGGTCTGACCCATCCGGTGGGCGCGGTCGGTGGCCTGCGCCTCCACCGCGGGGTTCCACCAGCGGTCGAAGTGCACCACATGCCCGGCCCGGGTGAGGTTGAGTCCCGTGCCCGCCGCCTTGAGGGAGAGCAGGAACACCGGCGGCCCGCCCTCCTGGAACCGGCGGACCATCTCCTCCCGGCGGGCCACCGGCGTGCCCCCGTGCAGGAACTGGGTCACCACCCCCCGCCCGGCGAGATGCCGTTCCAGCAGCCGCGCCATCGCCACGTACTGGGTGAACACGAGTACGCCGCCGTCCTCGGCCAGGATGGTGTCGAGCAGTTCGTCCAGCAGCTCCACCTTTCCCGAGCGGTCCGCGATCCTCGGGTCCTCCTCCTTCAGGTACTGCGCCGGGTGGTTGCAGATCTGCTTCAGCGAGGTGAGCAGCTTCACGACCAGACCCCGCCGCTCGAAGCCGTCGGCGCGTTCGATCTCCGCGAGGGTCTCCCGCACGACCGCCTCGTAGAGACCGGCCTGCTCCGACGTCAGCGAGACCGCGTGGTCCGTCTCCGTCTTCGGCGGCAACTCCGGGGCGACGCCCGGATCCGACTTGCGGCGCCGCAGCAGGAAGGGGCGGACCAGCGCGCCGAGCCGCTCGGCCGCGGCCGGGTCCCGCCCGCCTTCGACGGCCGCCGCGTACCGGCGACGGAAGGTGCCCAGCCGGCCCAGCAGCCCCGGAGTGGTCCAGTCGAGAATGGCCCACAGTTCCGAAAGGTTGTTCTCCACCGGGGTGCCCGTGAGCGCCACCCGGGCACCGGACCCGATGGTGCGGAGCGCCCTGGCCGTCGCGGCACGCGCGTTCTTCACGTGCTGTGCCTCGTCGGCGACCACCATGCCCCACTCCGTGCGGGCGAGGCGGGCCGCGTCCAGCCGCATCGTGCCGTACGTGGTCAGCACGAACCCGCCCCGGTCCAGGCCCTCCTCGGAACGGGACGGCCCGTGGAAACGGCGCACCGCGGTGCCCGGCGCGAACCTCTCGATCTCCCGCTGCCAGTTGCCCATCAGGGACGTCGGGCAGACCACCAGCGTGGGTCCGGCGGTGGTGGCGTCTTCCTGCCGCCGGAGGTGGAGGGCGATGAGCGTGATGGTCTTGCCCAGCCCCATGTCGTCTGCGAGACAGGCCCCTAGGCCCAGCGAGGTCATGGTGTCCAGCCAGTTCAGGCCCCGTAGCTGGTAGTCGCGCAGGGTCGCCGCCAGCGCCTCGGGCTGGGGGCGGGCAGGACCGTCCGTCCCGGATCCGGCGAGCCGGTCCCGCAGCCGCGCCATCCAGCCGGTGGCCTCGACGGGGACGAGCCGCCCGTCGACCTCGGCCGAGCCGGTCAGTACGGCGCTCAGCGCGTCGACCGGTGTGACGGGCCGTTCCTCGGCGGTGCGGACGCGCCGCGCCGCCTCGGGATCGACCAGCACCCACTGGTCCCGCAGACGGACCACCGGGCGCTTCGCCTCCGCGAGCCGGTCGAGTTCCTCCCGGGTGAGCCGCTGGTCGCCCAGGGAGAACCACCAAGCGAACGTGAGCGGCCCCCTCGCCGAGAGCGGGGACGGCGCACCGCCACCGTCGTCCCCGGTGCCGTCCCCGCCCTCCCGGCCGGGGACCGCCTCGTGCCCCTGCGGACCGATGGTCGCCCGTGCCGTCAGCCTCCCGGCGAGCTGCCGGGGCCAGTGGATCTGGACGCCCGCCGAGGCGAGGGCCGCCGCCGCGGGGCCCAGCAGTTCGGCGATCTCCTCGTCGTCGACGTCCACCGCGTCCGGTACGGCGGCCGAGAGCAGGGGAGCGAGCGGGGGCCAGGCGCGAACGGCACGGCGCAGACCCAGGAGTACGTCCGTGCGTGCGCGGGGGCCGAAGGGCCGGGCCACCGTCCCGTCGGCCGCCCACAACGCGGCGCTGTCCGCGACGAGACCCGGATCGCTGACGCCGTGCACCTGGAGCACCACGCGGAAGGACGGCCCGGATTCCGGCCCCCCGTCCGCCCCTCCGGCGTCCAGGCCGAGGACGTCGATCCGCAGCGAGAGCCGTACCCCGGCGTCGTGTCCGGCCGCGAGCTCGGCGGCCCACGTGCGCAACTGCGGCACCCGTTGCGGCGCGTGGGCCGCGAACGCCGGCCCCCCGGCCAGCGACGGCGCCGCCGGAGTGCGCGGCAGGGTGTCGGACACCGCGTCCAGGAAGTCCCGCACGAGCTGCTCCGGATCGGGCAGCGACAGCGGAGCCTCCCCGGGGAGCGGCACCGCGTGGGCGGCCGGCGGCATCGCCGCCGCCAGTTCCCGGACCCGCGCCAGGTCCTCGGCGGTGAGCGGACCGGCCCGCCACGCGTCGTGGGAGGCGGCACTCAGTCCCGGCAGCAGCAGCCCGCGAGCCGCGAACTGCAGGGCCAGCAGCCCCGCCGCCCCCCAGAACGCCACGGACGCCGAGGCGCCCCCCGTCGCGCGGCCGCGGGTCAGCAGGGGCAGCGCCTCGCGCACCGGAAGAAGGAGCGCGTGCACCGTACGCGTCCCGTCCCCGCCGACGGCGACCGTGAGCGTGGTCCGGGACCCCTCCGCCGTGTCCGGCAGCGCGTCCGGCCCACCCGCCGGGTCCCAGAAGGCGACGGACCCGGCGCGCGCCGGGTCGGCCGGGAGGAAGACCGCTTCTCGGCGGGCCAGTTCACCGATGGGGAAGGGTGTGACCGGGGGAAAACCGTACGCGGCGATGTCGACTTCCTCAGAGTGACGGGGGTGACGGACCCAGGACCGGTCCCGTGGTCGTTCCGCTGCCGGGGAACTCCGGCAGCCCCGCGCGACCCGCGTGCGGCGACCGCCGGGCAACCGGGCGCCGAGGTTACACCAGGCCGCCGCGGCGCGGCGCCGAGCGGCGTGGGCGCCCGGCGCACGGTCGGTACCCGGAGCGCGCCCCCCCGGACACCTCGCACGGGGGTCAGCACCAGCGGCGGAGGAGGGGGAATGCCCCCTGCTCATCGGGATGGTGGCGCCATGGCAGCGGCCCCGCCCCCGTCATTACGTTTCCTCGGGTAGGCGCACCCGTCCGAAGAGCTGGAGACGCCATGCCCCAGACGACCACCACCGCCACCGAACCGGCCGGATCGCGGCCCGCGGAACCCGCGGCCACCCCGGGCACGCCCGGTGTCCTGTCCGCCCCGCGCACCGGACCCGGTTCCGCCGCGCCCGCGGCATCCGTACCGGCGCCCGCTCCGGACGCCGGACGGACCGCCGGCGCCAGCGACTTCGCACCGCTCCTGAAGACCGTCAGGGGCCAGGGACTCCTGGACCGCCGCACCGGCTGGTACGCCAGGGGCATCACCGTCAACGCGCTCGCCCTCGCCGCGGTCGCCGCCGGCATCGTGCTCCTCGGCGACACCTGGTGGACGCTGCTCCTCGCGGCCCCCCTGGCCGTCCTGTGGACCCGGACCGCCTTCGTCGGGCACGACGCCGGGCACGCCCAGATCACCGGGGACCGCAGGACCGGCCGGATCATCGGCCTCGTGCACGGAAACCTGCTGCTCGGCATGAACGAGGCGTGGTGGAACGACAAGCACGTCCGCCATCACGCCCACCCCAACCACGTCGACAAGGATCCCGACGTCGGCGTGGGGGCCCTGGTCTGGACCCAGCGGCAGGCGGCCCGGCGGGAGGGGTTCGCCCGTTGGCTCACCCGCCATCAGGCGCGCCTCTTCTTCCCGCTGCTGCTGCTGGAGGGCATAGCCCTGAAGGTCTCCGGCTTCCGGTTCCTGAGCCGTCAGCGCGGCACCGAACGCTTCCTCTCCGGGCTGCTGATGATCGCCCATCTCGCGCTCTGGGGCACGCTGTTCCTCGCCGCCATGTCCCCGCCGAAGGCCCTCGTCTTCGCGCTGCTGCTCCACGCGCTCTTCGGGCTGCACCTGGGTATGGCCTTCGCCCCCAACCACAAGGGCATGGAGATGCCCGACCCCGACGGTGACCGCTGGGGCCATCTGCAACGCCAGGTCCTCACCTCCCGCAACGTCCGCGGCGCCGTTCTCACGGACTGGTTCCTCGGCGGACTGAACTACCAGATCGAGCACCACCTGTTCCCGAGCATGCCCCGCCCGCACCTGCGCCTCGCCCAGCCGCTCGTCAAGGAGTACTGCCGCGGGATCGGGATGCCGTACACGGAGACCGGACTCGTCGAGTCCTACCGGCAGGGTCTGGCCCACATGCACGAGGTCGGCGCACCGTTGCGCTGAGCCGGCGGCGGGCCGGGAACCGTACGTACCGCACGGGCGTTCTCACTGGAGAGGCGGCCGACCGCCGCAGAGGAGGCACCATCATGTCGAACGGCGCGAAGATCGTCATCGGGGGAGTCGTCGTGGCGGCCGTCCTGATCCCGTTCATCGGGTTCTGGTGGGCCCTCGCGGTACTGATCGCGGTGCCCCTCGCCGGATACCTGCTGCTCGACCCTGGGCAGCGGCGCAGGATCCGGCGCATGCGCCGCAAGGAGATCCGAGGCTGAACAGCCCGGTCGCGGCGGTGCGCCGCACCCAGCGCGCACGGGGACTTCCCGCCGGGCCGCGCCGGGCACGCGAACGCGTGTGACATCGCGGAGCGCTGTCACGCGGGCCGGGCGGCCAGCTCGTCCAAGGCGGACAGGAGCGCGGAGAGCCGCGGTCCCTGCCGGACCTGCAGCACCTCGCGCGGCTCCTCGTCCAGCAGGACGAACGCCATGTCGCCGGTCCGGGCCACCAGGGACCACCCGGGTCCGTCTACCCGCAGGACACGGGCGTCCGCGGTGGCGAAGGAGGACCTGACGCGCCCCGGCGGCGGAGGGTTGTCGAGATAACTCCGTGCCTCCTCCATCACCTCGCGGACGCCGGGATGCCCCGGCGTAGGCGCGGCTCCGGGGTCCCCGGACGCGGCTCCCGTCTCCCCGGACGGAAGCGCCGCGGGGGAGACGGCGGAGTCGGCCTGCTCGCGCCACGCCACCCACTCGGTGGCGATCTGGTCCGCCCCCAGCCGTCGCTGCGCCGGACCCCACGCGCTCTCGTCAGGGGGCGTGAGAAGGAGCGCCCCGCCCTGCCCGTCCTCGACGGGGTCCGGGTCATGCGGCGCGGGAACCCCGGGCGCGGCGACCACGAGTTCCAGCGGCCAGCCGGGCAAGGCGCAGACGACCGTGCGGTCGTCGGGGGAGAGTTCCTGACGGATGCCGCAGTCCCAGGCGGCGATGGCCCCGGCGACGAGGGTGACGTCCTCGGTCACCACGGTCCAGCGGGCGCCCTCGCCGTCCTGGCCGAACACGAGGCCGTACCCCTGCGCGTACGGTTCGAGGCCGAGCGCGTGGCACGCGGCCGGATAGTCGTCGCCCAGCACGGTGGGGAAGCTCGCGGGGGTCAGCAGCAGCGCGGTCAGCACGTACAGCGCGTCGTCGGCGGCGACCATCTCGTCCGCACCGGCCACGGTGTCCTCCTCCTGCATCGACGCTCGTTCGTCGGCGCACCCTAACCACCCGGTAACCTCGCCGTCGAGACCTCGCGGGAAGCCGAGGTCGCGGACCGCGGAAGTCCTCCGGGAGAGGTCGACACCCCCGCCGTCGCCGTGTCCGCGCCGTAGAGTGGACGGCTCCGGGCACCGGCGGAGGGGGACGGCGTGAAGCGGTACGACCGGCTGAAGGAAATCCAGGGCCTCGATCCGGAACGCGACTTCCTCCGGATCTACCGCCTCTCTGTCACGCTCGAGTTCCCCTGGGACGTCACCCGTGCCCTCGAACTCGCCCTGTACCGCACCTATGCCGTCCCCGCCATCGGCCGGCTGCTGGCCCGCACGGCGGAGCTGACGGACCGTTCCCAGAAGCGCTACGACGACACGGCGCTCCTCCTCGACACCGTCGTGGAGCACGGCTTCGACTCCGACAGCGGCCGGACGGCGATCCGCCGGATCAACGCGATGCACCGCGCCTACGACATCGGCGACGACGACATGCGCTATGTGCTCTGCACCTTCGTCGTCGTCCCGAAGCGCTGGCTGGACGCGTACGGCTGGCGGCGGCTCTCCGCCCACGAACGCCAGGCGTACGCCGTCTACTACCGCACGCTCGGCGCGCACCTGGGCATCCCGGACCCGCCCCGCACCTACGAGGAGTTCGAGGAGACCCTCGACGCGTACGAGAGGGATCACTTCGGGTGGGACGAGGGCGCCAGGCAGGTCTCCGACGCCACTCTGGACCTGATGGCCTCCTGGTATCCGGCGCCGCTCGCGCCGCTGGTGCGCGGGGCGAGTCTCGCCCTTCTCGACGAGGCGCTGCTGGAAGCCTTCCGCTACCGGCGTCCGGGCGTCCTCGCGCGCGGCCTGACCAGGGGAGCGCTGCGGCTCCGGGCCCGGGCGGTCCGGCTGCTGCCGCCCCGGTCCGCACCGCACTACGCCCGCCAGAACCCCGAGATCAAGGGTTACCCGGACGGGTACGAGGTGGCCGCGCTCGGCACCTTCCCCACCCCGGGCGTACGCGGCTGCCCGGTGCCGCACCGGCGCACGTCGGAGGGTGGCGCCACCGGGTGATTCCAGGACGTCGCGCGGCCGGCGCAGCTCCGCCTCGCCGGTCGCCCGGACCGAGCCGCCCGTGCGGCGGATGCCGGTGACCGGCACCGCGGAGCGCGTCCACCTCCAGGGCCGGGGGGCGAGGAACTTCCGGGCCGCGCCGAGCCGATCGCCGGGGGCGTGCGGGTGGAAACCGTCCCCGGGGCGGGGCACCCCAGCATGGTGACCCGTCCCGACGCGTTCGCCGCCGTGTCGGGGCGAGCCCTCACGGCGTAGCCGGTCCGCCCCCGGTCGCCGGCGTACGACGGGCCAGGGCGAGGAACCGGTCGTCCTCGTCGGTGTACGCGTCCAGGCGCCACCCTGCACGGGCCAGCAGGGGGCCCAGGCGGGTCTCGGCACGCAGATCGTCCTCACTGAGTGCCCGGCCGTGCCGGGCGGCGAGGGCTGCCCGGCCGACCGGATGGAACAGGGCCAGCCGCCCGCCCGGGCGCACCACACGGGCGAGTTCGCGCAGGCCGGCCTGCGGCCGGGCGAGGTGGGAGACGAGCCCGGCGCCGAAGACGGCGTCCAGGACCGCGTCGCCGAGGGGGACCCGCTCGACATCGGCGAGCATCAGTGCGGCCCTCCGGTCCCGTCCGGCCCGCACCGCCTCGCGGAGCATCGCGGGCGTCAGATCGGCGCCCAGAACCCGGCCGGCCGGTCCGACCGCCTCGCGCAGGGCCGGCAGCGCACGCCCCGTACCGCAGCCCGCGTCGAGTACCGCGTCCCCCGGCCGGAGCCCGAGAAGGCCCACCGCCGAGGCGTATGCGGGTCCGTCGCCGGCGAAGCGCGCGTCCCAGCCGGCCGCCCGCTCGGTGAAGAAGTCCCGTACGCGTGTCCGCTCATCGCTCATGCAGACATGATCGTGGGTCACCGGCCGGATCGGGACGGTAGGAGGGGTGAGTCCACGCCCGGCCGGGAATGCTCTGCCGAAGTGCGGAAGCAGGTACGTGTTCCGCGGGACACCCCCGCTCGTGGCGGTTTCATGGCGACAATGTCCGGCTCTGTCACGCTCCTTCAGGCGACAGAATCAGCCACTCTCCGATCGGTTGAGCACGCCGATCCGTCATATTCCATGATCTTTCGAAGTATGCCCCCGGCGGGTACGGCCCGCCGGGCTACCGTCCCCGGTCTATGGGACACCTGGACCACGCCGCCTTCGGCTGGCTGACACCCGTGCTGTCGTACGCGATGGCATCCACCGGCGCGGCGCTCGGACTCCGATGCACCGTGCGCGCACTCCGCACCAGCGGCCGCTCGCGGCGCAACTGGCTGCTCACCGCGGCATCCGCCCTCGGTACCGGCATCTGGACCATGCACTTCGTCGCCATGCTCGGCTTCGGGGTCACCGGGACGGACATCCGCTACGACGTCGGGCCGACCCTGCTCAGCCTCGTCGTCGCCATGGTGGTCGTCGGGATCGGCGTCTTCGCCGTGGGGCACGGCCGCAACGGTGCCCGGGCCCTGCTGACCGGTGGGCTCACCACCGGCCTCGGCGTCGCGAGCATGCACTACCTCGGCATGGCGGCCCTCCGACTGCACGGCGAGGTGCACTACGACCCGGTCATGGTCACGGTCTCCGTGGTGATCGCCGTCGTCGCGGCGACGGCGGCCCTCTGGGCGGCCCTCCACATCCACACCCCCGGAGCCGTGGCGCTCGCCTCCCTCGTGATGGGCGCCGCGGTCAGCTCCATGCACTACACCGGGATGCTGGCGGTCGGCGTCGACGTCGCCCCGTCCGCCGCTCCCCTGCCCGGTGCCACGGCCATGCAGTTCATCTTCCCCCTGACCGTCGGGCTCGGCTCCTACCTCTTCCTCACCTCGGCGTTCGTCGCGCTCTCGCCCACGGCACGGGACGCCGGCTCCGGCACGTACGCGTCGGTCGCGGCCCAGCGGGCCCGGCACACCGACCGCCTCACCACGTCCGGCGACCCGTCGCCGTCGGCCGCCGCCCCCTGACCGGCCCGTCGTCCCCGCGCCGTTCCCCCCGCACACCCCCTGTCCAGCCCTTCCCGACCCGGAACGAAGAGGCCATGCGCCCACTCCGCACCACCCAGGCGCCCGGCGCCCAGGCCGACCGGCCCATACCCCCGGTGCGCGGCCGGCGCGCGCACGCGGGCCCTCCGGCCGACGAGCGGGTCGCGCCCGGCGTCCGTGCGCGGCAACCGCAGGACCCGCCGGGAGACCGGCGCACCTGGTCCCCGCGGCCCCGGACCGTACGCGCCAAGGTGCTCGCCCTGCTGATGGTGCCCGTCGTCTCCCTGCTCGCCCTGTGGGGTCTCGCGACCGTCACCACGGCCCAGGAAGTGGCGCGGCTGCGCCAGGCCGAGCACGTGGACGCGACGGTACGGACCCCGGTGCGGCAGGCCCTCGACGCGCTCCAGGCCGAGCGGAAGGCAGCCCTCGTCCAGTCGGCGGCACCGGGGGAGCACGCGGCCGCGGTCCTGGAGGACCGCGCCGCGCGCACCGACGCGGCGCTCGGCCGGCTGCGGATGGGTGACGACCACACGGTGGCGGACACCGGCGGTCTCCCCGCCGGTCTCGCCGCGCGCATGGACGTCCTCGTCTCCCGCACCGACGGTCTCGGCCCGCTGCGGAACCGTCTCCTCGCTTCCCGGGACGGCCGGGCGGACAGCGACACCGAGCGGGACGGCGCCTACCTCGCGTACACCGACGCCGTCGGCGCGGCCTTCGGGGTGCTCGGGGCGCTCACCGCGATCCAGAACACCGACGCCGGCCCCGAGGCCCGCGTGCTGCTGGAACTCGGCCGGGCGGACGAGATGCTGGCCCGCGAGGACGTCCTCCTCGCCGTGGCCGCCCGGACCGGCACCCTCGACGGGCGGGCACTGGTCCGGTTCACCGGAGCCGTCGAGGCACGGCGTTCCTTCACGGAGACCGCCGTCGCCGACCTGCCCGCCGGCGAACGGGACGCCTGGCAGGACCTCGCCGCCCACAGCTCCTACCGCGCCGTGGAAGACGCCGAGGACGCGGTGCTCGCCGCGCACCCCGGCCCTCCGGCCGCCCGTGCGGTGCCGGTCGGCGCCTGGGACCGGGCGGGCGGCCGGGTGCTCGCCCGGTTGCACGCCCTGGAAGCCGCCGCGGCGGCGGAGGTGGCGGGCCGCTCGGACCCGCTGACCGCCGGGCTGACGAGCGCCGAGGGCGCCGCGGTCCTCTTCGGCTTCGCGGCCGTGGTCGCCGCGCTCGTCATCTCCGTGCGCATCGGCAGCGGGCTCGTCACGGAACTGGTGAGTCTGCGCGACAGCGCCCTGGCCATCGCGCGCCGCGAACTGCCGCGTGCGATGGAACGGCTGCGTGCGGGGGAGAAGATCGACGTCTCGGCCGGGTCGCCGCCGCGCAGACCGTCCCAGGACGAGATCGGACAGGTCGGCGAGGCGCTCGACACCGTGCACCGCGCCGCCCTCAGCGCTGCGGCGGAGCGCGCCGAACTCGCCGGTGGCATCGCCGGAGTCTTCGTCAACCTCGCCCGCCGCAGCCAGGTCCTGGTCCACCGTCAGCTGACTCTCCTCGACGGCATGGAACGCCGTGCCGAGGACCCCGGCGAACTGGCCGACCTCTTCCGCCTCGACCACCTGACCACCCGGATGCGCCGGCACGCCGAAAGCCTGATCATCCTCTCCGGCGCCGCCCCCGGCCGCGCCTGGCGCAAGCCCGTACCGCTCACCCAGGTCGTCCGGGCGGCCGTCTCGGAGATCGAGGAGTACGCCCGCGTCGAGGTACGCAGGCTCGACGACGTCTCCGTGACGGGCTCCGCCGTCGCCGACCTCACCCACCTGCTCGCCGAACTCGTCGAGAACGCCGCTCAGTTCTCCCCGCCGCACACCACGGTGCGGATCAGCGGCGAACCCGTGGGCAACGGCTACGCGATCGAGATCGAGGACCGGGGCCTCGGCATGGGCGGCGAGCTCCTGACCCGGGCCAACAAGCGCATCGAGCAGTCCGAGGCGCTCGACCTCTTCGACAGCGACCGGCTCGGGCTCTTCGTGGTCAGCCGCCTCGCCTCCCGCCACCGGATCAAGGTGGGCCTGCGCACCTCCCCGTACGGCGGCACCACCGCCGTGGTCCTGCTGCCGACCGCGCTCCTCCACGAGGACCGGGCACCGAACGCGGAGCCGGCCGGCACGGCGCCGCCGGCCGCCGCCGAGGGGACGCCCCCGGAGCGGACGGTGCTCACCGGCCCCACGCACCGTACGGTCTTCCCGCCACCCGTCGCGGTTCCCGACCCCGATCCAGCCTCCGGGGCGGAGCCCGCCCCGGTCACCGCGCTGAGACGCCGACCGGGCGCCCCGGGCGGCGACAAGGCGCCCGAGCGCGGTCGTTCCCGGACCACGCTCCGGGCGACGCCGGCCGGCCCGGCCGAGCCGGCGTCCCCGATCGCCGGGGACGACCGGCTTCCCCGGCGCGTCCGGCAGGCGCACCTCGTGCCCCAGCTCCGCGACGGGCAGGCCCGGACGCCCAGTGCGCCGCGCGCCGGGGAGCCGGCCGAGCGCACACCCGAACAGGTCCGGGACCGCATGACCGCCTACCGCGACGGATGGCGGCGCGGCAGCGCGCCCGGCCCGGCAGCCGGCCCCCTCCGCACAGGAGATCCCGGATGACCACGGACGGAAGGACGACATTGAACCACCCCTCGGGCGAACTCGACTGGCTGCTGGACGATCTGGTGGGGAGGGCCGCGGAGGTACGGCACGCCGTCGTCCTCTCCGGCGACGGCCTGGCGGTCGGCGCCTCCAGCGTGCTCAGTCGCGAGGACGCCGAACACCTGGCGGCCGTCGCGTCCGGCTTCCACAGCCTGGCCAAGGGCGCGGGCCGGCACTTCGGCGCGGGTGGGGTGCGCCAGACGATGGTGGAGATGGACGACGGCTTCCTCTTCGTCGTCGCGGCCGGCGACGGCTCCTGCCTGGCGGTGCTGAGCACCGCCGCGGCGGACATCGGCCTGGTCGCCTACGAGATGGCACGCCTCGTCAAACGGGTCGGCGAGCATCTGCGCACGCCGGCGCGGCTCTCCCATCCACCCGCCGCGGGCTGAGGGGAGAGAGACGGTGAGCAGGTCCGACGACCCCGCCGACGGGGCACACCCCGGGTTCCACGATCCCTACCGCGACCGGGAGAGGGGCACCGGCGCCGACGCCCTGCGCGGAAGCCAGTGGTACGACGCGGACGCGGGGCCGCTGGTGCGCCCCTACGCCGTCACCGGAGGACGTACCGAACCGGGACCGAACGGAGTGCGGTTCGACCTCATCGCCCTGGTCGTGGCCGACGGCGTGCCGGAGGGTGACGCCGAGACGCTGCTCGGACCGGAACACCGGGCGCTCCTCGCCCTGTGCCGGGACGAGACGCAGTCGGTCGCCGAACTCGCCGCCGACGCCGACCTTCCGGTCGGGGTGGTGCGGGTGCTCCTCGGCGACCTGCTGGAGGGCGGCCACGTCTCGGTGCGCCGCCCCGTCCCGCCGGCCCGACTGCCCGACGAACGCATCCTGTGTGAGGTCATCGACGGACTGCGGGCACTCTGACGGCTACGGCGAACCACGGGAGGGCCACCGGCGCACGGCCCCGTGGCGGCCCCCTCCGCACGCCGGCGGTCACCGCCGCGGGGCCCGGTCCCGGCCGCATGCGGGTCCCGGACCGGTGGGCGGCTAGCCGCGCGCCCGGCGGAGCTGCGTGAGCTCGTCGTTCATCGCTTCGAGGAAGCGGGCGACCGTGCGCAGCTCCGCCTCGTCGAACTGCCGCCGTGCCGCCTGCGTACTCATCGCCAGAGGGCGGAAGAAATCCCGGGCCACCGCCATCGCCGCCGCCGCGTAGTGCAGGTGCACCACCCTGCGGTCGCCGCCGTCCCGGACGCGCCGGATGTGACCGGCCCGCTCGAGCCGGTCCAGACAGGCCGTCACCGCGCCGGAGGTCAGGTTCAGCTGCTCCCGCAGCCGTCCTGGCGTCATGGCGGCGCCCGAGTCGCCCTGGTCCGCGTCGAGGATCGCGATGAGCGCCTGCACATCCGTCGGATGGAGCTCCTGGGCGTGCGCGAACTCGTGCGCAATCCGGTTGAACTCGCTGTTCATCCGCCGCAGCAGCACGGCGAAGCTCTGGAGTCCGGCCACGTCCTCTTCCGTACCTCCACCCGGGCCACCCTCTGTGCTGCGCATGTGTCCAGGGTAATATCTCTCGATGATTGAGATAGTCGATCGTTGAGAGACATGCTGCGCCGCGTGTCGTACCGCCATGCGCGGCGCGATCCGGGGAACCTGTCCTGCCGCGCGGCACCGTCGTCTCACGAACCCGTTCCGTAGCAGTACCCCACCTCACCCCAACCCCACCTCGCCACTCCGTCCGTCCTACGAACGCCTCGACCTTGGGGAACCCATGACGTCCGCATCACGGCACCGCACCCTCCGATGGCTGGTGCCCGCAGTACTCGTCCTCGTCTGGCTCGGCATCGGGGGAGTGTTCGGCCCCTACGCCGGGAAACTCGGCGAGGTCTCCACCAACGACCAGGCCGCGTTCCTGCCGCGCAGCGCCGAGTCGACCGAGGTCTCCGAGGAGCAGAAGGCTTTCCAGAAGAACGGCACCGTGCCCGCCATCGTCGTCTGGACCGGTGACGACGGGGCGCTCCCGGACGGCGCTCGCACCGCCGCGACCCGTGCGCTCGCCTCGCTCCGGGGCACCCCCGGCGTCGAGGGGACCCCCACCCCCGCGCTCCCCTCCGAGGACGGCCGGGCACTGGAAGGGGTCGTCCAACTGGAGTCCGGTCTCGGCGACGCCCTGCCGGACACGCTCGACCGCGTACGCGACGCCGCCCGGTCGGTGCCGGGCACCACGGTGGGCATCGCGGGTCCGGCGGCTTCCCAGGCGGACCTCAAGGACGCCTTCGGCGGCATCGACGGCCTGCTCCTCGGAGTCGCCCTCATCGCCGTCCTCGTCATCCTCCTGCTGGTCTACCGCAGCCTGCTCCTCCCCTTCCTGATCATCATCAGCGCCGTCTTCGCCCTGGGCCTCGCCTGCGCGATCGTGTACGTCCTCGCCGACCACGACATCGTCCGCGTCGACGGCCAGGTGCAGGGCATCCTCTCGATCCTCGTCATCGGGGCGTCCACCGACTACGCGCTGCTGCTCACCGCCCGTTTCCGGGAGGAGCTGACCCGGGGCGGCGACCGTACGGCGGCCGCCCTCGCCGCCCTCCGGCGTTCGGCCGGCGCCATCACCGCGAGCGCGGCGACCGTGGCGCTCGGCCTCCTCGCCCTGCTGCTGAGCGACCTGACGAACAACCGGGCGCTGGGACCGGTCGGCGCCATCGGCATCGTCTGCGCCGTCCTGTCCACCCTGACGTTCCTGCCGGCGGTCCTGGTCCTGACCGGCCGTGCCGCCTACTGGCCGGCCAAACCCCGCTCCACGGACGCCGCCACCGGCGGACACGGCATCTGGCGGCGGGTCGCCGCCTTCGTGGACCGCGCCCCCCGCAAGGTCTGGGCCGGCACCCTGGTCGTGCTGGTGGCGTGCGCGGTCTTCGCACCCACCCTGAAGTCCCAGGGCGTACCGCTCGACGAGACCTTCGTCAACGATGCGCCGTCCGTGTCCGCCCAGGCCACACTCAGCGAGCACTTCCCCGGCGGAGCCGGAAACCCTGCCGTGATCATCGCCCGGGCCGACCGCACCGACCAGGTCGTCGCCGCCGCCCGGAAGACCGAGGGGATCGCCGCCGTCACCCCCGTCACCGAGTCCGGCCGCCCCGGCGACGGAGAGCCGCTCGTCGTCGACGGGAGGGTGCGCATCGACGCCACCCTGCGGGCCGAGGCCGACAGCGACGCCGCCAAGTCGGCCGTGGAACGGCTGCGCGAGTCCGTCCACGCGGTCCCCGGCGCCCAGGCCGTCGTCGGCGGCTACTCCGCCCAGCAGCTCGACACCCGCACCACCGCCGAAGAGGACCGCGGGCTCATCGTGCCGGTGGTGCTCGCGATCATCCTGGTCATCCTGATGGCGCTGCTCCGCTCCGTCCTGCTGCCGGTGCTGCTGGTCGCCACCGTCGGCCTCAGCTACCTCGCGACCCTCGGCGTCTCCGCGCTGGTCTTCCAGCACGCCTTCGGATTCAGCGGCACGGACGCCTCCGTCCCGCTCTACGGATTCGTCTTCCTCGTCGCCCTCGGCGTCGACTACAACATCTTCCTGATGTCCCGGGTACGGGAGGAGTCCCTGCTGCACGGCACCCGCCAGGGAGTGCTGCGCGGCCTGATCACCACCGGCGGAGTGATCACCTCGGCGGGTGTGGTGCTGGCCGCCACCTTCGCGGCGCTCCTCGTCATCCCGCTGGCGTTCCTGGTGCAGATCGCCTTCATCGTCGCCTTCGGCGTCCTGCTCGACACGCTGGTGGTGCGGTCGCTGCTGGTGCCCGCGCTGGTGCTGGACATCGGCCCGGCGTCCTGGTGGCCGAACCGCCGCCTGACGCACCGGCACGACCGGGAGACGGAGGGGCGGGACGCGCACGACTGAGACCTTCCCCCGGTCGCTGGTACGGACCACAGGGGCCGCAAAGGAGCGCCCTCCCCGCCCCCATGTGCTCGATTGATGGCGCGATACGCACATCCCCCGCCCACCTTCCGGCCGCAGCGATCAATTTGCGATTGCCCCCTCGGCCGGCCGGCGGAGTTGCCATGCTGGCCTGGACCTGACCGGCACCCGGTGCCGGGAAACTCGACCGAGCCCGCAGGGGTGCGCCCGTACACGGGGCGCACCCCGGGGCTCATGGGTGGGAGAAGTGATCGATGGCCTCCGAGCACGCAGGCGGTGCGGTCCGTGGAGACGGTGACGGGGCGGAGGCGGACGGGGAGGTCGCTGAGGGGGACGACAGCGGCGGGAACAACGAGAACGGCGAGAACGGCGAGAACACAGCCCTCGCGCTGAAGATCCTGGTCGCCGGCGGGTTCGGGGTCGGCAAGACCACCATGGTCGGAGCGGTCAGCGAGATCCGGCCCCTGCGCACGGAGGAACTGCTCAGCGAGGCCGGCCAGAGCGTCGACGACACCGAGGGCGTGGAGCGCAAGACCACGACCACGGTGGCCATGGACTTCGGCCGGATCACCATCCGTCCCGGGCTCTCCCTCTACCTGTTCGGAACGCCGGGGCAGGACCGGTTCTGGTTCCTCTGGGACGAACTCTCCCAAGGGGCGCTCGGGGCGGTCGTCCTCGCCGATACCCGGCGCCTGGAGGACTGCTTCCCCGCCGTCGACTACTTCGAGCACCGGCGCATCCCGTTCGTCGTCGCGGTCAACTGCTTCTCCGGGGCCCGCTCCTACCGAGAGGAGGACGTCTCGCGCGCACTCGACCTCGACCCCGGGACGCCGGTCGTCCTGTGCGACGCGCGGGACCGCGCTTCCGGCAAGGAGGTCCTGATCCGGATGGTCGAGTACGCCGGACGGATGCACACCGCCCGGCTGCTCGACTCCGTGGGGTGAGGAGGGCCCCGGCCGGGGCCCGGTCCCCTCAGCCGGCGATCTCTGCCGTCCCGACCACCTTCTCGATCCGTACGCGTACGACCAGTTCGCCCGGGACCGCGTTGCGGCGGCCGTACTCCGCGGCCGCGTCCTGCCCCATGTAGCGGGCCGCGATCCGCGTCGCCCAGGTCAGCAGTTCCCCGGGGTCCTCGCTCACGTCGGCCCGCCCCTGGACGACGGCGAACGAGAACGGCGGCCGGTCGTCGTCGACGCACAGGGCCACCCGGCCGTCCCGCACGAGGTTGCGTCCCTTCACCGTGTCCCTGCCGGTGTTGAAGACGAGGTCCGGTCCGTCGAGCAGGAACCAGACGGGCGCGACGTGCGGGCTCCCGTCGGCCCGGACGGTGGCCAGCTTGCCGGTGCGGGTCCCCGCCGAGAGGAACGCCCGCCACTCTTCCTCGGTCATGTGGTGTGCCATGGGCCCATCCTGCGCCGCCGGAGCGCGAGTGGCGCGAAGCGACGCCCCGGGAGCCGAGGGCCGCTTGCCCGGGAGGGAGGTGTGCGCGAGGCTTACGCGCGAAGAGGGGCACGGGGAAGTGGCGACGGGGAGGGCACGCATGGCGTTGGACCGGGGACTCGACTGGCTTCTCGACGATCTCACCAACAGGGTGGAGCACATACTGCACGCTCTGGTGCTCTCGAACGACGGTCTGGTGACCGGAGCCAGCACGGGACTCGCCCGCGAGGACGCGGAGCACCTGGCGGCCGTCTCCTCCGGGCTGCACAGCCTGGCACGCGGCTCCGGGAGACATTTCAAAGCGGGCAGGGCCCGGCAGACGATGGTGGAGTTCGACGAGGCGCTGCTCTTCGTGACCGCCGCCGGGGACGGGAGCTGTCTCTCCGTGCTCACCGCGGCGGAAGCCGATGTCGGGCACGTGGCGTACGAGATGACGCTCCTGGTCAACCGGGTCGGCGAGCATCTCGGCGTGTCGGTCCGGCAGGAGGAGACGTACCCCTTCTGAAGCCGCCGGCGCGCCCGACCGGCGCGGGGACCGAGCGCGGGCGACAGGCCGGACGCCTCGTGCGACGCCTGCTGCGGGACCGGAAGCAGCCCGGGGGCGGAGGCGATCACCCTCCGTCGGTGCTCTGCGCACGGAGAGCGGCCCACGGGCCGACCACCGAGCGCTTCGAGCCAATTTCCGGCCGCCCCGAAGGGGTCGATGCCCCGACATGTCGCCCCGTCCGTGACACGCAGAGAGGCCTCAGACCGCGGCCGGCCGGGCGGCGGGTCCCAGCTCGCACCACACGGCCTTCCCCTCGCCCCGGGGCTCGATCCCCCACCGCAGGGAGACGGCGTCCATCAACAGCAGTCCGCGGCCCGAGGTGGAGGTCTCTCCCGGAGTGCGCCTGCGCGGCCACGCGCTGGAGCGGTCCTGCACCGACAGGCGTATCCGGAGCACGGGTTCGGGTAGCACCTCGACCGTGAGCACCGCCCCTCCCTCCGTGTGCAGGAGCACATTGACCAGGAGTTCGCCGGTGACGAGTTCGGCGTCGTCGGCGAAGTCCGCCATGTCCCAGTCGGCCAGCGCCTGCCGCACGATCGAACGGGCGTCCGAGAGGCCCTGGGGATCGGCCTGGTGGATGTACTGGTGCAGCCGGGGCGCGCGGGGAGAACCCACGTCAGGACTGCGCCGCAGCACCAGCAGCGCGACGTCGTCGTCCGAACCCCAGCGCTCCCACAGCCGATGGGAGAGATGGTCGGCGAGCGCCTCGGCCTCCGGCGGCCCCGCCCGTACCTCCTGCGTCAGTACCTCCACCCCCTTGTCGATGTCGGCGCCCGGCTCCTCCACCAGTCCGTCGGTGAACAGCACGAACGTCTCGCCCGGCACCAGGTCGAGACGCGTCTCCGGGAACTCCTCGTTCCCGAAGTACGTCGAGATCCCCAGCGGGAGCCCGCCGCGGACCTGCGGAGCACCGACCCGCCCGTCGGTGTGCCGGATGAGCGGCCCGAAGTGACCCGCGCGCGCCACGCGCAGGGCACCCGACCCCAGATCGACCTGCGCGTAGGTGCAGGTGGCGAAACGGTCCGTGTCCAGTTCGGCCAGGAAGCGCGAGGCACGGGCCAGCACCGTCCCCGGCGGGTGCCCCTCGGCGGCGTAGGCCCGCAACGCGATCCTGAGCTGCCCCATGATCGCCGCGGCGTGGGTGTCGTGACCCTGCACGTCTCCCACCACCAGGCCGTACCGCCCGTTGGGCAGGGCGATCATGTCGTACCAGTCGCCGCCGACCTGCCGCCCGTCGCGCGCCGCGTGGTAGCGCACCGCGATCTCGCCGCCCTCGACTTCCTGGATCCGCCGCGGCAGCATCGCCGACTGCAATCCGGTCGCGAACTCGCGCTCCTCGTCGAAGAGGGTCGCTCGCTGCAGACTCTGCGCGACGATGGCCGCGAGACCCAGACAGAGGATCCGCTCGTCCGCGTCGAACGCCATCCGCCGCGTGTAGAACATCGCCAGCCCGCCCAGCGACCGCGCCTGGGCGACGAGCGGCAGGTAGGCGGCGGAGGAGAACCCCAGCTGCTCCTCGTGGGCCTTCAGCGCCGGATAACGCCGGACCAGGTCGGCGGGGGAGGTGATGAACCGGGGCCGCCCGCTGAGGATGGTGTCGACCAGCGGCAGCTTGCGGTCGAGGCCACCGGACCCCAGCCCGTCGAACGCCTCCAGCGTCCGTCCGCTCACCGCGACGACGTTCAGCGACGCGTTCTCCATCAGCCCGAGCGTCACCCCCTCGCACCCCAGCCGCGCCGTGCCGCCGGGCCCGGCCAGCGCCGCCGTCACGTCGTCCACGGACACCGCCCGCGACATGGCGCTGGTCGTCCGCTCGACGATGCTCGTCTGACGCTCCCGGCTCTTCTCCAGATCCAGTACGAACGCCGAGTGCGCGACCTCGGCCGTCGCGTCCCGCACCACGCCGACGATCCGGTGCACCGTACCGTCCGGATGCCGCAGGATCCGGGCCTGGGCATGCGTCCACTGCCTCTCACCGTCGGGCATCGGCACCTGGAAGTGCACGCTGTACGAATGGGCGCCGCTGGAGACGGCCTCGTCGACGGCCAGGTTCAGCCGCTCCCGCTCCTCGGGGTCGAGCAGCTCGACGAGGGACCCCGGACAGCTCGCGTCGAACGTCCCCGGGTCCACGCCGAACACCGCGAGTCCGGCGGCGTCCACGTTCATGGTCCGGGTCTCCAGGTCCCAGTCGAAGCTGCCGGTCCGGTTCATCGCCAGCCGCTGGATCGTGCCGATCCCGCCGTGGCGCCCCGGGCGGGACGGACGCGACGGCTTGGACGCTCCGTCCGCTGACTCTGCGTACTCACTCATCGCTGCTCCGTAGGTCGTCCGGCGGCGGGCCCGACGGGCTGCGTGGCAAGACCCTGGTCGTCCAATTGTCGAGCCGGTCCGGTGGGTGTGCCACAGAAGGCGGCCGACGCCCCCGGGAGCGGGGCCGCCCCCGCGCGCGGGCGGAGGCACACGGGGTCGCAGAATGACGGGCACCGATCGTCCGCACCCGCGGCACCACCGCGGAACACGTACCGGAGCGCACCCATGAACGACGACACCCCCGTCCTCGTGCACACCGAGGGCCACGTCCGCCACCTCACCCTCAACAGGCCCCGGGTGCTGAACGCCCTGGACCACGCGTCGGTGCGGGCTCTCGGCGCGGCGCTCGTGGCCGCGGAGCGCGACGACGCGGTCACCGCGGTGATCGTCTCGGGCGCCGGACCGCGCGGTCTCTGCGCGGGCGGCGACATCCGCGCCCTGCACGACGACGCCCGGGCCGGCGGCACCGCGTCCCTGGACTTCTGGCGCGACGAATACCGGCTCAACGCCAGGATCCACCGGTTCCCGAAGCCGTACGTCGCCTACATGGACGGCATCGTGATGGGAGGCGGCGTCGGCATCTCGGCCCACGGGAGCGTACGCATCGTGACGGAACGCTCACGCGTCGCCATGCCCGAGACCGCCATCGGCTTCGTGCCCGACGTCGGCGGCACCCACCTGCTCGCCCGGGCCCCCGGCGAGCTCGGCACCCACCTCGCGCTCACCGGCCGGTCGATCGGCGCGGCCGACGCGCTGCTGTGCGGCCTCGCCGACCACCGGGTCCACTCCGAGGACCTCCCGGCCCTCACCGCCGCGCTCGCCGGGTGCGCGACCCCCGCCGATGTGGCGCGCACCGTCCGGAGCCACGCCACCGACGCGGGGGCAGGGGAGCTCGACGGAGCGCGCGAGTGGATCGACGCCTGCTACAGCGCTGACAGCGTGGAGGAGATCGTGGACCGCCTGCAGGACCACGGCGCCCCGGCGGCGAAGGAGACGGCACAGAACCTCCTGACCCTGTCACCGACCGCGCTGGCGGTCACCCTGGAGGCCGTGCGCCGCGCCCGGGCATCACGGAGCCTGGAGGAGGCGCTCGACCAGGACTACCGCGTCTCCACCCGCGCCTTCGCGCACCCCGACTTCGTCGAGGGCGTGCGCGCCAGGATCGTGGACAAGGACCACGCTCCCCGCTGGTCACCGGCGCGTCCCGGGGAGGTGCGCGGGACCGACGTGGCCCGGTACTTCGCGCCCCTCGGCGCAGGGGAGCTCGGGCTGGCCGCCACCGGACCCGACGCCTGACGCCGGGCGCCGCCGGCCGCGGCGGCGCCCGGCGAGGCTCACCGGCTGCTCGCGGAGAGGCGTGGCCGCAGTGCCCGTACGAGAGCGAAGAGCCGCTCCTCGTTGCCGCGGAGGTCCGCGTCGCCCAGCGCCCGGTCCGCCTCCTCCATGGGCGCGGTGAGCAGTGGCAGGTGCAACGGCGCGTCCCCCGGCTCCGTCAGCGCCGCCCGAGTGGCCTCCAGCAGCCTGACGTAGGCCTGGGCCGCGGCGAGCTCGTCCTTCTCCATCTCAGCTTCTCCCGGTCAGATGTGTCGGTCCCTCAGCATCTCCCACGGGTCCGACAACGGCGGCGACCCGGCGTCACGGCCACCCGCACCGGTCACCGTCCGGTCACCCGCCGGAGACCGGACGGCGGCTCCACCTCGAGGAACCTGCGACGCCGCGGGCCCCGGTAGAGCAGGACCGTCCACCCCAGCCCGCGCAGGACGTCCGCACACCGGGTGAGTTCTCCCTCCTCGTCGTGGGACGCACCGCTGCCGGGCGGGCCCACCCACTCCACCCGCACCGTGCCCGGGCCGGCGCCCGCTCCGACCCGGTACCCCGCCGACGCCCGCTTCCCCGAGGGGTGCACCGCGGACGGCCTCACACCGGCCGCCTCCAGCGCCAGTGCCACCGCCCGCACCGGCCGCACCAGTTCCCAGGCCGCGGGCGACGACCCGGGGTCGAGGTGTTCCGTGTTGGTCAGGCGCCGGATCTGCAGCAGACCCTCGTGAGCGGTGGCCACCGCCGCGGCCCGGGCGTGCGCGGCGGACTCCGCCAGGGGCGGCCCGTCCCCGGTCGCCGGTTCGAACCCCGATTCCGCAGCGGCGGTCATCCCTCACCCCGTTCGCACGTCCCCGTTCCCGTACGACCAGTGTGCCGTGCGGCGCTGACAGTGTGCCGGCGCGGGGATCGGGCGGCCGACGGGGCGGGAACCGATGCGCAGCGGCCGGCCTCAAATCCCGGTGACACGCCGACAGACGCGCGGCTAGCCTGCGTGCGCCATCACCCACGATGAGGATCACCTAGGAAACCGACCATGGCCCAGCCCGTCCGACCGCCCGTCTCCGCTCCCGGCCGCGCGCCGCACGCCTTGCGCGCCGACTGTGCCGCCTGCTTCGGACTCTGCTGCGTCGCCCTCACCCTCGTCGCGTCCGCGGACTTCGCGGCCGACAAGGAAGCGGGCGAGCCGTGCTCGCACCTCCGGGAGGACTTCCGCTGCGGAATCCACCGGCGCCTGCGACCCGCCGGATTCCCCGGATGCACCGTGTACGACTGCTTCGGTGCGGGCCAGAGGGTCTCGCAGGGCGTGTACGCGGGGCAGGACTGGCGCTCCCGTCCCGAATCCGCCGACGAGATGTTCCGGGTCTTCCGGGTGATGCGGCAACTCCACGAGATACTGGCCCATCTGACGGAGGCCCTGACCCTCCCCGCCGCCGGGCCGGTGCACGAGGAACTGCGCCTGGCCCTGGAGGCCACCGACCGCCTCACCGTGCGACCCGCCGCGGAACTCGCCGCCTACGACGTGGAGGCGCACCGGGAGACGGTCGCACCCCTGCTGCGCCGTGCCGGCGCTCTCGTCCGCGCCACCGTGCCCGCGCGTCCCGGGGCCGGTCGCCGGCGCCGAGACCTCTTCGGAGCCCGGCTCCGGGGTGCGGACCTGCGGGGCGCGGAACTCCGGGGCGCCTGCCTGGTCGCGGCCGACCTCACCGGCGCGGACCTGCGGCTGGCGGACGTGATCGGCGCGGACTTCCGCGACACCCGCCTCGCACGCGCCGACCTGACGACCACGCTCTTTTTGACCCAGGTCCAGCTCAACGCGGCTCAGGGGGACGGGGCGACGAGGATCCCCCCGTCGCTCACCCGCCCCGCCCACTGGGCCCCATGAGACCGGGCCGTAACGGCGCCAGGGGCCTCGCGTCACCCGCGACCGCGCGGGCACGGCTCAGCCCCGGAACTCCGGGGCGCGCTCGGGAGAGGCGGCGGCCAGGGCCTTGAGGATGGTCTCGCGATCGCCCCTGTTCCCGTACACCGGTGTGCCGGGCTGCTGGCGCCACGATTCGTCCAGGCCGCCGGCGTCCACCGTGTCGAAGCCCAGCTCGTCGATGAGATCCCGTACGACCCTCTTCGCCTCCGCGTCGTCCCCCGCGACAGGGAGCGCCTGCCGGCCGGGCGTGCCCTGCGGACGGCCCCGGTCCAGGATGTCCTGGGCGTAGGTGCCGTTGAACGCCTTGACCACCGGGTGGCCGATCCGGCTCTCCGTCCAGCGGCTCTCCGGAAGTCCGTCCTCGATCTCCGCGATCCGGCCGTCCCGCTGCGGGTAGTAGTTGCCGGTGTCGATGACCACGGCGCCGTCGGCCGCGTGGTCCAGAAAGCCGGACGGCAGGTCCGGGACGGACTTCAGTGGCACGGTGACCACGACGATCCGCGCGTCGCGTGCCGCCTCCGAGGCCGTTGCCGCGGTGGCACCGGTCTCCGCGACGAGCGCGTCGAGGGTCTCGGGGCCGCGCGAGTTGGCGACGGTCACCCGGTGGCCGAGTGCGGTCAGGCGACGGGTCAGATTGCCGCCGATATTGCCCGCACCGATGATGCCGATCTGCATGTGATCTGTCCTTCTCATGTCGCGCCACGAAGGCGAACGGTCGCGTGCACAGCCCCAACTCGCGGATTCCGCACGCTATTCCCGCTGACGAATCGATACTGCAGCCGAAGCGGAGATGAGGCGGGGCCGGCAGGGGCATGGGAAAGGAACGAGGACGGACGCGCCGGACCTCACCGAAAGGTGGTCCCCATGCTGCACGGCATCGATATCAGTTCCTATCAGGAGACGTTCGACACGGCCGGAGTGGACTTCGTCTTCATCAAGTCGACGGAAGGGAGTTCGTACGTCAATCCGCACCTCGCCGGGCAGGTGGAGCGCGCGCGGGACGCCGGTTGTGTGGTCGGCTTCTACCACTTCCTCTGGCCCGGCGAAGCGGCGGAACAAGTCCGCTTCTTCCTCGCCGAAACCCCGGAGGAACCGGGAGACCTGCTCGCCGTCGACTGGGAGACGACCGGGGACGGAAGCAGGGCCGGAAACACCGACAAGGACCGGTTCCTCCACGAGTTGAAACGGCTCCGCCCCGATCACCGGGCGCTGCTCTACTGCGGCCGCTCCTTCTGGCGCGAGCACGACACGACCTCCTACGCGGGCGACGGCCTCTGGATCGCGGACTACGTCGCGCCGGGCGAGCCGCGCATCGAGGCCCCGTGGCGGATCCACCAGTACACCGACCATCCGGTGGACAAGAACGTGGCCGCCTTCGCCTCGGCCGCCGAGATGCGCGCATGGGCCGGGGGATGAGTCCCCGGGCCGCGCGTCCCCGTCCGCAGCACGCGGCAGCGCCGCACCCCACCACCGCACCGCGCCGTCCCGCCACCGCCCTCCGGATCCCACGGGGGTGACTTAGGATGATCTGAGGCATATGTCCGATCCGGTGCGGCGAGGGCCGTTGACGCCTCCGGCCCACCGCGTGAACGGAGGAGGGCCCATGAAAGCCGCCGTGGTCCGCAGTTTCACCGAACCCCTGGTCGTGGAGGAGAGGCCCGTCCCGGACCCCGCACCCCCTCAGGTGCTGGTGCGGATGGAGACCTCCGGACTCTGCCACACCGACATCCACGCCGCCCGCGGGGACTGGCCCGTGAAACCGGCGCCCCCCTTCGTACCCGGCCACGAGGGCATCGGCGTGGTCGAAGCGGTCGGTGGCCAGGTGGACCACCTCGCGGTGGGCGACAGGGTGGCGATCCCCTGGCTCGGCGAGGCGTGCGGGCATTGCGACCACTGCGTGTCGGGCTGGGAGACCCTCTGCCTGGAACAGCGGAACAGCGGCTACTCCGTCGACGGCAGCCACACGGAGTACGCCCTGGCCCACGGAACCTACGTGGTTCCCGTGCCGGAGGGGATCGACCCGCTCGACGCCGCCCCACTGACGTGCGCGGGCGTGACCACGTACAAGGCGGTGAAGCTCTCCGGCGCCCGGCCGGGCTCCCGGGTCCTGGTCTCCGGGATCGGCGGCCTCGGCCACCTGGCCCTCCAGTACGCCCGGATCTTCGGTGCGGAGACCATCGCGGTCGACGTCACCGACGAGAAGCTGGCACTCGCCCGGGACCTCGGCGCGGACCACGTCATCGACGCCCGTACCCAGGACGTCACCGAGGAGGCCCACCGGCTGGGCGGCGCCGACGCGGCCATCTCCCTCGCCGTCAGCAACGAGTCCTTCTCCTCCGCGTACGGAGCGCTCCGCCGGGGCGGGACCCTGGTCCTCGTCGCGCTGCCCGCCGAGGGGACCCTCGCACTCCCCGTGTTCGACACCGTCCTGAACGGCATCACCGTCCTCGGCTCGATCGTCGGTACGCGCGAGGATCTGGCGGAGGTCTTCCGGCTGCACCGCCTCGGCCGCACACGCGTCGTCCGGGAGACCCGGAGCCTCGCCGACATCAACGACTCGATCGCTGAAGTGCTCGCCGGCACCGTCTCCGGCCGCCTCGTCTTCGACCTCCGCTGACCGTTCGTCGCGGGCGGAGCGCCCCCTCGTTGGGCCGTTCGAGTGTCCTTGGTGTCCGGTGACGCTCCACCCGGGAGGATGTCCCACGTGGCCGATCCGCCCCGGGCCATTCTGGTCGGCGAGTCCGGAACGGGCCGTCGATCAAAGGAGCGTCGCAGTGACGACGAGCAGTACCTCAGAACCGGTGGAGTCGGACGACTCGTACGAGGACGAACTGCCGGTACGGCGCAAGCAGCCGGGGAACGTCGTCATCAAGTGGCTGACCACCACCGACCACAAGACGATCGGATCCCTCTACCTCATCACGTCCTTCGCCTTCTTCTGCGTCGGCGGCGTGCTGGCCCTGATCATGCGCGCCGAGCTGGCCCGTCCGGGCATCCAGATCGTCTCGAACGAGCAGTACAACCAGATGTTCACGATGCACGGCACGATCATGCTGCTGATGTTCGCGACGCCGCTGTTCGCCGGCTTCACCAACTGGATCATGCCGCTGCAGATCGGCGCGCCCGACGTGGCGTTCCCGCGGCTGAACATGTTCGCCTACTGGCTGTACCTCTTCGGTTCGCTCATCGCGGTCAGTGGCTTCCTCACCCCCAACGGGGCCGCCGACTTCGGCTGGTTCGCCTACTCACCGCTTTCGAACGCGGAACACTCGCCGGGCGTGGGCGGAGATCTGTGGGTCATGGGTCTGGCCTTCTCCGGTTTCGGCACGATCCTCGGCGCCGTCAACTTCATCACCACGATCATCTGCATGCGCGCGCCCGGCATGACGATGTTCCGGATGCCGATCTTCGTCTGGACCGTCCTGCTGACGGGCGTCCTGGTCCTGCTGGCCTTCCCGGTCCTGGCCGCGTCCCTCTTCGCACTGGAGGCGGACCGAAAATTCGGGGCTCACGTGTTCGACGCCGCCAACGGCGGCTCGCTCCTCTGGCAGCACCTCTTCTGGTTCTTCGGGCACCCGGAGGTGTACATCATCGCGCTGCCGTTCTTCGGCATCATCAGCGAGGTCATCCCCGTCTTCAGCCGCAAGCCGATCTTCGGCTACGTCGGCCTGATCGCGGCCACCATCGCCATCGCGGGCCTCTCGGTGACGGTGTGGGCGCACCACATGTACGTGACGGGCGGCGTGCTCCTGCCGTTCTTCTCCTTCATGACGTTCCTCATCGCGGTACCGACCGGGGTGAAGTTCTTCAACTGGATCGGCACGATGTGGAAGGGCTCGCTCTCGTTCGAGACGCCGATGCTCTGGGCGTTCGGGTTCCTGGTCACCTTCCTCTTCGGTGGTCTGACCGGTGTCCTGCTGGCCTCGCCGCCGCTGGACTTCCACGTCTCGGACTCGTACTTCGTCGTCGCGCACTTCCACTACGTCGTCTTCGGCACCGTGGTGTTCGCGATGTTCGCCGGATTCCACTTCTGGTGGCCGAAGTTCACCGGCAAGATGCTGGACGAGCGGCTCGGCAAGATCACCTTCTGGACGCTGTTCGTGGGCTTCCACGGCACGTTCCTGGTGCAGCACTGGCTCGGTGCCGAGGGCATGCCGCGTCGTTACGCGGACTACCTCGCGGCCGACGGCTTCACCGCGCTGAACACGATCTCGACGATCTCCTCGTTCCTGCTCGGCCTGTCGATCCTGCCGTTCTTCTACAACGTGTGGAAGACCGCCAAGTACGGCAAGAAGATCGAGGTCGACGACCCGTGGGGCTACGGCCGTTCGCTCGAGTGGGCGACGTCCTGCCCGCCCCCGCGCCACAACTTCGTGGCGCTGCCGAAGATCCGTTCCGAATCGCCGGCGTTCGACCTGCACCACCCGGATCTCCGCGCGCTCGACGACGCGGCCAACGTCCCGGCCGCGTCCGTGACCGTCGCCCCCGGGGACAAGCAGTAGAAGACGGTGACCGGCCCGCGAGACCCGATGCCGCCACGAGAAGAGGAACGCGTGAAACCCGATCCGGACTGCGCCCGGGGCATCGCCCGCATGGAGGGCTACCTCCTGTGGAACGCCGAGGTCCAGGAGGCACGCCGCCACGCGGGGCGCTTCACCGACCAGCTCCCCTGGCTGACCACCGCCCAACGCGAGGACGTGGAACGCGTCTACGTCACCGACCGGGTGGCGGTCTGCCGGGATTCGTTCAGCCGCGTCGCCGGGCGCGCCGTGGAGCTGCGAGCCGAGTACACCGCGCGCTACGAACAGCTCAGGAACCGCTGCGTCGCCCTCTCGGTGGCCGTCACGGGCGCCGTCACGGGGGTCTGCACCGCGCTGACCCTGCTCACACGCTGATCCACGACCGACCACCGCGGGAGCCGCCGCGGACGCCCCGCCCGCGAAAGCGACCCCCGGACCTCACCCCACCGCCACCGGCGCGCCCGCCCCGGACCGCTCCGGCCCGAGGGTCCCCGCCCGCGCCGCGTCGAGAGCGGCCAGCCGCGCGGTCAGACGGTCGGCGTAGGAGCGGGAGAGCCCCGTCGGCCGCCCGTCGAGGTGCACGGCGCAGGCGGTCGTCGTGTCGATCAGCATCTCCAGGGCCTGCGCGACCTCGGCGGAACCGGCCGTACGCCGGGCCACCGGCGGCAGTTCCGCCGCCGACAGCTCGATCGCGTGACGGGCCACCGCGAGGGAGCGGTAGGCATCACGCCTCAGGTCGCCGCGCCGGTCCCCGTCCCCCGGGTGGTCCAGTACGTGACGCAGGTACCGGTGGGCGGCCGAGGACGCCGTGTCGAGCGCCGAGCGCACCGCGTGCATCCGCTGCCCCGGCATCCGTACGTGACCGATCACCAGCACCAGCGCACACGCCAGCAGCGACTCGACGACGCGTCCGGCACCGGCGGCCGGCTCACCGGACAGCCGTACCAGCGAGAGCACGAGCACCGTGACCACCGCGGTCTGCGCCGCGAAGTGCCGGGTGGACACGGGCACCAGAGCGCCGCACACGACGACCGCGGCCACCGCGACCCCGGGACCGCCGAACGCAGCCGGCAGCACGGCGTAGAGAGCTGCCCCCGCCACCGTTCCGGCCGCCCGGCACAGCACCCGCGACGCCAGCGGCCCCAGATCGGGCTTCACCAGGAAGACCGCGGTCGCGGGCAGCCAGTACCAGTGATCGTGGCGGAGCAACTGCGCCAGCACGGCGCTCGCGCCGCAGCACAGGGCGACCCTGATCCCGTACGCCCGTCCCGCCGGGCCGAAGGCACGCCGCACCAGGGGCACGCGGTCGGCCGTGCCGGTCGTCCGCAGCCGTCCGCCCTCGCGACGGTCGAAATCGGCGGCCGCGCGCAGCAACGCCTCGTCGAGCGCGCGCAGCCCCGCCCCGGACCGCGCCGGCGCGGGAAGCGCACCGCAGGGAGCGCCCGTGAGCACCGCCCTCGCCAGCCGGTCCGGGCCTTCGGCGATGCGCGGGGGAAGGGGCTTCCCCGCCCAGGCCAGCGCGGTCGCGGCCTCGACCAGCGGAAACGCGGCGGCGTACTGGGCGTGCAGTCGGCGCTCGGCGGCCGAACCGGCGCGACGGGTGAGCCGGGGCCCGGCCAGGGTGTCCTGCGCGTGGTCGAGTGCGGCGCTCAGAGCAGCCCGCCGGCCCGGTGCCCGATCACTCCCAGCGGCGCGCAGCAGTTCCGCGACGGCCACGTACACCGCCGCCACGGCCTCGCGCTCCCCGTCGAGCAGATACGGGGCACCCGTCCCGCCCCGCTTGCGGACGGGGGAGGGCAGTACCAGCCGCAGCGTGAGCAACCACCCGGCGCCGAGGAGGAAGAGAGCCGCGCGGTGCCAACCGGGCTCCGGCAGGGGCATCCCGGCGCCGATCACGGCCGCCACCAGCAGCTGGGTCCCGCAGGAGGAGGCGACGGGTCCGGTCGAACTCATCGCGCCCGCGACGAACCCCAGAACGCCCAGGGCGAGCGGCAGGACCACCAGAGAACGCCCGCCGCCGGTCACCTCTCCCAGGCAGGCACCGAGAAACAGCCCGAGGGCACCGATCAGCGCGGGGAGACCGAGCCGCAGAACGGCGCCGCGACGGCTGCCGGGCCGGTCATTGAAACCCGCGAGCATGGCCCCCAGCGCGGCGGGAACCCCGAGCGAGGGACGGTCGGCCAGCACCGACAGCAGCAGCGGCAACATCGCGAGCCCGCCCCGGAGGACGGCGCCCCAGGGCAGCGGGCCGCGCTGCATGCTCAGCACATGGCCCAGCCAGCGGGGCAGCGGACGCGCGGGGGCGGGGAGAGGGAGGGCGGGAAAAGGGGGTCGGAACAACGGGGCTCCCGTCCAGCGGTGACATGGTGCGCCGGTGGACGTCCTCGGCCGTGGCTTCGGGGACCAGGGTAGGGGAGCGGCGAGGAGGTCGTGCTACCCCGCCGTTACCAGCACGTGAAGGCCGGCACGCGAGGGCCGTTCCGGGGCCCACTCGAAGGGGGACGGGAGCGGGACCCGGCCCGCGCCGGACGCGGCAGAGGCGCGCGCCGCCGTCCCCGGTCGCGATTCCCTCAGGAGCGCGGCGGGTTGCCCCCGTCCCGCTCGCCCTCCGCGCCGAACTGCTGCCTCAGCCGGTCCTGAGCCGAGTCGACCTGACCCTCGTACTTGTTACCGGTCTTCTTGTCGACCATGTCGCCGGCCTTGTCCACGCCCTTGCCCGCCTGCTCCTCGTGTCCCTTGAGCATCTTCTTGATCTTGTCCATCGCCGACATGACGCGTCCTCTCCGTCGTGGTCCCCCCGAGGTCCCCTCAAGGTTCGCCGCACCCGGCCCGCTCCGCATCCCCGCGGAGGGGCCGGGATGCGAAGCCCGCACGGGCGCGGAAGTGTGAACACCGCCCCCATGGGCACATACCGGTTGACCAACAGGAGGTGGTGGCAATGGGCCGCATCAGGATCGTCCGCCGTCCGCCGCAGCCCTCGGGGCCGCCCCCGCTCGATCTGCGTACGCCCTCCGGGCGACCGCTCCCCTACTGACGACACTCCGGCGCGAGCCGCTCGGGTGCCGCGCAGGCGTGCGGGAAGGCAACACTTCGCTTCCCCGGTACGCCCCCGCGGAGGTGCCGGAGCGTGAAGGTGCCGGACGCCACCCCCGGCGGCCTCCCGCCGCCCGGAGCCGATGACTAAGCTCCGTACACATGATCGATCGTTCTCGTCCGCGTCTCCGTCCCGCCACGCCGCCACCCGTCGCGTTCACGCCCGTACACCCGAGGCTCTCGCGTCGTACGGTCTCCCGTGCCGTACGGCGGGGGAGCGCCGCGTGAGCGCGCCGCATCGGAACTGGGCCAAGAACATCACCTTCGGCGCCCAGCGACTGCTGACACCGACGTCCGTGGAGGAGCTGCGGCACGTCGTGGGATCGTCCTCCGGGATCCGCGCCCTGGGCACCCGCCACTCCTTCAACGACATCGCCGACACACGGGGCGACCTCGTGTCGGTCGCCGGGCTGCCCCGCGCGGTCGACATCGATCCCGCCGCGGGGACCGCCACGGTGAGCGCCGGGCTCCGGTTCGGCGAGATCACCGGCGTACTGCACGAGCGCGGCTACGCCCTGCACAACCTCGGCTCCCTCCCGCACATCTCGGTCGCCGGCGCCTGCGCGACCGGGACCCACGGCTCGGGCGTCGCCAACCGCTCGCTGGCCGGAGCGGTCCGCGCGACGGAGTTCGTCGGGGCGGACGGTTCGCTGATCACGCTGGAGCGGGGCCACCCCGACTTCGCCGGCTCGGTGGTCTCGCTCGGCGCGCTCGGCATCGTCACACGGCTGACCCTCGACCTCGTGCCCACCTTCGACGTCCGGCAGTGGGTCTACGAAGCCATGCCCCGCGACCACGCGCTCGGCGGCTTCGAGGAGATCATGGCCGAGGGCTACAGCGTCAGTCTCTTCACGAGCTGGAGCGACGGACCGGTCGACCAGGTGTGGGTCAAGCGGGCCGCCGAGGACGGCGACGCGCACGAAGCTCCCGCCCAGTGGCGCGGAGCGGTGCTCGCGGACGGCCCCCGCCACCCCGTTCCCGGTATGCCGCCCGCCCACTGCACCGTGCAGCAGGGGGTACGCGGCCCCTGGCACGAGCGGCTGCCCCACTTCCGCCTCGAATTCACCCCGAGCAGCGGCGACGAACTGCAGTCGGAGTACTTCGTGGCCAGGCACGACGCTCCGGCGGCCTTCGAGGCCCTGGAACGCCTGCGGGACCGTGTGGCGCCCCTGCTGCTGATCGCGGAGATCCGGACGGTCGCGGCCGACGACCTCTGGCTGAGCCCCGCCCAGGGCCGCGACTGCGTCGCCTTCCACTTCACCTGGAAGCCCGACACGGCCGCCGTCGCGCCGGTGCTGCACGCCGTCGAGGAGGCGCTCGCCCCCTTCGGCGCGCGGCCCCACTGGGGCAAGGTCTTCCCCATGGGCCCCAGCGACCTGCGTGGTCTCTACCCCGACTTCGCCCGCTTCGAGGAGCTCACCGCCCGGTACGACCCCGAGGGGATATTCCGCAACGACTTCCTGCGGCGCTTCTTCCCCCGGCCGGGGGAGTGAGACACCGGTCCCCGCCTCACCCGGCGTCGGGCCGTACCGCCGCCACGCGCCCGCCGGCCGCCGGCCTGCGGGCGCGGGCGCTGGAGCGCGGCGTCAGCTCCTCGACCAGCTCCGCCAGCTCCGTACAGGCGTGCTCCATCTCGCGGCGGATGTCCTGCTGCTCCGTGATGACCGCCGACAGCAGGAGTGAGGTGAGCGTCACCGAGCCGTTCAGGACGGCCAGGTTGAGCATCACCTCCAGCACCGCGTGCCCCTGGAACGGCCCGATCCGGTGCGTCGCCGCGACCACCGCGACGACGGAGACGAGCAGGGCGCACGGTGCGCTGCCGGGCAGCTGGAAGCGGAGCGCCGCCCAGATCAGCACGGGAAAGACGACGTAGAGCATGGCGAGCGTGCTCGTCGTCGCCAGGATCGTCGCGCCCGTCACGACGACGAAGAGCCCGGCCGCCTCCAGCCACCGGTCCGTGACCCGCGGCATCCGGGCCCGGCGCAGGACGAGGAGCATGGGCGTCACGACGAGCACGCCCATCACGTCCCCGGCCCACCAGCACGCCCAGATGGGCCAGAACCTCTCGGGAGGGAGCTTCTCCGTCACGACGAGCGTGATGCTGCCCAGGGTGGAACTGATCAGCATCCCGGCGAAGGCGCCCAGGAAGACCAGCGCGAGTCCGTCCCGCAGCCGGTCCAGCTCCTCCCGGAAGCCCACCGCCCGCAGCGCCAGGTAGGCGCAGAGCGGACTGAGGGTGTTGCCGGCCAGGATGCCGATCCCGAGAGGTGAGAACGAGCCGCTGATCGAGAGAGTGGTGAACAGCGCACCGAGCGCGATGCCGGGCCAGATCCGTCCGCCGAACTGCAGCAGCGCTGCCAGAGCCACCCCGGTGGGCGGCCACAGGGGCGTCACCACCGACTGGTAGGCCTCCACCCTGCGGAGCAGCCCCAGGCGCCCGGAGAGGTAGTACACGGCGGCGACGCCCAGGAGCTGTGCGGCGGCCACGGTGCGACGTCGGGCCTTCTCGCTGCGGATCACAGATGCCATCAGACACCGACCTCCGCACCGCCCCCGCCGTGACACGCACGGTGGGCCGTCAGGCGGTGCTCCCGGCCGGATCGCCACCGTGGCGGATGACGAGGAAGGCGACGTCGTCCTCATGGCCTGTCATGTCCGCGGCTTTGAGCACCGTCTGGGCGAGCTCCTCGGCGGAGGCGTGCACCTGTGCGCTCACCAGTCGGCGTACCGCTTCGAGTCCGTCGTCCAGATCGAGGGAGGGCCCTTCCACCAACCCGTCGGTCAGCAGGACGATCGCGCCGGGTACGTCGAGCCGCCGCCGCGTGACGGGGTAGGTCTCCCCGCTCTGGATGCCCAGCGGCAGGCCGCCCGGGCTCTCCGCGATCCCGGACCGTCCGTCCACGGTGGCCCACACGCTCGCGACGTGGCCGGCCCGGGCGGAGTGGAGCTCATGGGCGACCGGATCGACCCGCAGGAAGGTGCACGTGGCGAAGAGGGGCGCCGTGACGGACACCAGGAGATCGTTCGTACGGCGCATGACCTCGCCCGGATCCGACGTGCTGCCCGCGATGGCCCGTATCGCGATCCGTATCTGCCCCATGACGGCCGCCGCCTCGACGTCGTGCCCCTGGACGTCGCCGATGGCGAAACCGAGCGCGCCGTCCGGCAGCGCGAATCCGTCGTACCAGTCGCCGCCGATGTCGAGCCCGTGGAGGGTCGGCTGATAGCGGGCGGCGGTCCGCAGGCCGGGAAGGGAGGGCAGCGCACCCGGGAGCATCGTGCGCTGGAGCGCTTCCGCCAGTTCCACACGGGCCTGGTGGAGCTCCACTTCCTGCCGGGCGCGAGCGGTGAGCTGGTGCAGGGTGCTGAGCAGGTCGGCGGCGCTCGCTGGGGCGGGATTCCTCCGGCGAGTCATCGGCTGCTCCAGTACGAATCGGTCACTGCAGAGTATTTCGCGCACGGAGCTCCGGCGACCCGGCAGGAGCGGCGAGCGACCGGACGTCGGCGGCGGGGCCGGCGCCGAAGCCCTCCGGAGACGGTAGTACCGGCCGCCGGACCCGGAGGACCGGCTTCTCCGGTCAGGGGGTGGGATCCCTCGGCCTGCGGAGCCCTCTGCTCTCAGACCAGCCGGTTCCGGTGGACGTGGCCGTCCTTGACGATGACGGCCAGGTTCTCCTCGGGTGCGCCGAGCACCCGCGGGTCGCGCAGCGGGTCTCCCTCCACGATCAGGAGGTCCGCCCACGCGCCGACGGTGATCTCGCCGAGACGGGCGGCCTTGTAGGGGTCGCGCTCGCCGGCGAGCCGGAACAGGGCGGCGTTCTGCGAGGTGACCATCGTCAGCGCCTCGACGGGCGTGAAACCGAAGGTGGTGGAGAGCCGGGTGAGCATCTCGCTCTGGTGGTCGGCCCTGGACGGTTCCAGCAACAGGTCCGTACCGAAGGCGATCCGCGCTCCGACGGCCCGGGCCCACTCGTAGGTACGGGCCACTCCGTCGCACACCTCCTTGTGCTTCGCCGTGGACTCGGGGGAGGCGAAGGAGTGGTCGCTCTCCAGGAACGGCTGGGTGCTCAGCCACACCCCCTCGTCCTTCAGCAGCTGGATGGTCTCCTTCGAGGCGAGGTGGCCGTGCTCGATGGATGTGATCCCGGCCGCGACCGCGCGGCGGATCCCCTCGTCGGTGAAGACGTGGGCGCTGACGTACGTGCCCCAGTCGGCTGCGGCTTCGACGGCCGCCCGCAGCTCCTCCACCGTGTACTGCACCACGTCCAGCGGGTCGTGCGCGGAGGTCACTCCGCCGCCGGCCATGACCTTGATCTGGGTGGCCCCCTTCTTCAACTGCTCGCGGGCGGCCGCGAGGACCTGGTCACGGCCGTCCGCGACCCTCATGAAACCGATCGCCTCCGCCCGCGAGGGGGCACCCCGGAAGGTGGTGGCGGCGTCGTGCACGCAGGAGAAGTCGCCGTGACCCGACGTCTGCGAGAGCGCGGCCTGACTGGGATAGATCCTCGGGCCGGGAAAGGTGCCCGCGTCCAGGACCTGCCGCAGCGCGGTGACGTCCCCTCCCATGTCCCGCACGGTGGTGAAGCCCCGCATCAGCATCCGCCCGGCCTCGGCGAGCGCCTGGTAATACCCCGAGCCGGTGCTTCCCATGGCGAGCCCCGCCTCCGTGTTCCCGACGGCGAAGAGGTGGACGTGCGCATCGGTCAGGCCGGGCATCAGCACCCGTCCGCCGCCCTCGATGACCAGCCCACGCGGGGGGAGGTCCTCCCCGATCTCCGCGATCCTGCGGCCTTCGAGGCGCACCGACCGGGGTGCCGAGAGCTCACCGTCCAGCCCGTCGAAGACGCGGACGTCACGGATCAGGACCGTCTCGGAGTTCATGGGTTCCTTTCCTCACTCTCGCGGACATCACTCTCGCGGCGCACGGACATCACTCTCGCGGCGAGCGGAGGGCACTCTCACGGCGAACCGAGCGCCCGAAAGCGGGGGCGCCCGGGGTTCCGGGGAACGCGTCCCGGAGACCGGTGCCGATCACTGTGCTTACCGCGCGCCCTCCGCCGGGAAACGTCCGGCCCGGCGACGGGCCGGGCCACCCACGACGCCCGAGCGGGCACACCGTCCGGCCTCCCGCGAGCCACTCCACCGCCCTCCGGATGACGCTTGTCGATCCGGGTGTTCGACGCTACGGTCCCCTTGATCGTCAGGCGGCGAGGGTCCTGGCGCAGGGCGGGAGCGGCGGCACACGTGCGAGACGGAACCGCGCGAGTCATCCGGAACCCCGTGCTGCCCGGTTCGCATCCGGACCCGTCGATCGTGCGGGTCGGCGACGACTACTACCTGGCGACCTCGACCTTCGAGTGGTGCCCGGGAGTCCGGCTGCACCATTCCCGGGACCTGATCCACTGGGAGGCGCTGGGCGGGGCACTCGACGGCCCGACGGGCCTCGACCTGACGGGCTGCCCGGACTCCGCCGGCGTGTGGGCTCCCCATCTGAGCCACGTCGACGGAGTGTTCCACCTCGTCTACAGCAACGTGTCGACCTACACCGGCGGGTTCACCGACAGTCCCAACCACCTCGTCACCGCGTCCTCGATCCACGGTCCCTGGTCCGATCCGGTCCCGCTGCACGCACGCGGCTTCGACGCGTCCCTCTTCCACGACGGTCAGGACAGCTGGCTGGTCAACCTCGTCCACGACTGGCGCCCCGGCCACGGCGGGTCCGCCGGCCTGGAGGCGACCCGCTTCGACCGCGCTGCCCGCGCCCTGAGCGGCGACCCCGTCCGCCTCCAGCTGCCTTCCGGCGCGGAGTGGATCGAGGGCCCGAACCTCTACCGCGCCGGCCCCTGGTACTACCTGCTGACGGCCGACGGCGGAACCGGTTACGACCACCAGGTGACCGCCTCCCGTTCCCGCACCCTGACCGGCCCCTACGAACGGGATCCGAACGGGGCGCTCATCACCGCCCGCCACCGCCCGGACCTCCCCCTCCAGAAGGCCGGCCACGGCAGCCTCGTGACCACGCCCGCCGGAGAGTCCTACCTGGCCTACCTCGTCGCCCGCCCGATCGGCCGCCACGGACCGTGCGTACTGGGTCGCGAGACCGCGCTCGCCCCCGTGACCTGGACCTCCGACGACTGGCCCCGGGTCCCCACGGGCGAACCGGCCGCCGAGATCCCGGCCCCCGCGTCCCGGGCGACCGACCGGACCACCGGAGAGGAATCCTGCCCGCCGAGTACCCCGGCACCGGGCGCCGCCGTCCACGACTACTTCGACGACGCCGTCCTGGGGACGCGGTGGTCCACCCTCCGCCGGCCCGCGGCCCCCGACTGGCTGTCCCTCACCGACCGCCCCTCCCACCTGAGGATCCGGGGAGGCCGCTCCCCGCGCAGCCTCGTCGGACCGAGCCTCGTGGCCCAACGTGTGACCGCGCCCCGCTGCTCCTTCGAAGCCACGATGGAGTACCGCCCCGCGGGGTTCCAGCACCTCGCCGGGATCACCGCGTACTACAACACCCAGAACTGGTACTACCTCTACGCCACCGCCGACGACGACGGCCGGCCCGTACTGCGCACGGCGCGCAGCGACCGGGGCGACCTGACGGTCGACGAGGCCGGCAGCGTCCCCCTCGACGGCATCGCCCATGACGGCGTCACGAGACTGCGGCTCGGTTGCGAGGTGCGCGGAGGCGACCTGCGCTTCCACTACGACACCGGCTCCGGCCGGCGCCCCATCGGCGAGGTGTACGACGCCACCGTGCTCTCCGACGAGCACGCCCAGGAGCTCCACGGAGGGCAGATCAGAGCCATGGGCTTCACCGGGGCGTTCGTCGGGCTGTGGGTCTGGGACCTCTCCGGGCACGGACACCACGCCGACTACGATCAGGCGACCTTCCACGCCGAGAACTGAACGGACGAACGCAGAAGATGACCGAGCGGCCCCGCCCTGTCGACAGCGAACTCGTCAGGGCGGCCGAGCACGTCGCGCGCACCCGCTGCCACGGCGACAACCACACCGTGGCCGCCGCCGCGCGCGTCCGGGACGGCCGGATCATCACCGCGGTGAACGCCTACCACTTCACCGGCGGACCCTGCGCGGAACTGGTCGTGATCGGTGCGGCAGCCGCCCAGGGCGCGTACGAGCTGGACACAGTCGTCGCCGTGGGCGATCGCGGCCGGGGGATCCTTCCGCCGTGCGGCCGTTGCCGGCAGGTGCTTCTCGACTACTTCCCGGGCATCGAGGTCATCGTCGGCGCGGGCGACCGCGTCCGCGCCGTCGCCGAGCTGCTTCCCGAAACCTACGTCTGGGCCGACTGAGCGGCTACGCGGAGGCGGGGGAGGGGCGTGAGCCACCTCTCCGCGTACCGCGACCGACGAGCCCTCGGCAGTGGGAGCCCAGCCTCCGTCGAGAGACGCGGTGTGACGCTCGCGCGGCACGCACGCGCTGTGGCCGACGGCCGTTCACCGCCGACTGCCGTTCACCGCAGTGCCGACCGGGGTGCGGAGCGAACACGACGCCGTGCTCGGCGCCTGCGGCACACTGCGGCGCGGCGCGGGCCAGGTGCGAGGACTTCCTCCACGTGAAGGCGTCCCACGGCATCGGCGCGGGACCGGTGCGGGGCGACGAGCCCCACCGAGGAGCGCTCGGCCACGCCGGGGCCCGGCCCGACGGTTCGGCTCACGCCAACTCCAGAGCTCGTACGAGCCCCCCGGTGGTGTGCGCCGGGAGTCAACGAGGCCCGGCGTCACCGTCGTCGAGGGTGACGCCCAGCCGGCCTGCGACATCCGTGAGGGTCGGTCCCAGCGGGAGCGCTACGCGGGTGACGGCGTGCCGGTCGCCCCGCGTGGGATCCCGGTTGACGATCAGTACGGGCTTGTGTTCCTGAGCCGCCTGGCGGACGAACCGGAGGCCCGACATCACCGTCAGGGAGGACCCGAGTACCAACAGCGTCCGCGCGTCACTGACCAGGGCGCGGCAGTGCTCGACCCGCTCCGGGGGCACGGTCTCACCGAAGAAGACCACGTCCGGCTTGAGGACACCGCCACAGACCGTGCAAGGCACCACCCGGAAGTCGCCGACCTGTTCGTCGGTGAGATCGGCGTCACCGTCCGGGTTGAGGGCCGCGGCCACCGGCGCGAAACCCGCGTTGGCCGCCTCCAGGCGGGCGGCGAGTTCGCGGCGCGCGCTGAAGGTGCCGCAGGTGAGGCAGACGACCCGGTCCAGGCTCCCGTGGAGTTCCACCGCGTCTCGGCTGCCGGCCGCCTGGTGCAGACCGTCGACGTTCTGGGTGATCACACCCGAGAGCAGACCCTGCCGTTCGAACGCCGCCACGGCCCGGTGCCCGGCGTTGGGGCGGGCGCGGCCGAAGGTACGCCATCCGAGGTGGCTGCGCGCCCAGTAACGACGCCTGGCCAGGGCGTCGGCGGTGAACTCCTGGTACGTCATCGGGGTGTGCCGGCTCAGGCTCCCGCCGTCGCCCCGGTAGTCGGGGATGCCCGACTCCGTGGAGATGCCGGCCCCGCTGAGTACCAGCACTCCGCCGACGCTCAGCGCATCGGCGACCGGGGACGGGTCGGTGGTGCCCGGCGGCAGGTCTTCGGGAGGGGTCCAGGTCAGGGTGGGGCGCATGCGCATGCCCCCAGGTTACGGCGGCGCGGTGCGGGAGGTGCCGGGCACCGGCGCCCGCCCCGGAGCACCGGGTCCGGGTTCCGGGCGCGTGGACCGGTCAGGACTTTTCAGTACGACCGCGCAGGGGGTTCACCCCACGCATATCCGGGTGCGGGCCCCGGTCAGACGGGGCGTGCACGGGGAGCGGAGTCCGCACGCCCTTCCTGATGGCTCTCCTCGCCCTGCACCGAGCGCGCCGTAAGGCATCCGCCCGGGAGCCCTCGCAGCCCTGAATCCGACCCCCTGAGCAGCTACTCGGCCGATCGCGGCAGCGAGCCCCCGTCGGAGCGTCCCCGCGCGGCTCGGCCGCGTCCCGTCAGGGCCCCTGCCTCGTGAAGAACGACCTTCCCGACACCCCTCTCCCGCGTACCGCCGCCCTCTTCACGCCTCACCTCGTCGACGTCGGCGACCTCGACCCACCCTGACCTTCCCGGGCCGCTGCTCCTGCGCCCGGGCCGGAGTCCAGCGGTGTTTCCCCCAGCCGTGCACGGTCGACTCCTCGACCGGCTTCGTGACGGCTTCGAAGCCAGCGGCGCACACCGCGTCCCACTCGGTTGCGGAAGCGAAGCGATCGTCCGACCTGCGCAGCATGCTGGGACCGGCGCTCAGCGGATACGCCTGCGGAGTGGCGGGTCGGCGTCCACCCGATCTCCGCGTCGGCCTTTCACCCCCGCCCCCCATCCTGGCCGCCTGCGTCGGTCCGCTGGCGGGCATCTCACGCGGGGTGTCCGGTGCGGGGTTGGTGGGCGGCATCGAGGGTGGGGTAGAGGTGGAGGAAGGTGTCGGCGCCGACGATCCGGAGAAGTCGGCGGACGGTGGGGGAGGGGGCAGCGATCCTCAGGTCGCTCTGGTCGTGGAGGGTGAGGAGCAGGCGCAGGAACGAAGAGTCGGCGAAGGTGATGCCGCTCGTCTCAAGGATCAGGGTGTCGTGCCGGGCGAGCGCGGCGGCCACCTGATCCTCGAGGAGCGGCAGAGAGTCGAGGTCGAGGTCGCCGGACCAGGTGAGCACCGGTATCGGGGCTGCGGATTCATAGGGCTCACGGACTGTCATGTGGGTCATCGTCGCAGGTTGCCTTGGCCGACCGGGTGACCCCTCCGCATCCGGCCGGTTTCCGCTCGCCGGTGCGGCCCGTTCCGGCATCCCGGAACCGGCGTCTGCTCCTGCTGCTCCGGCGCCACGGGGAACGCTTCACGGTCTACCGACTGTCGGGCCCCTTGCTCCGGATGATGCTCGGCCACCCCGCCGGGCGGTCTTCCCACCCGCAACTACCGTGACTTGTTGCGCGCCGGTCGAGCCCGGTCACACGCGCTCCGCCACGGACTCCCCGGAGGATGGTTCGTGCGCGTTCGGCCCTTGCCCAGTGAGGCGGGGGGAGGAGGGCTGCAGCGACGTCGATGTTCACGCTGCCACCACCTGCGGCTCACGCCAGGTGGTGGTCACACCGGTGCGCCGACGGAGCATGCCCCGGTCATCGTCAGTGGAGGCGGGCAGTTGAAGAGACGGGGCGGTGCGCGGCGTCGCGAATCAGGTGTCGGTGCAGTACGACTCCAGCGGGACCACCGTGTCCTTCGCGGAGAACAGCGACGGCACCCTCGCCACCCGCGCCGGATACTGCCGGGACCTGGTGAAGAACAGCGCCGGCACCTGCACGCTGACCGACCGCCGGCCCGGCACGAAGGACACCTGCACCTCCGCCGACCTGACGATGTGCGGCACTCCGTGGCGGTGTGCGCCGCCCCGGGTCCGGGACGCCCATGCTGCCAAGGTCTGGCTCCCCTTGGACCGCGCTTCGGGGAGGCGTACTGCGAGGCGGAGTTCGCCCTCAGCCGCGCAGGCGTACCAACTGCTCGGTGTCGTCCGCGCCTTGGCGGCGGCAATCCACGGCGCGGTCACAGTCGGCCCCTGCCTGTCTCGCACGCGAGACACCGCCCCGGCCGTTGCGGCCGCGCAGTCCTGACCGGCGGCCAGGGCTCTGCCCCTGTGGTCGTGACCGGGGAACGAAGCCCGCTCGTCAGGGTCTCGTCCCCGTCGGGAACAGCGAGTCCCCCGGCTGTTGGTGCGAGCCGGTGTGATGCCGGCGGTGACGGTGTTGGTGGCACGGCCTGCACCCGGCTTACCCTCCCCAGCCCTGCGGGCGGAGCCCTCCGCACCTGCCGGGGGCAAACGTGGTCCCCCCGCAGCGTCGCAGGCCCTCATCCGCACACCAACACGGCGACCACCGAAGACCCCCGCACCGGTCATGATCGCTTGGCGACGGTCCGGGGTCGCCTGTCGGAGGACCGTTGTCGCTGCTCCTGGTCGGGCTGCTCGCCCTGGGTGCAGCGAGTCGCTGCTCGGTGGGCAGCGGAGGGTGGTGGTCGCCGTCGGTGGGGTGCCGCTCGTGGTCCTGATGATGGTCGTCGGGTTGCGGCAGGGCGGTGTCGTGGCGGAGAAGTCGTCCTTGCCTGTGGATCAAGTGTTCTAGGCTCCGAGGATGACCAGTGATCTCCTCCGCCTGACTGTCCTGGGGAGCGCGACGCCCTATCCGTGTGTGGACAACCCTTGCTCCGGCTATCTGGTGTCCGACGGTGGCACTCGGGTGTGGGTGGATGCAGGCAGCGGGACGCTGGCCCAGCTGCAACGGCATGTTCGGCTGGAGGACCTGGACGCGATCTGGATCTCGCACATGCACGCCGATCACAGCGCAGACCTTCTCACGGCCTACTACGCCGTCCTCTTCGCGGAGGTGGAACTTACCGAACCGATCCCCCTGTACGGCCCACCAGGCATCGCTGACCGGTTGGCTCACTACCTCACCAATACCTCGACCCGCAGCCCGGTCGAATCGGCCTTCGCCTTCCACGAACTGCATGATGGGCATCAGGTCCGAGTCGGTGGACTCACCCTGACCAGCCGTGCGGTGGCGCATGGGCTTCCGGCCTTCGCTGTCCGCATCGAGGGCGCGGGGAGGTCGCTGGTCTACTCCGGAGATACAGCGCCGTGCACCGGCCTCACGGATCTGGCTGAGAGATGTGATGCGCTGCTGTGTGAGGCCGAGAGCGCGCAGGCGCCGGATCCGGGCGAACAGGTGCACCACACACCCGAGGACGCCGGTGACACGGCCAGCGCGGCCCGCGCGGGACGGTTGATCGTCACGCACGTCGGCCGCTTCCTCACGCCGCAGCAAGCGGTGACACGCGCCTCGACCCGGTTCGACGGACCCACCGACTATGCCGCCCCCGGTGCCACCTTCGTGATCGGTCAGGCCGCGAACGTTTCGGGGCATTCGACTAGGTGACGGTGCTCGAGGAGAGCGCTTCGCACCGTGGCGTGGCGGTGGCGAAGGTCGACTCGATGGGGGTCGGGGTCCCCGGTGGGTCCAGTTGTCGGCGGCCGGCATCCGCCTCGTGCCCTCGCGGAGGATCGCGTCAACCGCGGGACGCGCTACGGCCCGTGGCACGGACGCGGTCCGCGCTACGGCAGGACGCGCCTCGGGACGGTATTCCCTCGGCGGGGCGCGGTAGGCCTCGGCCCGGCGGGGTGCGGCGCGGTAGGACACGTTACGGCTCGTTGCACGGACGCGGTCCGCCTGCGGCGGGAAGTGCCCCGGGACGGCATTCCCTCGGCGCGGTACGGCAGGACGCGAACCTACCGGGCAGGTCTCGTCCCGGCGGGACGTGCCCCGGGACGGCATCTCCTCGGCGCCGCATGGCGGGACGCGGCCTGTGACACGGCGCGGCGTCCCCTGGGACGGTATTCCCTCGGCGGGGCGCGGTAGGCCGCTGCCTGGCTCGTGACGCGAGGTGGTCCGCCTGCGGGAAACGACTCGCCTGGCCGGGCGCGCCCCGGCCTGTGGCATGGACGCGGTCTGTAGCGCGTTGGGGACGTGTCCCGGCACCGCGCGGCGCCTCCTCGGTGCTCCGTGGCAGGACGCGATCCCGGGCGGTGGGACGCGAACCGGGCGGGCAGTCCTCGTCCCGGCGGGACGCGCCCTGGGACGGTGCTCCCTTGGCGCGGCACGGCAGGACGCGATCTCGGGCGGTGGGATGGGCGCGACTCCGGTAGGACGTGGCCGGTGGTGGTGTCCCTTGGGTGTGGTCCGGCGGGTTGTGTCTCGGCGGGTTGGGGGGCGGTGTGGGTGGGTGTTCGTGGTGGGTTGGGGGTGGGTGCGGGTCCTGGAGTGTTGGGGGGTGTGGGTGGGGGGTGTGGGTGGGTGGTGGTGCGGGGGCGGGGCGGGGGTGCGGGGTGGTGGGTGGTTAGGGGTGGGTGGGTGGGGTGCCGTTGAGGTGGAGGTGGGTGAGGGTGGTGGGGGTGACGGTGTGGTGGAGGAGGTGGTGGAAGAGGTTGGTGATGGTGGGTGGGGTGAGCCAGTTTTTGTTGTGTCGGGCGAGGGTTTCGTAGCCGATGGTTGCTCCGGTGATGGTTTGGGCGAGTTGCCAGGGTGTGGTGTGGGGGGTGAGGGTTCCTTGGGTCGCGGCGTGGGTGAGGGTGGTTTGGACGTAGCTCTGCCAGGTGTGGCGCAGGTTGAGGCAGGTGCGTTCGCGGGCGTCGCTGTTGAGGCGGAGGCCGGCGCGGGTGATGACGTCGTGGTGGAGGGTGCGGGCGAGGGCGTGGGTGGTGTCGATGAGTGTCTGGAGGGCGTTGTGGGGGGTGTGGGGGGTTTGCCGGGCTGCTTGGTGGAGGTGGTGGAGGGCTGTTTCCTCGACGGCGTCGGCGAGTTCTTGTTTGTTGGGGAAGTGGAAGTGGAGGGCTCCGCTGGTGACGCCGGCCGCGGCGGTGACCTCGCTGAGGCGGGTCCGTTCGTATCCGTTGGTCTCGAACTGTTCGGCGGCGGCGTGCAGGAGGGCTCCGCGGGTGCGCAGGGAGCGTTCCTGTCGTCCTTTTCCGGTGCGGTGGGCGGGGGGCTGTCCGGGATCGTCCATCGGCTGTGACGGCAACATGAAGACATCAGTACTAAGAAGAATCATTTGATGCCAGCCCGCCGAGGCCTATGTCCCTTATGAGTATTTTATAGGGACTTTCGCGCCAGGCTGGCCGGAAGTCGTTTTGAGGCGAAAAGGAAGAATGCCCGTTGCTGATGGGTTGATAAACCCGCAGAGTGTACTTTTCGTCCGCGTCAGGACCTTTGACAAAAACATTCTTCGGCGTCTTATAATCGGTTGACGGGTTGCGTGGTGATCCACTCGAGGGGAAATGAAGCCATGGCTGGCGACACAGGCCTGCTTGCGTACCGTGTTCCCGGCGTGCGTGGGGGTCAGGGTGAGGCGCGCGGCGGGCCGGGCGGGGTGCCGGGTGGTGTTCCGGGCCGGGCGGACGTGGTGCCGGTGGGCGCCGAGGGGGCGGGGGCTGGCGCGTTCTGGTGGTGGAGAGTGATCCGGCCGAGGCGGATCCCCTGATGCGGGCTCTGCGCCGTCATGGTCACCGGGCGGCGGGTGCGGTGACGGGGACGGCGGCTCTTCGCGCTTACGGGCAGGCGGATCTGGTCCTCCTCGATCTGGATCTTCCCGATCTGGACGGTCTGGAGGTGTGCCGGAGCATCCGCCGGGTGGATGACATCCCCGTGATCGCGGTGACTTCCCGGGACAGTGAACTCGACCGGGTGCTGGGCCTTCGCGCGGGAGCGGACGACTATCTGGCCAAGCCCTACGGGCTGCAGGAGCTGATGGCGCGCATGGAGGCGGTCATGCGGCGCTTCCGGCCGCACGCTCCCGTCCCGGGCGGGCCGGGCGGTGGGGTCACGGCGTGCGGCGGGCTGCGGATCGACACCGAGAGACGCAGGGCGACCCTGGCCGGCCGGCCGCTGGATCTGACGCCCAAGGAGTTCGACCTCCTGCACCTGCTGGCCGCGCACCGCGGCGGCGTGGTGCCCCGCAAGCTGCTGATGCAGGAGGTCTGGGCCGGTTCCTGGTCCCGGCGCACCCTGGACACCCACGTGTGCAGCCTGCGGAACAAGCTGGGCTCGGGCGACTGGATCCTCACCGTCCGCGGGGTCGGATTCCAGATCGGACCACGCTGACAACACGACAACCCCACGGCACGACGGCGCAGCCGGCCGGCCCCGCCGTCCCCCTCCGCGACCCCCCACCCCCCTCCGCCGCGACACCCCACCCCCCTTGGCCACGACCCCCGCCGGCCGGCCCAGGGGTACCCGCCGCGACCCCCACCCCCTCCGCGACACCTCACCCCCTCCGCCGCGACACCCCGCCGACCGGCCCGGGGGTACCCGCCACGACCCCCCACCCCCTCCGCGACCCCCCACCCCCCTCCGCCGCGACACCCCGCCGCCCGCCCGGGCGGTACCGCAGCGACCCCCCACCCCCCTCCGCCGCGACATCCCGCCGGCCCGCCCCGGGCGGTACCGCCGCGACACCCCACCCCCCTCCGCCGCAACATCCCGCCGGCCCGCCCGGGGGCACCCGCCACGACCCCCCACCCCCTCCGCCGCGACATCCCGTCGGCCGGCCCGGGGGGTACCGCCGCGACACCCCGCCCCGCTCTGCCGTCTCGCGCCGGGATGCCCGCCGCCGTCCGGGCGCGGTTGTCGGGTCCGGTCGGTGATCGGTGTCTGGGCGCGGCTGTCATGGCCGGTCGTCGGTGATCCGCAGGGGGTCTCCCTTCGCCACGGGGTCCGCTCGGCCCCGGCGGCTCGTGCACCGCCCTGCGGTCACCGACTTCGGGTCGACAAGGTCATCGGCACCCTGTTGCGCACCCGGGCCGCCCGGATCATCGCCGGCCGGACTACTTGCTGCGGGGCCGCCGGGCTGGGAGGCGCGCAGCCGGGAGGCGGGGGGCTCTGGTCAGGCACTGGACGAGCAGCTGCCACAGCTCCTCGGGCAGCCCGGGATGCCGGGATGCCGGGGGCCGGGGGCGGGACGGTGGTCGCCGTGACGTGCCGGCGCAGTGCCGGGCCGGGTGGCTGCCGCCGAAGGAGGCGAACCCGAACCGGGTGAGCGGCGCGTGGAGACGGTGGCGAGGGGGTGCGGATGTCGACGGCCGCACGCGGCGGGAGCCCTTCCACCCACTGCCCGCCCCGGTGGCCACGGGGGAGGAGCAACCCTCCCCGGCCCGCGGGGAGGAGCAACCCCCCGCTGGCCGGGGGAGGGGAGGAGCGACCCGCCCGGTGGCCGCGGGGGAGGAGCAGCCCGTGGCCGTGGGGAGGAGGGGACCCTCCCGGTGGTTGCGGGGCGGTGAAACCTTGCTGGTGGTCGTGGGGAGGAGCAACCCTCCCGGTGGCCGCGGGAGAGGGGAGTGACCCTCTCGGCGGTTGCGGGGGAGGAGTGATTCTCCTGGTGTCCGCGGGGCGGTGAAACCCTGCTGGTGGGTGTGGGCAGGAGGGACCCTGCTGGTGGCTGTGGGGGGAGGGACCTTCCCGGTGGCCGGCCGGGTGGGGAAATCCTTGTGGTGACCGGGGCGGGAGGGGATTTCCCGGGGTCCTGCCGGGTGGGGCGTGTGTGCTTGGCGAGGGGTGGGTGGCTGGTGTGTTCGCGCGTTCATCGCGGGGCCGGCCCGTTGTCCCGGGTCCTCCGGGCGGGCTGTTCGTGAGGAATGGGGATGGCGGGGGAGTGGGGGGTGGCCGTCGGGTTGTTTTCCGCCCGGGTGGGGTGGTGCGTGAGTGTTCTGCTGTGACGCAGGAGGTGTTTTCCGGACGCTTGTCTTTCTGCTCGAAAAGGGTTTTCCCTATTTCGTGCCCCGGGTAATATCGGGTGGAATCCCGGCCCTGTTGACGAGGGCCGGGAAATGGAGTCTGCTGGGCGTCGGCCCGTACATCGGCCGCGCCGTTCTCTGGGAATTGGCGGGGCCGGATGCTGTGCGTGCTTTGTCATCCTCCTATCGAGAGCGGGAACACCGGTGAACGTCCAGTCCGTCCAGTCTTCAGTCCTCTCTTCCGATCTCGTCCGGATCGACGCTCTGGGTGCGGATCCGCACGGGGAGATCGCGCGTATACGCGGGTACGGTCCCGTGGCGCGGGTCGTGCTGCCCGGCGGTGTCGTGGTGTGGTCGGTCACGGGCCATCGGGAGATCAAGCAGTTGCTGGCGGACCCGCGGGTCTCGAAGGACGCGGAACAGCACTGGCCGGTCTGGATCAACGGTGATGTCCCGGCCGGCTGGCCCCTTTCTCTCTGGGTTTCGGTGCGCAGCATGATCACCGCGTACGGCGAGGATCACAAGCGATTGAGAAAGCTCACCGCGAAGGCGTTCACCGCGCGCAGGATCGGTGGACTCAGACCGAGGGTCGAGGAGTTCACCGGTCTGCTGCTGGAGGAACTCGCCGCCGCCCCGGAAGGCGAGGTGGTGGATATACGAGAAGGCTTCGCCGCTGTTCTGCCCGTGCAGGTCATCTGCGATTTGCTCGGTATTCCGCAGGAGGCGCGCCGCCGGCTCCAGGACACGATCGGCCTCACCTTTCTCACGGACGTGCCGCCCGAGACGGTGGAGCGGAACGTCGGTGAGCTCTACGCGGCACTGAACGCCCTGGTCGATTCCCGGCGCGCCACGCCGGGCGACGATCTGATCACCTGCCTGATCGCCGCGCGGGACGAGGAGGTGGAGGGGGGCCTGACCCAGGAGGAGCTGGTGGACACCGTCCTGCTCATCATCTCCGCGGGCTACGAGACGACGGTGAACCTGCTGGACCACGCCGTGCACAGTCTGCTGCGCCATCCCGGACAGCTCGCGCTGGTCCGTGAGGGCGTCGCGAGCTGGGACGACGTCGTGGAGGAGACCCTCAGGTGCGAGCCTCCCGGTTTCCACGTCCCTCTGCGGTACGCGGTCCAGGACATCGAGGTGGGGGGTGTGGTCGTCGCGGCCGGGGACGCGATACTCGTCTCGCCGGCGGGGGCCGGACGCGACCCCGAGGTCCACGGCCGGAACGCGGACGTGTTCGACGTGACCCGCGGCACGCGCCGGACCCACCTCACCTTCGGCCACGGGGTGCACCACTGCCTGGGGGCCCCACTGGCCAGGATGGAGGCGGTCGTCGCCCTCGAAGCCCTCTTTCGCCGGTTCCCCGGCCTGCGGCTCGCGGAGCCGGAGCAGCCCTTGGCGCCGCTGCCGTCGTTCCTCTCGAACGGCCACCTCCGCCTCCCCGTACTGCTCCACGCCTGAGCCCCACCACCGTCCGGGCCGGCCACCACCGTCCGGGCCGGCCACCACCGTCCGGGCCGGCCACCACCGTCCGGGCCGGCCGGGGCCGGCCCGAACAAGGTCCGCCCCGCCAGGCTGAGGGATGCGGGGTCCACGGCCCCGCACCCCTCCCCGTGCCCGCCCCGGACCTGCCTGGGAAGCACCCCTTCACACCACGGAACGCGGAGCGTCGCCCCCACCGACGGCGGACGTCGCCGCCACGCGGACGGTGAGCGTGGCCCACGGGGGAGGAGCGTCCGCCCTTGCGGACGGCGGGCGTTGCCCCCACGGGGGTGAGCGTCGCCCCACGGACGAGGAGCATGGCCCCCGCGGAAGGCGGGCGTTGCCCCCATGGACGGTGAGGGTGGTCCACGGACGAGGAGCGTCCGCCCACGCGGACGGGGAGTACGGCCCCCGGCGGAAGGCGGGCGTCGCCCCCACGGACGGTGAGCGTGGTCCACGGACGAGGAGTATGGCCCCCCTCACGGACGGCGGGCGTTGCCCCCCACGGACGGTGGTCCACGGACGAAGAGCGTCCGCCCCCACGGCTGGCGGGCGTGGCCCACGCGGACGACGAGCGTCGCCCACGCTGATGGCGGGTGACCACCGGGGCTGGCCGTGCCGTGATCCTGGGCGGTCGGGGCGTGCCGTCGTGGCGGTCGATTTCGACGGCACCCACGGACGAGGAGGGTTGTTCTCGCGGGCGAGAGCGCACGGCCCTCGCGGACGAGGAGCACGGCCCCCCCGGACGAGGAGGGTTGTCTTCGCGGACGAGGAGCGTCGCCGTCGCGGACGAGGTGCATGGCCCCCACGGCTGGCGGGCGTGGTCCACGCGGACGACGAGCGTCGCTCACGCTGATGGCGGGTGACCACAGGGGCGGGCCGTGCCGGCCGTGCCGTGATCCTGGGCGGTCGGGGCCGTGCCGGCGTGGCGGTCGACTTCGACGGCACCCTCGCCGACAGGGTGCCCGACCCGAGCAGCGGGCCCGGGCCCACGCCGACGCGCCGACGTTGCCCACACGCACGCAGAGCATGGCCCCCCTGCGGACGGCGAGCCTCGCCCTGCGGACGGCGAGCGTCGCCCCGGGGGCGAGGAGATCGCCCCGTGGATGCGGAGCGTCGCCCCCTGCGGGACGGGGATGTGTCCTGCGCGCGGGTGGAGGCGTGCGGGGAGGTGGGTGGCGTCGTGGTGGGCCCCGGGGGATGTGGAGGGCCCGGGGAACACCCCCTGATGTGTGCAGGGCATGACAAAGGAGGGCCGTGCGGGTCGTTCGTGGGTTCCGTGTCCCGCACGGCTCGCGTGAGAAAAAGGATCCGCGACCTGTTGTGGCCCGTCGCGGGGGCGGGGGCGGGGGCGGGGCGGTGCGTGGGGGAGGGCGGGGTGTTCGCCCCGTCCGTCTCCGTCATGCCGTCCCGGCCGTCATGCCGTCCCCGACCGTCATGCCGTCCCCGACCGTCATGCCGTCCCCGACCGTCATGCCGTCCCCGGCCGTCATGCTCTCCTGGCCGTCATGCCGTCATGCTCTGCCGGTCGTCTTCGCCGTCCCGGCTGTTCCGGCCTCCTGGCCGTCCTGGCTGTGGCCGTCTTGGTTGTCGGGGCGGTTGCTGAAGTGGTGGAGGTGGTCCGATGCCCAGTCGCGGTAGGAGTGGGGGCGGTGTCCTGTCAGCCGTTCCAGGTCGTCGCCGGTGCGCCGTTTGTTTCCGGCAGCTTGGAGATCGGCCCGTTGGAGGAGTGCTGTGACCACGTGGGGCGGGTGGCGCCGGGCGAGGGCCGCGGTCTCTTCCTGCCGGGTCCGTTCCCGGAACTCCACGGGTGTGCCGAGCAGTTCGCCCAGGATCGCGGTTTGCTGCCGGGCTGTCAGGGTCTGCGGTCCGACCAGGGTGTAGGTCTTGCCCCGGTGTTCGGGGCGGGTCAGTGCGCGTACCGCCACGGAGGCGACGTCGCGGGGGTCGACGGGTGTGTTGGGGGCGTCCCCGTACAGGGCGCCGACCGTTTCCTTGGCGCGGATGCCGGCCGCCCAGGCCAGTGTGTTGGACATGAAGGCGCGGGGCCTGAGCAGTGTCCAGGAGAGCGGTGCGGCGCGGACTTCCTCCTCGATCTCCCGCTGGCGGCGGGTGAGGAGGTCGTCGGTGGCGTCGGCGACGGCCGCGGCGGAGAGTTTCACGACGTGCCCGACGCCTTCGGCGGCCGCGGCCCCCAGGAAGTGCGCGTCGTGGGGGGCGGTGGGGTGGTTCGTCACGAGGAACGCGGCGTGCACCCCGCGCAGTGCGCGCCGCAGGGCGGGGGGGTCGGCGTAGTCGGCCGTGACGGTCTCGGTCCGCGGAACGTCCGCGCCGACCCGGCGGGGGTCCCGGGCCATCAGGCGTACGGGCACGCGGTGCGCGGCCAGCCGGCGGGCGACGAGCGCGCCGGTGACGCCGGTGGCGCCGGTGACGAGGATCAACGGACCGCTCCGCCTTCGGGGGCGGTCACCGAGGACCGGAAGACTTCCTCCCCTTCCTGGCGTCCGGTGACCACGACCGTGTTCCGGCGCTGTCCGGGCCGTGCCTCGATCCATATCGGCTCGCCGAACTCGGCGTAGCGGGCGAAGGAGTTGGTCGCCGCCGCGGGGTGGAACGCCGCGGGGCCCATTAAGGTGTACGCCGCCTGTCTGGCCGCCTCGATGAGCACCATTCCCGGGATGTGGTCCTTGGGGCCCTGGTAGAGGGTGGTGTGGCCGGTGTCCACGCGCAGCTGCCACAGGTCGCTCCGGGAGGCGGGGGCCAGGAGCACGTCCTGGGGGCGGGTCCGTCCCACGGTGTGCGGGGGGACCCCGGCGCCGGGGGGGAGCGTGCGCAGGGCCCCCGTCCGCCCGCCGCGCAGCCTCGCGTAGGTCCGCGGGCTCAGGATCCTGATGCTGCTGACGCCGACGCCGGCCGTGCCGCCCTCCCTGCGGACCGTGACGCGGCTGTCCATCGCGCAGAGGCGGCCCGCCCGCCACGTCGTCGCGGAGAGGGACACCTCCAGCTCCACCTCGTGGCTCCCCGCGGCCCGCAGGTGCGCGGGGTCGCAGGTGAAGTCCAGCGACCCCATCAGGAAGTGATGGTCCAGCGGCACGCCGTAGGCGCCGTGACCGATCAGTATCGTGCTCTGCCGCATGGACTCCACCAGCAGCAGGGCGTCGTGCAGGCCGTCCGCCGGAGCGAAGAAGCCGTGGTCCGCGGGCCATATCCCGCTCACGAGGAACCGGTTCTCCGCTCTGCGTTCCCATCCCGTGGGTACGACGTCCCGCGGTCTCGCCCGGTGGACGAGTTCTCCCGGTACGGCGGCTCTCGTCGTGCCCTCTACCAGGGCATACGTGTCCGACACGCTGCACGCTCCTCCGTCTGTGGCCGACTGCCCCACGCAGCCCGCGCCGACAAGATACGTACGCCGGAGTATGTTTTGCAATGGCCCCTGGAAAGTAGCCAGCCTTCCTCCGGATCCTTCGATACACGTGCAGGTGGAAGGCATGTGGCACGGGCCTTTTCGGTCGAGTTTCCCCGTTACGGGCCCCCTCGGCCGGACGGTGCGGGGCCCGCGACGGCCTCTGACGACGTACGGGCTGTTAAATTCATACGGTTCAGTCTTTAAAACGCATCGGCAGTACCCGCAGGGAGCACGGTGGCTAAACAGGATCGATCGGTACGTACACGGCGCCGGGTGCTGGAGGCGGCGGCGGAGGTCTTCGACCGGGAGGGCTACCGGGCGACGACCGTCAACGAGATCGCCGCGGCGGCCGGCATGACGAAGGGAGCGGTGTACTTCCACTTCAGCGGTAAAGAGGAACTCGCCCAGGTCATCCTCGACGAACAGCAGCGCGGCGCCGAGGAGGCACTCCTGCCGCAGGCCGTGAAACTGCAGGAGATAGTGGACTCGGGCCTGGTGCTCGCCGAACGGCTCCACACGGACGGCCTCGTGCGCGCCAGCGTCCGGCTCAGCCTGGACCAGCAAGCGGGCGAACTCGACCGCAGCAGCCCCTTCCGTACCTGGACGGAAGTCAACCTCGCCATCCTCCAGGAGGCCGGGCGGCGCGGGGAACTGCTCGCGCACGTCGACCTCGCCGCCACCGCCGAACTGTTCGTCGGCTCCTTCGCCGGCCTCCAGCACATGTCGCAGGTCCTGTCCGGATACGCGGACCTGCCACGGCGGATCTCCGTACTGCTGCGCACCGTGCTGCCCAGCATCGCCGTCCCCCCGGTCCTGGGCAAGCTCGACCTGTGCGCCGAGCGCGGCGCCCACCTCATCGCCGAGGCCGAGGCCCGGGCCGCCGCCGCGGCAGCGCCCACCCCGGCCGGCGCACCGGCGGACACACCGGCGGACGCATCGGGGGACGCACCGGCCGCGGCCGGGAAGAGCCCGGCGCCCGGGGAGCGATGACGCGGCGACAGGTCCCCCGGCCGCGGGAGGCTCCGGCACCCGCCGGCCGCGTCCCGCGGCGTACCGGGAGGAATCTTTTCCCCGCGCGCCGGACGCCGGCCGCGCGGCGGCCGGGTCACCTCCGCACTCCGGGCCGCGCCTGTGCGCGGTGTCGTTCCTGCGGTCCGTGCCGCACCTGCGCGCGGTGCCGCCTCTGCGGTCCGGGCCGCGCCCGGCCCGGGCGGCCCGGACCGCGGTGTCCGGGCCCGCCGTGTTCACGTGCGGGACTCCGTGCCCCGCGCAGGGGCTGCGCGGGGCACGGAGTCCCGCCTCGCCCCACGGCCGGCCCGGGGGAGCCGCTTGGTGGGGTACGGACACCGCCCCCGGGCGGGCCAGCCCGGGGGCGGTGGCACGCCGGGGCCCGGCAGTGGGTCCGTGCGGTGACTTCGAAGGGGCGCCCTCCACCCCGGCGCCCTCCACCCGGGCGCCCTCCACCCGGGCGGGCTCCCATCCGGGCGGGCTCCCGCCCGGACGTGAGATCCCGGCACCGGACCAGGGGCAGCTCCGTGACCCGGCGGTTCCCGGCGGATGCGCAGCTGCTGCGGCACCTCGCCGCGTTGCCGCAACGTCCCCACACATCCCGTACGCGCCGCGCCCTTTGGCCGTGCGCCACGCCCTTTGGCCGTGCGCCACGCCCCTTGGCCGTGGCGCACGCCGCGGCCGGTGCCGCGCACCGGACGCCACGCATCGCGGCCGGGCCCCCTCCGGCCGGGAGGGGGGCCCGGCACGAACCTGGGGTGGCCCGGCCCCGGCGGTTCCTGGCGGGTGCACGACGACGGCCACGGCGCCACGCCGCGTTGCCGGAGCATCCGCACACACCCGCATACGGACGCCTTTCCACCGTGCGCCGCACCGCGCGCCGCACCGCTTCAGACCGCCGCGCCGCGCTGTGCGCCGCGCCGCGCCGCGCTGTGCGCCGCGCCGCGCCGTGCGCCGCGCCGCTCCAGACCGGTGCGCCGCGCCGCGCCGCGCCGCGCACGGCGCGGCGCGGGCCGCGGGCCGGTCCTCAGGCCGCTTCGACCATGTCCGGCCGCTTCGCGGGGAACGCGTGCTTGCGGGCCAGGACCACCACGACCAGCACCGGCGCCATGAGTGCCAGGACACTCCAGGCGAAGGAGTCGGGGCCGATACCGCCCAGGAGGATGCCGCCCACCGCGCCGCCGCCGGCCATGAAGGAGTTCCACGTGGTGACCAGCAGCGCCTGCCCCCGGTCGCCTCCCGCGTCGGTGACGTCGGTCTGGAGCAGGGTCGTGACACCGCCCCAGCCCAGGCCCCAGAGCACCATCGCGCCGTAGACCACGACGATGTTGCCGGCCAGCAGGGCCAGGAGGACCGCCGCGGCCAGGAACAGGGCGCTGCTGACGATCGTCAGCTGGCGCAGCCTGCGGTCGACCAGCGCACCGGTGATCAGGATGCTCACCACCGAGGCGATACCGAAGACCAGCAGCACCACGTCACGGGAGTCGCCCATGTCGTTCTCGTCGAGGAAGGTGGCGATGTACGTGTACAGGATGTTGTGGGCGAGGACGTAGGCCGCGACCACGAACAGCACCGCCGAGACACCGGGCAGCGCCAGCGCCTTCAGGATCGGCTCACGGGCTTCGGGCCGCTTGCCGGGGGCGTCGGGGACGGAGACGAAGATCCACCCCAGCAGGGCCACGGAGACCAGGGTCACCAGGCCGAAGGTCAGGCGCCAGCCGAACAGGCCGCCCAGGAAGGTGCCCAGCGGGATGCCGAGCGACAGGGCGAGCGGGACACCGGCCATGGTGATGGCGATGGCCCGGCCCTGCAGATGGGGCGGGGCCAGCCGCCGCGCGTAGCCGACGAGTTCGGCCCACACGGCCGCCGCGGCGACGCCCGCGATCAACCGGAACACCATCGTCAGGGGGTAGCTGGACGACAGTGCCGTGACCGTGTTGGCGACGGCGAAGGCCAGGACCGCCAGGAGCAGCAGCTTCTTGCGGGCCCAGGCCGCCGTGGTGACGGACAGCGGGATGGCCGAGAGGCCGGTGGCGATCGCGTAGATCGTGAGGGACTGGCCCATCGCGGACTCGCTGACCGAGAGGTCCCGGGCCATCTCGGGGAGCACCCCGGCGGGAAGGGCCTCCGTCAGGATCCCCATGAAGGCCGCCGTCGACAGGGCCAGGAGCGGGGACATGGGGAGCTTGCGGCTCTCTGCCGGCAAGGACGTGCCGGGGAGCTCTGTTTGAGAAGCTGACATGACGGTATCCTCAAACCTTCACATTGGTGTGAATGTCAAGTGGGCGGGAGAACGGGGTGGATCCAGATGCGGATCGGTGAGCTCTCGGAGCGCACGGCAACGCCGCGCCGAATGCTGCGGTACTACGAGGAACAGGGACTTCTGGTGCCCTCACGGGCGTCGAACGGATACCGGGACTACGCCCCGGGGTGCGTGGACCGGGTCCTGCAGATCAGGGGACTGCTCGAATCCGGCCTGCCCACACGGGTCATCAAGCAGGTCCTGCCCTGCATCGACGACCCCGCGGCCATCCACATCTCCGGCGCCACGCCCGAGACGATCGCCACCCTGGAGCGCGAACGCGACAGCATGGCGCACCGCCTCCAGTGCCTGCTCCGCAGCCACGAGGCGATCGTCGGCTACCTGGAGGCGGTCCGCCGCGACCAGCAGCCCCGCACCCAGGTCCCCGCGATCCGCTACGGCAGGGCGGACGCGGTGACCGAGGCGGCCTGAGGGCCGAAGCGGACGGCCGGCGGGGCCTTGGGGCCGAAGCGGACGACGTTGGGCAGCGACACCCCGTGGCTGGTCACGTCGATGACCATGCGGTCACCGTCCTCGATCCGGAAACCGTCGTGGTAGGTGGCCTTGTCCGCCCCCATGAACAGGTAGTTCACCAGGCCCGGACGGCGGAGCGCCGGGTAGGAGAACAGGTACTGCGTCATGTCGCCGAACCGCTGGAAGATGGAGTCCGCGCCGCAGGAGAACGCGCCTTCCCACGCCGTGGCCCCCCCGCGCTCGATGACGACCCGGCCGCTCACCGCCGCCGGGGGGTCCTCCAGGAAGAGCCAGGGGGCGATGGAGGTCTCGCACAGCTTGGCGTAGGGGGTCCACGCCCACGGCTTCTCCAGGTGGAGCCCGATGTCGTTGAGGTCGTTGCCGAACGTGTAGCCCGCGTAGTGCGGGATCCCCTCGTCGTCGTTGACGTAGACCAGCACGACTTCCGGCTCCTCCAGCAGCCAGAGCGGATCGACCGGGGTGACGAGCGGCTCGTCCGGCGTGCGCAGCCAGGACCAGAAGCCCTTGATGTAGTAGTTCGGCGCGGCGAACGCCTCGTCCAGGTCCAGGCTGCAACGTCGAACTTGGGCCCGGTGGGTCCCCGTAGAGCCGTTGATCAGTCAGTTGTTCGTCGACGTGGGCAACGGGGGCGTAGGAAACGCAGTTCACGGTCCCCCACCGCGACCGACAGCACCTCCCCGCCCGCCCTGAGGGCCTTGGCGACATCCGCCGGGCCCGAACCGGCGACCAGGGCATCCCGCAACTGCCCCTCCCGCACCGCGTACAGCTCGTGGAACGCGCCGTCCGCGGGCAGGTCCAGCCCCGCGTACCGCCGGCCTTTGTACTCGCACTCGAGGAAGACGGACATGGCTGTCGCTGGCCTGCAGGTCGGTGGGATCCGGCGGTGCGCCAGACGGTGTCGAAAAACGCGCCGGGCGGCGTGTTCAGCGGAGAAGCGGCCGCGTCCGGTACGGAGGGCGGGACTCGCCCAGGACCTCGGCGACGCGGTCGAGGCAGGCGCTCACCCACGGCAGGCGCAACGGGTCGGCCACGCTCAGCGCAATGCCGCGCTCGGCGTCGCTCTCCCCGTACAGCCGCGAGGCCGGTGGCAGCCTTGATCCGCAGCAGGCGCTCCGCTTCACCGAACGCCGTGGCCAGCAGCACCCCCACCGCGTACCGGCGCGCGAGCAGCTCCGCCAGTTCCCCGCTGCCCCCCACGTTGAGGACACGGGCCAGGTGCGGGCGCAGGGTTCCGAAGTCGGGGTAGAGGTAGCAGGTGGCCCGCACCTGGGGTCAGGCGGGCGCCGGCGGCGGTGAGCTGCCATTGCGCCGCCCGCACCACCACCTCGTGCAGCCGCAGGCTCGCGGCCACGCGGGCGACGACCTCGGGCGGCTCCTCGAAGGCGTAGGCCGCGGCAGCGTGCACCGGGCCGCGGTGCTCGACCAGGTCCTGGCTGGCGACGCTGGCCAGCCGCACGTGCAGCGTGCGCCCCAGGTCGCTGTCGGGCAGGCGGGCGACGCTTGTCCGCGCACCCGCCCAGCGCCGGGTTCTTGGTGAGGCCGGTGGTTACCACCGCTCCTCTCGGGTGCGAAGACCGCCGGGGAGAGCGCCCGGTCGGCGACATCGAAGACCAGGTCGCAGTGATCACTCAGGGACGACGACCAGGTCCAGCTCCCGGGCGGCCTCGGCGAGCCGGCTCACGGTGGCCGCCCGGGCGATCGTGCCGCTCAGGTTGTCCGGGCAGGGTGACCACCACGCACATCGGATCCCGCCCGCGGCCCGTGCCCGCCGCACCGCCCCGACCAGGGCGTCGGGATCGGGCACGCCGCCCTCGCAGGGGCGCACGGCCGCCGGCAGGGCACGCCACCGCCAGCGCGGCCGGCGCCCAGTGACTCACCCAGCTCGGCACCGGCACCACCACGTCACAGTCGACCGCCAGCATCAGCGCGAGCAGTCAACGGCTTGCTCTTCGGCCTGCAGACCACCAGGCCCGGATCGGTCGGCAGACCGCGCCGGCCCCCAGCCCGGCCGCCGCCACCCGCAGCGCCCGGTCCCCGGTCACCGGACCGTAGGCCGCGGCGGCCGCCGCGGCGAACCGCTGCGCCAGGACCGGCAGGGCCAGCAGCCGATCCACCGCGGCCAGGGACACGACCCGCTCCCCAGCCGCCCGGCGCCGCATCGGCTTCCTCGTCGGCGGCGAGGTGGCCGACATGGCCACCGGCGCGCGATCGAACCTTGCTCTCTCCTACGGGTCGGGGAGGGGACTGCGGACCGGCCGCCCTACCTGCGTCGCCGGCCTCCACCGGCTCCTGGCGGCGTACCGCTCCCGCAGTTCGATCTTGCGGACCTTGCCGGTCAGCGTCTCGCGGCAGCGCCGCGCGCACCTCCAGCCGGTCGGGGAGGAACCGCGCCTCCTGGCCGGCGGCCGCCAGTTGGGCGCGGACCTCCTCCAGGGAGGGCGGGTCGTCGCCCCGCGGCACGACCGCCGCCAGGATCAGGTCGTCCAGCCGCCTTGCTGAGTGCCGACCACGGCCACCTCGGTCACCTTGGATGCCGGGCGATGATGGCCTCCAGCTCGGCCATCAGCACGACGATGCCGTCCCGCAGGATCGCGTCCTTCGCCCGGCCCAGCAGCCGGATCCCGCCGCGTACGTCCTCACGGGCCACATCACCGGTGGCGAACCAGCCCTCCGCGTTCATCTCCGCGTCGAACGCGTCGGCCCGCTTGTAGTAGCCGAGCGCCAGGCGCGCCCCGCGCACCCGCAGCCGGCCCTCCGAGGCACGCTGCCCGGGATCGTGGCAAGCATCGATCCGGATCGCCAAACAGTAGATCAGACGCCCGTGACTGTACGCCGCCCGGTCCTGGTTGTAGTCCAGCCGGGTGATGGTCACTGGACAGAACTCCGACATCCCGCACCCTGAGTAGGTCTGCACCCCGAACATCTCCAGCAACAATCGCCCCCCAGCTGCTGCAGGACAGGCGCGGCACCGGTGACGACATGCCGCAGCGAGGACACGTCCCGCGGCTCCGCGCGCTGAGACTCGGCGACACGGTGAGGGTGGGCGGCGGCCCGCACAGGGAGCGTCGCCCTGTACTTGCCTCGATCAGGGCGGGCAGGAGACTGTTGTCCGGTCCAGGTCCCGGCAGAACGACGGTGCCGCCTTCGGCATGACCCCGGCCAGGACACCCTGGCAGAAGCCCGAGTAGTGGATCGGGGTGTCGTCAGCGCGGCGACGAGATCCTCGCCCCGCAGCAGGAAAGTGTCCACGTAGCCGCGCACCGCCGAGTGGATGGTGTTCTGGCTGTGCAGCACCCCCTTGGAGTCGCCCATGGATACCTGAGGTGAAGAGCACGGATGAAGGGATCGTCGGGACCCAGCTCACGGCCGGCCGGATCCCGGCCGGCCCACCTCCGCTCCCAGGGCTCGGCGACGAAAGTGGTCGTGGAAGTCCACGGCCTGCTCGGGGGTGTGCCCCCTGACCACCACGACGTGCTCGAGGGGCAGTTCCCGCCCTGGAGCGCGATCAGCGTCTTCGCCAGGGGTAGCCCTCCCACTCGTCGACCGTGACGCAGACCTTCGCCCTCGGTCAGCGAGAGGCGGTAGCGCAGGTCGTTCTCCCGGCAGATCGGCGCGGTGGGGCGGATCACCGCTTTCACCCGGATGCAGGCGAACATCAACGGTACGATCTCCCACCGGTTGGGAGCTGGACCGCGACGAAGTCACCCCGCTCCACACCGAGTTCGAGCAGCGCACCTGGCGAGACGCTCCGTCAAAAACGGCGAGCTCGGAGTAGTCGAGGAAGTCCGTACGCGCCTCGTGGTAGCCGCCGGCCCGCGACAGCCAGCTTGTGCGGCCGCTCCCGCGCCTGACGCCGCAGATCGTCCAGGAACGTCTCCTCGCGCCACCACCCGCGCCTGCGGTACTCCGCGGCGTTCTCGTCGGACGTCGCGACCGCCGGACCGGGGTACACCGCCCCCTGCTCCGCGCTCACCGCCGGTCCGCCCGTCGGGCCGCGAGCAGCTCCGGGAGCGGGTCGCCCGCCCGGCCCGCCGCGATCTCCAGCAGGTCCACCGTGTTCTGCCGCACCCGGTCCCCGACCCAGTCGAAGACCCACGCCTTGCGCGCGTCCGCCGCCAGCCCGAAGGGAACGACCCGGGTGACCGCCAGCGCCGCGGAGGCCGCCCCCCCGATGTTGGCGATGACACCGGGCACCAGGGTGACCCCGGCACCGGCCGCCTTCTCCTTGGCGGCGCCGCTCGACGCGAGGTTCGCACCCTCGACGACCACCCCGCAACGCAGCCGGTGGGTGTTCTCCGCGGTGAGCGCGTGCTTCTGCGCGGCGAGGACCAGGAGGTCGGCGTCGACGTCGAGCCAGGCGTCCGCCCCCGCCGACAGCGTCACCCCCTGCGGCAGACCCGAACGCTCGATACGCCCGAACTCGTCCGTCGCGGCGACCAGCGCCGCCACCGGGAGACGGTCCGCGCTGATGGTCCCCTCCACATCGGCGACACCCACCACGACGTGCCCGCGCGCCTCCAGGAACCGGGCGACGGCCCGGCCCACCGCGCCGAAGCCCTGGATCACGACCCGCGCCGGACCCTGGTGGCCACGCGCCTCCAGAGCGGTCACCGCCGCCACCCCGACACCGTGCCCGGTGGCATCGATCAACGGCTCGTAATAGGTACGCCAGTCGATGGGCATGTCCGGCGCGCCCGCCCTGAAGCGCGGGTCGTAACCCGCCTCGGCGAAGAAGACGGCCCGGTCGGCGGGGGTGACCCCCATGTCGATACCGAGGTGGATGCCCCCGTGCAGCAACGGCTTGACCGTCCGCCCGAACGTGCGGAACGTCTCCTCACGGTCCGCCGCGCCGTCGGCCACGATGCCGGCCTTGGCACCACCGATGCGCAGGCCCGCCAGGGTGAACTTGTCGGTCATGTCACGGGCCAGCCCGGCCACCTCCTCCTCGCTCACACCGGCGGTCATCCGGGTACCGCCCATCGCCAGCCCGTCGACCAGCGAATCGACCACGACCCACCCCCGGAGACTGCCGCCACTGCCGTGCAGACGGGTGACGAACGCGGGGGCCTGCGGTTCTTCCGGAACACTCATGGGACACGTCCTTCTGGTGGGTGGGCGGAAAAAGGAGACCGGCTCGCGCGCGAAAGCGCTCACCGGTAGAGCTGGGCGAAGCCGCGCATGATCTCCAGGCCGTCGGGCCGGAACTCCAGGTGCGCCTGCGAGCCGAGGATCCGGCCGTCCTCGGAGCGCAGGAACTCCACGGGCGCCAGCTCCGAGCGGCCGATGGACCGGAAACCCGCCGGCGCCTCGCGCAAGTACAGGGTGTGGCGGTGGAAGACCGTCACCGTGGGCTTGACGTAGGAGAAGAGCGGCTCCTCCTCGTCGACGTGCGCCTCGTACCCCCCGACCCGCTGCGGGCCCTCGACGAGGCTGCCGCCGGCCGCGACCGCCAGGATCTGCATCCCTCCGCAGATCCCCAGGACCGGGACGTCACTGCTCATGACCAAGTCGATCAGCGGCCGGTAGTAACCGCTGTCGTAGGCCCGCACCTTGGTGCCGCTCAGCGCGATCGCCTGGTACCGGCCGCCGAGACGGGCGGGCACCGACGCCGCGTCCACGGCGTCCGTGTCCGAACCCAGATCCTCGAACTGCTCGCGCAGCCGTTTCAGCGATCAGGCACCGCCGACGACTACGGGCAGTCGGAATTTCGCCGCCGGCAATCCTCGTGCTTCCCGCGACGACGGGGCAAGTCGCGCCGGCCGCCTAGAGACCGGCAGGAAGGCCCGCAAACGACGACGACCTGTTCTGCCCCGTGCTCCTGCGCCTCCGTCCCCGCTCCTAAGCTGCTCGCGCATAAAGCCCGCAGCACCTCAGTCCAGTGTGTCGGCCGCCGCCGCGTCGGTGATCCGTGCCAACTGCACGGTCCTCGACCAGCGGCGTGCGCGACACCGGCGGCAACGCGCGGTAGACCAGCACGAGATCGGCCGCACCCATCGCCCCGGCTACCTGCCGCGGCGGCCCGGTCGGCATCGGTGCTGACCTCGTGGCCGCCCGCGTTGCGCGCCAGCGGCGCGATGAGGCAGGCATGACCGGTCACCACGTTCTTCAGGTACGCCGCATCCACCCCGGTGATCGGCCCGACGAAGCTGTTCAAGTCGACGAGCCGCTCCTCAAGCCACCACCACCGCTCACTCCTTCCTCGGCGCTCACCAGGCCTTCGCCGCCCACCAACTGGCCTGCCGCGGCATCGCTGCGCTCCAGCTCGCCCCAGCACGTCCTCGTCGAGCTGCGCGCTGACGGCCTCGATGTCCTCGATGACCCCCGGCGTGGTCCACCGTCTCTGGTTGCCGTACTGGTCATTGCCGACCGCCGAGGATCGCGAGCAACGCGGCTGGAGCTAATTGAGGGGCTTGGACCAGGCCGTGCACCAGGACCAGCGGGGCGTCGCCCGGCGTGCCGGGCGAGATCGCCCCATCGATGTGCCGTCCAGGCCCTCCAGGCTACTCTTGCCGAGCTCGACCCTGAGGGGCGACACCGACTCGGCGCTCATGCCGGCAAGAGGGGCAACACCGTCAGCTCCTGCCCCTCCGGCTGCCCGTAGCGCAGGTTGAGCGCCTGCACCGCTTCGACATCGCCGCACCCTCGACCAGGTTGTCCAGCGCCGCCAGGACGACGATGCGACCACCGTCCGCATCGTGCAGGACCGTCACGTCGCAGTAGTTGGACTCCAGCGCCGCCTGGGGGTCGGGTACGGGGATCAGCGTCTCGTCGCTGCGGCGCACCTCGTGCGAAGGAACGGCCCCTGCAGAACCGCGGCGTACGCAGAATGCAGCTCCCGCAGGTCCACCTCCTCGTCGGTGAACACGTAGCAGTTGACGAGAAGCCTGCGACACGTGGAAGACCTCGCACGCCGACGTGGCGCCAGCTAGCTCGATCCCGCCCGTCCTCTGCCGCTGGAGAACCGTGGCGACCTCCGCGTTATGATGGTGGACGGTCGGCGCGTGGAAGGCGACGGCACCACGGGGCAAGGGGTGCAGGCCTTCGCGTCCGCGCAACTGCAGACCTCGGCCGCCGTAACTGCTCTTGCCATCCACGACCACGGTCCTCCAGGGCGCAGACTCCAGCCCCCGTGGCCAGGGGGACCAGCCCGAGCGCAATGGCCGCTCGCGTACCAACCGGCGACGGCGATCAGCGCGGCACTCTCGAGCGCGTCGCCGACGATCACCCGCACCCCGTACACGAAGTGCGCGCCGGCAAGTTCCTCCGACTGCCCGGCCTTCGGATACCACTGCTCGTGCAGCTCCTGGCCGCTGATCCGGAAAGCACCCCAGAGGTCGATCACGCAGTCGCCACACGATCGGCGAGCTCAGCGGCGAGCCGGGCGGATACCGCGCCGCGCGCAAAAAAAAATATCACGCCGTACTGCTCGGCCACCCCGTCCGCGTCCACCGGCTCGATCACCAGCCCGAGATCGAGGCGCAGCTTTTCCGGGATGGAGCCTGCGCAGGGCGCCGGCCTGCACAAGAACTCCAGCCCAGGAAAGGCTGGTCTGCATCGGGGTGCTGGATGACCAGCCGGAGAAGTTCGCCTCCGGCCAGCCCCGAAGCCCCGACGATTCCCACACGTATCATCCCAGTGTCTCCCGCAGATGTCCGAGCACGGCCGACGAGATGTCCGTGCTCGTCGTGGACGCCACACCCCGCCATGCGGGGGCGTGGTTGACCTCGTTGACGACGGGGCCCGTCGCGGTCCTGAAGAGATCCACCCCGTAGATCCCGGCGCCCAGCCGGTCCACGACACCGTCGACGCTCTTGCGGACCTCGGGATCCTCGCTCAGGGACCGGCTCCGGTTGCCCAGCGCCGCGTTGCTGCGCCAGTCGGCACCCGCGCTCTCGAACTCGGCGGCCGCCACGATCTCCCGGCCGACGACCAGGCAGCGCACCGACCCGCCCCCCAGATACGGCTCGACCAGGCAGGCCTGCTCGAAGGCGTGCCCGAGATCCTCGACGTAGTCGTACACGGAGTGCGCCAGGTCACCGTCGCGCACCAGGGTGACGCGCTTGCCCATCCCCCCGTACACCGGCTTGAGCACCACGGGCGTGCCCAGTTCCCCCAGCGCCCGCTCGAAGTCCTTGCGCGACAGGGCCAGCCGGAAATCGGGCACGGGTATCCCGGCCGCGCGCAGCACGGCGCGCAGCACGAGCTTGTTCTCACAGGCGTGGATCGAGGCGGCCGAGTTGAGGACCCGCACCCCGTTCGCCTCGGCCATCGTCGCGATCAGCCCGCCGCGGGTGTAACTGCGGCTGCGGACCAAAAGCGCGTCGTACCCCTCCAGGGAGGAGACGGCGTGCGCCGCCCCCAGGCACAGGGACTCGTCGTTGACCCAGTCGATCCGCAGACCGAACCGCGGGGCCGCCTCGATCAGCCGGCGTTCCTCCCAGCCGATCCGGTCCGCGACGACGGCGATGCTGCCGGCCATGTCACTGGCCCCAGTCGCGGAGCTTGACCTCCACCATCTGCAGGGTCAGGACGCCGTCCTCGATGTCCTCGACCCGCAGGGTCAGCATGCACTCGGGGCACGACAGCGTCTCGCCCCGCACGAGCGGTGGAACGGTCAGACCGGTCTCGCACTCGGGGCAGGTGCCGGTCAGGGTTGCGGTGCTCATGGACGACTCCGGTTTCGAAAGAGGGAACGGAAAAAAAGGGGGGGAGGGGCCGGGGCCGGAAGGCCCGCGGAAGAGAAGGTCAGACGACGGCCTGGAAGTCCACGGCCGCCTTGCGGACCGCGTCCCGGTCCAGCAACGGGCCGCCGGCGTCCCTCTGGCGCTCGCTCAGCCAGTCGGTGAAAGCGCCCACGTCGGTCCCGACACCGGACCCTTCGAGCGCCCACGCGACCAGCGCCGTCGTCAGCCGGGTGCGGACCCGCAGCTCCCGCCGGTTCCCGACGACCTCCGCGGGCAACGTCTCGTACGCCTCGGGGAAACTCAGCTGGCCGGGAAGCTCGTACGCGAAAGCGTGCGGGGCGGTGGGACCCGACTGGAAGGCGTCGCCCAGACCCGCCCCCTTCAGCGCCAGCCGCGAGAGCTCCGTCAGGTGCGTCAGATCGAAACGGGTGTCACCGTGCATCACCCGCAACGACGTCAGGAGCTCCGCCAGCGGGGCGTTGCCACCGCGCTCACCGATCCCGCCGACGGTCGCCGAGACCCACTGGGCACCGGCCCGCACCGCGGCCAGGGAGTTGGCCACCGCCATACCCAGCATGTTGTGCGAGTGGATCTCGATCTCGGACCCGTCGATGGCCGTCAGGTCACCGATCACGGACTGCATCCGCCACGGCGACAGACACGCCACGGTCTCCGCCAGCCGGAACCGGTCGGCACCGGCCTCGAACCCCGACGTCACGTACGGAACCAGCCGCTCCCGGGGCGTGCGGGCACCGTCCTCGCCGCTGAACGTCACATGGAAGCCACGCTCCTTGGCCTGAACGATCGCCGAACGGGCCAGCGCCTGGAGGAACTTGAGACTGGGCGAGTCCAGCTTCAGCTGCGCGTGCTGTTCGGAGGTGGGAATGGAGTACATGATGTGCCGCACCCCGAGCCGCTCCGCCTCGTCCAGGGCCCGGGCCACCTGCCGCCGGTCCCGCACCACGACGAGCGTCATGCTGCGCTCCGGGCCGACGGCCTCATGGGTGGCCAGGACGAGATCGGCGTCCTTGGAGTCCGGACCGGACACCATGCCCACCTCGACCAGCTCGACACCGGTCCTCACCAGCCGTTCCGCGATGGCTGCGGCATCCTTGGGACCGAATTCGACCCCCGCCATGTGCGCTGAGTCCCGCAGGGTCGCGTCGGATATGCGGGGAAGCCCCGGCAGGCTGTCCTCTCCGGCATCGAAAGGCATGGCATTCCTTTCCCTCGGCGTATTCGAATTGAATTCCCGACCGGCTCGGCAAAGATCCGGGAAGGAGAAGGCCCGCAAGGTCCCCGGCACACACTTCGGAGCAACGGGACCGGTGCGGAGCGCTGAACCACATCCTGCTCCCCCCTGCGGCGACAGGCAACGACCTGAATGTCAGAACGATGTCAGGAACCGTCATGCCGCGTCACACCCGCTGACGTAGGACAATCCTCGCCCGCGTTGTGAAAGGACACCCGCCGCCCGAAAAGAATTCCTCGCTAGAGTGTGCGAAGCGAATGCACTTGACATGTTGTTCCCGCTATTTCTCGGCAACGCGGCGACGGACGAGGAAACAAGACCTCGAAAAAGCCCGGACCACGCGGCCGAGCGAAGAACAGGGGAGATCTGATGGCGCTCTTGCAATCCCCGGCCGGCCCCCGCACAGACGACGGCACCGCCGGGACCTCACTGCTCGCCGAGAGCCGGGAACTCGCCGGCCGGCTCGCATGGCCCACCACCGCGGCCCGCGACGACGAACGCCGGTGGGACACCGGCCTCTTCACCCGCCTCGCCGACACACAGCACGGCCGCGGCCTCACCGGACCCCTGGTCCCACGGGCCCTCGGCGGCCGCGGACTCTCCGCCGCCGACACCTGCGAACTCCTCGAAGGACTCGCCGAAGGCTCCCGCGACCCCGGACTCGCCCTCGCCCTCACCGTCCACGCCGTCCTGGTGACAGTGCCCCTGCGCGCCTTCGGCACCCCCGCCCAACGCGAGCACTACCTCCCCCCGATGGCCTCGGGACAGTGGTTCGGCGCACTCTCCCTCCACCAGACACAGGGCGCCTCCCTGACCCCCGCCGTCACCGCACGGCCCAGCACCTCCGACCACGACGGCTGGGTCCTCACCGGCGAACTCGACCTCGTCGCGGGCGCACCCCACGCCCACCACTTCCTCGTCGTCGCCGCCCACCAGGACGGCACCAGAACCGCATTCGTCCTCGACCGCACCACACCGGGCCTGCTGCTCCGCGACAGCGCCCCCACCGCCATGCGCACCTGCCCCTGGGGCCGCCTGGTCCTGGACGACTGCCCCGCCCCCGCCGACGCCGTCCTGGGCACCCCCGGCGAGGCCTCCGCCGAAGTCGAACCCCTCCTGGCGGCCCTCGACTGGGTCTTCGCCGCCGCCCCCTGGCTGGGCATCATGCGCGCACTGGCGCGCGACACCATCGGAGCCTCCCGCGACCGGACCCTCTTCGGCCGCCCCCTCGCCCACTCCCAGAGCACCAGATTCGCCTTGGCCGACCTCGCCACCCGCACCGAACTGGCCCAAGGCCTGCTGCGCCGCACCGCCGGCCTGTTCGACGCCGGCGGCCGCCCCACCCTCCCGCAAGCCGCAGCCGCACGGCTGTTCGTCGCCTCCTGCGCCCGCGCCGTCACCGAGGCGGCCGCCCGCATCACCGGCCCCCTCACCCCCACCGGCGACCGCCTGGCCGAACGCGCCTTCCGCGACGCCCTCTTCTTCTCGGAGACGGGCGGCGGCCCCGCCGTACTCCAACCCGTCATCGCCGCCCACCTGCTCGGAATCGGCTAGAAACCAGGAACGAGGAGTCGTCACCGCGATGAACACCGAACGCAACCCCTACCGCACCGCGCTGAACTTCCCCGGCATCACCGCCCGCGCCCCCCAAACCGATACCACCGGCCACATACCCCCCGAAAACTGGAGAGAGATCGTCGACAGCGGATACCTGCGGCTCTTCCACCCCCCGGAGCACGGCGGCACCGGCGCCGGCGCAGCCACCCAGATCGACGCGATGCACGCACTCGCCCGCGCCTGCTCCGGCACCTACTGGTCGGCGACCGTCTCCGCGCTGCTCTGCGGCAAACTCGTCTCCACCTACGGCGACCTGCGCCACCACGACAAACTGCTCCGCTCCCTGCTGTCGGGCGAGAAGACGGCCTGCTTCGCCATCGCGGAGCCGACGGCCGGCAGCGACGCCGGCACGTACCGCACCACCGTGCGCCCCGACGGCGGGCCCTCGGGCGGCTTCGTCATCCGGGGGGAGAAATCCCGCATCACCAACGCGCCCACCGCCGACGTGGCCGTGGCACTCGCCCGCAGGGAGCGACAGAACGGCGACACCGGCCCGGAATGGTGCCTGGCCTTCGTCGATCTGCACCAGCCCGGCGTCCACCGCTACGAAACAGCACACATGGGACTGCGGGGCATGCCCTGGGGCGGCCTCGTCCTCTCCGACGTACCCGTCGCCCGGGAAGACGTCGTACCCGTCCCGTTCGGCGAACTCGCCAAGGGAATGACCTGGGGATGGCTCCTCGTCTCGGTCGCCGCCCTCGCCACCGCCGAATCCGCACTGACCGCCTCGGTCCGGCACGCCCACGAACGCGTCTCGTTCGGCCGCCCCCTGGCACACATGGAAGGCGTCCAGGCCCAACTGGCCGAGTCCCGCGCACAGATCGACGCCGGCTGGGTACTCGCCCGCCGCGCCGCCGACGAGCGCGCGGCGGGCAGATCCGCCCAGCACCTGATCGGCATGCTGAAGGTGTACGCCACGGAAATGGCCGTCCAGGTCACCGGACGCGCCGTACAGATCCACGGCGCCTTCGGAGTGACCTCCGGCCACGAGGTCGAACGCCACTACAGAGACGCCCAGATGAACGTCATCGGCGCCTTCGCCTCCAACCGCCTGCGCGAACAGATCACCGAAGGGCTGGGCCTGGGACCCGCGGTCCACGACACCTTCGACTGGCTGACCCCGGCCGGCCTGCGACAGCACCCCGCCGGACTCGACGGCTTCTCCCGGCCGCCGGCGGCAACCGTCTGACACCCCCCCCCGAGCCGCGAACGCACCCCGGCGCGCACAGACACCGGGGTGTCCCAGGTCCCGGAACAGGACCAGACCAGGCACAGGGGTGTCCCGGGTCCCGGAACAGGACCCGGGACACCCCGCCCGTCACCGCGGACACACCACGCACGACACCGGCCCCACGGAGAGGAGACCCGGGCCCACGTGACAGCCCGGTGATCGACAGCGTCAACGGGGCGGCGGACCCCCTCACCGGAACCACCGCGCCCGCCCGACGGCAGTCACGGGCCGGCGCCTCGGGAGAAGGCCGCGGACGGATCGCCGCGGAGTCTCCCGCCCCGGCGGCGCCGCACTCCGGCGCGCCGGGGTAGCCGGGCAGCGACGGGGCTGCCCCGCCTGCGATCACCAAGCGGGCGAAGCCTCCCGGCGTCCCACCGCGGTCGGTGGGGCGGCGGCTCCGCCGAGGCAGCGGTCCAGAAGTGCGTGCATACGGGGTACGGGGAGGGACGGGTTGGCCGCGGCGCCTTCCGCGGTGCGGGGGGCGGTGAGGAGGATCTCCAGGGTTTCCGGTGTCAGGCTCGGGTTGGCGGCGGCGGCCCGGCGCACCCCCTCGTCGGCGTCGTCCACCGGTGGTCCGGGCAGGGTGGGATCAGGCCGCTGCGAGGGCGCGTACCCCCTCTCCCGGATCAGGTGGCCGATGAAGTCAGGTCTGGCCAGGTGCGCGAGGCGGGCGGCGTCGGCGGTCCATGGCGTTTTGGGCGGGTGACGAAGACGTGTTGGAGGAGGTGCATCGGAGCCAACAGGTAGTTGCCAGGCCCGGCTGGATCCGGACCTCCTCGTCGATGGTCCTGCGTTCGAGTTTCAGGTCGAGACCAGCCCGTAGTCCCCTTTAGCTCGCCGCGGCCGGCGGCGACCCAGCCCCGTTCCCTTTTCCCTCGCGCAGGCGGCGAACCAGCCGAACGCGGCGGCGCGGTGGCAGGCTCGGGATCAGGCTCGGTGATCGGACAGAAGCCTGCAGGACTGTGGATGACGGAACGGCTGTTCGTAGATCGCGTCGTACTTCGAGCAGGTACGGGAAAGGGGTGAAGAAAATCGCGCGTCGGCACGCCCCTGACCGGGTTTCCTCTGCTCCGCCACCAGCACCGGTCGCTGGAGTCCGGCCAGGCTGGCGACCATCTCGCGGGTTGCTGCGCCGAGCCTGCGCGGGCGAAGCCGAGCGGCGGCGCTCGGCCGGGGTGCTGGGTTCCGGGCCAGGGGCTCCCCGGTACCGTCCGCTGAGCACTGCTCGGCGGCTGGCGGCGGCTTTTCTTCACCTATTATGCTCGAATTTCCTTCTGCCTCCAGACGGTCGGCGTGAGCTCCGACTTCACCCGTTCCAGGTCAATCTCCCCGGACTTCCTGTCCGCTGCTGCTTTTCGGAGCGCCAGGGTCAGGATCGTCGAGCAGGCTTGCCCGCTGCCCTATGGGTCAGCGGCTCCCGCAGCACCGGCGGCGCTCATCAGCAGTGCGGGGTACTGGCGGCAGGCCAGGGAGCGGAGGAAGGACGGCAAGATCATCGGAACAGTCGAATTCCCCGATGGTCTCTTCCGCGGAGCGCTCGCCATCCTAGCCCCCTTTTGGGCGGTCAGGAAAAAGCGGAGATGTATTCGGCGGCGGCCATAAAAAGCTCGGCCAGGGCGAGCAGGCCGCGAATATCGAGCCGCGCGATGACGAGTCCCGACGGGTCCCTCGCGCCAAGGGGGCGATGCGCGTAGGGTCACGTACTAGCTACAAGCGGGCGCGCCAAGGGTCAGCCACTCAGGTAGCTGGGCATCAGGCGAAATCGCCGTCGAGCGGGTCGCGGTTGTTGCGCATCAGCCGACCCAGATGCTCTGTCGCTGGGTCCATCGAGCGGATCTGGACGACCGAGGTCGCCGCCGGGTTGAAGGCGACGCTGTCGGAAAGGAAGTTTTTGCGGAAGGTCATGCACCGCCTCCCTTTGCCGCTTCGCCCGCTCCTGGGCCGTTGCACGTGGCGCCCCTGCTGCTCGCCCGATTTCCTCCCTAGGCTCCCCCCCCAGGTCGACTCTTTCCGCTGGCGCGGCGCGCGCCTGGTGCGCATCATCGTCGTCCATCTCCAGCCGCCCCCGGCGCCCGGGGCGCTACCTCCGCCGTCGGGCGCGCGGTATCTCGGCCCCATTCGCGGGAACCACTCCGCAACGGCAGCGGCGCACCCCACCGTAGACCTGAGCACGAACACCTCCTCCATCCCGCAGCCGGAGTCAGTGCAGCTCGCCTTGCACTCCGCTGGGAATTGCGATCGGAGCTTGGCGCGCGGCCCATGGTCGCCGCCACCGCGTTCGCCCCGCCGAGCAGTGACCACGCTCGCTGACCACCGGTCTGCTGCGTGCTGCCCTCCTTTTTCGCGCCCCGCGACGCCCCGTCGCTCAGGAGCCGTCACCGGATACCAGGGCGTACCAGGCATATCTGCCCCGCACCCATCTCGGCGCGGACGCGTTCGCCAATTTTATCGCGGGGCGAACCAAACCAACGGCCTTGGCAGATCAGTGTCCCGCGGCAGATGCCGGCCGCCACCTGGGCCAGGTACTGGCCGGGGATGCCGCTGGTATGGAAGTAGCGTCCTGGCGCCTGCGTTGGCCTTCCACGGTTTGACTTCTGCCCTACAAAACCTTGCTGACGCATTTCCGGCTCAACTCAGTCTTGGTATTTGCGAAGTCGAGACGTTTGGTGGCCTTACGGCGAGCCACCACCGAACTGCGCCGCGTTTCCAACAAGGTAATGACCAGTTTATTTTTTTTCGACCAGGGACAGGCCGTTCAGGATCCCCGGCGGTGATCGACGAATACCGAGGATGTCCTGCGGCTGCCGGGGACCGGGGCGCTGGTACCTGGAAAATACCGGGTGTTTTTTTTGAAGGAATCCACGACATGTAGCGGCAAGATCAGGGCGTCGAGCCAGCTCTCTTGCCGGTGACGTATTCCGCCCAACGCCCTGGCTGTAAATCTTCACATTCGGCGTGGTCACCGGTTACCGCGAAAAACGCCATGATGACCGCACCCCCCCAGGGACTTTCTGACGGCCAGCCGGGAACTATGGAAAATGCCGAATCCGACCCCGGCACCGACGTTCGGGAGCGCGTCGGCGGCAGTCGCCGCTCCTGCTGACTCAGGAGTCTTGTTGACGATCCCTGGACCCTGCGAGGAGATGCTTTCGGCACCGTCTGTCTCTCGGGCGCCGAAGCGGTGGTTGGGCGGCCCACTGACAAATATAAAAACTCATCCAGCAAGTACGGTAGGACTTCCCCGCGCCTCTCGTTGCTACCCTCGGCGCGGGCCAGACAACCTAACGTTCGAGCAGCGAGCACCGATTCCGGCCGCGCCGGGCCGGTCCTCGGAGAATAATTCAGGCCGAACCCTCTCGGCCGCCCGGACCGGGGGTTCTCGCCTGCACCGCCGGCCCGGGAGCGCGCCAGCGCAGCCCTCCGCTCCTCCATCGGTCCGCCCTCACCCCCTCGTCTGGGCGCCCGGTCTGCCGCACGTCTCTTTGCGTTGCTCCCGCCGTTCACCCCCATCGTCGTCTCTGCCATGATCACCGGCGCGGCGGCTGGTCGGGCCCCCGGCGCGCCCGCCCGCACGCGCCTGTCGCGGGGCGGCGGTGTCACTTGTGGGCCACCGCGTGCGGATGTGCCGGTTCGGAACCGGTGCGGGTAGGCCGGTGATGCCAGGCCTTCGGGGCGTCGGTGGGGCCAACGTCGTTGGCCGCCAGGGATCCTTCTGCTCCGCGGCGGGTACGTCCCGCGCGGCGGGGCCTGGAGGCAGGCGTTCCTCCGGCGCCCAGGGACCGCCTCTGCCCGGCACCCCGACGCGGGGCGGACCTCGAAGAAGGGTCGAGGCACCTGATATCCTCACGCTCCGTGTTACGCCCGTCGCGTCCGCAGGCGCAGATTCTCCGCACAGGTCCCGCCGGCGCACTCGCCGTCACCGGACTGGTCGCGCTGCCCCCGGCCGCGCAGGGGCATGCTGCCCGCCCCCGTGGCGTACGTCGCCGACCTGAGCGGCAACACCGTGACGGCGCTCGACACGGCCACCAACACGGCTGTCGCGACCATCCCCGTGGGAGCTTCCTCGATCGGGGTGGTGGTGTCCCTGGACGGTACCCGCGCCTACGTCGCGAACAACGGCTCGTCCTCCGTTTCGGTGATCGACACCACCACCAACACCGTCACCGCGACCCCCGCGGTCGGCAACGGCCCCATCAAGCTCGCGGTGCTCTCGGACGGCGCCACCTTCTACACCGCGAACTCCGGCGCGAACACCGTCTCCGTCCTCGACACCGCCACCAACACGCTCACCGGGACCGTCGCGGTCGGCGCCCTCCCGTTCGGCATCGCACTGTCCCCGGACGGCACCCGCGCCTACGTCTCCAACAACAACGGCAACACGGTGTCGGTGATCGACACCACCACCGACACCGTCGTCGCGACCGTCGGCACCGGCCTGAAACCCAACGTCACAAAAAAAAAAAAAAAAAAAAAAAAAAAAAAAAAAAAAAAAAAAAAAAAAAAAAAAAAAAAAAAAAAAAAAAAAAAAAAAAAAAAAAAAAAAAAAAAAAAAAAAAAAAAAAAAAAAAAAAAAAAAAAAAAAAAAAAAAAAAAAAAAAAAAAAAAAAAAAAAAAAAAAAAAAAAAAAAAAAAAAAAAAAAAAAAAAAAAAAAAAAAAAAAAAAAAAAAAAAAAAAAAAAAAAAAAAAAAAAAAAAAAAAAAAAAAAAAAAAACCCCCGGACGGCACCTCGGTGTACGTCCCCAACGGCTACAACGGCACCATGTCGGTCATCGACACCGCCACCAACACCGTCACCGCGACCTTTCCCCTCGGCCCCTTCCCGTACGCGGTCGCCTTCGCCCCTGCCGGCACCGCGGTACCCACCGCGGACCTGACCGTCGCCGTCGCCGATACGCGCGACGAGCCCGGCCGTAGCCGGCGACCCCCTCACCTAATTGCCACCGTCGGCAACAACGGCTCCGAGGCCGCCACGGGCACCACTGCCACGATCACCCTCTCCGGTGCCGCCCGCACCATCACCTCGGCGAGCGCTTCCCAGGGCTCCTGCACCGTCACCGCGCCGACCGTCACGTGCGCCCTGGGCACGGTCGCCGACGGCGCGTCGGCCACCCTCACCGTGAACGTGACCCCGACCGCGGCCGGCACCCTGACCGCCACCGTCACCGCCGCGGCCACCGAGACCGACCCGGTCCCCGGCGACAACACCGCAGCCCAGTCCACCACCGTCGCCACCCCGCCGACCGCGGACGTCGATGTCGACCTCACCGCCCAGCCGCGGCTGGGCATCCTGGCGCCCTACATCACCTACACCCTGACCGCCCGCAACACCGGCCCCCACCCGGTCACCTCCGCGACCGTGAAGGCGGCACTCCCGCCGGGCGCCTCGGCCACCGGCCTCTCCACCGGATGCACCACCAGCGGCACCACGGTGACCTGCTCCTACGGGGCCATCGCCAACGGCGCGAGCGTCAACAAGACCTTCCGCGTCCCGCTCGGCCTGCTGAGCCTCGGCCCGGTCACCGTCACCGGCCAGCGCACCGCCTCCGCACCCGCCGACACCAGCGCCGCCAACGACACCGCCGCCGTCACCTGCAACGCGCTGTCCATCGTTCTCGTCACCTGCCCCTGACACCGGCCGGCCGCCGGACCCGGACCACCCGGCACGGTTGCCCCCACCGGCCCACAAGCCGGCGGGGGCAACCGTGCCGGCCAGCCCACGGGAAACACGCCCCGGGACCCGGGCCGTGCCCTGAACGCCGGCCGCCGGCGCGGCCGGCCAGAAGCGGGCGTCGGTCTTCCCCTCTCCTGATACCCGCCCCGCCCCGGTGACCCCGACCACCAAACCGGAACCGTGACAAGGCGGCCCGGCTCGCGGACCCGGCGGCAGCGCCCGCCGGCGTGGGGTCCCCGAGCATTTCCGTCGGTTCCGACCCACAAGTGCCGAGATGTTTGGTTTCCGCGTGGGGGGTACTCAAAGGTGCAGGCAGTCGGCGTACGCGGCTGCTGAGGTGCTGGACGGTTGGGAAAACAGCTCCCGGCGCCGTCCCTAGGTCCGGGTTTGCCGAGTCCGGGTGGGTGTCTGCGCCGAGGGCACCCGCCCGGTGCCCCCGATGCTTCGCAGGCCGCTGACCGGCTCCCTCGGCGGCAGGGCCTCGGCCGCGCCGTGGGGACCTGCGCCGCCGCACACCACGACTGCCTGAGCACCCCCGCGCCCGGCGGCACGCTGCCGGACGCCGGCGGTCAGACACCGCCACCGGGTCCCGACCTCGCCCCGCCGTGCGGCGAGTCGTCCGGTCGGGTACCGCAGGGGGCGTCTGGAAGGTCGATCGACGACGGGTCAAGGGCGGACGGTGGATCTTGGCCGCGGACCCGTCCACCAAGGGCTTCGCCGTTCCGCGGCTCCGCCCCACGCGACCCGCGCCCTCAGGTCGCAAGAGGCTCGGAACGCCGCGGGTCAGCTGCGGGGGAGCGCGCCCAGGAGGGTCGTCGTCAGGGCCAGTTTCAGGGAGTCCTTCAACTCCAGGTGGAAGCGTGCGAGGTCGGGCTCGGCCCGGTAGGCCGCTTGCAGGCTGGCCGGGGGAGTGCTGTACGCCGACAGCGCGCCGGCCAGGACCATGGTCTGCAGGCTGAACATCGTCGCGTTCTCGCCCAGCTCCGGCAGGTACGTCAGGAGCAGTGAGGTCATGGTTGCCAGGCGGTCCAGAGAGGCGCGCTTGTACCGTGCGACGACCTCGACGGAGACGTTGTGTTCCAGGACGCTGCCCTGAGCGCCGAAGAGGTCGCACAGTACCGCTCGGCCGGAGAGTGAGCGGCTGAGGATCTCGGCCACCGCCACCGCTCGCTCGGCCATGGGCAGGTTTTCGTCGACGTCGGCGGTCAGCTCTCCTGCCAGTTCCGTCAGCCACTCCTGCAGGAAGCGGTCCAGCAGTTCCAGCAGCACCGCCTCGCGGGACTCGAAGTAGCGCAGCACGTTCGGCTTCGCCAGGCCCACCCGGCGGCTGAGTTCGTTCAGGGTGACCGAGGCCACCGGCATCTCGTCCAGCATCGCCGATGTCATGTCGAGGATCGCCCGTCGCCGGATCTCCCGCTGCTCTTCGGTGCGCGCCCGCTGGAAAGTCACGGTCACCAGCCTAACTTAAGTACCCCCGGTACGTTGACAACGTACCGAGAGTACTTTAGCTTCGTGGAAACAAGATACCTTCGGTACTTAACCAGGTGGGAGTCCGGCATGGGCGAGAAGTGGACGACGGCGTACATCCCGGACCAGCGCGGGCGGGTGGCCGTGGTGACCGGGGCCAATACCGGCCTGGGCTACGAGACCGCCAAGGCGTTGGCCGGGCGCGGCGCCTCCGTGGTGCTCGCCGTGCGCGATGTCGGGAAGGGCGAGCGAGCCGCAGCGCGCATGACCGGTGACGTGACCGTCCAGGAGCTGGACCTGACCTCCCTCGACTCCGTCCGGGCCGCGGCGGCGTCGCTGCGGTCGCGGCTCGACCGGATCGACCTGCTGATCAACAACGCGGGCGTGATGTACACCCCGAAGCAGACCACCCGCGACGGCTTCGAGATGCAGTTCGGCACCAACCACCTCGGTCACTTCGCGCTCACCGGGCTGCTGCTGGAGCTGATGCTGCCGGTGTCCGGCTCGCGCGTGGTGACGGTCAGCAGCACCGGCCACCGCATCCGGGCCGCGATCCACTTCGACGACTTGCAGGGGGAGCGGTCCTACGGCCGGGTCGCCGCCTATGGTCAGTCCAAGCTGGCCAACCTCATGTTCACGTACGAGCTGCAGCGTCGGCTTGCCACGTACGGCACCACCGTCGCGGTGGCCGCACACCCCGGCATGTCCAGCACCGAACTCGCCCGCAACAGCCCCGCGGCCCTCCGCCTTCCGCTCACCCGGCTCGCGCCGCTGATCACCCAGACGCCGGCGATGGGCGCGCTGCCGACCCTGCGCGCCGCCACCGACGCCGCCGTGCTCGGCGGCCAGTACTACGGCCCCGGCGGACGCAACGAGATCATGGGCCACCCCCGGCTGGTGACCTCCAGCCCGCAGTCGTACGACGCAGCCGTCCAGCAGCGGCTGTGGGCCGTCTCCGAAGACCTCACCGGGGTGAGGTTCCCCACCGCCGGCTCCCAGCGGAAGCCGCTTCCCTCCGGATCGGCCGCCACCCAGTAGCCCGCGCTGGTGACAGGCGCTGACCCCTCCCGGCCTGGGCCGAAGAACAGTGCGTCCGCCCTTGAGCGAGCCTTGCCCCTGCCCCGCCCACCGCCCGCGAGCGCGAGGCCACAGCCGAGCGAGACAGGGGTGGTCGCGTCCGAGCCAGGGTTTGCCCTGCCGGATCGGCCGCCTTCCTCGTCCGCTCCCGCACGGGGTGCGAGGCGGCCTCACCGGGCAGGCGGCCGGCCCTGTCCCGGACCGGCTAGGGTGGCCACTCATGGTGACTGAACGATTTCGTAAGGTGATGACGCCGGTGGGGGCGGGTCCGGTGGTTCCGACCCCCGCCGACCTCGCTCTGCTGGACCGGCTCATGAACGTCGGCGACCCGGACTCCGACGCGGTGGTCGGTGACCTGTTCGCGCACGGGCAGGTCGAGCGCGTCAACGAGCTCCTGCACGACTGGAAGGTCAACGGACAACCTCTGCCGGACGGCCTGCCGGACAAGGTCGTCTCCTTCCTGACCGCGGGTCTGGTGGTGCCGGCCTGGGCGGACCGGGCCGCTGTCAGCCGCGCCCAGCGGTTCGAGCGGGAACACGCCATCGAGGAAGGCATCACCGCGGCCCTGCACACCACCATCGGCCGGGTCCGTATGCCGATGGAGATGAGCGCCATCGACCGCGCCGTCGACCTGAACGACGCCGAACTGTTCGCAGGCAAAGCAGCACAGCTCCTGGTCGGCTTCTACCAGGCCGAACCGTTCGGGCCTTCGAGCAACCTGCTCGTCGACCTCCTCAAGACGCGGATGATGCACTCGGCCGTCCGGCACCTGCTCCAGGCCGACCACTGGGACCAGGGCCGGTGGGGGACACCGATCAACCAGATCACGTTCCTGCAGAACTGGACGATGTTCACCAACGCCGCCTACGACACCCTGCCCAAATTCGGGACCACGATGACGCCCCAGGAACAGGCCGACCACCTGCACCTGTGGCGCGTCTACGGAGCGATGCTGGGCATGCCGCTCGACATCCTGCCGACCACCGTCGCGGACTCGCTCCACATCGCCGCGGTCCTCAAGCAGCACCTGAGCGAGGACTCCGCCAAAGCCGACGCCCAGTCCCAGCAGGCCATCGACGCCGTGGCCAAAATCGTCTCCGGACCGGCGGCGCCGGCGGCCCGGCCCTTCGTCACCGCCTTCGTCCGCTACGTCATCGGCGATGAGGAAGCGGACCACATCCACCTGGCCCGGGACCCCTTCCTGGACTCGTCCGTCAAAGTCGCGGTCCCGGCAGCCTTCACCACCATCAACACCGTCGGAGCCTCCGGCCTGCCCAGGGGCGGATTCAACGACATCCTCTTCACCCTCGTCCAACGCTGGCTCGAACGCGAGCACGGCGATGTCGACCTGCCCATGAACACCCGCCTGATCCCGGCACCCAGCACCGGACACCCCGCGACGCAGGCACCGGCACGCACCTGACGACACCTCTCGCCCAGACCCTCCAGCCCCGCCCCCGCCTCCGCGGGGAACGTCGCTGAACGGGCGCCGAGACCAACGGGCCGTCCGCTACCCCGCCACCATCGGCGGCGGGGTACCGGACGCGAGCGGGACATCGACCCACGCCGCGCCGGCCCTTCCCGTACGTGCCCAGCCACCGCCGCCGCCACGGCCGTGACGGACCGAGGCCGCCCTCCGCAGCGCTCGTGCAGTAGCCGGCTTCGGCACCACCCCGGACCCCGGTGGAGCAGCCACTCCATGCCCCGGGGCCCGGCACGGGGCCGCGCAATCCCTCGACCGCACGGCCCGGTCCCACGTCGCGGCCCGCCCCGGCACTGCGAGGTCCTCCACCACCCTGCGGGCCGGCCGCGCCTTCCGCGAGCGGTACCCCGACGCGCAGGCCGTGCACGCTTTCCCTCCCTGCTTCGGCGACTACGTCCCCCGGTCGGCGGACGTGGTCAGCCGTACACCGGGCGGTCTTTCCGTCGAGGCGATCGAGGAGGCCGCCGACCTCGCCGACGCCGTCGGACCGCACCCCCGCCCGCGCGGCGCATGCTCCCGGAGGAGGACGAGTTCCCGCCGGGGGCCGGTCACCGAGGCGCGCAGGCGCGCTTCGTCCCCGGGCCCCGCCGGCCGGCGCACCGCCCGGCCGCGTCAGCGGGTGACACCCAACGCCGGCAGCACCGTCTCCGCGACCCGGTACGCTTCCTCCAGGAGCGGGTTGCCGGAGAGAATGAAGGTGTCGACACCCAGGCCCTCGAACTCCCTGAGCCTTTCGACGACCTGCGCGGTCGAGCCCACCACCGCGGTGCCGGGCCCCGGCCGGAACAGGCTCATGCCCGGCCACATGTTGGGATGGACCTCCAGCTCACGGGCGTGCGCGGGAACCTTCCCGCCGTGCTGGCGGAACTGCCGCTGCCAGCCCACACCTTCCTCGCCCGCCCGGTCGCCGAGCTGGCGGGCGTACGTCGCGTCGCTGGTGACGTCGAGCAGTCGGTCGGCGGCCGCCCACGCCTCTTCCTCCGTGTCCCGGACGATCAGATGCAGCCGCAGTCCGATCCTGAGCGTGCGGCCGTACGCGGCGGCCCTCGCCCGGACCTTCTCCAGCTTCTCCTTCAGCAGGTGCGGCGGCTCACCCCAGGTCAGGAAGACGTCGACGTGCTCGGCCGCCATCTCGATGCCGGCGTCGGACGAGCCGCCGAACCAGAGCGGGATGTGCCCGTCCTGGACCGGCTTCAGCTCCCGGAAGGAAGCTCCGGCGTTCTTCAGGTCGTAGAAGCGGCCCTTGTGGTCGAAGACCTCGCCGGCCGTCAGGCGCTTCACGATCGACCAGTACTCCGCGCTCAGCTCGTACCGCTCGTCGTGCTCCACGTGGAGTCCGTACTCCTGGAGCGACTTCGTCGAACCGTTGACCACGTTGAAGCGCAGCCGGCCACCGAAGAGCGTGTCGAAACTGAGCGCCATCTTGGCGAGCAGCGTCGGCGAGACGAGCCCGGGGTGGACGGCGAGCAGCGGCTTGAACCGAGTGCTCGTCGATGCGGCGAGCGCGCTGCCCAGCGGCCAGACGTCGTACAGGTCGGTGGCGAGGAGCGCGCCGCTGTAGCCGAGCCGCTCCACCGTCCCGGCCAGCTGGCCCAGGTAGCCGAGGTCGACCGGGCGTCTGCCCGCGGGCTCCCAGGGGTAGGCGCCTTCGCGCGGAATGATGTACCAGAGGACTTCGGTCGCCATGTCGTCATACCGCCTTGCCGACCGCGGCACGGGCACGGGCGTGGGCCACGGTGATCGGGCGGTCGATGAATCCGGTCCGGTGGAAGATGTCGGCGGCCTCCTGCTGCTCGGCGATGAACGCGTCGGTGACGGGCTCGATCGCCCAGGGCAGGGAGGCAAGCGCGGTCTCCCAGTCGTCCGCCGATCCGCCGAGGTCGGCGGCCGCGATCCCGGCCGCCTGCCGGGGGTGGGCCGCCGCCCACTCGTCGGCGCGCTTCAGCGCCCGGGTCAGGGCCTCGATCGCTTCGGGCCGGGATTCGGCGAGGTCGCGGCGGGTGAAGAAGACGGAACGGTCGCTGATGACGTCGCCGGTACGGACCAGGGTCCGTACCCCGCCGGTGCGCCGCGCGGCGGCCAGCTCGGCCCCCTGGGCGATCCAGGCGGCGATCTCGCCGGTGCGCAGCAGGTGCTCGCTGCCGGCGTCGCTGCGGACGGCGGTGATGTCGTCGGCGTAGGACAGCCCGGCGTCGTCCAGGGCCTTGGCGATCAGATGGGTCTGCCAGGAGCCGATCGCCAGGTGGACGGTCGAGCCCTTGAGGTCGGCGACGGTCCGCATGGGGCTGTCCTCGGCGACGAGGAGCGCGCCGTGTCCGGGGCGTGGTGCGGAGACGGCCGTGTAGACGATGTCGTGCCCGGTGGCCTGCGCGGTGACGGGCGGGGTGGACCCGGTACCGCCGAAGTCGATGACGCCCTGGGTCAGGAGCTCTCCGGTGCGTACGCCGTTGGTGTACGGGTGGAAGACGACGCTCTCGCCCAGCGGGTCCAACTCCTGCTGGGCGAAGCCGAGCCGGGAGAGGTGGTACAGGTAGTAGAGGGACGGGTTGCTGCTGTGGACACCGATGGTGATGGTCATTCAGGTCACTCCGGCTTCGGTTCGGGCGGGGGAAGGAAGGGAAGGTGCGGGGGCCTCGACGCCGAGGTCGGCGAGAAGGCGTCGGCGCAGGGCCGCGAAGGCGGGATCGCCGGGGTCGCGTGGCCGGCCGATCCCGACCTTCTCGTCGGTGACGAGCCGGCCGTCACGCAGGACCGCGACCCGGTCGGCCAGCCGTACGGCCTCGTCGACGTCGTGGGTGACCAGGAGGACGGCGGGCCGGTGCCTGAGGCACAGCTCACCGACGAGCGCCTGCATCTTCAGCCGGGTCAGTGCGTCGAGCGCGGCGAACGGCTCGTCCAGCAGCAGGAGTTCGGGTTGACGGACCAGGGCGCGGGCAAGTGCGACGCGCTGGGCCTCTCCGCCGGAGAGGGTGGTCGGCCAGGCCCCGGCGTGGCGTTCCAGGCCGACTTCGGCCAGCGCTCCGAGCCCGTCCGCGGAGCGGCTGCGCGGCAGCCCGACCGTCACGTTGGCGAGAACCTTCTTCGACGGGACGAGGCGGGGTTCCTGGAAGACGATGGTGCGCGCCTCGGGAACGAGTACCTCTCCCTCGTCGGCGGCGTCGAGGGCTCCGAGGATCCGCAGCAAAGTCGTCTTCCCGCTGCCGCTGGCCCCGAGCAGTGCGACGAACTCTCCCCGGGCGATGTCGAGTCGGAGATCGTCCAGCACAGCCCTGGTGCCGAAGACGCGGCGCAGCCCTCGTACCCGTACGGCGGGAGCGGATGTCGAATCGGTCATCGGGTGGCTCCCTGAGGAGTGCGCCACGGCATCAGCAGGCGTTCCAGCAGCCGGACGACGATGTCGGCGGTCAGTCCGAGGAGTCCGTAGACGAGGATGCAGACTGCCAGGACGTCGGTGCGGGCGTAGCTCTGCGCCTGGGACATCAGATAGCCGATGCCGGCGGTGGCGTTGATCTCCTCGGCTGCGATCAGCGCGATGACGCTGAGCGTCATCGACAGGCGCAGCCCGGCGAGCAGGGACGGCAGGGCGCCGGGCAGCACGACTTCGCGTACGAGGGCGAGCCGTCCCAGGCCGAAGCTCCGCATGGCCTCGATGAGTTTCGGGTCGGTGTTGCGGACTCCGCTCGATGTGGACACGTACATCGGGAAGGTGGTGGCGACGGCGATGAGGAGGACCTTCGCCGTCTCGTTGATCCCGAACCAGACCATGAACAGTGGTACCAGCGAGAGGAAGGGGATGGTGCGCAGGGTCTGGAGCGAGGAGTCGAGGAGTTCGTCGCCGAGGCGGGTGAACCCGGTGGTGATGCCGAGGGTCAGTCCGGCGGCCAGTCCGATCAGAAGGCCGAGTCCGGAGCGGGTGAGCGAGATGGTGAGGGCGTCGGGCAGCTGCCCGTTGCCCCACAGCTCACCGACGGCCCGGACCACTGCGCCGGGCGATGCCAGCACGTCGGGCGTGAGGAGTCCGGTGGCGGACGCCACCCACCACAGGGCCAGCAGCAGGACCGGGCCGACGGTGCGGACGGCGAGCGCGTAGCCCCGACCGCGGGCTCTGCGGAGCTGGGGGCGCGGCCGGACGAGGCCGGTGTGCGGGGCCGCGGGCTCGCCGGAGTCGGCTTCCCGGCGGACGAGTCCGGGGGAAGCGGCGGCGGTGTCGCTCACTTCAGCTCCCCGACGTCGAGCAGGTGGGGGGCGACATCGACCTGGGTCCTGGTGACCTTCTGCTCGGCGTAGAACGCGGCGACGGCCCTGAAGCGCTCGATGTCCTCAGGGCCGATGGGGTCGATGGTGCCGCCCTGTGCCAGGAACCGCGTCTGGACCTCCTTGGCCTTCCCCGTCACGGCGGTCGGGCCGGCGTCCGTGAAGACGTTGAGGTAGGCGGCCGGGTTCCGCTTCTCCTTGGCGCTGGCCTCGTGGAGGTACTGGTAGAGGGCCTTCAAGACCTTCGGGTGCTGCTCGGCGAACTCTGTCCGTACGGCATTGAGGCTGTAGTTGTCGGAGCCGAGCGCCGCACCGTCGGCGACGAAGTGCGCCTTGCCGCTGCCGATCTCCGCGACGGCGTAGGTGGCCCAGACGGCCCAGGCATCGACCTTGCCGGCGTTGAAGACCGCCGCGGTCTGGTCCGGCCGCAGATAGACCCTGGTGACCTCGTCCGCCGGGATGCCGGCCTTGGCGAGAGCCTTGAGCAGCAGGTACTCACCCGTGCCGCCCTGGTTCACGGCCACTTTCTTTCCGGCCAGGTCGGCCACCGAGGTGATGTCCGAGCCGTTCCGGACGAGGATGCCCTCTCCCGCGGCGTCCGGGTCGACGGCGGTGAAGAACTTGAAGCCGGGGCGTTGGGCGAGCGAGGTGATGCCGGAGGTGATGGATCCGGTGGCGATGTCCAGCTGGTCCGCGTTCATCGCCTGGGCGGCCGGGGCGAACGGGCCGGCGCTGCCGGTCCATTCGACCTTGGCGCCCGCCTTCGACAGGGCCTTGTCGAGGCTGCCGTCTTTCTTGCCGAGGGCGAGCACGCCGGAGTTGCCGGGGTCGGGGATGCGGACGGTCACGGTGGCCTTGCTGCCGGAGCCCTTCGCCGCGTCGTCGGCCTCGGAGGCACCGCAGGCGGTGAGAGCGACGAGCGCGGAGACGGTGAGGAGTGCCGGAACGGCTGTCGTACGCAGTGGCCGGGGGAGGTTCACGATGAAGGTTCCTCTGGACTCAGGGGGCGGAGGTTCGGTGGCCCAGTGCGGCTGCGCGGCGCAGCGGCCCGGGGTCGGCCCAGGCCGCCACGTCGACGGGCTCGGGCAGGAAGCCATGGGCACGCAGCCCGGCTTCCTGTGCGGCGAGCAGGCCGAGACGTTCGGCGGACAGGTCGGGGTGGAGGGTCAGATGGGTGCCGGGCCGGTAGGCACCGGCGACTCCGTCGGCCCCCGCCCCGGTCTCGGCGCCGAGGATGCGGGCGACCTCGTCGGGCTGTCCGGCGGCCCAGTCGGCTGCTCTCAGCAAGACGGCGAGGAAACGGTCGACGAGGCCGGGGTGGTCGTCGAGGAGTTGCTGATGGACGGTGATGGGGCGCGGCGTGCCGTTGTTGACGCGGAAGCGGCGGTCGGGCAGTCCGTCGAGGTCGACGGCTACTTCGGCACCGGCACGGCGGGCCGCCTCGACGGCGAGCGCGCCCTTCACGTACACGGCGTCGACGTCACCGCGCCGCAGCGCGGCGAGTTCGGCCGCCCACTGGCCCCGGTGCCCGTCGGCGGCCACGTCCACGAGCGAGGTGTCCTCGAGCGCGAGTCCGGCGGAGGCGAGCGCCCCCTCGAAGCCGCGCAGGGCCATGGCACGCCAGAAATCGATGGCGATGTCGTGCTGGGGCAGGGCGAGCCGCAGCCCGCGCAGGAGGCCGGCGCCCCGGATGCCGGAGCCGGGTGCGACCAGGATGGCCTGCCGTTCCTCGATCCAGGTGAGTCCGATCAGCCGGGTGCGTTCGCCCCGCGAACGGGCCCACAGGGCGGGGACGTTGCCGCCTTCTCTGAAAAGGCCGGGTAGGGCGTGGGTGTAGTGCGCGGCGCGGTCGGCCTCGGGGGAGGCGTCCTGCAGGGAACGCACGGAGATGCCGTCAGCGGCGAACTCGTCGGTGAACCACTGCCGGTCGGCGGCGATGCCGGTGGCGGTGGGTACGGGACAGCGGGTGAACCAGAGGGTCCGGGGCAGGACGGCAGGCGTCATGAGGTCTTTCCGGGGATCGACGAAGCAGGGGGAGCCGGCGGCGCGGCACGTACGTCCCGGTCCGGGCAGCTCGTACGGAAGGGGCCCGCGGCGCGTCGGACCGACGCGCCGGGTGCGAAAAGGAGCGGGGAGGGGAACTGCGCAGAGGGTCAGCGACAGGCGGCGCTGGACACGCGGGCCAGGTCGATGTGACGGCGCAGCGTGAGGGCGAGCGGGACCGGAGCGGCGTGGGCGGGAGTCGCGGTTCGGCGGCCGGCCATGGCACTGCTCCCCTCAGCTCGTCGGTTCAGCTCGTCGGTGATGACGGCGGCAGCCTGCCACGGAGCCGTGCCCGCCCACAACTCGCTTCCCATGATGTGGGATCACGTATGAACGCACTGTTTCACCAGGCACTTGTGACCGAGGGGGCCTCCCACAGTGTGGAAACATCGAAGTCCGCATCCGACAGCGGGAGTGAACCCACATGACCGACGCCGCAGCACGCGCTCCCGGCGGGGCCCAGGCGGTACAGCGCGCACTGGACGTCCTGCACTGTTTCCACGACAACGGCCCCGACCTGAGCGCCTCCGACCTCGCCCGCCGCCTGAGCCTGTCCGTCTCCACGGCCCACCGGCTTGCCCGCACCCTGCTCGGCGCCGAGTTCCTGGAGCAGGACGCCCGGACGTCCCGCTACCGGCTCGGGCCCGCCGTGACCGAACTGGGCCGGCTCTCCTACCATCAGCGCGGCCTGCATCTGGCGGCCCCCGAGCTGGCCGATCTCGCCGACCGCACGGGCGCCACCGCCGACCTCGCCCTGCGCAGCGGACCGTACGCGGTGATCGTCGCGGGCGGTTCGGTGACCCCCAAGGTGGGACTGCGGCGGCCGCTGCACTCCACCGCACTGGGGAAGGTGCTGCTGGCCTGGGCGACGCCCGGCGAGGGCGGGCCCTCCTCGTTGCCCCTGTTGCCCGCGTTCACCGACCGCACGATCGTCGAACCGGCGGCCCTGGACGCGGAGCTGGCACGGGTGCGGTCCGCCGGCTACGCCGTCAACGACGGCGAGTCGGCCCACGGGGTACGGACACTGGCGGTGCCGGTGCTGGACGGCGCCGGGCACGCCCGTTTCGCCCTGGCGGTACGGGGCACGCCGTCCGTCATCACCGAGGCCCGCACCGACGGATTCCTGGCCCAGGCGCGTTCCTGCGCACGGGCTCTGGAGGTGCTCCTGCTGTCACCGGGGGAGCGGCGGCCACCCGGCCCCTGAGTCTTCCCCCGGAACCGGTTCGGTGGGGGAGCCGGGCCCTCACCCGGACGTTCGATCCCGTCGCCGCCTGCGATCGTCACCAGTCGGCGGCGCGCGACGACCGCGATGGTTTGCCGGACGTCTCGGGACTGGTGCAGCACTCGTCCGGCCGGCACGAGTGGGCTGTTACCGAGCGGTATAGCCGCCGTCGACGGGCAGGGCGATGCCGGTGACGTAGCCGGCGCCAGGGCTGGAGAGCCACAGGACGGCCTGGGCGATCTCGTCGGCGGTCCCGAGACGGTTGATGGCCTGGCCGGCTTCGGCCTGGGTGCGGTCGAGTTCGCCGCCTTCGACCATGGCGTCGACCATGGGGGTGGCGATGGTGCCGGGGCAGACGGCGTTGATGCGGACGCCGCGGGAGCCGTATTCGAGGGCGGCGCTCTTGGTCAGGCCGATCACGCCGTGCTTGGTGGCGTGGTAGGCGGCGCGGCCGGGGTTGCCGACGAGACCGCCGAGGGAAGAGCAGTTGACGATGGCGCCGCTGCCCTGGCCGCGCATGTGGCGCAGTTCGTGCTTCATGGCCGCCCAGATGCCGCGCAGGTTGACGTTCTGGACGCGGTCGAACTGTTCGGCGCTCTCGTCGGCGGCGTCGGTGGGCGGGGGCATGATCCCGGCGTTGTTGTAGGCCATGTCGAGGCGGCCGAAGGTCTCCACGGTGCGGTCGACGGCGGCGGCGACCTGGTCCTCGTCAGTGACGTCGCAGACCAGGGCGAGGGCCCGGTGCCCGGCGTCGGTGAGTTCCTTCACCGCGGCCTCGACAGCCGTCTCGTCGATGTCGGCGAGGCCGACGGCAGCGCCGGCTTCGGCGAAGGCGCGGGCGGTGGCCAGGCCCATGCCGGAGGAGGCGCCGGTGACGAAGGCGACCTGGCCGGTGAAGTCATAGACGGGGTTCATGGAGATGTCTCCTCGGACAGGGTTTCGGCGGGGGTTTCGGACGGGGATGCCGGAGGGTTCAGGTGGTCTGGCCGCCGTCGACGACGAGGGCGGTGCCGGTGGTGAAGGCGGCGTCGGCGCAGCACAGCCAGAGCACGGCGGAGGCGATCTCCTCGGGCGTGCCGAGGCGGCCGACGGGTTCGTCGGCGACAAGTCCTTCGCGGCCCCCGGGGCGGGTGTCGCCGAAGCGGCGGATCATCTCGGTGTCGATGATCCCGGGGCTTTTGACCCCGGCGCCGGAGGAGACGTTGACGATCGCGCCGCCGCCGTCCTGCTTCAGCATCTGGCGGATCTGGGCGCGGGTGCACAGGAACGCTCCGGTGAGGCTGACGCCGAGGACGCGGTCCCCGTCGTTCCTCGTGGTGTCGGCGGCCGACTGGACGGGCTGCTCGACGCCGGCGTTGTTGAAGGCGGCATCCAGGGTTCCGAAGCGCTCGACAGTCTGGTCGACTGCGGCTCGGACGTCGTTCTCGCTGGTGACGTCGCAGGTGAGGGCGAGGGTTTCGCCGCCGTCTGCCTCGATGAGGCGGGCGGTTTCGTGCAGGCCGCCACGGGACAGGTCGGCGAGGGCGACCCGTGCGCCTGCGCGGGCGAAAGCGAGGGCGGTGGCCCCTCCGATGCCCCCGCCGGCGCCGGTGACGAAGGCGGCCTTGCCGTGGAAGCCGTAGGTGACGCGCACGTCTGTTCTCCCTTCGGGAAGGCGGGTCGCAGACGGGGGACCCCAAGGCGGGTCGGTGCCGCCGGGGGCACCGGCGCGCCGGTATCGGCGGGGAGGCGGCACGGGTCAGGGGGCGGCTTCGACGGTGACGCTGGTCGCCCGGCCGAGCTGAAGCCGCGCGCCCGGATGCCCTCACCGTCGAGTTCGCCCGCCAGGGCGTCGAGGTGATCGGCGTTGCGGGACAGGAGAGCGACGTGGTGGCCGACGGCACCGGACCGGCGGGCGGCCGGCCCCCGTCCAGGGCCCGCGCCGACGGGAGCGAACGTGGTCACGGTGAGCCTCTCGAGTGACGGCGGTGCGGAGGCGGGGGCCGGGCGGACCGCCGTGTCAGCCGGTGGCCGGGGCGGCGGTGTACTCCTCGTCGGTCACCGGGTCCAGCCAGTGCACGACGGCGTGGTCCCCGTCGCCCTCGTTGATGGCCACGTGGACCATCAGCCGGTTCGGGGCGGCGCCGTGCCAGTGCTCCTCGTCGGCCTCGAACAGGACGCGGTCACCGGGCCGGATGACCTCCACCGGGCCGCCGCGGCGCTGGCACAGGCCGACGCCTTCGGTGACGAAGACGCTCTGCCCGAGCGGATGGCGGTGCCAGTGGGTGCGGGCGCCGGGCATGAAGTGCACCAGGGAGGCGGTGACGCGGGAAGGGGCAGGGGCCGCGGCGACCGGGTCGATGTAGACGTCACCGGTGAACCAGTCGGCCGGACCCTTGACGGTGTCGAGCGAGCTGCGGGTGATCTGCACGGTTGCTCCTTGTGCGGTCGGGAGGATCAGGGCGTGAGGAGGGTCTTGACGGCGCGGCGCTCGTCCATCGCCCTGTAGCCCTCGGCGACCCGCTCCAGGGGCAGGGTGAGGTCGAAGACCCTGCCCGGGTCGATCCGGCGGGCCAGGACGCGGTCGATGAGGTCGGGCAGGTAGCGGCGTACGGGGGCGGGGCCGCCGCGCAGGCCGACGTGGGAGAAGAACAGCTCCTGCCCGTCGACGGCGACCTCGTGGGGGACACCGACGAAGCCGACATTGCCGCCGGGACGGGCGGAGCGCAGCGCCTGGCTCATGGCCTGGGCCGTGCCGACGCACTCCAGGACGCTGTCGGCGCCGATCCCGCCGGTCAGCTCCTTGATCTTCTCCACGCCCTCGTCGCCGCGCTCGGTGACGATGTCGGTGGCGCCGAACTCCCGGGCGAGCTTCTGCCGCGACTCGTGCCGCGACATGGCGATGATCCGCTCCGCGCCCCTCTCCTTCGCCGCGATCACCCCGCACAGGCCCACCGCGCCGTCGCCGACGACCACGGCGGTCGAGCCGGGCCCCACCTCGGCGGCGTCCGCGGCCCACCAGCCGGTGCCCATCACATCGGAGACGGCCAGCAGACCGGGCCACAGCTCCTCGCCGGGCACCTCGCCGGTGGCCACCAGGGTGCCCTGGGCGTGGGGGATACGCACGTACTCGGCCTGGCAGGTCGACATGAACTCGCGGTGCGAGCAGTGCGACTGGAAACCGTTCGTGCAGTTCGCACAGGTGTTGTCGGACGTGGCGAACGAGCCGACGACGAACTGCCCCGGCTTCACCGCGGTGACCTCGGAGCCGACCTCCTCGACGAAGCCGACGTACTCGTGGCCCATCGGGTGCGGGTCGCCGATCGGCTCGGCGCCGCGGTAGGGCCACAGGTCAGAGCCGCACACGCAGGTGACGGCCGTGCGGATGATCGCGTCGGTGGGGTGAAGCAGCTTCGGGTCGTCCAGAGACTCGAAGCGGACGTCACCGGGGGCGTGGATGACTGCGCCGCGCATGGATGAGCTTCCTTTCGCGTGCCGGGGCGGGCGGTCCCGGATGCCGGGGTCGTCGCCGAATGCAGGGACAGGTGCACGATCCCGTCGTGGTGACCGGGCGAAAAGCACCACGTCATCCAGGTAACCCGCTCTTTCCGCGGGGAGCGAGACACCATCAAGGGGTGTACCGCCAGTACATCCCCAGGGGCGCAGGCGGCACGTACCGTCGAAGGAGTGGACAACCAAGCAGAAGTCCGCGAGTTCCTGACCTCGCGGCGAGCCAAGATCACCCCCGAGCAGGCCGGCCTGCCCCCCGGGAGCCGCCGACGGGTACCGGGCCTGCGCCGCAGCGAGGTCGCCGCGCTCGCCGACGTGAGCGTGGAGTACTACGCCAAGCTGGAGCGCGGCAGCCTCGCCGGCGTCTCCCCGGCCGTCCTCGAAGCCGTCGCCCGTGCGCTCCAGCTCGACGACGCCGAGCGCGCTCACCTGCTGAACCTCGCTCACGCCGCCGACGGCTCCGACGCCCTCATCCGCCCCCGGCGCCGCACCGCGCAGTGGAAGGCGCACCGGAGCCTGCAGTGGGTCCTGGACGCCGTCACCGCCGGTCCCGCCTTCGTGCGCAACGGCCGCATGGACCTGCTCGCTACCAATGAGCTCGCCCGCGCCTTCTACGCCGACGTCTACGCCTCGGCCGGCAACCAGGCGAACCTGGCCCGCTTCCAGTTCCTCGATCCCGCCTCGCGCCGTTTCCACCCCGACTGGGAGCAGGCCGCTGACATGGCCGTGGCCATCTTGCGCACCGAAGCCGGCCGCAGCCCCCACGACAAGGGCCTGCACGACCTCGTCGGTGAGCTGTCCACCCGCAGCGACGACTTCCGCACCCGCTGGGGTGCCCACAACGTCCGCCACCACGGCACCGGCACCAAGCGTTTCCACCACCGCACCGCAGGCGACCTCACCCTCGCCTACGAGGGCCTGGAGATGGCCGCCGCCCCGGGTCTCACGCTCACCATCTACACCGCCGAACCCGGCTCATCCTCCGAAGAGGGCCTAGGCCTCCTCGCCTCCTGGGCAGCCACGTCCCAGCCCTTCACACCTCACTTCGGCGACTGACATCACGACTCCGCACAGCGCGCCGGCTGACCGGGGGCGCCGCGCGGAAAACGTGGTGAGGGCCTGTCCGCGGCCGGCGCTCCGAGGTCTGTCGTCGGCGGGACGGACCACAGACGCCGCCGCGCCCTGCCCGGCCCCGTTCCGCCGGACGGGGCGCGGCGGCCGGTCATCCGGCCTTCCGTACCCGGGAACTGTCCACGCCGACGATCCCGCCGTCCGCGTCGGTCGGTACGACCTCCGGCACGGGTGCGCCGTGCCGGTCGACGAGGATGGAGTGCGCTTCGCCCGGCGCGAAGGCGTGCCGTTCCCCCCACTGCCGGAGCGTGAGGACGGCGGGGAAGAGATCGTGGCCGGCCTCGGTCAGGACGTACTCCTGGCGTCGGCCCGACGCCGCGGTGGTCCGGGCGAGGAGCCCGTGCGCGACCAGCTTGCGAAGACGGTCGCTGAGGATGTTGCGCGCGATCCCGGTGCGCCGCTGGAACTCGGTGAACGAGCGCGCGCCGTCCATCGCGTCGCGGACGACCAGCAGGCTCCACTTGTCCCCGACCAGGTCCAGGGTGCGGGCGACGGGGCAGTCGGGATCGGTCCACTGGGGCCCGGGGGAGCACGCGGTGCTGCCTGGCATGACACCTCCCATTGAGTTGCGGATTGAAACCATCATGCCGTACTGTCGAATAGGTTGCAATTTGCTACTGAATGGGGTCTGTGATGACTGCGTGGCGGCGCTTGCTGCTCGCGATGGTGTGTGGGGTCGCCGTGGCGAGCATCTACGCCGCGCAGACGGTCCTGGACCCGATGGGCCACGACCTCGGAGTGGCGCCCGGGCTCACCGGCTGGATCGTCTCCACCGGCCAGTTCGGATACCTGGTGGGCCTCGTGCTGCTGGTGCCCCTCGGGGACGTGGCGGACCGGCGCCGGCTGATCGCCGTACACCTGGCCGTCACGGCGGCCGGCATGGTCCTGACGGCGTCGGCGACGGCCTCCTGGGTGGCGTTCGCCGGACTCGCCGCGGCCGGGATGTTCGCGGTGGTGGTACAGACCACGGTGGCCTACGCCGCGTCGGTGTCGTCGCCCGGAGAACGCGGACGCGACATCGGGGTGGTGACCTCGGGCGTGGTCGTCGGCATTCTGGGCGCGCGGGCCGTCACCGGCGCGCTCACCGAGCTGTGGGGCTGGCGCAGCGTCTACGTCGTCCTCGCGGTGCTGTCCCTGGGACTCGCGGCCCTCGTCCTCGCCGTCCTGCCGACGGAGGAACGGTCCGGCCGCCCCACGGGATACGTACGCGCCGTGACCTCGATCGGCGGGCTCTTCCGGCAACGGCTCTTCCTGTCCCGGGGGCTCATCGCCTTCTTCCTCTTCGCGTCCTTCGGGACGCTGTGGAGCGGGTTGTCCCTGCCGCTGTCGGACGCGCCCTGGCACCTGAGCGAGGGGCAGACCGGCCTCTTCGGCTTCGTCGGCCTCGCGGGCGCCCTGGGCGCGGCACGTGCGGGACGATGGGCGGATGCGGGGCGGGCGATGCCCGTCACCGGTCTCGCGCTGGGCCTGCTCATCCTCTCCTGGGCGGCGATCGGGCAATTGACGTGGACCCTGTGGATCCCGCTCGTCGGGATCGTGCTGCTGGACTTCGCCGTCCAGGCCGTGCACGTGAGCAACCAGCATCTCCTCACCACCGCCCACCCCGAGCGCGTCAGTGGCGTCATCGGCGGCTACATGGTCTTCTACTCGCTCGGTTCCGCCCTTGGCGCGGCCTCCACCACCGCGCTCTTCGCCGCCCACGGCTGGGCGGGGTCCAGCTTCCTCGGGGCCGGCCTCGCCGCGTGCGCGCTGGTCGTCTGGGCGGTCAACCGACGGCTTTCCGTCGACGGCGCGACCCCGTCCGGCGAGGGCACGGACGCCACCCCCGTCGGGGACGGGAAAGCCGTGGAGCGGGCCGGGCGCGCGGCCTCCACCCACTGACCCGTTCCACCGCCGGCGTGGCGCGCCTCCGTCCCGGGGCGCGCCACCGGCATGCGGTGGCCTCCGTCGGCGGCGCCACCCCGTGAAGGCCCTCCCACGCGAGGGGTGTTCGTGTACGACCGGGCGGCGACTCACCCACCTGACGGTTCATCGAGCGTTTTCAGAGTGGCCACCGATCGAGTGACGGCGACGGGGGTCGCCACGCACGAGGCGCCCGCGCCGCCGAGGGAGATGCCCGACCTCTCGACTCTTCAGCGCAGGTGCCTCGCCGGTTCCCTATCGGGCCGCACTCGACCTGCCTCATGCGCCGGTCGAGTGGGTCACCATGCTCATCGTCACCCGCGAGCCCGACCGCCGCTGCGAGCTCCCGCCGCGCAGGCACGCCGGTCGCTCCGGTGGACCTGCGCAAACGCGACACCCTGGCCCAACTCGCAGCGGCCTTCGGCATATCGGCCGGCACCGCTCACGCCCGCACCGGTGCGGTCATCGACCTTCAGGCCGACCGGGCGCCGGCCCCGCTGAAGGTCCTGCGCGAGACCGGTCCGGAGTACGTACTGCCCGACGGGACGCTCGCCGACCGCGACCGAGCGGGCGAGGGCCGGGCCGACTGCTCCTCCGACCACCGCCGCCACGGCGTGAACGTGCAGGTCGTGACCGACCCGGTCGGCGAGGTCGTGTGGATCTCTCCCGCCTTGCCCGACAGGTGCCAGACCCGACCTCGGCCCCCACCCGCAGAATCATCCGGATCTGCGAACGCCAGGGAGTCCCCGTCGGAGGCGAGGACGCTCGCCCGGAGGGTGCGTACGTGCTCGGGATGTCCGATCAGCTGACATAAACGTCAGGGCGATCAGAGCCTGCGGGGCGTACCGCCCTGAAGGGGCGATGATCGTTTCGATCAACTCGTCGATCGGGGTGTCGCGCGGCCGCGGGGTGCCGACCCGGGGCCGGCCCGGGGACGCGCTCACCGGCGTGGCCGAGCAGTCACGGTTTCCCGGTACCCGGAACGGTCATCGTGATCGGCCACCTGCCTGTGATGCCTGGGAGGTGCCAACATCCCTCCCCAGAAACGCCGTTGGGGGGAGAGAAAGGCGCCCGGACGCCTACCGGGCCGCAGCCCGGGCCACCACAATCTCGGTATGACGATCACGCCGGCCCCTCCGAGCGCACCGCCGACCCGCCGCACCCCCCTCGACCTCGCCCGCGGGATCCTCACGGGCGCGGTGATCGGGAGCTCGCTCGCCGCACTCGTCGTCGGCACTGTCCTCGAACGCGTTCCCCTGCTGGCCGGCGGCTTGGCCGTCCCCCTCGCCTACGGACTGCTGGTCCTCGCCGCTGGGGCGCCCGAGCGCGCACGCGAGGCGGCCATCGTCCCCCGTACCACGCTCGCCAAGATCGAGAGCCTGCGCGCCACCGGCGGGGAGACCAGCGACGTGCCCGTCCGCTTGGACCTCACCGTCGCCCCGGACGGCGGACCGGCGTACCGCGTCGAGTCCACCCAGTCCGTCAATCTCGTCGACCTGCCCGACTACGAACCAGGCGGCATCGTCGTCGTCCAGTACCCACCGCACCAGCCGTGGGCGGTGAAGCTGGTGAAGCGCCCCACACCGGAATGGGAGGACCGCGCGACCGCGGCCCGCATCGATTCAGCGCCCGGCCCCGCCCTGACCGACGAGCGGCCCCCGGACAGCACCGTCGGCGGCTACCTCACCCTCCTCGCCCTGCTGCTCGGCGCGGCCGGCGTGGTCTTCGTCTTCCGGGCCGACCTCTTCGGCACGGAAGACCCTGCCGACCGGCCCCCCTCGGCCGCTGCGCCCGCCGACCCCGGCACCTCGTCCACCACGATCGTCTCGGCCGCGTCCGGCACCGTCGCCCTCGGCCCCGGACAGTCCCTGTTTGACGAGGGCCGACTGCGTGTGGCGGTCGATTCGCTCACCAAGGGCGACGGCAGAAAGCGCCAGGCCCTCACCGTCGTCGTGCAGGACCACCTGCTCACCGTCGTCTTCACCGCGGCGGGCTCGCAGGTACCCGGCTTCGACCTGGACGCGCTGCCCTACCCGCGTATCCCCGCCCTCGTCCGGGAGGCCGGAGCCACTCTCGGCGTCCGCTCCCCGCAGACCTGGCAGCTCACCGCCGAGAGCCTGTCCGGCGTCCTCACCCTCAGAGTCGGGGTGGCCGGCGCCGACGGCGCCGCCTCGTTGGAGGCGGACGGCCACGGCGAGATCGTGCGGCGCGTCCCGGCGCGCTGACAGACGGACGGAACGGGCGCCCGGACGGAACGGGTGAGCCGGGCGGGGCAGGCTAAGGGCTGTCCCGCAATTCCTGGCGGGTGCGCGACGACAGCTACGGCACCTCGCCGCGTTGTCGGAACGTCCACATACATCCAGTATGCGGGCGCCCCTCCGCCTTGCGATGCACCGCATCTGACGCCGCGCACTGATCCACCACGAATTGCGGGACAGCCCTCAGGGAAGGGAGCACGTATGGGCCGGCACGGATATCTGGCGTTGTGGTGCGTCATCCTCGGCGCCGTCGCGCTCGTCGGATACGGACGGTCGCTGGCCGGGGTGACCCGCGGCCAGCGGGCGGTCCGCGTCATGGGCCGGATCGAACGGGTCACGGAGCCCCGGCACGGGAGCTCGGGACGCGAGGGGATCGCCGTGGTCGTCACCTTCCGCGATCCCGCCACGGGGCAGGAGTTCACCGTCACCAACGACGGCGAGTGCGGCGACCGAATCAGCACGGCCTGGACGGGCCGGGAGATCGGCATCCGCTACCCTCCCGGCCGCCCGCACGCCTACCGCTTCACCACCGACCCGGACGCCGGACGGAGCGGCCTCGGCCGGCCCAACTTCGCGGTCTTCCTCATCTACGTCGGGCTGGTCGTCGTCGCCTCGATCGACTGGGGCTGGCCGTGGGCCCTCATCGGCTTCGGCGTGCCCTGGACGCTGCTGGGCGCGACCTACCTGCCCGGGGCCGTACGCGACTCACGCCTACGCATCGAGGGCCTCGCCTCCGGCGGCCCGGTCCCGGGCCGCGTCATCGCCGTACTGAAGGACGTCACCGTCGAAGCGGACGGCGAAACCGCCACCAGCCACACCCCGGTCGTCGCCTTCACCACCCACGACGGCACCGCCGTCACCGCCTACCGCACCGTAGGGCTGAGCGATCCCGCCCGCTCGCGCGGCCGGGACCTCACGATCCATTACCGCCCCGACAACCCGGTCGTCTTCACCACAGACCTCGCTGCCGAACACCGCTCCCACGTCGCTGAGATCGCGTTCGCTGCCGGGGCCCTTCTCTTGGGGGTCGGCGCGGCCGTGGCGGGAGGGATCTTGATCGCGGGCTGACGCCCACCGGCCCTGACGAGCCGGCCCCGCGACCGGCACGACGTCAGGTGACAGCCGCCGCCGAATCGATGTGTTCGCGCATGCCCGGATGAAGACTCGACGGTGCGGCAACATCGTTCTCGGTGATGTCCTGCGATTCCTGGGCGACGTCCATCAGGCCCGAACGAGCGTTTTCAGCGGTGCCTCTCCAGGGCGAGGACGGCTTCGGTGATGACGCTCATGCGGTCGGGGCCGATGCGGGATCTGGGGAAGAGCCGCCAGGACCTCAGCCGCGCCACGCGTCGTTCGACGGGTGCGTCGGCTGTGCGGCACGACGGGGGAGTGACCGGCCGGCCGCCGGCATCTGTGGCACAACCTCGGGCAAGCCGCTGAGCGGGCTGTCGCCGGCCACCACCCGTGCCTTCGCGTCCGGGTCCCCGACCGCGAGGGGAAACCCGGGCCGGTGGGGGCCGGCGAGGGTGATCAGCCCAGGTGCTGCTGGGCGTATACGGCGATCGCGTCGCGAAGGAACTCGGCCAGCGCGGGGTGCTTGGCGTCGTATCGGGCCTTGAAGTCCGGGTGGTCCACGTAGGTCTGACCCAGGCCCGTGAACGAGGCACGGCCGGGGGTCCAGAACGCCGAGACCGCCTCGAACTGCCGGCCCATGAGTTCCAGTGCGCGGGCGTCCGTCGGCGGCACTCCGGCCCGGACCAACTCGACGGCCGCGTCCTCGATCGCCTCGTACTCGGCACCGATCCTCTGGGTCCGGGGCGTATCCCAGCCGGCCATGCGGCGCTTGCTCTCCGTGATGTGCTCCATCACCTTCTTTCCGTGCCGGTCGACCAGTTCGTTCTCATACTGCGTCTGCTTGACGGGGTCCAAGCCCTCGAACAGCTCTGCCGGGTTCATGGGGGTCGTTCCTTCCAGGTGAGCGAGGGTGTTGGCGACCGTCTTGGCCAGTTGGTCGAACCGTTCACGTTCGGCGAGGAGCTTGACGAGGTGCCCGCGCAGGGCCGTGACGGCGTCCTTCTCCTCGTCCACGACCTCGGCGATCTCGGCCAGGCCGAGACCGAGCTCGCGCAGGAGGAGGATGCTCTGCAGTCGCAGCACCGACGCCTCGCCGTAGTAGCGCTTACCGCCACTGCCGGCCCTGTCCGCGGGGAGCAGACCAAGGGCGTCGTAATGACGCAGCGCCCGCGAGGTCAGCCCGGACATCGCCGCCAGTGCCGTGATCGACCACTCTTCAGCCACGTGCACCTGCTCTTTCCTTGCCCATCACCCTCGACGGATCACGCCGACATCAATCACCGTAGAAGTTGACGCAGCGGCAACCGCAAGCCGGATCCCGTCGCCGGCATCGTGGTCTGCGTCACATCTCTCCTCGGAGACAGAAACCTCCGGACTGCGGCGGAGAACGGGCCAGGCCGGTTTCTGTCCGGCTGCCGCTGCCCGCCGGGTTGCCGTCCGCCCCCGCAGCCCTCCATGGGCCGGCCCCTGCCGGCCGTCGGGTCCTCTGCGGGCCGCGAGTTCTGCCGCACGTCTCCCTGCTGGGGGCGGGCGTGCTGGCGGCCGGCCGTTTCGCTGGTGAACCTGCCCCCGAGCGGCGCACTCGGGACTCCGGCCACTGTTTACCGAGGCACCCGCCCGGAAGAGGGGCCGGTGCGTCGTTCGCAGCGGGGGCACTTCGCCACCAGGGCGGATGTCGGATCCCGGGGGCGAAAGCCCGCTGCCCGCCAACGGGACGGCCCGACCGGGTGGCCCGGCCACGCTCACCGCCCGCGCCCGCAAGTACGGCGCGGACATCGCCGCCGTGGTGGGCCGGTGCACGGCCGGGTGGGAGGGTGGCCCGCGCGTGACGGACGAGCCACCCTCGCCTGCTGACCAGCCCGTTCACCTGCCGGCACAGGATGAAAGAGGCTCACTGAGCGTTTTCGAAGTGGCCTGCGGGCGGATGACGGCGATGAGGGCGCAGCGCACGCGGGGGAGCCGGTGCCGAGGCGACGGCCCGGTGGTCGAGGCGGGGCCCAGGACGCGTTCCCGGCCGAACAGGGGGCCGCTCCGCACAGGGCCGGCCCGCGACCTGAAGCCCTCCGACATACGCGGACATACGCGAAGCGGCCCCGCCCACCCGGGCGGGGCCGCTTCGCGGTCATGGGTGCGGGTCAGGCGTGACGACGGTTTCCGGTAATGACCCGGTACAGGACGAGGAGGATCAGCGAGCCGACGATGGCAGCGATCCACGTAGAGAGGTCGAAGAAGCCGTCGATCGAGTCGACGCCGAAGATGACCTTGCCGAGCCAGCCGCCCAGGAGACCGCCGGCGACGCCGATGAGCATCGTGATGATGATGCCGCCCGGGTCCTTGCCCGGCATGAGTGCCTTGGCGATGAGGCCCGCGAGCAACCCGATGATGATCCACGCAATGATGCCCATGTTGCCTCTCCTACCTGGTCATATAAAGACGGTGTCAAGAAGCCGTGTTTACCGTGCCGGTGTTTTCAAACCCTGTTCGCACGAAACATCTGTGCATCGGCCGGCGGGGCGGCACCCCAGGGCGCGGGATCCCGGGCGACGTCGGTCCGCGCCGCGACGGGCCCCCGGTGGTTCGCCCGCAGTGACGGCCGGTCCCCTGCTGCCCAGGGGCGCGGCCTGTTTTTCGTCGGGCCGTCCGCACACGCCGCACCCCAAAGAGCCGACTCACCATCACCGTCGTGACCAGCGACCACAACAACACCTGAGGGACATTGCGTTGTACGTCCGGACTGAGGTGAGAGCCGCCGCTCCGAGGTGAGAGCCGCCGCTCCGCCGACGCCGATCGCGGCGAGCGCGCTCCTCCGGTCCCCGGCGGGTTTTGAAGGGTCATGACCTCGACTCCGGACCGTTCAGACGCCCGCGATGAGCAGATCGCCGAGCTGCGTACCGCTCTTCAGCAGGCGGTCGGGCGGAGGATGGAGTGCGACGCCGAGTGATGTCCTCGGCGTGTCCAGCGAGTATCCCGACGCGGCGGCCAGAACGTGGACGGTCGAGCTTCTGCCGAGTTTCAACGCGACAAGTGCCTCAACGGCGACCGTGACGGCCTACGCCCTGTGTCTGCCCACTTCATGAGGTGGTTCCCCCGGCGAGCGGGCAGCGGCATCGTCCCACGACGCTGTGCCGCTCCGGGTTGCGGTTCAGTGGCAGGTGCCGGGCGGCCAGCGGTCAGGACCGGTTCTCCGTGTGGTGACGGAGCCCCCTCGGACCTTCCGGGTGGGGCTCCGTTTGCGTACCCGCCTGCCAGCGCCTGCGCGGCACCGCGCCTTGGTGGCTCAACGGGCGGCTTCTGGGGAGCTGGTCGGGCCTGGTCCTGCTCCCCTCAGGCCGTTCGTGCTGGTGGACGTCCGGGAGGTCCGGGTTCGGTGGTCGGGGGCGGGAGGAGGCGGTCGAGGACGTATCGGATGTCAGGGTGCCGGCCGGTTCCGGAGCGGTAGAGGGCGTGGATGCTGCGGTGGACCGGCACGTGCAGGGGGTGGACGCTCAGTTCCGGTGTGGGGGCGGGGAGGGCCATGCGCGGGATGAGGGCGACGCCCGCGCGGCGGGCGACCAGGGCTGTGAGGACGGTGAAGTCGCCGGCCACCGCCGCGGTTCGCGGGACGAAGCCGGCGGCGCCGCACGCGCGCTGTGTCATTTCGTGGCACGCGGTCTCGGGGCCCGGGAGGAGCCAGGGGGCGTCGGAGAAGCGGCGCAGGTCTGCCGGCGCGCCGGGTGACAGGTGGCGCTCGGTGGCGTCGGCGGTGTGCAGGACGAGGAGGACGGGTTCGTCGAACAGGGCCAGGTGCTCGCAGCCGGCGGGAAGAGGGCGGGGGAGCAGGCTGTAGGAGTGGGTGACGGCGATATGGACCTGGTGCCGGGCGAGGGCGGTCTCGGCGGCCGGGGGTTCGTGTTCGGCCAGGAACAGGGTGGGCGCTTCCGGGGCGGGTGCGGTGCCGGGCGTGGGCCAGAGTGTGGGGATGATCGTGCGGGCGGCGGAGGCGAACGCCGCGATCCTGACGGTGCCGCGCTCGCCCTGACGCAGTGCTGTCAGGTCCGACTCGGCTGCGGCGAGGTTGCCGAGGAGCACGTGGGCGTGGTCCACCAGGCGCTGTCCCGCGCCGGTGAGGTGAAGGGTGCGGCCCCGCTTCTCCAGGAGCCGTACCCCGGCCTCCTTCTCCAGCACCGCCAGCTGCTGGGAGACGGCCGGGCCGGTGAGGTGCAGGGCCTGCGCGGTGGCCGCGACGGTGCCCTGCGAGGCGAACTCGGCCAGCACCCGCAGTCGGCGAACATCCAACAAGGAAGACTTCCTAACTGATCAATAAGAAAAAGATAAATAGACCTAATGAATGCTACCCGGCAGAGTCGGCAGGGTGAAGCTCGACAAGACCCCGCTCGCCCTCGCCGCCACCGTGCTGCTGTGGGCCACCGCCTTCCCCGCGATCCGCGTGGCCCTGGACGGCTACGGACCGGCCCAGCTGTCCTTTCTCCGCCTCGCCGTCGCCTCCCTCGCCCTCGCCGCCGTCACCCCGTGGCTGAGTATCCGGCGGCCCGCACGCGACGACCTCTGGCGCATCGGCCTCGCCGGCGGCACCGGGATGAGCGCCTACCAACTCCTGCTGAACTGGGGCGAGCTCCATGTCCCCGCCGGTACCGCCAGCCTGATCATGGCCGCCGTCCCCGCGATGAGCGCCTTGCTCGCGGCCCGCTTCCTCGGCGAGCGGCTCACCCCCACCAAGGCCGGCGGTTCACTGACCGCTCTCGCCGGCGCGGGACTCATCGCGCTGTCCGGCACGGAGAGCGGATACACGGCGGCCGCATGGACCGTCCTCGCAGCGGCCTGCGGCCAAGCCCTCTACCACCTGACGATCAAGCCCTTGCTCCGGCACTACACCGGACTGGAAGTCGCCGCCTACACCATGTGGGCCGGAACCGCCTTTCTGCTCCCCCTCGCCCCCACCACCATCCGGGCCGTCCCCCACGCCCCCCTCGGAGCGACAGCCGCCGCCGTCTGCCTCGGCCTCCTCCCCTCGGCCACCGGGTTCTTCGTCTGGGGCTACGCCGTCGCCCGGCTCAGCGTCACCACCGCCACCGCCGCCCTCTACCTCGTTCCCGCGGTCGCACTCGCCGCCTCCTACCTCTGGCTCGGCGAACAACCCCACCCCACCGCCGTCCTCGGCGGGCTCATCACCATCACCGGCCTTCTGCTCCTCAACAAGCGCCCCCGGCCCCCGCGGCCCGCAACGCCGGACCCCGCACCGCGACCGGGAGAGACCGCCTTCCCACGCCACCACTCCTGACCCCCGGCCGACAGCCCGATCACGGGCGGTGCGCCCGCGCCCCTGAGGTCTCGAGTCCGTCCGGCGCCGCAGGATGGGTGCACCGGTCCCACGGCGTGGGGTCCGCCGGCCTCGATCGGGACGGTAAAGCGCCCTGAGCGCCGCAGACCTGGACGGACTACGAAGACCAGGCACTCGTCTTCAGCCTTAACTAACCGGTCATATGGGGCTATTGCTCTTCCTTGCCGTGCCTGTCACAACGGAGAGGTGGCCCTCCGCACGAGGGCTTGAGACTGGAGGCCCCGATGCGCCCGCGTTACCGCCCCATGGCCCTGCTGGCAGCCGCTGTGACCTCAGCGGCCAGTTGCCTGCTCTTCGCCACCCCCGCCTCGGCAGGAGTCGCGGACACGACCTGCCTGCTCGGCACCGAGACCACGACCTACAGCCCACCCGTCACGCTCACACCCCAGACCGTGCACATCAACACGGGCAGGCAGCTCGGTCCGTGCGTGTCGACCAACCCGGCCATCACCACCGGGACGATGACCATCTCGTTCGACGCGACCCGTTCCTGTCTCACGGTGGCCTCCCCGTCGACCGCCACCCTGACGATCAACTGGAACAACGGCCAGAGCAGCACCCTCCTGGTGAACTACGTCAACAACAACGCCGCCGGCCAGATCGTCTCCGTCGGCACGGGCGCGGTCACCACCGGCCTGTTCGCCGGTGACAGCGCGGTCGTCGTCAACGTCGGCCCCACGCTGGACACCCTGAACTGTGTCCTCAACGGGATCAGCAGCCGCACCGGAACCTTCACCCTCGAACTCACCTCCCTGTAGCCGTCATGCTGGCGGCATGGGTGCGCGCCGGGAACCATGACCGGGACGAGGCCACCGCACCAGCCTGCGCTCGAAACGAAGGGGCCGGAAGCGCTGAGCACGTCTCCGGCCCCGTTTGCATGTCCGCCCCCTTTCCGGGCGCAGGTCACCCGCCTCCAGACCCGCGAGCGCGCGGTCCGCAAGGTCGGCCGGATGCTCCTGACCTCCGCCACCGGCACCGGCTGCGACATCGAGCAGACGTGCGGCGTCACGGACCTCACCGCCAGCGATCACTTCAAGAAAGCCCGCACCCTCATCGACAGGGCAACCCCCTGCACCCACTCGGCGCGACCCCGGCCGCGAACACCCGCCCCGCCCCCTCCTCCAGGACGTCCTCGGCCCCGGGCAGGACACCACCCTCCTCGTCAGCACCCGCCCCTGGCCGCTCCTCGCGCTGCGCACGCAGACCCACTACCTCAAGGGCCAGATCCGCCGGCCCCGGCCGGACCTCGCCGCGCGCCTGGGCGAGGAGGTCCGCAAGGACTGGCAGCCCCGGGGCCGGGAACGGGCCCGGAAGCGGGCGGTGGCCTCCACCGGTATCAGGGTCGAGACCCGTGCCCGGTTCGGCTTCACGGCCGCCGCGGGCTCCAGCGACGACGGCAGGATCCGCCGCCTCACCCAGCCCCTGCCACCCCGCTACGCCGCCCGCCTCTTCGGCGCCCGGGCCGCCGGCGCCCGCGACGAAGACCTCCAGGCCGTCATCGCCGAAGGCCTCCAGGACCAGTACTTCCAGGACGGCGGCCGCCGCGCCGCCGGCCTCCACGTCCAGTTCACCGACATCGACTACCTCGACATCCAGCTCTGATCCCCGCACCAACCGTCCCGGGCCTCCCCAGGTCCGGTGAGCCGAAGCACGTTGGTCGTCACATAGGCAGGCTTGCTGTCACCGTTGGTTTCGACCAGGTTGCGGTAGACGAATCGGTGGTCGGTCGTCACCGTCTCCGGAGCGAAGAACGGCAGGCCGGCCACGAGTGCCCGGCGAATTCGGCAACCACCGCGGCGGGGATGCCGGGGCAGGGCCACTCCAACTTCTCGCCCCAGTCCGCCCCGGCGGGCGCGGCCGAGCGTCGCAGCGCCGGATACGCCCTAGCCGGACACGGGTGTCAGCTGCTCATCCGCCCACTCGGCGAAGGTGGTCACCGGGATGCCCAACTCCCGGGCAAACTCGGGCCGGGCGGGCTGGAGGACCGCGTTGTTCCACTCGTGTCCGGCTCCCCACTTCGGCATGCCCGCGTCGAGGGCCTCTTCCAGGCTCATGGAGGGCGCGGTCACGGGCACGCCCCAGGCGGCGGACAAGGTCTGCGCGATCTGCTCCATGGTGCGCAGGTCACCGGCCAGTTCCAGTTCCACCTCGTGGAACCGGTCAGGGTCTCGAAGGGCGTGCGCCGCAGCCGTGCCGATGTCCCGCGCGGCCACCAGGGCCAGTTCGGTGTCCGGTTTCAGTACCGTCAGCAGTCCGCCGCGGGGCCCTCTCGGCGCCAGCAGGGGCAGATTCTCCATGAAGAAGGCGGGCTTGATCACCGTCCAGCGGGCAAAGCCCGCACCACGCACCGCCTCCATGATCGCCTGCTTAGTGTGGAAGTAGTCCGCCATCGCCGCCCAGCGGCTCTCGGCCCAGCCGGGGGCCCGGGTGTGCTCACCGACTCCACTGGTCGAGGACTGCACGAACTGCCGTACACCCCCAGCCTTCGCCGCGTCCACCAGGTTGGCGGCTTGGGCGAGCTCGCCCGCGAAGTCCACGCCGGTCTCGTTCATCGGCGGCATCTGCACCGAGAACACCGCGCGGATTCCCTCGACCGCTGGGCCGAGGGAGGCCCGGTCGGAAAGATCCGCCCGCACCAGTTCGGCGCCCAGCGCCTCGATCGCCTGGGCGGCCTTCGACCGCGGATCGCGTACGAGTGCACGTACGGGCACCTCGGCGGCCAGGAGTGCGCGGGCCGTGGCCCCGCCTTGCTGGCCGGTGGCTCCGGTGACCAGGACGGTATCGCTGTTCATGGTTGCTGCTCCTGACGGACCGGAGAAAGAAAACGGCGGGGCCCGCCGCTTTGCTTGCCGCTAAGATATGGCGGTGCCCGCCGTTTAGCAATGAGGAGATCATGCCCGGTCAGCGCTCGGACGCCCGACGCAACTACCAGCGCATCCTCGCCGTCGCCGAAGCCGAGGTCGCCGCGCACGGCGCCGAGGCATCCCAGGAGCAGATCGCCCGCACCGCAGGCGTCGGTTCGGCGACCGTGCGCCGTCACTTCCCCACCCGCCGTGCCCTGCTCGAAGCCGTCTTTCAGGAGCGCATCGAGGGCCTGTGCGAGCGCGCCCACCGGCTAAGTGCGACCGAGGACGGCCGCACCGCCCTCCTGGAGTGGCTCCACGCCCTCGTCCTCTACGCCGTCTCAGCCCGCGGATTCGCCAACACCCTCAGCTACGAGCCCCCCACCGAGGAACCCTCCCCGCACTCCTGTGGCAACAGAATCGCAGCGGCCGCAACTCCCCTGCTCCAGCGGGCCATTCGCGACAAGGCGGTTGCACCACACGTCACCTTTCACGACCTGCTGACCCTCGCCGTCGGCATCGCCCTGGCCACCGAGCACCACAAGGACCCCGAGACCCAGGCCGACCGCCTCTTCCGCCTCGCTGTGGAAGGAATCAGCCCCGAGCACGGCATCGCTGGGGCAGCCGGGAACTCAGACTCTTCGGTACTGGTGACAGAAAGTCTGCCGAACGGGCGCTTGTGACAAGCGGGATGCCCTTATCGGTGACAACCGACGTGCCTCGACCGGTCCTCTCCGCCGGCTCATCCGGCGTCGCCGGTGACAACTCCCGAGCTTCGGCTTAACCGGGACGCGGCGATTGGGCCGTCAGATCGGCGTACAGGGCTTCCGGGGTGGGTCGTGTCGGTCCGGGGCTCCCGGGGTGTCCGGCGGGAGCATGGCCCCCTGAAGGATCAGGCGTAAGAGGAGAGTCGTTAGCTTGTCGTTCAACGACTTCGCTGGGCAGGCAACGGCGGCGCTGGGGCAGCGATCGGCTCAGCTAGCTGGGCACCGGAACCCAGGCGCGCATGTCCGCGTCGTTCGTGCCGTACCAGTAGCGCGGCATTCCTTTGATGCTGGTGGTGCGGAACGGACGGCCGTTGTCGTCGATGCGGATCGTGCCGGTGCGGCCCTGGGAGGACCAGTCGAGTTCGAGGTACCAGCGGGCGTCGCAGGTCTGTGTCGTCGCGTCGACCAGCAGCACCTCCGGGTCCTCGGCGGAGACGCGGTACGGGAAGCGCACGGCCGGCATGGTCCGTCCGCGATCGGCACCGTCCTTCGGGCGGGCGACAGGGCGGTCGACGTCGAGGTCCACGGTGAAGCGGCGGGGCGTGAGCTCGCCGCCGCAGCCCTGTTCCATGGAGTACGCGCTCCCGGCGGCCGGGTTGCCGCGGCCGACGACGCGGACGCGGAGCGCCTCCAGGACCACGGCCGTGGATGAACGCCCCTGCACCGAGATCTGCACCATCGTCCGCCGCCCGTGCACCGCGCCCTGCGTCGACGCCCACGCCCCGGCGTCCTGCTCCACCGGCGGCGGAGGCACCTGTGCGGGCGGTTTGTCGATGACGTAGTCGTGGCCGCAGCCCTTGTCCCAGACCAGGGAGTCGGTGCTCCAGGTGAGGGGCAAGTCGGTGGCCGGCTTCACGGCCGAGGTGAGATCGCCGCTGGTGGGTGACGGGGGAGTGGTGCGCTGCCGAGGGCTGGGCGACGCGGAGCTCCGGGAAGGGGAGGAGGGGGAGGCCGGCGGTTTCGCCGAGTGCCGGGGTGCGCCGGGGGCGGTCGTCCAGGGGGCCGCCGGGCGGGAGGCGTCCGCCTCGGAGGAGCCGTCGTCCGACAGGGCGAACACGATGCCGAGAGCGGCGAGCAACGCGCAGGCGACGGCGGCGGACGCCAGGGCCCGCCGACGGCGGTTCGGGAGGCGGGGAGCGCCGGCGAGGGCGGGGGAAAGCGGGTCGGGATCGTCTCCGGGCTGTTCTGCGGAGCTGCCTGCCTCGACGAGTGGCCCGTCCGGCTCCGGGTCTGCCCCCGGTTCCGATTCTGGCTCCGGTACCGTTGCGCCCGCCGAGCCGGCCGTTCGTGCACGCTGCCGATCGACCACCGCCGACAACCACAGCCGGTGCAGCTCGAGCCGCTCCTGCGGTGTCGCCCCGCAGAAGACCGCGAGCCGTTCCACTGGCGCGAATTCCTGCGGTACCGCCTCGCCCGCGCAGTACCTGTGCAGCGTGGAGGTGTTCATGTGGACGCGCCGGGCCAGAGAACCGTAGCTCCGGTCGGTGCGCTCCTTCAGCCCGCGCAGCAGCGCCGCGAACTCCTCGACATCGTCCCGCATGGACACCGTGCCCCCGTCGTCGCCCGCGATCCCGTATCCCAGGCGCTCGTATACCTGCACGTCAGATGGGCTGGGACGGTTCCACCGTCGCGTCAAGGGCGGCAGCCGTTGCGCCGGGCTCCGGCGACCGCCGATGCTCCTGGTGTCGCACCGACCAGGGCTGGAGGGACCAGCCGGCGTCGGGCGACATCCGACACGCATCCACCGACGGTTACCTCCACAGCCACCGGGGTGTGACGCGTCATCACCCACCCTCACGATGCCGGTCTCCGTATCGGGCAGCCGGGCCGTCCTGTCCCCGCACCGGACACGGCCGGGATGCCGACACGTGCGCCTTCGACACGAAAGCCGCAACCGGCCGAGAGCAACCACAAACGGATCAGAGAAAGAAGTCGCTCATGAACATGAAATTCCCGGCACGCCGTCGTCCGGCCCGCCGCGCCGCCGTCGCCGCCGGCCTCGCCCTGGCCGTCGGACTCGGTGTGTCGACACAGATGTCGGCGCAGGCGTCCGTCCGCGCCCCCGCAGCGGCGTCCACCGCCGCACCACAGTCGGTCAGCGGCACGTTCGGCCAAGCGGTGACCCGGGTCGCCGACTTCTACGGCGCGTACATCGACGCGAAGGGCGACGGCACGGACCGGGACGTCACGCTGGCCGCAGCGCTCCGCAGGCACTACCTGACGCCCGACTTCGCCGAGCGGCTTGCTGCCTGGGAGGAGAAGAACGCGACGGACGGCATCCTGCGTGCCCAGAACATCCCGGCGCGGTGGAGTGTGACCGACAACGGCATCGTGGGGAACGGCCATGAGGTCATCATCACCCTGACCTACGGCAGCGGGGAGACGACACAGAAGACCAGGCTCTTCGTACTGCTGGAGCGGTACGACCACATCGCCGACATCGCCACCACGAGCGCCCGCTGACGGCGGCGCCGCTCCCGTCCGGGCACCGCGCCCCGCCGCAGCGACGGCGGGACGCGGGGCCCGGTGGGAGCGGCGCCGCGGGTAGCCGGCGACGGCACGGCGCCGTGACTCGCGCTTGTGTCCGCCCGGGCACACCCACGTGCCCGGCCACATGCGGTTCTGCCAGTCGGCGTACGGAGCCCTGCGAAGGCGGAGCGTGCGGGCTGAGCTGCACTGTGAGCAGGCAGGGGGGACTCCAAGCACTGCCACCCGTAGCCCGCAGAACGTGAGCCGGCGGCGAGACGGTGGTCGTGAAGGAGACTGAGGGCGGTCAGTCCGAGTCGTACCAGTGAGCGACGGGGCGCTCCGGGCAGCCACGGCACTCGAAGATGTACACCGAGCCCACACTGCCCACGTCAAGCCCGGTGGGGTCCACCGGGACTGCCCGACCGTCGTCCTCGTCCCGGTCCTCCAAGGGCAGCCAGATGCGCCACGAGGCGCCGTCGCATTCCCAGCTCGACACGGTGAGCAGGTGGTCCATGCGGCGGCCGCACCCCTGGCAGTCCACCCATCCCTGACCTGTGAACCAGGACGGATACCCGCCGATTTTGATGCCCGGCGCCTCGGCGAAGCCGGAGAAGGGCAGCAGCGGAATCGCCTCCTGCAGTCGGCGGAAGTCCTCCTGCCATGCGTCGGCCAGGTCTTCCGGCAGATCCCAGCTCGGGTATTCCGTCACCCGCTCCGGGTGGACCACGCACGGCGCCGGAACATGCCCACGGGCCGCTGCCGGATCCGTTGGCGGTGCCGGGAGCACGGCCCGTACGGCGGCGGAGTCGTGCCAGAACACCACCGGCCACGGTGACGCGGGAAACTCGTGGTTGAACGGGCACCAGAGCACCTGCAAGACATCCGTGCCCTCGGGGAAAGACACCACGCCGGACGGCAGGTCCGCGCGGAAGGCCTGCACGACCGGCACCATCGGCACCCTGGAGCTGCCCGGCAGGCCGCTGCCCAAGTCTTGGTGCGTTTGAGTACAGACCGGCCAGGCCTTGTCTACCGGCCACAGCAACGGCCCGCCCACGGAGCTCTCAGTGCTCGACGGCACCCCCCGCCTCGGATGCAGACGCACTGTGTCCCGCGCCCACGCGGCGAGCCCTGGAACAAACCTCACCACGTCCACGGGACGTGGCGGCGTCCGCCGTCTCGCCACGCCTGTCCCGAGGTCCGAGCCCATCAGATGATCATCCATGGAGGAACCCTGCCAGACGGCGCCCGAGCGTTGTAGTTGGCCGGACGGGCCAACTACAACGGCACAGCTGAACGGCATCCGAGCGACCGTTGCCCGCCCCGGGTCTCCCCCGGGGGCCGGGGCGTGGCCGTGGGGTCCGGAGATCGGCGTACAGCGCTTCTGGGCCGTTCGTTCCGAACCGGTCCGCCGGGGCGGGGCGTCCGGAACCCCCGAGGTCCCCTCGGGAATCGAAAGGGCCGGCGGTCCACCTCGGGCCGGATCCGTCCCGGAACCCTTCTCTTCCCCAGAGCCCAAGGGGTCTCTCAGGGAAGTAGTCGGCGCGCCCGGCTCCCGCCCCCGAAAAGGCCCTCGGGCCTGGCGCTGACCAGTCCTGCGGTTGCCCGGTCGGCGGGATCGGATGCCGTGGCCTGAGAGGATCTTCGCTGAAGGGGGAGGTGCAGTAGTGCAGATGCCACCGGCGCACTTGGCCGTCGAACAGGATCGGCTGGAGGAACTGCGCGATCTGTTGGTGGCAGGAGCCGATATCCACGAGGAGTACAACGGGTTCACCCTTCTGCACAGTGCCGTCGACGGGGAGATCGACGGACACGTTCAGACCGGGGAACCTCTTCACGTGGATGCCACGTGTCTCCTGCTGTCTCAGGGCGCGGATCCCACTCGTCGTTCGCACGGTGGGGCGGGGGTGTCAGCGCATCACCTGGCCTTCGTCAACCGGCACTGGCTTGCTTGCGCTCTCTTCGAGGCCTGGCTCGCCCGTGGAGAAGCCATGGGTGATCTCTGACGAAGGATTCCGGGATGCCGCACGGTCCTCGGTCCGCGTCCCCGGGACGTGCGACCTGGCGGTGGTGCCCCGGCAGCGTCCCCGCCCCCGTCCTCGACCTGGCGGGGGCGGGGAACCGCACCTCCCGGTGGCCCGTCCGGGCCGCCGGGATGGTGTCTCAGTCGAGTACGGGGGTGCCGGCGGCCTTGCGGAGGTCTCGCCGCGCCAGGGCGGCGCCCCGGCTCTCGTTGAGCAGCCCCAGGAGTCCGATCGGGAGGGCGAGCCACCGCCACGCGGTGTCGAAGTGGGTGATCACGCCGGCCATCCAGGCGCAGTGGATCGCGATGCCCACGAGATTGCCCAGCAGCCGCAACCCTGGATGCGCTTTCCTGCGGAATACTCTCTCGAACCAGGTCTTTTCCATGGCCCCACCCCTTCACTTCGGCCCGGGACCGGCCCGGACGACGACAGGCGCACCATAGAAGACCCGCATGAACTCCCTTGACCACACCCCATGGTCAAGGGGTTTCCCCCAGGACATCGACGACCATGGGGGCAGAGGAAAGGCCCGTGGTAGGGCAAGCCGGGACCGGCCTCGCCGCCGGAGCTCGTCGCGCGCCTTCGGCGTGCCCGCGTGCTCGTGCACCCGGGCACCACCTGGCGGGCCGTGGACTTTGTGGTGCCGGCGCGGCCGCCCACCACCCGGGCACCCCGCCGTAGCCAGGGTTGCGGAGCTAACCCCACGCCGTCGCAGTGTGCTGCCACAGCCCGCGACCGCCTGGTAGACCAGCCCCCGCGAATCCGCTCCACGCCCCGTCAAAACCCGCTCCAGGACGGGGCGGAACGGATTTTCGCGAGAGGTCGAATGACCGGCGGCCGGCGCGGACTGTAGACCTCGCGCTCAACCGGAGCGCACCTGCCGGGAGACCCTCCGTGTCCCCGCTCGCCTTGATCGTCATCGTGCTCGTGGTCGTCGTCGCGCGGCGATCAGGCTCGCGCGAGTTCCTCGCGGCGGCAGACGTCTGCGGGCCCGCCGTGCCGGTCATCGCGGCACCGTCCCGGCCACCCGAACCGTGTCCGTCCTCCTGCACCCCCTGCCACGCGCCGCCGCTGCGCCCGCTGCTCCATCACTGCGACCGCCTTCGCCCGGACGGTGCCGCGCCGCCGCGACCCCGCCGTTTCTTCGCCGAGGTGCTCCTGCGCCTCAACTTCCTGGGCCCTTGCTCGACATCGAGGCAGGCGGCCCCGGCCAGGGCCCGCGCCCCTTCCGCGACCCGGACGCGTCCGCGGACGGTGACGAGGACGGCGAGCACCGCCGGTCGGCACGGGCGGCCGTCCGGGGCGCGGCCATGGGATCCCTCCGGCGGGGCGGCGCCTGCAACGTATCTGCTGCAGCCGACCGGGCGGACATCTCTTCCGCTGACGCACGGGGGGTGTGTCAGCGGCCCGCGCGCAGCCGTTCCAGCAGGGCGTTCTCCGCCCGTTCCGCGTCGTCGTCCTCCCAGAAGGTGACCGGCACGCTCCTGATGTGGCGACCACGCGGATCGAGCAGATGGCCCGCCAGCTTCAGCTGCCAGAGCGCCACCGCTCGGTCGGCGACGACGAGTTCGGGGAAACGCGTGGAGAGCCGGGCTTCGAAGGCGGCGATGTCCTCGGGGGATCGCAGCCACACCGTGAGCATCAGGTTGTGCGGCCCGGAGAGCGAGGCGCAGAGCCGGGTCTCGCGCATCCGGATCAGTTGGGCGGCGACCCGTGAGGTCTCGGCCGCCGGTGCGGCGCCCCAGAGGGTGACGGAGATCGGCCAGCCGGAGAGGTAACGCGCCACCTCGCAGCGGTAGACCAAGGCATCCTGCCGGTGCATGCGGTCCAGGCGCCGGCGGACCGTGGTGGGGCTGACGCCGAGCCGTTCCGCGAGCCGGGCGGCGGGCTGCCGGAAGTCCTCGCTGAGCAACAGGTACAGCCGGGTGTCGAGCATGTCGGGGGCGGCCAGCCCCCGGCGGGGCGCGGCCACCGGCGGCCGGTCCGTCACCAGCGCGTCCTTGCTGTCCGGCCCAAGCCGGTCCAGCCGCCAGCGGCTTCCCTCAGTGTGTACGACGGTGGCGAGCTGCGTCCGGGTCGCGGACACGCCGGGCAGCCGGCCGAGGCGGAAGCCGACGTACCGCGTGAGTGCCGCCTGGTCGGGGAAAACCGCGTTCAGGATCAGGTCCCTGGAGCCGCTCATGTGCTCGATGGTGATGAGGTGGGGATCGTCCGCGATCTCCGCCGCCACCGCGTGCAGCGAACCCGCCGCACAGTCCACCTCGATGAAGGCGATGATCGGCACCGCCGGTCCCACGGCCACCGTGTAGCAGCTCAGCCAGGCGTGACCGGCCTCGGTGAGCCGGTTCCAGCGGCGGGCCGCCGTGGAGGCGTCCACTCCGAGCGCCTTGCCGATCTGGGCCCACTCGGCGCGCGGCGAGGTCTGCAGGGCGGTGATCAGGAGGTAGTCCAGCTCGTCCAACAGCGGCGGGTGAGCGGCGCCCAGCAGGGCCCCGGCGCCAGCCGGTTCCGGCGGCGTGGGCCACCCGGTGGATTCGTGCGTCGAGGGTGTCATCGGAGGCGCTTTCCTGCGGATGATCCGGCCCGGAGGGGTTCGCTCCGCACGATACGCCCATGTCTCTGCTCCACGATGCCCACGCGCTCGCCCCCTCGCTCACCGCCCTGCGGCACGCCCTGCACCGGGAACCCGAACTCGGACTGGACCTGCCGCTGACCCAGGCCCGGATCCTCGACGCGCTGGACGGCCTCGGCCTGGAGATCCGGTCGGGCCGCGCGCTGAGTTCCGTCACCGCCGTCCTGCGCGGCAACCGCCCTGGACCCGCCGTGCTGCTGCGCGCCGACATGGACGCCCTTCCCGTCACGGAGGACACCGGCCTGCCGTACGCCTCCGTGCTCGACGGGCGGATGCACGCCTGCGGCCACGACCTGCACGTCACCGGGCTGGTCGGGGCCGCCCGGCTGCTCGCGGCGCGGCGCGGGGAACTGGCGGGGGACGTGGTCTTCATGTTCCAGCCCGGCGAGGAGGGCATGGGTGGTGCCCGGATCATGATCGACGAGGGGGTGCTGCACGCCGCCGGGGAGCGGGTGGTCGCCGCGTACGCCCTGCACGTCGTGTCCACCGGAGCGCCCACCGGCTACGCCGCCACCCGCCCCGGCCCGATGCTCGCCGCCTCCGACGCCGTGCACGTCACGGTGCGCGGCCGGGGCGGCCACGGCTCCTCCCCGCACTCCGCCACCGACCCGGTGCCCGCGCTGTGCGCGGCGGTCACCGCCCTCCAGACGGCGGTGACCCGTGAGATCGACGTCTTCGACCCGGCAGTGATCACTGTCGGCAGGATCGAGGCGGGCACCGCCGCCAACGTCATCGCGGACACCGCCCGGTTCGACGCGACCGTGCGTACCTTCTCCGCCGCCGCGCGGGCCACCGTCCGCTCGGCCTTCGAACGGACCGTGCACGGGGTGGCGCGGGCGCACGGCGTCACCGCCGAGATCGACTACGTCGAGCAGTACCCGGCCACCGTCAACCACGCCGGCGAGGCCGCGTTCGCGCTGGAGACCGCCCGCGCCGTGCTCGGCGAGGACCACGCCTTCGAGGCCCCGCACCCCATGGCCGGGGCCGAGGACTTCTCCTTCGTCCCGGAGGAGGTGCTCTCGGCGCGTTCGTGGCCTTCGGCGCCTGCCCGCCTGGCACGGACCCGGCCACCGCCCCGATGAACCACTCGGCTCGGGCGGTCTACGACGACGGCGCCCTGCCGCACGCCGCCCCCCTGCTCGCCGGGCTGGCGCTGCGCCGCCTCGGCGGCCCGCTCAACAGCCCCGGACGCCCCCACGGACCCTCTCCGGGCCGTCCCCGCGCCCGCCCGTCAGGAGGGAGACCCTGCTGCGACCGACACCGCCACCCCGCCGCCGACACCACCACCGGGCGGAAGCCGCCCGCCGCGTCCGTCACCGCCGTCGTGGGACTGCTCGTCTTCTTCGAGAAGACCAGCGGTTTCCGGGAGGTCGGCCTGGCCCCCGCTGCCGCCGGACCTCGCCGACCACCTCTTTACCGGCTCCGCCGCGCTGAACTGGGTCGTCTCCGTGCAGTTGCTGGCCGCCGCCGTCTGCGTCCCGCTGTTCGGCCGGCTCGGCGACCTCTACGGCCACTGCAGGGTACAGCGGATCGCCCTCGCGGTGATCGCCGCTGGCACCCTGATCGTCTTCCTCGCACCCGATTACGGGGTGCTGCTCGGCCGGGCCGCGTCCTCCAGGGGCCGATCGCCGCGTTGCTGCCGCTGGAGATCGCCCTGGTGCGCGATCAGCTGCCGGTGACCGACGCCCGCCGGGCCATCGCCTGGCTCGTCGGCGCGCTGACCGCCGGAGCGCTGGCGGGCGGCCTGGTCATGGGGCTGGTCGACTCCGCCTCCGGCTCCCTGCGGCTGACGCCGCCGGTGCCCGCCCTGCTCGCGGTGGTGTGCGTCCCCGTCTCCTTCGTGGCGGTACTGGAACCGCGCACCTGGGCGGCCGGGCGGGTCGACTGGGTGGGGGTGGCGCTGCTGAGCACCGCCATGATCGCCCTGCTGGGCGGGGTGTCCGGCGCTGGCGGACGGCCTGTGGGGCTCGGCGCGGCTGCTCGGCCCGCTCCTGCTCGGCCTCGCGCTGCTCGCCTGCTGGGCGGTGGTCGAGCTGCGGAACGTGGAACCCCTGGTGGACATACGGGCCCTGGCGGCACGCACCACCGCCCCCTTCCACCTGGCGGCGTTCCTCTTCGGCGTCTTCTACTTCGGCAGCCAGACGCCCAACGCCACCTTCTACGCGGCCGACCCGGAGGCCACCGGCTACGGTTTCGACTTCACCGCCCTGGGCTATCTCCCTCGCCTCGCTGCCCGGCGCCGTCGGCAGCGTCGTCGGCTCGCTGGCCACGGCGGTGGTGGCGCGGCGGATCGGCTACCGGGCGACCCTGATGACCGCCTTCGGCCTGGTGGCGCTCACCTTCCTGCAATTCGCCCTCGCGCACGGCGCGTTGTGGCAGATGGCGGCCGACTCGACCTTCCTCGGCCTCGGCATCGGGCTGGCGCTGGGCGCAATGCCCACGGTGATCGTGGAGGCGTCCGACCTGACCCGCACCGGCATCTCGGCGGCCCTCTACAACAACGTGAAGACACTAGGCGGAGCTGTCGCGGGCGGTGTTGTCGCCTCCTAGCTCGGCGCGCTGACCTTCACCGGCGCCGACGAGCCCGGCGAGGGCGAGCTACACGGCGGTCTGGCTGGTCTGCGCCGCGTGCGGACTGGGCGCGGTGGCCCACGCGGCCTTCTCTCGGCGGAGGGAGGAGGGAAGGGCGGGGCGTCCCATGAGGCGGGAGCCCGCCCCGGCACCGCCCTCGGCACACCCGCCCCGTCCCAGCTCACCGAACGCATGTTCACCACGACCCCCACACCCGCACCACCCCGCCGGCAATACAAACCCCGACCGCCCCGCGTCCCCCCGGCCGCCGCCCGCGCCCTGCGCCACCAGCCGCTGACCTGGGCCGCGCGACGAGGGCGCCATCGCCGCCCCCGTCATCGCCGCGCCTTGACGACCTGTCCGCACAGCCGTCACACCGGCCCGGCCGCTCACCGCCTCGACCGCGTCCCCGGGGTCAGGCCGGGGCCGTCTGTCGCAGCGCCGCGACCGGGGGACGCTTCCGCACCCTGCGCAGCTGCTTCCTGTCGACTTCGGGGCGGGCGGGGATGACCGCGTCGACGGACGCCGTGGTAGGGAGCGGTACGCCGACGGCTCCGGCCCGGCCGAAGCCGAAACGGACCTCGACGGACTGCGGGGGCGGAGCCGGCCGGAGCCGGACCATGTGGTCCACGCCGACCCGGCGCATCCTCAGCCGGGGCGGCGGCTCGCTCAGGTCCGAGCGGGGCGTCGGCGGCGATCAGGCCCACGAGGTGGTCGCGGCGGCAGATCGCCGCACCCCGACCGGGGTGGTGCAGCGTCCCGGCCGGGACATCTGCGGCCACCAGGAACAGCCCCGCACGGGGGAAGCGCGTCGCATCCGTGTACCGAATTGGCCAGGCCCGTCACCCGGCGCTGTCGCACCAATCGGCAATTGATGCGACGCGCTCTCGTAGGTTGCCCCGGTACGCAGATGTCCCGGCCGGGACATCTGCGTCACTCGAACAGCCCCGCACGGGGAAGCGCGTCGCATCCGTGTACCGAATTGGTGCCAGTACTCTGACAGCGGGAGTGACGGGGTGTCCACACGGGATGATCACCTTGCTCGGCACGTCTGCTTGGTTTCTGACTGTACTTTTGGGACCTCTCGTACTGCTTCACCCGCCGCACGGGCGCTGCTCTGAGCGCCGTCGCGCTGATTACCGGCATGGCATCGGCATGTACCGACTCATCTGCGGCGCCCAAGCCTCCGCAGTCCGGGAAGGCGGCCGGCTCCACCGCGGCCCCCACGGCTCAGCCGTCCTCCCCGCCCGGCCCGGAGCGGTTGGACCAGGAAGCCCGCGACTTGCTCCACCTGACCGACCCCCCGTCGTTGGACGAGGAGGGCTTCGTCTCGTCCGGTTCCCTCGCGGTGCCCGGACAGAACCTGGACGAGACCATCGAGTCAGGCACGGCCCTTCGGGTCGAGGTGGCGTGCGCGGGGGAGGGCACGGTCACCTTCACGGTCGTCTCGGGCACCGCCAAGACAGCCCAGCGCGTCGACTGCACGCAACCGATGACGAGCGGGTTCGACTTCACCACGGCCGGGCCGAGTCTCGCGATCCAGGCGGACTCACCCCAGGAAGACAAGGTAGGCACCGCCTACAAGGTGAGCCACATCTGATTCGTCCCGGCTGACGGCCCACGTCACCCCGGCCTGCGCCGGGGACGGCGTGTGCCTGACCGGCACACACGCCACACAGAAGGGGCCCCGAGGCGCTCAACTCGCCCCGGGACCCCGCCGTGTTCCCCGCCACCGTGCCGCCCTCTACGGGCCCTTGAGGTTGTTCCGCATCCCGCACCGCCGTGCCGTCGCCTGATCCGGAGCCTGTCCCGGGTGTCCATTGGAGAGTGCCGAGGGGGACGTCGTGGACTGGTTGATGGGGACGCTCGGGTTCGCCGCCGGGTTCCTGATATCCGTCACCACGGCTCCTGTGGGCGTCTCCGGAGCGGTCTTCCTGTTGCCCGTACAGGTCAGTGTGCTGGGAGTGCCCAGCCCAGCGGTGACACCCACGAACCTGCTCTACAACGTCGCGGCCGGCCCCGGTGCCCTCTGCGCTACTGGCGGACCGGACAGCTCGGTGGCCCGCTGACCAGGCTCTTGATCGCGGGCACTGTACCCGGCGTCGTCGTCGGCGCCCTGATCCGTGTCTATGCCGTCCCTGGCCCGCGCATCTTCCGGCTCCTGATTGCGGTGCTGCTCCTGCCGCTCGGGCTGTGGCTGTGGCTGCGGACCGTACGCCCGGCCCCACCCCGCACCCGCGACCATCCTTCGCCTCGCGCGACGACGCCGCTGGCCCTGGCCGTCGGCGTGGTCGGTGGCATCTACGGAATCGGGGGCGGCTCGCTACTCGGCCCGATCCTCGTCGGCCGCGGAACACCGGTCGCCACCGTTGCACCCGCCGCCCTGGCCTCCACCTTCGTGACCTCCATCGTCGGCGCGGCCACCTACGCGCTGCTCTCCCTCGCCGTCACCGGCGACGTCGCCCCCAACTGGCTACTGGGCCTGTCCCGCGGTGCTGGTGGCCTCCTGGGCGGATACCTCGGCGCACGCCTCCAGCCGCACCTGCCCGAGACGGCCCTCCGGCTCAGCTTGGTACCCTCACCACCGCAATCGGCGCGCTCTACGCAGTTCAGATCCTTCGGTGACCGTGCAGTACCCAGCCGTTCCGGGGTACCGGGGTGCTGTCGGAACTCGGGTTCTGGCTCAGGTTCTGTGGTCCGTGACTGCGGGTCACCGATTAGATCTCGAACAGGGCTTCCTCTTGTGGCGGGATCGGAGGGTCGAGGACGTCGCGGAGGCGGGTGATGTCCTGGCGCCACTTCGACCAGTTCGCGGCTTCGGCCCACAGCTCGGCGAGTTCAGACCGGTTGGAAACCACTTGATCCAGGGCGTCGACGGCGAGCATTCGAAGGTCTGCAGGCAACTCCGGTAGCGGCTCCGAAGGGCCATAGTTCGAACACGGCCGATCGCAGTCAGAATGCTGGGCAACGACCAGAGCCGCCGCGCCCACGGCTCGCTCGCCGTCGTAGATACCCAGGAAGTCCGGGGGCCCGGCGGCACGCTTGAGCACGCCGCGGATCATGGCTTCGCGCTCTTCCAGTGCTGCCTCGTCCAGGTCACCGGCGAAGTCGGCGGCGGTGTCGTTGTCGAAGGGGCCGATGTCCCAGGTGCCCATGTCTCTCCTCGCGCGGTCGGCTGGGGATCGTCGCACTGGCCACTGACAGTGCGCTCAGGAGTCAAGCAGCACCCGCTTGCGCAGGAGGTTGAAGCCAGCGCGTCCGTACATCTGCCGCTTGATCATTTTGATGCGGTTGACATGGCCTTCAACTGCGCCCGAGCTCCAGGGCAGGGTGAGACCGGCGATGACGGCATCGCGGTCGCCGTCGATGCCGGCGGCAAGGGTGTGGAGACTGGGCAGATCGTCCTGCCGGACGGCGACGAGCCAGTCCGGAAGACGCTCGCCCTGGCGCTCGGTCAGCATGACGGCGAAAGCGCGGACGTGTCTGGTGAGCGCGTCGATCTCGGGGCAGTGGGTGCGCACGGTTTTGAGCAGCAGTTGTTCGGGCTCGGGAAGGGTTTCCGGTCGCCGGAGAATCCATCCGGCGACCGTTCGGGGTGAGGGCGGCCGGGCGACTACCGGTCGTGGGGAAGTGCGCTTCTTGTGCAGGTAGGCGCGGACGCGCTGGTAGCTGCCCTTGTAGCCGAGCGGCACGATCTCTTCCCACAGCTTCCAGGCGTTGGTGCAGCCCTCGTTCCACCGGTCGTCCAGGTAGGGCTTGTAATCATCGAGGACCGAGGGCCGGTTCTGCCACTGGCCGGTGAACAGCTCCTCCGGAGCCTTGGCCTCGGCGAGCTGCTTGACGGTCCGCCAGGTCATTCCGAGCTGCCGCTGGACCGAGCGACGGCTGTGCCCGGCTTCCAGCAGTGCGTGGACGTCGGCGTGCCGGGCCCTGGTGCGGTCGGCGAAACGATGGCCGGTCGGCCATGGCGAGCCAGAGGGATCTCTCTCCGGCGCAGGCTCCGGATCGGGATCGGGGGCGGGCGTGACAAGGGCGCGGAGGCAGCGGCGGTGCTGAGCGACGGCCCGTTCGGCAGCCTCGCTCACGTTGTGCCAGAGGTGCCAGCGGTCCGCGACCTGGACCGCCTGTGGAGCGCCGACGGTGGCACCTTCGGCGAAGAACGGCGCCCGGTCACGGCAGATCACCTCAACGCTCGGCCGCGTGGCGAGCCAGGCCGCCAGGCTGGACGCCTCCCGGTCGGGCAGCAGGTCGATGGGGCGGCGGGTCTCGATGTCGATGAGGACGGTGCCGTAGTGGCGGCTCTTCCGGGCCGCGTACTCGTCAACGCGGATAACCCGTGGTGCGGCCACCTCGGGCTCGGGAAGCGCGTCCACCAGACGAAGCACCGTGCTGCGGCTGGCGGAAACGCCGAGAACGTCGGCGATACGGGCCCCGGCCCGGCCCGCGAGCGCCAAGCCGACCGACACCAGGGTCGAGCGCAACCGTTCGGTCCGCTGACTGTGCCGGCGCGTCAGGCCCGGTATCTGCTCGACGAAGGTACGGCGTGCGCAGTCCGAGTTTCCACAGGTGAACCGTCGGACCTTCAATTGAAGGACAACCCGTCGGCCTCCGCTGGGAACATCAGCGGGAAACCGCAGGTAGGAACCGTGAAACCGGTTCGACCAGGTGCCACAGACCGGGCACGCGGCGCCGTCGGCCGTACATTGCGCATCAACGCGCACGATCGCGATGTTCACGTCTACCGACAGCACCGCGACGTCGGCGATCGACGGGAACAACAACTCCTTCAGCCGGAGCAGGACCTCTTCCACGGCCCTGAACATTCAGCCCGAGTGCGTTACCCAGGGATCATTTTCAGGCAACTTCACCCCCAGCTCGAAGAGGCCCAGTAGTCGCAGAGAGTGGCCGTTCCACAGAAGTTGAGCCAGAGCCGAATCTCGTGACCATTCCACCTTGGGTCTCGTAGGCTTCCCGCCTCCCAACTCGGTGTCGAAGTGCTGTCCGAGCCCGTGGACAAAGCCAACCGGGCCGCCCGGCCGTTCGAGAGGTAGGCCGGCCGGAGACCGGCGGAGTCCCTCGCGCACGTTCGGCGTGCACCCATGCACGGGCACACGGGTGCACACGGGGCGAGCAGCCGGACGCGGTACGGACCGCACCGGGGTGCCGCGCCCCCTGCCGCAGCTGCTGATCAGGCATGGCGGGACCGGGCGCGCTGCCCCCCCCCCCCCCCCCCCCCCCCCCCCCCCCCCCCCCCCCCCCCCCCCCCCCCCCCCCCCCCCCCCCCCCCCGGCCTGATGCAATGTACTCGCGGCAGGCCCCGCCGCAGGTGCTGCGGCAGCACCTGCGCCACCGGCACAAGACCGGTGACCCATAAGCTGGACGTCCGGCCGAAGATCCGCTGGCATCCGTCCGGTACCTGCCCGGCGGACGGATACCAGCGGCTGCCGGACGGATGCCAGCGGATGCCCAGCGGCTGTCTCGACGGATGTGCGCGGAACGCCCTGGCGAATCCGCATTCGGCCCGGAACTCACCATGAGCGGGTTTCCCGGCAGGTGTAGAAATCGTGACCGCCACCCGCCACCGCCCGGACACCGCCACCCCGGGTGCGTGGCGGTGGTGGAGGTCACCACGGCCCGGGTGGTGATGCCGGGGCGGTGGCTGGGCGGTGCCGGGTGGCGGTGCTCGGAACAGGCCGCCGAGCGGCCCGGCTGCGCTAGCCACTTTTCGGTCCTCGTGCTCATGTTCATGCGAGGGGACGGGCGCTCACAACGCCGCACCGCCTCCCGGCGCTGCTCGACCCGGTGCTCCCGGCGGTGGCCCTCGCCGCTGGCCACGGGGTGAGTCCGAGCGGAGCGGCCCCGGTACCCGGCGGAACCGGGCCGGTACGCACGCACGGGCTCCCCAGGTAAGTAGTCGGCGTCCGCCGCGTCCTGGAGGGAGCGGCCTGACCGGCAACGTCTAGGCCTGAGGACGCACACCGGTCTTCACCGGAGGACGTGACCCGGGGCACGCCTCAGCGCGCGACTCAGGATGCGACCAGAGGCGGGACCCGCCTGGAGCACCCCGGCAGCCTCCCCGGGCCGGCGGCCGCCCGTCTACTTGCCGCAGCCCCTGCTGGAGGGTTCGCCGCGTTGTTGCCGCCACGGGTGCTGAGCTGCGCGCGGGCCTCCTGAACCTCCCGCGCCCGCTGCCCAGGGCGGCGTCGTTCAGTGGGTCTGTCTGGTTTGAGCACAGGAGGCCAAGCCTGGCCAGGGCGAGGCGCCGCAGCGCGCATGGTGGCCGGTGCAGCGCAAGCTGCCCAGGGCCCGACGGCGCGCAGCGGCCAGATCGGCCGCCGTGCCGGATCCGTTCACCGGCGTGCCGCGGAACCGTCTCCGACCCGCTTGCGCACCCGACGCACCAGCTTCATCCGCGCCCCGCGGCCACTGTGCGTACTGAAAGTCGAAGCCTGCCTCGGCCCGTCGGCCCGGGACGACACGGCGGCTCTTCAGCAGCAGTTCGGTGCAGTCGGAGCGCAGAGCGAACGCGCCGACCTCGGCCATCCACTTGGCCTCAGGGAACCTCCACCGGAACACCTCCCAGGCGGAGCGCAGGGTGCGCATGAATGCGCGCTGCGGCAGGGGATGGGGAGCAGCCAGGTTCACCGGCCCTGCGATGTCCTCCCGGTCGATCAAGAACTCCACCGCGCGCACGTAGCCGCAAACGTGGATCCACGACACGTACCGTGCTCCACCGGCGACCGGGCCGCCGAGACCAGGCGGGCCAGTCCTGGGGCAGGACGGCGAAGACCCCGCCGGGGTCCGGGCTCATCACCATGGCCGAGCGCAGAGCGACCTTGCGCGTGGCCGGCGTTTCGGCCTGCTGCTGAGCCTGCTCCCAGGCCTTGGCGATCTCGACGCTGTACGCCCAGTAGTTGGGCACGCCCGGTTCGGTACCGCCGATCACACCGGTGGCCTCGTCGTTGGCGGCGTCGAAGCGGTGCGCGTACACCGTGGCGGTGCTCATCTGCAGCCAGAGCCGTGGCGGTCGGGCAGCTCCCGCAATCGCGGCGCCCACGACCCGGGTGGAGTCGACCCGGGAGTCCATCATTTCCTGCAGATTGGCCGCCGTGTATCGGCAACTCACAGTGCGTCCGGCCAGATTGATGACGACATCGCTGCCGTCCACCGCCGCCGTCCATGGCCCCAGGGTCTGGCCGTTCCATTGGACCTCGCCCTCGCGCCTGGGGCGTCTGGTGAGAATCACGACCTCGTGGCCGGCGGCGTCGAGTGCGCGCTTCAGGATCGCGCCGACCTGTCCGGTGCCCCCAGGAATCACAATCTTCATCGGCTACCCCTCCTTCGTCTTGGATGAGCCTAGACCAAAGAGTTGAACATGTTCAAAACTAGGGTACGATCCGCGATTTCAGTCAGCCTCGCCGTGCGGCACGGGGCGCTGGACGTCAGTTGGGAGCGTTGTCCGGTTTGATCACGTGATGCCGAGGGTGGTCAGGGGGCGGGTGGCGTTGCGCGCGTGGTGGCGGAGGCCGGCGGCGATACTCCGGTGCCCTGACAGGCGGAGGGACCCGAGGGCGAGGTTGCGCAGGCTGGCCATGGCCCGAGGGGCGGTGCCGGTGCGCACACGGGAGGCGTCCTCAGTCCAGGCGGTGTCACGTACAGCGCGAGCGACGGGCCGAGATCATCGATGATGCGGTCGGCCGCGGACTTCGAGATGCCGAAGAGCGGGGCAAGCTGGCGCAACGTGAGGTTCGTGCGCCAGTGCGCCGCCACCAGCAGCACCCGGTCTTCCAGCGGAAGGGACCATGGGCGGCCCTTGCGGACCGGATCCGCACCCTCACGGCGCAGCGCAGTCACCAACTTGCCGAAGACACCCGGGCTCAGCCCCGTGAACGGGGCTATCCAGGACGACTCCGACGCCGTGATCACACCAGACAAGATCGTTTCATGGTGCCGACACAACGTCGAGAATGCTCCTATGACTGAAGAGCTGGTGAAGTTTCTCAAGGCGCGGCTGGACGAGGAGGCCGACTTGGCACGACGCTGCGACGGCGACGGCGACGGATGCGGGGAGTGGTCTGCCCACGGACACACGGTCGACTTCTGTCAGGTTGACCTCTCCGGATTCCACCCCACGATTGCTCTGCATGTGGCTCTGCACGACCCGGCCCGCGTCCTGCGCGAGGTCGAAGCCAAACGGCGCATACTGGCCCGCCCGCGACCCATGGCCGTGCCACGACCTGCGAGACCTTGCCTCGCCCTACACCGGCCACCCTGACTTTCCCTCACGGACCTGAAGCGGCGCAGCCCACGGACAGGGTGCCCAGCGAGGCCGCGTGTTGAACCGAACCACACCCACTAAAGATCATTTACGGGACAGGTCTTAGGCTCGGTGGCCATGAGTCAGAGCGGTTCGCAGGCGGCGGCATTCTTCCGAGATGTCCGTGGAAACGGAGTGGTCTGGCTTGTCCGGGATGACGACGGAAGCCCGACTCACCTCTCCGCGGACGGCACGCGAAGTTTTCCCTTCTGGTCTACCTCGCTCCGGGCTCAGAGGGCGGCGAATATTTGGGGTCGTGGGCTCCGCGTCGATTCCATGCCCGTGGACACCTGGTGCGATCTTGTACTGCCCGATGCTGCCCGGGACGGACTCGTGATCGGCATCAACTGGAGTGGGCCGCGTCTGGTCGGCTGGAGCTTCACTCCCAGGGAAGTCCTTAACCGGCTGGCGGATGCCAGCTAGCTCACAGCATCGGTCACCGGAGCGCGCAGGCGCCGCCGGCGCATGAGTACGCATCCGAGGGTGAGGAAGGCTTCGGTGGACGTCGTCGCGGATCTCCCAGCGGATCCGTAGCCGGCGGAACCAGTACAGCAGGGAGCAGATCCGCTCCGTCCAGGCGGCGCGCACAGCGGCCGCCCGGCGGCTCAAGGCCGACCTGAGGCCGCGGAGAAGCTGCGCCCCCGACGTTTCGAGGCCTCCACCACCGCCGCTTCGAATGCCTCCAGGCGCTCGCATACCCGGCGCGCTCGTCCTCGAGTACGGCGCTGAGCGCCACGGCAGCGATCTCCTCCGACGCGTCAGGACGAGGAACCCGCTCGGATCGGCCAACGCCCACGTCCACCGCCACGCCGCCGCCAGGACGGCCTTCACGTCCCACACAGAGGCCACGACCGACTCACCCGCCGGAGCCTCCCTCGGGGCCGTACGCGTCCACGTCGTGCTGACCGACGCTCATGCGGCCCATTCCAGTCCGAGGCCTGCCAGCCGCTGAAGCTGCTCAACCGTGAGCGTCGCCCGTCGGCTCTTCACGTTCGACAGCCACACCCCCAGCCGCACCGATGTCCCGTCCGGCAACTCCTCGGACCAGGACCTCGCCACCACCGTGGACTCCCGCTGGGCGTACTGGGCGAGCGCGGCGAGCCCTCGTTCGAACGCGCCGGTCCGCGCCCCGCCCGCCCGTCGTGGCCGCGCCTTCACCAGACCACCAGCCGGCTTCTCCGGTGGCCGGACGCCGAGCGCGACCAGGCGCTCGCGCGGCCCCCCCGACCAGCTCCCCCCACCCGTCCCGCTGGGCGACCAGCCACCGGCCCACGTCCAGCCCGTTCACCATCGCCCCGGGCTCCACATGCCCGAGCACGCTCCCCGGGGCGACAATTCCCTTCAGAGCGGCGTAGTGCCGCTGCCAGTCGACAGGCCAGTCCGGCGCCCGGTCAGGGTCGGTCCTTGCCGGCACCGATGCACGCCGCGACGCCCGCCCCGGGTCGCATCCCGAGCCCGTTCTTCTTCTCCGCGCATTGTATTGTGACTGCCCCACCGGCCGGTCCGCGATCATCGCCGTGACCGGTGCGGCCAGAGTCCCGTACACAGCGAAGTACGCATGGGCGGCGCCGAGGTTCTCCTCCCACGCCGCGTCCACCGGGTCCCACACGACGCCGGGCGCCTCCAGGTCCTCGGAGAAGCTACGGTTGCCGTGGTGGGCAGCACCGACCTGATGACCGGACTATGCCGAACGACACCGCGATGAGGCGGTCAACTCCCCAGGTGCAATGGCGGAGTGGTCAGTTCGTGTTGCCGAGGACATCACCGGCTGCCCTGCGGAAACCCTTCACGGCCTGGTAAAGGGCGCGCTCTCGTTCGGCGGCGAGAGCGGTGTCCGCCGCCTTCTGGGAGGAGTCTCCTGCATGGGCGTTCTTCTGCATCCGCCGCATCACGTTGGAGAGGTCGCCGGATGCGTGAGCCACACGATCGGCTTCTTCCCCTATCGAAGAGCGGACCTTCAAGGATGACGACTTCAACGGCACGGTGGACCTGCCGAGCCAGTGCGACGAAATGGTGGACCTTCTCGTCCATCCCGCAGGTCGGGAATCTCCGGCTGGAGTGCGCCCAACACGGCGTCCATGGCGATGTCCCGATTGCGTGAAGAGCACCGAGGTAGTTCGCGTAGGCGTCCCTGCGGTGCTGCCTGCGCCACTGGCCGAACTGCGAGCGTGCGGTCGCGCGCCCGTTCACCATCGCCGCGCCGATGGTGGCGAGGGATCCTACGGTGGCGCCGAGCAGTGCGGCGAGTCCAGCATCCATGATCTCCATTTGCCTTTCCCCCTTGCAGTTCGTCAGCAGCCAGGTCTGCGGCCTGCCGTGGTCTGGAACTGGGCGATCAGAATGATCACGTGGCTGAACGTGTGCAGGTTCGTGGGGTCGACGACGACGGAGGGCGACGACTGCCCCGGCAGTAGCTCCGGCCCGGATTGGTTGAGCACCACCAAGCGCAGCGGCCCGTCGAGCCGGCCGACGCCCCGCCCCCGGACGCCTTCGAGGTTGCGGAGGGAGCGGACACCCCGTAGGAGAAGTAGTCGGCATGGCCCCACCCTCGACCAGGCCGGTGACGTGGACGTTTCCCCGTCGTGGCCGTGCCGTTGAGGCGCCAGGGGAAGCGCACCGGACGGCCCCTCGCGGGCCATCCCGGTGGCGCGGCCTTCAGCAGCCCGTCACGCACGGCAGCGGCGAGACGAGCACGAAACCCCTCGACCCCCTGCCCCTCAGGGACAGCTCAAGGGATCCGCTGCTGCAAAACCTCGCTTCGCCGCTACTTTCCGTGGCGCTGTTTGGCCCGTCGGATCGGCGTACGGCGCTCCCGGGGTGTCCGTCGACTGGGTCGCCCGGCCGTTCGAGGAGGTGGGCCGACCGGAGACCGGCGGAGTCCCTCCTGCGCGTTCGGCGTGCACCCGTGCACGAGCACGCGCGGGCCCCTGGCGGACCGCCCGCGCCCCTGCCGCAGCTGGTGCCACAGGTGCTGCCGCAGGTGCTCCCGCAGGGTTGCTGCCATGGGTGCTGACCTGGACCGGACCCCCTCGGCCCCCGCCCCTGGTGTCGGTGCGGCAGCACCTGTGGCAGCCCCTGGCCGATCAGTGATGACCTGCGGGTTTCTTCGGTGGCGGTTCGGCATCGTGAGAGGGTCAGCGCGGTAGCTGGGAGGCCACGGGGTCCGTTTCCCTCTGGTTCGCCTCTGGTGTGCCGGGATGTTTGGTTTCGGGTGGGGGTCCTCAAGGGCGCAGGCGGCCGGCGGCCGCGCGGCTGCTGAGGTGCTGGACGGTTGGGACAGCAGCCCCCGGCGCCGCTCCTACGCCCTCGGCCTGCTCCGGGCCCGGCCGTGGGTTTCCCAGCGGATGTCTGGACGGATGTCGGGGGATGCGCCAGGGAACGGGGTTCGGCCGTGAAATCCACCATGGGCGGGTTTTCAGCGTGTGTGCAGTTCAGGACCGCCACCCGGGACCGCTCGGCTACCCGCCTCCCGGGGTGGCGGGTGGCGGTCACTCCGAACCGGGTGGCGGTGGCCGGGCGGGGCTGGGCGGTGCTGGGTGACGGTGCCCCGGGCGGCCGGCCCGGCACCCGGAGGAGCGAGCTGGTGGTCGCGCAGCAGCCCTTTCCGGGCCCGGGGAGCGCTGCCCGCGGCGCGCAGCCAATCGGTCCGCACGCCACCGACAGCCGCAAGCACAGCCGTAGCCCTCACAGCCCGCCCGGCCCGCGCCAGCGGACCGGCAACAGGCCGGAAGGCACTCGCCCAGTGCCGGCCGGGCTCCCCAGGCAAGTAGTCGCCGGCCGCCGCGCCCCGGAAAACGCGGTCTGACCTGGTGTTTACCAGGTCCGCGGCTGCCCGGCCGGTGCGACCAGGGGAGCGATCAGAGTACGACGAGAAGCGCGACCAGAGGCGCGACCTGCCGGTGGCGCCCCCGCCGCGGACTTCCCCTTGTTCCCCTGGGGCTGGCTACTGGGAGGTGGGCGGTGGAGGCGGTGACACGGCGTCGGGGAACGCGTACGCCGCTGCGGCGGCCTCTCTCCCGGCCCGCTGCGGAGCGCGCCGAGCACACATCGGTCCGGCCCTCCGGCCAGCTGCCGCAGGTACTGCAGCGGAGGGATGTCAGCCAGTGGGTCAGGGCCCAGGGGGACATGGCCCGCAAGGCCAAGAAGGAGACGCTCGCCCCGGTTACCCGCTGCGCATCTAGGAAGTACTGCGGGCAGCATGACGTGATGCCTCCGGTGACGGGGCAGAACGACTGTGGCGCCTCCCGTGTGGGAGGCGCCACAGTCGTGCACGCCAGGAAGATAAAGGCCCCGATCCGCCGCACCTCCGGGTCACCCAGTGCGATGTGTCGGCTTCATTTCAGTGGGCTGGTGGCAGTGATGGTCGATCAGGTAGGGGTGTTAGAGGCGTCAGCAAGCACGTCGGCGACGGGCACTGAAGGCTGTTCCACCCGCTAGGGCCACAATTGCAGCTACGGCCAGCATGCGGGTGATGTCCCAAGTATTACCGACCAAAGCGTCCTGCCTGCTGGCTTCTACAGACAACCGCATAGTGGTCTCACAAACAATTACCACTGGGACTACGAGTTGACAGGCCAGGCGGAGGCCCAGGTGGTAAGCCTTACGCGAGTAATAGCCAGCGAATCCGCAAAGAGAGCCAAAAAGAAGAGCGAAGGCCCACCACAATACGAGCATAGAAAGGAAATCCTGCCACGCAAAATGAGTGGCCTTTCCAGTTGGATCACTAAAATCTGGCGCCACGAAATCGCCTTGAATCGCCTTTGTTACGTAGTAGGCAAGTACGGTGACGAATAGTGACGCGAAACCCATAACGCCAGATTGCTTCATGGATTTAGCCATCAGTCCCGCAAAGAACGCCAATAGGCTGTACATCCAGCCAGCGACTAAAGTGACGCTCACAGCATGACTCAGCTGTCCGTCCATCGATTCCAAGAGTGGCCCAGCCACCCCAACGAACAACCCAACCGCAAGCGGGAGTGTGACAGTCGAAAGTGATGAGCGCACGCGTACAACCTCTTTGCGGGGGAGGGATGTTCAGGCTTCACCCTACTGCACCACCCGGGATGTCGTGGGGTTCCCCAGTGACCGAAAACCTAACTATTGCTCATAATTGGGTGAAAGTTAGGTCTTCGGTCACTGGAGGCCAGACTTCAGCCAAGAAGGCTAGGCCGATTCTTTAGTACTTGCCCCAGTACGCGTTGCAGGTGTAGGCGACGCCGGCCGTGACGACAGCCTTGGCCCAGACATCCGCGTTCTGGATGTCCTTGTCGGTGAGCTGCGCCATGGCGACGCTGGCCGAGTGCTTCACGCTGGGGTGAATGTAGTTGGAGTAGCAGTGCTTCCCCGTCGCGGCGGCCGAAGTTCCGTAGTTCCAAGTGCCGCCACCGACGGAAGCCCTCGTCAGCGGGCCGGAGCCCTCCTGGAACGAAACCGCTCCCCACTCGGTCGGCTTGTCGCCGTTCGGGAGGGTGAGCACATCGGGGGGCGTGTCGCCATTCGCCACGGAGTAGACGTGTACCTGCGGGGCCGCGGTGGCGTGGGCCGGGGCGGCGACCGCAAGGGCGCCAGCAGCGGTGGCCAGCGATACGGCAGCGAGGGCGAATTTTCCGGGCTTCTTCATAAAAAACTCCTTCGAGATTGCAGTGCGATTTTTTATCGACTGACAACTTAGTGTGGACGGTGTGATCATCTTTCATAGTTGGGACGCTTCTGTAAAGGCATTTGGAGGCAACCCTGCACGCGGTCAGGGTTTGATGGGGTGCCCGCTAAGTCCGATATAAGTGTAACTGACACGGGTTTCTTTATGGTTCTCTAGGGTGGAAATATGAAGATTTTTCGGGAATGCCGCAACAGAATTAGCGGGGCTGTAGATATGGTCACCCCGAACGATTCAAGCCATAATTTGGCGTATTTTTTCTGCCCGTGAAAAGTTCGGTTGCACGGCAGACGACCTTGTGTTCAGAAACAGGCATCTAGTACGCGGCTCACCTCTTCACCGCCCAGGTCGCCGGCGCTTCCGACGCGCAGCTCCAGGCCGTCATCGCCGAGATCCTCTAGAAGCGGTAATTCAAGGACTGCGGCCCCCGGGCCGCCGGTCTCCTCGTCGAGTACACCGACATCGAGCATGTCCGACATCCACCCCTGAGCTCCTCTCAGGGGCTTCCCAGCTCGGAAACCGCAGGCGCCCTGCCTCACAAGCACGTGTGATGATCTGCGGGTTTTTGTCGATGGAAGTTCGCATCGTGATGTCAGTGCGGTATTGATCGGGTTTCTGCTGTTCAGCTTGCTGCGGTTAGGGATTCGAATGGGGACAGAAATGTCGATTTGGTGCTGATAGTGATGGTGTAGATCAGCTGGTTGCCGGTCGTTACAGCGTGGGTTGTCCTGTCGCTGGTCAGGGCTGTGGTGGGGGGACGGGCGCTGCTGTGTTGCTTTCTATGGGCGGACTGCAGGCGGTAATGGATTCCTGTTGCGGTGCGGCCCGATGCAGAGACCTTGCCGAAGGCTGGTGCTTGAAACTCGTCAGCTCCACCCCGGCACTCCTCCTCCTCTTCCTCGACCAAGGCTCCGATCCGCTGTACCGCCGAGTCGCCCAGCACCGCGGTGAACACCGCCTTGACTCCGCCCACGCCCGCCGACAAGCATGGACGGTGACCGCCGCACGGACCCGCCCCTCAGCGACCTCGCCCATTCATGCGGCCTTCGCCCACTCCAGCCCCAGAATGGCCAGCCGCTGAAGCTGCTCAACCGTGAGCGTCGCCCGTCGGCTCTTCACGTTCGACAGCCACACCCCCAGCCGCACCGACGTCCCGTCCGGCAACTCCTCGGACCAAGACCTCGCCACCACCACCGTGGACTCCCGCTCGGCGTACTGGGCCAGCGCGGCCAGGCCCCGCTCGAACGCCCCGGCCCGCGCACCACCCAACGCCCGCCGCGGCCGCGCCGGAACCGCGGCGGCCGGCTCCGGCGGCCGGACGCCGAGCTCGACCAGGCGCTCGCGCTGCCCTCCGGGCAAGGCCTCCCACCCGTTCCGCTGAACGCCGAGCCACCGGCCCACGTCCAGCCCGTTCACCATCGCCCCGGGCTCCACGTCCCCGACCATGCTCCCCGACGCCACGATGCCCTTCAGGGCGGCGTAGTGCCGCTGCCAGTCGACGGGCCAGTCCGGCGCCCAGTCCGGGTCGATCGCCGCCAGCACCGCCGCACGCCGCGACGCCCGCCCCGGGTCCTTCCCGAGCCCGTTCTTCTTCCGCGCGTTGGCCAGCCACTGCCCGATGGGCCGGTCCATGATCATCGCGGTGACCGGTGCGGCCAGTGTCCCGTACGCCGCGAAGTAGGCCTTCGCCGCGCCGAGGTTCTCCTCCCACGCCGCGTCCACCGGGTCCCACACGACGCCGAGCGCCTCCAGATCCTCCGCCCGCCCGGGCAGCATCGTCCCGGCCCGCATCGCCCTCCGCTGATCGGACAGCCACCGCCCCAGCGGAAACCCGCCCCCGCCCCCGCCCTCCCCGATGCCGAACTCGCCGTTCCCACCCTCACCGGAGCCGAACTCTCCGCTCCCGCCCTCGACATGACCGTACGGAACCGCGAGGTCCCCCTCCCGCTCCCGGTACGCGACCGCCGCCCGGTGCCCCGCCCGCCAGTTCGCGTGCTCCGGCTCGATCAGGTTGTACTCCACCATCCTGGCCACCAACGCCGGATCCCGGTGCACCCCGAACCGCAGCAGCAACCGCTGCTCCTCCGCGTCGTCACCCTCCGGTGCCTCACCGAGCCACGACGACACCGGCTTCGTCCGATGCAGGTCCTCCTGCGGAGCAGCAAGCATTTCCACCGCACGCTCATCATGCGCACGCAACCCGGAAAGAACCTTCAACAAAGGCCGATACGACGCCGAATACGGCATGTCTTCCGGAGTTTCATCCGGACCGAGAAATACCGGCACGATCAGCGTCGCCATTTTATCCTGACCGGGCTTTTGTCGAAGCGCCCGGCCAATAGCCTGGACGATATCGACCGCCGACCCCTTCGGGTCGATAAGAGCGACGGAGTCCACACTCGGGCAGTCGACACCCTCGCCGAGAACCCGGCAATTCGACATCACCGCCCGTCCCGCCCGTCCCCCGAACCGGTGGAGATCCCGGACCCGCGTCTCCGGCTCGTGCTCGCCCGACAGCCACCCCGACCACACCTCCGCCGGATGCCGGTCCGGGTCAGCCACATGCAGCCGGGCCGCCACCCGCCCCAGCCCGGCGGAGAACGCGTTCGCCTCGACCGTCCGGTGGTGGAAGGTGATGCACCGCTGAAGCCCGTGCTCTGCCATCGTCTCCAGCAGCGCCGCCTGGAGCACGGCGAGCCGCTCGCCCCGTACGTGCTCCTCGAACCGCTCCTCGCCGTACAGCTTCTCCAGCGTCAGCCGCTCATCCCGCAGCTCCACCACCACAATCTGATACCGCGCCAAAAGCCCCCGCCCGATCGCGTCCGACAGATCCAGGACCCACAGAACCGGCCCAAAGATCCGCTCGTCCGACATCGAGCAGGCCATCTCCTTCGGCAACCGGTCCACCGGCGCCCGGCGACCCGCCGCCCCGCTCTCCTTCGGAAACTCCGACCGCCAGCGCGGACGCGGCCGCTCCATCCAGATCCGCGGCGTCGCCGTCAGATACAGCCGGCGCATCGCCGGAAGCTGCTCCTGGTCGTGGACGACCGCCCACGCCTTACCCAGCGACCCACTGGTCCGGTGCGCCTCGTCCACACAGACCAGGTCCCACACGTCCATCGGCAACCCGTACGCGCCCTCGTGAGCCTCCACCAGAACTGGCAGGGACGCGTACGTCGCGAACACCGTCACCGGCCCGCTGCCGTAGTACAACGCCAACTGCTGGGGATTCGTCGTCGACGGCACCCGCAAGTCGTACAGACGCGGATCGTCATCCATCGAGCACACCGCCACCATCGAGCCCGAACGCCCGAAAGACCGCCACTCCCGCACCGTCTGCGCAAGCAACTCCAGCGTCGGAAGAAGAACCAGAACCCGCCCATGCGGAGAAATACGCTGCGCCGCGCCGGCGGCAATGAACGTCTTTCCCGTGCCGCACGCCGCGTGCACCTGACCGCGCAGCCCATTCTTCGGAATCTGCTGCCCGGGCCGAATTCCCAGCCCGGCAACGATAGCGTCCACCGCTTCCGCCTGATGCGGATAGAGCGGAATTCCACCAGTCATGACGAGACGCTCCAAATCCGGGGGAATGGGGTAGCCGTTCCCTCGTGATGCTACCCGTGCATCACGAGATGCACGAATCTGATGCAGCACGATGCATCACATAGACTGACGATTGGCCTGTTCCGGCCCCACCGTGGCCAATCAGTGTGCTACATTGCGGGAGCAGTGCGCATCACACCCCTTCCCGAGTGCGAGCGTGGCCCTGGCCTGACTTCCCGTCAGGACGAGACTTTCCAGCCCTCGGCCCCGACCTCCTCGTGGTACCGGACCCCGGAGCCGGCCCCGGTAGGTAATACTCACCGATTCGGGATCCTACCCGCAGGCACAGTTGATGCACCGCCACCCCGTGCCGTAGCCAGCCCGGCGAAGCCGGTCGGGCGGGAGCGCAGCGGACGCCCCGCCTCACAGCGCAGCGGAGAGGCGCCCTCGATTACCGCGCAGCGGTAATCCGAATTCCCGCATGCGGGAATTCTTCATAAACCGCGCAGCGGTTTATCAAAAGGCGCGCAGCGCCTTTTAGAATTCGCGCAGCGAATTCCCGCTCCTCGGCGCGCCAGCGCCGAGGTACCCGCTCCGCGGG